>SFAQ01000081.1:0-94840 GCA_007096525.1 Microcystis wesenbergii Mw_QC_B_20070930_S4 | reverse complement strand
ATATTAGGGCTAGTGTTATTGCGCTGGCAGGGAATTTATGGGGATGAACAAGAGCCGATTACTTGGCTACGTTGGGCAACACCAGAGGGGCAATTGCTCCCCACCATAGAGGAGTTAGCCGAGCAGGAAAGGCAACGAGCCGAACAGGAAAAGCAACGAGCCGAGCGCTTGGCGGCAAAATTGAGATCGCTGGGAGTTGAAGTTGATGATAGTGTATGATAGAAAACAAACCTTATTCTTTACTGTCTCTCACCTTACTTTTGTTGACTTCTATATACATTTAGCTTTTTTGTCAATGAAGAAAAACAAAGTAAATATGATTTAATGTATGTGATTTTTTGTTTTTTTTGTTAATACAGAAAAACTACTTTATCATTCCGCCAATGACAGCAAAAGGACTGAGTATTATTGTCATGTTGATTACTCTATTGAGGTTAATACTTGGAGGTTTAATTATCAAAGAAGGAGTAAATAATAAAGATAAAAGAGAAAAGGTAATGCGTTATCTAATAGGTGTTAAAAAATTGTCAGATACCCCCCTTAATAAGGGTGGGTTAAGGGGGTATCAAAGGCAAAATCTATCTTCTATTTAATTAGAACCACTTCCTTATCATAATATTCATAGCTGATGTAATATGCTCTTATGACCAATCTTCTAACAAATGACTTAAATCATATTCTTGCCCACACTAAAGACCTGTGGGAAGAATTGCGTGGACAGCGGATATTTATTACTGGAGGTACAGGCTTTTTTGGCTGTTGGCTTCTGGAGAGTTTTATTTGGGCCAATGATCAGCTAGACTTAAAAGCATCGGCAGTTGTTTTAACCAGAAATACTGATAGTTTCAGGCAAAAAGCTCCTCATTTAGCCAATCATCCCGCTATTCAATTCCATAGCGGTGATGTTAGGTCATTTCAGTTTCCTGAAGGGGAGTTTTCTTATATTATTCATGGTGCAACTGAAGCCAGTGCCAAGCTCAATCAAGAAGATCCCTTACTAATGTTTGATACGATTATTGAGGGAACACGACATACTTTAGAATTTGCTAAATTTTGTCAGGCTAAAAAGTTCTTATTAACCAGTTCCGGTGCCGTTTATGGCAAGCAGCCATCGGAAATCACCCATGTTTCCGAAGACTATTTAGGCTCTCCTGATTTAACTAATCCGGGTTATGCTTATGCAGAAGGAAAACGGGCAGCAGAAATGCTCTGTACTCTCTATGCTAAACAACATGGATTAGAAACTAAAATTGCTCGTTGCTTTGCCTTTGTCGGTCCCTATTTGCCACTGGATACCCATTTTGCTATTGGTAATTTCATTCGAGATGGTATGATGGGGAGTCCGATTCTCATCCAGGGGGATGGCACTCCTTATCGTTCTTACCTCTATGCGGCGGATTTGGCAATTTGGCTGTGGACAATTTTGTTTAAGGGAAAATCATGCTACCCTTATAATGTCGGTTCAGATGAGGATTTAACTATCGCTAAACTGGCGGAAGTTTTTGCCAGTACATTTGCATCAAAAGTTGAGGTGGTTATAGCAAAAGAACCTATCCCGGGCAAACCTGCTGAACGTTACGTTCCTTCAGTAAAACGAGCGTTTTCTGAGTTACAACTTAAACCCTTGATTTCCTTAAGAGAATCAATTATCCGAACGGCTAGTTATAATTCATCAAAATTTTAGGACTTACACCATGAATAAGAAAAAATCAATTCGCAAATGTCCAATTTGTCAAGAAGAAAATGGGGAGATTCTTCACACACAAAAATTTGTTTTACCTGAAGGTCATCCCCTCTCAAATGGATATGATATACTATGTTGTGATCGCTGTGGTTTCGTCTATGCTGATACAACAGTAAGTCAGAAAGATTATGATATTTTTTACGCCAAATTATCCAAATACGAGGACAAAAAAACCGCTACAGGAGGGGGGGAGTCTCCCTATGATGCCGCACGACTTCAAAAAACGGCTGAATGTATTGCTGGATTTTTACCAGATAAGAGCGTTCGCATTTTAGATATTGGCTGTGCTAATGGTGGTTTATTAGGCTATCTTAAAAAACTAGGATATAACAATTTATGTGGTTTAGATCCATCTCCGGCTTGTGTTGAGAATACAAAACAGCTTTACGGAATAGAAGCTTATGCTGGTTCTATTTTTACGCCTCCTCAAGATTTGGGAGATTTTGATGTTGTCATTCTTTCTCATGTGTTAGAGCATATACAAGATCTAGCAAGTGCATTGAGTAATTTCAAAAATCTATTGGGTAAAAATGGGGTTTTGTATGCTGAAGTTCCTGATGCCAAAAAATACCTAGATTTTTATGTTTCTCCCTTTCATTATTTTGATACGGAACATATTAATCATTTCTCGCTAAAGTTCCTAGAAAGATTACTAATACCTGCTGGGTTTACATTAATTGGCAAGGGAGAGAAAGAGTTTGAACTGCATCCGGGAACTTTCTATCCAGCTATTTGGGTAATGGCTGGATTTTCAAACGAAAAAATATCATTAAAATCAAATCTAGACAATCTAGACTTAGAACTGCGTAACAGAACAATTGAATACACAAAACATTCACAGAAAGACTTCGATCCTCAAATGATAGATGAGTTAGTATTAAATCAAGATAAGATAATTGTTTGGGGAGTTGGAAGTTCTACGATGAGGCTTTTAGCTAATTCGAGTCTCGAACGAGCTAACATAATTGCATTTGTTGATAGTAACCCAAAGTATTGGGGGCAATATTTAATGGAAAAGCCTATTATTTCACCTGAAGAACTGAAGAATCGCCAATTCAAAAATGAAACAGAAACAATTTTGCTAACATCTAAAATCTATGGCAAAGAAATTCTAGCGCAAATAGTTAATGAACTTAACCTAAAAAATAAAGTAGTGACTGCATAGAGAATTTGAATATCCTAACTCTATTCGGTGGCAAAACATATCAAGTAAGGTAAAGCTTATAACCAAGCATCTTCAGCATGGCCGTCTAGATATGAGCAGTGTTGATAACACGACACGAGAAACCAGAGAGCCAAACAATAGAGTTCTTGCATAATAAAATCTCTAAATAGAGTATTTAATTGATTAATGCTCATTTTTAATTCTCCTGACTCGGAGACCACTGGCTCCTTACTCCTCACCTAAGGTCAAATTTTTGATTTTTGCAAGATGTCTAATGTATACCTGCACTAATTCATAATCTATCAACTATAATAATGTCAACCAAATTAGCGAATCTAAGAGCGAAACCCCGATGAGAGTTGCCGACTATATCGCCCAAACCCTTGTGGAACATGGCATCCATGATGTTTTTTTGCTTACTGGTGGTGGGGCGATGCACCTGAATGATGCTTTCGGGCGCTGTCCAGGACTAGCCTACACCTGTTGCCACCACGAACAAGCTTGTGCTATGGCGGCCGAAAGCTACTATCGGTTAACCAATCGCCTAGCGGCTCTGAATGTAACCACAGGACCGGGGGGAACCAATGCCATTACCGGAGTCTATGGAGCGTGGACAGATTCCATCGGTATGATCGTTATTTCCGGACAGGTGAAATGGGAAACCGTAGTCAGAAGTACAGACTTACCCCTCAGACAATTGGGGGATCAGGAAATTGATATTGTTAAATTGGTGGAACCGATCACTAAATACGCGGTGATGGTCACAGATCCCCAGTCAATTCGCTACCATCTCGAAAGAGCGTTACATCTGGCTCAATCTGGCCGTCCCGGTCCTTGCTGGTTGGATATCCCGATGAATGTTCAGGGAGCTAAGATTGATCCCACATCTCTACCGGGCTACGATCCCAAAGAAGATGCGATCAAATATACTACCACCAATCTAGCAGCCACCTGTGAACAAGTTATCAACCGACTGAAAACCGCCGAACGCCCGGTTATCTACGCCGGATCGGGGATTCGTTTAGGGAGGGCTTATGAAGACTTCCTGCGCTTGGTCAATACTTGGAAAATCCCCGTAGTTACAGCTTGGAACGCTCACGATCTGATCTGGAACGATCACCCTTATTATATTGGTAGGCCGGGGACTATCGGCGATCGCCCTGGTAATTTTGCCGTCCAAAATTCTGATTTCCTATTAGTTTTAGGTTGCCGGCTCAACATCCGCCAGGTGAGCTATAACTGGGAAAACTTTGCTCGGGAAGCCTATAAGATTATCGTGGATATTGACGAGTCAGAACTGAAAAAGCCAACACTCAAGCCGGATCTACCTATTCACGCCGATATAGCCGACTTTTTGGCGCATTTACTGCAACAGGAAGTTGAGCCAACACAACACCATCAACAGTGGCTAGACTGGTGTTTGATTCGTAAGGAAAAATATCCTACTGTCTTACCCGAATATTGGCTAACACAAGGGGCAGTTAACCCTTATTGCTTTGCCCAAGCACTCTTTAAGGAACTCCCTGCGGATGAAATCGTGGTGACAGGTGATGGAACCGCCTGTGTGACGACATTTCAAGCGGCATCAATCAAAGAGGGACAGCGCCTCTATACTAACTCTGGTTGTGCCTCCATGGGATACGATCTACCCGCGGCGATTGGGGCCTGTATTGCCAGTGGTAAGCGGCGAGTGATTTGTATTGCCGGGGATGGCAGCATTCAATTAAACCTACAAGAATTACAAACCCTAGTGGGATATCAACTGCCGATCAAGATTTTTGTCCTCAATAATCAAGGCTATCACTCGATTCGTCAAACTCAGCAGAATTTCTTTGCCGATAATATTGTCGGTTGTGGACCGGAAAGTGGCGTGACCTTTCCCAGTTTTGAAAAGTTAGCGGCGGCCTATGGAATCCCTTACCGACTTTGCCGAGAACACGCAACTATGCAGCAAGCTATTCAAGAAACCCTTGCTGGGGAAGGTTCTCATATCTGTGAGGTGTTTTTAGATCTCAATCAACCCTTTGCTCCTAAGTTGTCTTCTCGTCGCTTGGATGATGGGCGCATGGTATCTTCTCCCTTAGAAGATTTATCCCCCTTCCTAGATCGGGATGAATTTATGAGTAATATGATTGTTGCACCCATGACTGAATAGGTTATACTCCTTTCAAGTTCAAACTTAAAACTAGCTAATCAAGGGGCAGGAAAACTATGAACTCGATGGAAAAACGAATGGTGGAACTTTTATTGGAGTTAAAGGAGAACTATAACGTTTGTGGAGTCAAAGCCGAATTTGAAGCGGAAGGCACTCGCATGGAAGAAGCAATGCGCCTCAAAGAGGTTAGTCTTACAGCTGGCTTGGGTTTAAACTTAAAAATTGGTGGCTGTGAGGCCATCAAGGATATGTTTGATGCTACTAGCTTAGGGGCTGAACGGGTAATTGCTCCCATGGTAGAAACGGCCTACGCCTTGAAAAAATACCTGAATGCGATCAACATTGGCTTTGGCAGTGATCACAAAGAAGATGTAGAATTTCTGATTAACTTAGAAACGATTACAGCTTTCAAAAACTTTGATGAAATGTTATCCTTGCCCGAAATCAAGTCTTTAAGTGGGGTGGTGATTGGACGAGTTGACTTGTCTGGTTCTATGGGATTGACTCGTGAAGATATTAATAGCGATCAAGTCCTAGATATTGCCTTGAAAATTGCTGAAAAAGCGAAATCAGCGGGGTTAAAAGTGGTTGTAGGCGGTGGGGTTTCCGTTCATTCATTACCTTTCTTTAAAGCCTTTCCTGAAGGACATCTTGATCGCTTTGAAACCCGAAAGGTTGTCTTCCGTTGTCCGGAAGCCATCAATAACCCAGAGGAGGCTTTTTTGAAGGCGGTTGAATTTGAGCTTATGTGGCTGAAGAATAAAAAGAATTACTATGGGGCAATTCATCGGGAGGATGATGCTCGCTTAGAAATGATGGAAGAGCGCTATCGCAATTCAATTAATAAGTTAATCTATGGCAAATCTAACAAAGCATCATAAAGCCTTGATTACTGGGGGTTCTCGCGGACTGGGGGCTGCCATGTCCTCATTATTGGAAGACCAAGGCGTTGAAGTAATTGCCCCAAACCGAGATGTCTTGGATCTTTCCCACATGGAGTCCATTGCCGCTTATGTCGCTTCTGAGCAAGGGGCGGGTTTTGACATAATCATCAATAATGCTGGGATTAATCTTCTCAATGAACTTACCCATGTCCAAGATGAGGACTGGCAAATTATGCTTCAGGTGAATTTGACTGCCCCGATGGCCCTAATTAGAGGGTTCTCTCCCTATATGAAAGCCCAAAAGTGGGGAAGGATAGTCAATATAAGCTCTATCTTTAGTTTAGTCACCAGAGAAAACCGCTCTGCTTACTCGGCAACTAAAGCAGGGTTAAACGGTTTGACCCGAACTGCGGCAGTGGAATTGGCTCCCCATGGCATTCTCGTAAATGCTGTTTGTCCGGGGTATGTGGAAACCGAGTTAACCTTTGTCAATAATTCCCCTGAACAGTTAGCGGCAATTACTGCTACCATCCCCTTACAACGTCTTGCCCAACCCCATGAAATTGCCAAGCTAGTTAGTTTTTTGTGTTCGGAAGAAAATACCTATCTCACCGGACAAACTCTAGTAATTGATGGCGGCTTCACCTGTAAATAAACCCTGATTTTAAGAGCCTTAAGTTATGCTAGAAATCCAAAGTCAATTTCACCCCTACTGTGTTGAAGTCAAGGAAGGCTTAAAAGATGCTTTAACACAAGCTGTTAAAGACAAGACCGTTTTTACTTTAGTTGATAGTAACGTTTTCCACCTGTACTCACAGCCAATAGAAGAAGTTTTGTCTGATCGCCCTCTTTTACAAATAGAAGCTACAGAAGAACAAAAATCTTTTGAACAACTCACCCCAATTTTTTTAAAACTCTTAGAATTAGGTTTTAGAAAAGACTGTACCTTGCTAGTAATTGGTGGTGGAGTCATTCAAGATATTGGCTGTTTTATAGCTTCCGTTTTATTTAGGGGGATAAAATGGGTCTTGATTCCGACAACTTTATTAGCTCAATGTGATAGCTGTATTGGCAGTAAAAGCTCTATCAATATTCAAAACTTCAAAAACCAGATCGGGACATTTTATCCTCCCCATGAGATTATTCTTGTTTTTTCTGTATTGAAGACCTTACCTTCTGATGAGATTCGCTCTGGATTAGGAGAAATTATCAAGCTAAATTTACTAGCTGGTCAATCTGAAGTTGAACAAATGAAAATCAATCTTCAAAAACTATCGTCAGATTTTTTAGAGATTCAACATCTAATTATAGATGCTCTAAATATCAAGAAACGTTACATTGAGCGGGATGAGTTTGACAAGGGAATTAGAAATATTTTAAATTATGGGCATACTTTCGGACACGCTTATGAATCGGCCACTAACTATAAAATTCCTCATGGAATTGCTGTCACGTTAGGGATGCTTACGGCTACCTTCTTTTCCGAAAAACTGGGAATGGTAGATCAGGGATATTTCTATGATTTGCAAGAATTTTTGAAACCTTATTATGAGCCTTATAACCAGGAGTTAACCTCTAATATTTTAGAGCTTATTTTAGGAGCAATTAAACTGGACAAGAAAAATACCGGAAGATCGATTAACTGCATCCTAACACGAGGAGAAGGTAAAATGGAAAAAGTTTCGCTAGAGTTAGATAATCAAGTGCGACCTCTACTCAATGAATTTCTGAAAGTTATCTCTTGAAATTCTGAAGTAATAATCAGTTAATTAAATATTAGGGGGGATGAATTTGTAAAATGTATCTTATTAAAAAAAATAAACTTGTCGGTATTGTCAAAAAACATAAATTTGCCAGATTTTTGTTAGTTGGCGTACTAAATACCCTTTTTGGTTATTTTCTTTATGGTACGCTAATCTTAATTGGACTGGATTATAAGTATGCTGTATTGCTGGCTACTATTCTGGGAGACTTATTTAACTTTCAGACCACGGGAAGACTGGTTTTGGGGTTGAGTTAATCCATGACAAATGCCATAAATCATAAAGCACTGATTACAGGAGGTTCTCGCGGCATTGGAGCAGCTATAGCCTCAGTAATAGAGAGTCAGGTAATTCAGATTATCGCCCCTAAACGCTCAAAAAAAGTAAAAATTGGAGGACAAACAGCATGGTAATGGTTAGAATGCAAGTCTCCTTAGAGTCTTTAATCGAGGCAATTGCTACCCTTGATTTAGGAGTGAAACGAAAACTTATGGAAATTATAGAAGATCAGATTTTTGAATCAGAAGAAGAGTCCATGGAAAATGATCCAGAGGTGTTAGCTGAAGTAGAGGAAGCACGAAAAGCTTATCAGATAGGCGACTATCAAACTATTCAAGAATATATCACTAATCAATCTGAACAAGCTTCATGAATTACGAAGTCATCATCCCTAAACCTGTGCAGAAGCAGTTGAAAAGCTTTCCAGATGATGTGCAAACTCGCCTGAACGAAAAAATCCTTCTGCTGACTGACGAACCCCGTCCTTCGGGAGTTAAAAAGTTGAAAGGCTATGCCAATGAATATCGTCTTAGGGTAGGTGATTATCGAGTGCGTTATGAAATTGACGATCAAGGCTCAGTTGTCATCATTCTGAGTTGTAGACATCGAAAAGATGCTTACAAAGGATGACTCACTATGAGAATTTATTTTATGACAAATTTAACAAACCATAAAGCTCTAATTACAGGAGCTTCTCGCAGAATTGGAGTGGCTATAGCTTCATTTCTAGAGAATCAAGGGACTGAGATTATCGCCCCATGCAATTAATCAAAGGGTTTTCTCCAGCCATGAAAACCGCAGGCTGGGGTAGAGTTTTTAACATCAGTTCTATTTTCAGTCTATTCTGTCACCAAAGCCGGACTGAACGCCCTAACCCGCAGTGCTGCTCTAGAATTCGCCACCTATGGTATTCTAGTTCGTGCAGTCTGTCCAGGTTATGTGGGGACGGAGCTAACTTTTCCTAACAACTCACCTAAGCAGTTGGCGGGAATTGCCGCTTCCATTCCCCTCCAGTGCCGGCTCTCTTGGGTTTGGTGGGTACAATGTACTCTAAGATACATTCCTCCTAGCGAGGAAGTGGAAGGAACCACAGAGACACAGAGGACACAAAGATCGATCGATCCTATGTAAGCTAAACTTATCACACAGAACCTAGAAGATCCCAATACCTACCTCACCGGACAAAGTATAATTATTGATGGAGGATTTACCTATAAATAAAACCCAAATTATCATAACATATAAAAAATCGCAACTGTCTATTGGAGATAAATCGTAAAATGTATCTTCTTAAAAAAAATAAACTTGTCGGTATTGTCAAAAAGCATAAATTTGCCAGATTTTTGTTAGTTGGCGTACTAAATACCCTTTTTAGTTATTTTCTCTATGGTACGCTAATCTTAATTGGACTGGATTATAAGTATGCTGTATTGCTGGCTACTATTCTGGGAGTTTTATTTAACTTTCAAACCACAGGAAAGTTAGTTTTTGGCAGCAAAAACAACAAATTGATTTTTCGTTTTGTCTTAGTTTATGTGGTGACTTTCTTGTTGAATGTGGAGGTCCTGAGAATTGTTGATGCTATTGATATTGGGATCGAGCAAAAAACTAAAATGTTAATTGCTGGTGCTATCTTACTGTTGCCGATGGCCGTTATCTCTTTTATTTTAATGAAATTATTTGTTTTTAGGGAAGGCTCGAAATAATGAAAAAAATTACTATAATGACTCCTTGTTATAATGAAGAAGGGAATATTGAAGACCTTTACCTGCGGGTTAAAGAAGTCTTTAATCACTTACCTAACTATGAGTATGAACATCTTTTTATTGATAACGCTTCTCACGACAAAACCGTTGATATACTGAGAAATATTGCTCAAAAAGATACGAGAGTAAAAGTGATTGTCAATGCCAGAAATTTCGGACCTGTTCGTTCTGGTTACTATGGTATTCTTCAGTGTTACGGAGATGCGGTTATTCCTATTGTAGCAGATCTGCAAGATCCTCCCGAATTAATCCCAGAATTTGTCAAGAAGTGGGAAGAAGGCTATAAAGTTGTTAAGGCGTTTAAAACGCCGATGAAAGAAGGAGCTTTTTTCTATTTTGCTAGACAAATTTTTTATTATTTAATGGATAGTCTTTCAGATATAAAAATTACTAGAAATTTTACAGGTTTCGGGTTATATGATCGCAAAGTCATCGACGTTCTACGAGAAATTAACGATCCCTATCCCTATTTTAGGGGACTCATTGAAGAGTTAGGTTTTGAAAGTTTCTCTTTTGAGTATCAACAACAACGGCGAAAACGGGGTATTAGTAGTTATAACTTCTATCGATACTATAGCGAGGCGATGCTGGGTATTACCAGTCACTCCCAAGTTCCCCTCAGACTGGCCACCATGTTAGGCTTTGCTTTGTCCCTCTTGAGTCTGGTAGTGGCGTTAGGTTATTTAATCGCCAAATTGTTGTTCTGGGATTATTTTCCTTTAGGAACCGCACCAATCATGGTCGGACTATTTTTACTCGCTTCTGTGCAACTATTTTTTATCGGCATTATCGGGGAATATATTGGCTTAATGCACATGAGAATTTTAAAAAGGCCTTTAGTTGTCGAACGGGAAAGAATCAACTTTTATTAATCTATAACTGTCGAACCAATGCCCCTATTGATCATGGAAAATTTTGACTTACGCTTATCTTTATTAAATGCAATAGAAAACCGATCTGGATTAGCTAATCTATATAGGATAAGTCTAATTATTGTATTATTCATATTTGTCGTTCTAGCGCTTTCTCCTACAATCTTCAACGAGTCGAAGGTTAGTAGATTTATCTTGCGGGTTTTCTCGGAACCTGTTTTTTTAGCGTGGACGGGGTTAGCGATTCTCGCTGGTCGTTGGCCAGTTTTACTCGCTCCCTCTATTAATTCGGATGAAGATCAATTCATTGCCGCCGCGATGACACTGGTTAAGGAGCCGGCTTTCTGGCGATCAGTTGATACTGGTTCATCGGGTCCGCTGAATATTATACCCCTGACTATTCCTAAGCTATTGAATATTCGTATCGATTACGCCAGTGCTCGAGTTATCGGCTTATTTTTAGTTATTCTGTCCGTTATCTTTTTCTATTACTCGCTAAAATATTTATACGATAATCGAGTCGCCCGTATTGCAACTATCCCGGTTGTTTTATTTTTCTCCTTGGCAGTCCACAGTAATTTCGTTCATTATAGCGGCGAACATTTCCCGATCGCTATTTTAAGTACTGCTCTTTGGATTACTTGCTACGTTTACACCCGCGAGTTTAGCGATCGCATGATTTTTATCTTTGGTGCAGTTATCGGAATGATGCCCTACGCAAAAATGCAAGGTCTTCCCGTCGCGCTGGCAATCACTTTAATTTTCGCTCACATACTTTGGACCAGAAAAGAAAGTCTCCGACAATTTCTTAAAAGTTTAGCTACGCTTGCCTTAGGCTTATTGCTGTTTTCTGCTATCAATCTCTTTTTTTTAATTCTTTTTTCAACCTCTGAGGATTTCTGGAGAAGGTATATCCTCCAGAATTTATTCATTTATGCCGATGTAAAGAACCTAACCTTCGGGGAAAAGTTCAGCCAATTTATATCAATGGCTAGTAGTAACCGATTAAACTCAAGTTCACTATTTCAAATTACCTCGATTTTTCTCATCGCCGCAACGATTTTGTTTTTCAGGGAAAGTATTGTAAGGCGAAAGCTATTTTTTACAAATACTTTTATCTTCTTCTTCTACAGCCTGTTTATCGTAGTAGTTTCTCTTTATGTCGTTGTTCGCCCTGGTAATCCTTTCCCACATTATCTTCTTTTTCTTGTTTTCCCCTGTGGTTTTTTGATCGGTGTGATAATCGGAGAAATTTTTAAATTGTCGGAGAATAATGCTTTTTATAAACAGATACAGTTTTTGATATTGCTATTGATGCTCGCAACCAGTCTCCTACAGAGCTATACGTTTATCAGAAGCGAACACCCCTATCTCTCTCAACGCCAAAAATATCTTCAGGACTATCAAACTCCCCTCGTGCGGACAATCTTACAATACGCTTCACCGAATGATTCAATGGCGATCTGGGGCAAGAGGGGTGATCTATATATAGAGACTGGACTGTATCAGGGAGTTAGAGACGTTGGGATTAAATGGATGGTTTTTAAAAGTCCCCAGCAGGCTTATTATCTAAAAAGCTTCGCAGACGATCTATTAAAGTCAAAATCAAAGGTTTTTGTAGATGCGATGGCTGGCGAGAAGAAGATTTATCGTTACGATGCCTATCCCGAAATCGCCACTGTGATTGAAAATAACTATCGCATGGTGGATGAAGTTGAGGGCATTCGGATTTATGTTAGAAAATAGAGTAGTGAAAAAATGGTAAATAATCAAATTGATTTACGGTGGTGGCTACTGAGCAACTTGGCGAGTATTCAATCTTTGTCAATTATTTACAGAATATCAGTAATAGTCACTTTTATTATCTTCATTTTTTTCACTTTTTCTCCTCTCATATTCCTGAGAACTACCACGAGTAAGCTCCAGAAATTTTTATTGTCAAATATAATATTTATTACATCTTTAGTGACTTTTATTTTAGCAGCACGCTGGCCGGGTTTCTTGCCTCCAATGCTAAACCCCGATGAGGCACTATTTACCGCAGGTGCAATAAAACTGTTGAAAGAGCCAGTTTTCTGGCGTGCAGTAGATGCAGGTTCATCTGGACCTCTCAATGTCTATCCTCTGACTCTACCAGCTTTTTTCGGGTTCAGAATTGAATATGCTAGTAGTCGCGTGATCGGCTTAATCATGATAATTGCTGCTATTGTTTGTCTTTATTATGCTTTATCCACTCTCTACGATAAGAGCCTTTCTCGCCTAGCAATAGTTCCCGTGGTTACAACTGTCGCCTTAATGACATTTTTTGACTATGTGCATTATACAAGTGAACATTTTTCGGTTGCAATATTAAGTGTGGCTTTGTTAATCGTTTGTAAATATTATACTGGTAATTCATCTAATCCTAATCGGCTGATATTTGCCTTGGGTTTTATCCTGGGAACTACTCCTTTTGCCAAAATGCAGTCAGTTCCTATAGCTTTCTCAATTGCTTGTATATTTTTGCACATACTCTGGCTAAAAAGCAGCGCAAGAGGTCAATTCATCAGGAGTCTTGCTGCTTTCTTTCTTGGGGGAATTTTGTTCTCGGCTTTAGTTATACTATATCTAACAATTTTCTCAATCTATGATGCTTTCTGGAAATCTTATATACAACAAAATTTATTGATTTATTCTAGCCATGGTTTGATGGGAGACGTAAATCAAATGAGCTTTTTCCGAAAAATTCTCAGATTTCTTAATATGTTAAGAAAAGCGCAAGATACACAGATATTATTTTTATTAACAGCGATTGTCTTGATATTAGGAATACCATTTTTAATAATAAAGCGTGTTTCCTTAAGCCTAAATCCAGAGAAATCAAACACATTTTGCTTTGTCTATTACAGTTTATTTATTTTGACTGCGTCGAGTTATTCAATTATTAGACCAGGAAACGGCTTTACTCATTATTTACTATTTCTAATAGTACCTAGTGGATTGATAATCGGTGTGTTTTTAGGTGAACTGGCAAAAGTTTTACAAGTGTCAAAATTAACTCGTTCAGACTTGAAGTTCTCTCTTTTGACAGGTGTAATTTTCATCACATTTGCTAGTAGTTTTTTACAATTTGCCATAATAATAACATCAGATAATGTTTACCTTAATAATCGCAGAAGATTTGCTAGAAATTATCTCAGTCCGATTGCAAAAACTATTCTAAAGTATGCTTCTCCTGGTGAATCTATGGCTGTCTGGGGATGGGCCTCAGAGTTATATGTTGACACAAGCCTGGTACAAGCGACAAGGGATAGTGCTTCTGTTTGGCAAATCCTACCAGGTTCACTGCAAGAATATTTTCTGAAAAGATACACAGACGATCTTATTAATTCTAATGCTAAGTTATTTGTTGATGCTGTAGCTCCAAGAATGTTTGGATTTCAAGATAGAGAAACTCATGGACACGAAGTTTTTCCTGAAATTGCTAGGGTTATCAAGGAAAATTATCGGCTAGTTGATGAAGTTCAAGGAGTTCGTATTTATCTTAAAAAATAATTATAGGCTGCCTTTTTGCTGATTTGAGAAACGCGGAAAATATCCGAATAAGTTGGTGCATCACCACCCCAACTATCTGCATCCTACAATATCTGTGTACCCCCCCCACTTTTCTAGATCGATTTAGTCTGATTGACGATTCGATCGTAAAATAGCAACAGATCAAGAGAGTACAGGTCAAATATGCCGAAATTTGTTGTCTGGGGTAGTTATTGTGAAAACGTGCTGGAAAAACGCGCACCCTATCGTCAAGCACATCTAGAGGGATTAAATCAACAGAAAGAACGGGGAATTCTCGTTACTATCGGACCAACGGCAGATTTAAGCCAAGTTTTCGCAATTTATCAGGCAGCCAGCGAGTCAGAAGTGCGAGAATTAATCGAAGCGGATACCTACTGGCAAAATGGCATCTGGACAGAGTACCAAGTCAAGGAATGGATTCAAGCCATCTAAGGGGACTATCAGCTATATTTTTCTATAAGGGTGTTGTCATAAAATTTTCCAACTACGCAACTAATCAAACTCATCTCCGGTCAAGTCTGAGGATATTGTCAAGGATAAACCGGAGTTATCCCTTATCGATTCAAGCTGACAGCTGATAGCTTGCCTACTTTTTGCTTATCGCCATGGTTTACATCAAAAAGGTCGAACTCTCACACTTCAAATCCTTCGGGGGAACGACTCCTATACCCTTTTTGCCGGGGTTTACGGTGGTTTCCGGTCCAAATGGTTCGGGAAAGTCGAATATTCTCGACGCATTGCTATTTTGCTTGGGATTAGCTACTTCCAAGGGAATGCGGGCCGAAAGATTACCGGATTTAGTCAATCATAGCTATAACAGTCAACGTCATAGCACCGAAGCGAGCGTTTCGGTGACTTTTGATATTGCCGATATTCCCGACGCAACCGATAGGGATTGGACGGTTTCCCGACGCTTAAAAGTGGCTAAGGGTGGCAGCTATACTTCTACCTACTATATCAATGGGGAAACCTGTACGGTTAGCGAACTTCACGACCAGTTAAACCGTTTACGCATCTATCCCGAAGGGTACAACGTGGTGTTACAGGGGGACGTAACCCGAATTATCAGCATGAATGCCAAGGAAAGACGGGAAATTATCGACGAATTGGCAGGAGTAGCTGAATTTGACCGCAAAATTGAGAAAACTAAGGAGAATATCGATTCGGTTAAAGAAAGAGAAGAACGCTGCCAAATTATTGCCACAGAATTGCAAAAATCTCTGGAGAAATTAGCACTCGATCGCATTAAAGCCGAAAAATACCAAAAACTCAAGGCCCAAGTCCAAGAAAAACAACAATGGGAAATTGTCCTCCATTGGCAAAATCTCCAGCAGCGCTGCCAGCAAGTAAAAGAACAAATTCAAGCTGGGGAAAGGGAAAAACAGGTTTTAACCGAGACTATCGCCAATTTATCCGAACAAATCGCCCAAAATAGTCAAGAATTAGAGAAACTCAATCAACAGGTTAAAGCTTTTGGGGAAGATGAACACCTGTCCCTGACTTCCCGATTAGCGAGTCAACAGGCCAAACGACAACAACAGCAACAACGACAAAAAGAGTTAGAAAACCTCGAAAAAGAATCTCAGGCACAGAAAACCAGACTTTTAGAGGAAATTAATCGCTATAATCTCGAATTAAATCAGATTACTGCCCAAAAAAGCCGTTTAGAAACTGAAATTTTACCCAATCTCCTACGGACAACCCAAACCGCAAGGGAAACCCTAGAAAACCATCGTCTGCAAGCAAGTAGTCTCGCAGAAGCGTCAGAAGCTTGGGTAAAAGAACAAAGTGACCTTTCCCGCAATATTACCCGTCTTCAGGAACAATTAAACCCCTACCGTAGCCAACAGGCCCAATTGACCGAAAGATGCGATCGATTGCAAACTAATATAGTAGAAGCTGGTCAACGTCTGCAAGAATTAGAGCAAGTTATTAGCACAAAAACAGAAGAAAGTCAAGAAATATTACAAAAAATTAATCAATCAGAACCAGATATCCAAAATTTAGCCCAAAAACTCACCATTGCCGAACAAAATCGCGTCATCAGTCAGGACACCCAAAAACGTCTGCTAAAAGAACAACGGGACAAACAGAGGGAATTAGATAAACTGGAAGCGACCAAGCAAGCGCAACAGGAGGCCCAGGGAACCTATGCCACTCAAATATTATTACAGTCAGATTTGCCCGGAATCTGCGGATTAGTGGCACAATTGGGCGAAGTAGAGGAACGTTATCAAATTGCTCTGGAAATCGCCGCCGGAGGTCGTTTAGGTCATGTAGTCGTCCAAGATGATAGCGTTGCGGCCGCCGGAATTGCCTTGCTAAAACAGCGTCGCATCGGTAGGGCCACTTTTTTACCCCTGAATAAAATTCGTCCTCCCCGTCCCCAGGATATTTCCTCTCTGCGTCATGCGCGGGGTTATCTGGATTTAGCGGTGAATTTGGTTAAGTTTCAATCCCAGTATCGAGAGGTTTTTAACTATATTTTTGGCAGTACGGTGGTTTTTGAGGATATAGACTCTGCACGTTATTATATCAATCAATATCGCATCGTTACTTTAGATGGCGAGTTATTAGAGATGACTGGCGCTATGACCGGAGGCAGCCAACCGACGCGATCGGGGCTGCGTTTTGGTAAAATTTCTCCTAAGGAGTCTAGTGAAGCGGAATCTCTACGGGAAAGATTAGCAGAAATCGATCGCATTCTTACCCGCAACGAAGAAAAAATTACTCAAGTTAATAATCTTATCAGTCAGTTAACCCAACAGTTAACCGAAACCCGTCAAAGTCATCGGGAAAATCAATTATCTCTACAACAATTAAGCAAGGATTTACAACGTTTAACCACAGAAAAAGAGGATTTAATCCGTCAATTATCAGGACAGCAAGAGGAAATTACTATTTCTCGTCAACGGTTAGAAGTATTAACCAGAGAAATTCCTGAGTTAGAGTTATCTTTACAGCAAGAACAGGAGAAATTAACTGCTTTAGAGGCCAATCATACCCATAGCGAATGGCAACAGGTACAGGGAATAATTCGCGCTCAAGAATTAGAGTTACAAACCCAAGAAAATCACCTCGCTACAGTCCGCGAACAGTTAAAAGATTTACAAAATCAACAAATCAGACTAGAGGAAAAAAGTCAAGAGTCTGGGGATAGAATTATTGAGGTTGACAAGATAATTACCGATGCAGTTAATCAGAGAAATATCGGTAATCTGGAGATAGAAAAACTTGATCGCCATATTTTAGAAATCAATCAAGCTTTACAACAATTATCGCAACAACTGGGGGAAACCAAGCAAAAAAGAGACCAATTAGAGACAGTTTTGCGACAACAACAAAACCAACAACAACAGGCTATCTGGCAATCGGAAAAGTTAGTCAACAATCAAGAGGAAAGACAAGCATTACTAACCACTTTACAGACAGAAATTAGTCAACTAGAAAGCGACTTACCCAATCCCTTGCCCGAAATTCCCGAAAGCGATCGAGATTTCGAGAAAATTCAAAGCGATATTCGGCAGTTACAAAAGAAATTAGAAGCTTTAGAACCGGTGAATATGTTAGCTTTAGAAGAACACCAAAAAACTAAAGAGAGATTGGATGAACTATCAGAAAAACTACAAACCTTAGAAGGAGAAAGAACCGAACTACTTTTACGGATAGAAAACTTTACCACCCTCAGATTTAATGCTTTTCAGGAAGCATTTACCGCTGTTAACGAAAACTTTAAGACTATATTTGCTACCCTGTCCGATGGTGATGGTTACTTACAACTAGAAGACGAAAATGACCCCTTTAATGGTGGCTTAAATCTGGTGGCACATCCGAAAGGAAAACCGGTACAGCGATTAAGTTCCATGTCTGGAGGTGAAAAATCTTTAACCGCTTTAAGCTTTATTTTTTCCCTACAAAGATATCGTCCTTCTCCCTTTTATGCGTTTGATGAAGTGGATATGTTTTTAGATGGGGCCAATGTAGAGAAATTGGCCAAAATGATTCAAAAACAAGCACAACAAGCGCAATTTATTGTCGTTAGTTTGCGTCGGCCGATGATTGAAGCATCAGAAAGAACCATCGGTGTCACCCAAGCGCGGGGAACCCATACACAGGTACTAGGAATTAAAGTTTAACCTAAGACGCAAGTGGGGTGTAGGGTGTGGGGTGTAGGGTGTGGGGTGTAGGGTGTAGGGTGTGGGGTGTAGGGTGTGGGGTGTGGGGTGTAGGGTGTAGGGTGTGGGGTGTGGGGTGTGAGGTGTGGGGTGTGAGGTGTGGGGTGTAGGGAGTGGGGAAGTGGGGAAGTGGGGTGTGGGGAAAATAAGTAAAATAATCTCCTGAATCCTGACTCCTAACCCTAGGAACAGCAAACCCTACTTATAACCTTTTCCTAGACAAGCCGGACAAAGTTAAGTTATGTTAAGATTACTCAGAATGCGTCCTCGTCCCCTTCAGAAATCTCATGACTCAACCGCAAGCACAACGCATCCTCTACGTTAGACTCCCCTGTAACCCAATTTTCCCCATCGGTGTCGTTTACCTTTCCGACCACGTTCATAAACTCTTCCCCGACATCGAACAAAGAATCTTTGACCTTGGCACCGTCCCCCCCTTAGACTTTAACCAGGCACTCGATCGCTGTGTTGACGAATTTCGACCCACCCTGCTAGTATTCTCCTGGCGGGATATTCAAATATATGCCCCCGTCGGTGGTCGCGGTGGTAATCCCCTGCAAAACGCCTTTGAATTTTACTACGCTAAAAACCCCCTAATCAAGCTGCGCGGTGCTTTAGGAGGTTTAAAGGTGACAACAGCCTACTACGGCGAATTATGGCGCAATCAGGGACTAATTCGCCGAGGGTTGCAGCGGGCCAAAAAATACCATCCCGAAGCGCGAGTTATCGTCGGGGGTGGTGCCGTCAGTGTTTTCTACGAACAACTAAAAACCAAACTGCCCACAGGAACAATTGTATCAGTTGGAGAAGGGGAAACCCTGCTAGAAAAATTCCTCTCCGGTCGGGACTTTAGCGATGAACGTTGTTATGTCGTCGGAGAAACCACACCCCGGCCGCGTTTAATCCACGAATCCCCCACCCCGTTAGAAAAATCCGCTTGTAACTACGACTATATCGAAAGTATTTGGCCGGAATTTTCCTACTATTTCCAAGAAAACGACTTTTATATCGGGGTGCAAACCAAGCGCGGCTGTCCCCATAACTGCTGCTACTGCATCTATACCGTTGTCGAAGGGAAACAAGTACGCATTAATCCAGCAGACGAAGTAGTTAAGGAAATTCGCCAATTATACGACCGGGGCATTCGCAATTTCTGGTTTACCGATGCCCAATTTATCCCCGCCAGAAAATTTATTGACGATGTAGAAGAACTATTAGAAAAAATTCTCGCCGCCGGGATGAAAGATATCCATTGGGCTGCCTATATTCGCGCCGATAATCTCACTCCGAAACTGTGCGATTTAATGGTAAAAACAGGCATGAACTACTTTGAAATTGGTATCACCAGTGGTTCTCAGGAATTAGTCCGCAAAATGCGGATGGGCTATAATTTGCGGACAGTTCTGCAAAATTGTCGAGACTTAAAAGCGGCGGGTTTTAATGATCTGGTTTCGGTCAATTATTCCTTTAATGTTATTGATGAAACCCTAGAAACTATTCGTCAAACCATCGCCTATCATAGGGAATTAGAAAATATTTTTGGAGTCGATAAAGTGGAACCAGCCATCTTTTTTATCGGACTACAACCCCACACCCATCTAGAAGAATACGCCTTCAAAAAAGAAATTATTAAACCCGACTACGATCCCATGAGTTTAATGCCCTGGACAGCCAAAAAACTGCTCTGGAATCCCGAACCTTTGGGGTCATTTTTTGGCGAAGTTTGTCTGCAAGCATGGCGACAAAATCCCGATGATTTTGGACGGGAAGTGCTGAAAATTTTGGAAGCAAGACTAGGGAAGGCCGATTTAGAATCCGCTTTAACCGCACCGATAGAAACTAAGGAAAAAGTCTTAATTCCTGCTTAAAAATTAATTTTAGTCAATCCCAAGGCGGCAATTAGCGTTACCATGAGTCTGAAATCAGGAGATGATCAAAATCCCTTTACCGGTAACTGCAAAATGACCGACCATCGCCCCCATTGGCTAGAATTAGCGGAATATATCGCCCTAGGATTAACCCTGCTTACCCTTATGGCCATGGGTGCGGGGTTTTTGCCTTTGTTCCTCCTGGTAGTGACTTTCGGGTTGAATATTCTCAATCGTCTCCGAGAAAGAACTAGGCAACTTCAACGCTTAACTGAAATGACCAGTCATTTACAGGATCAGTGGGAAGAAGAAAAAGAAGCTTTATCGGCCCAAATACAGTCCCTCAGTCCCGCAGTGGCCAGGGATAACGCCCGTGTGGTCGCAGAATTAGCGGAGAATATTCTCGTCCTCGAACAGTCCTACAATCAAATTATTCAATATATCAACCGTAACGGGCTGCTCGAACGCATCGAACATCTGGAAAAATCCTACAGTCGCTTACATAGAGAGATTTTGCCGATTAACGAAGAATCAGCCGATATTCCCGCCACAAAAGCGGAAAATGAGCCACAAATCACCCTACCTGCCCTTAATTTAACCACTTCCCCCCCCATCCCTATCCCCCATTGGCATTATTATCGCCGTCTGGCCGCCCATCGGGAAATGATTACAGCGATCGCAATTACCGAGGATCAACGGTTTTTAATTAGCGTTAGTTGGGATCGTACCCTAAAAATCTGGGATTTTGCGAGAGGAACCCTGATTAATACGGTTGAAGCTCATGATCAGGGCATTTTAGCCCTAGCAGTCACCGGAAACGGCGATTATCATCTAGCGACGGGAGGATTCGATCAAACCGTTAAATTATGGACTTTAGCCAGCGATGCCAGTAATCTGGAATTAAATCAAATTTTCCTCGGTCATCTCGGTTCGATTCACGGTTTGGATTTTGCCCCCCGTTGGCATTTTTTGGTTAGTGGTAGTTACGATCAAACCCTAAAACAGTGGAATTTAGAGCAGGAAACCGAAGAATTTAGTTCCTATGACAGTCTGGGGGCAATTTATGCCCTAGCAGTGGCTCCTAATCAAGATTTTATCGCCGCAGCTGGAGGTGATGGCACTGTCACCCTCTGGCAATTGGGATCGGGAGAAAAAATCGCCGTCTTATCAGGTAACGTTTCTTCGGTAGAGAGTCTTGCGATCGCTGCCGATGGTCAGATTATTGCCGCCGGTTGTGTGGATGGTACGGTGAAAATCTGGCAATACGATCGAGAGAAAAGCGGTCATTTTGCGCCAATTCGGGTGATCAATGCCCATAATGGTCAGGTGACAAGCTTGGTATTCGCAGAGGAGGGTCAATGGTTATTTACCGGGGGAACCGACGGAGAGATTAAAATCTGGTTAGCTAATTATCAACAGGCGATCGCAACTCTCACCGCTGCCGATGGGCGATCATCGCCGATCTCCAGTTTAGTTCTCAGCCCCGATTATTGTCACCTAGCGGCGGCCGCGGCCGACGGCAGCATCACCATCTGGGAAAATATCACTTAATGGTCGATCGAACTAGAAAAATTGTATAATGTAATGTCCCGGACTCGGTCGGGCCAGTTTGACCCGAAGAAAAAGTGACTGAGTTAACTGTCGTTTCTGCCCAATAGTTGTCATCGGGGCATCGAGAACGCGAGAGCGATCGCTTATCCCAGAATCATTACCCATAGTAAAAAATTGAGAATGAAGACTCCAACAGATCAAAGATTTGATTACGTCAAAATCGGTTTAGCGTCCCCCGAGAGAATTCGGCAATGGGGAGAAAGAACCCTACCTAACGGTCAAGTCGTCGGAGAAGTAACCAAACCAGAAACGATCAACTATCGGACTCTCAAACCGGAAATGGATGGGTTATTCTGCGAGAAAATTTTTGGCCCCTCGAAGGACTGGGAATGTTGGTGCGGTAAATACAAACGAGTCCGTCACCGGGGAATTGTCTGTGAACGTTGCGGGGTGGAAGTCACCGAGTCCCGGGTACGTCGTCATCGCATGGGTTTTATCAAATTAGCTGCCCCCGTCACCCACGTTTGGTATCTCAAAGGTATTCCCAGTTATCTCAGTATCCTGCTCGATATGCCCCTGCGGGACGTGGAGCAGATCGTCTATTTTAATGCCTATGTGGTTCTCGATCCGGGTAACGCAGGCAATCTTAGTTATAAACAACTCCTCAGCGAAGATCAATGGTTAGAGATCGAAGAAGAAATCTACGCGGAGGACTCGGAATTAGTCGGTATTGAAGTGGGGATCGGGGCCGAGGCTATCCAAAGACTCTTACAGGAAATTAACCTGGAAGAAGAAGCGGAAAGACTGCGGACGGAAATTGTCGAAAGTAAGGGGCAAAAACGAGCAAAATTAATTAAACGTCTCCGGGTAATCGATAACTTTGTCGCCACGGGTTCTCAGGCAGAATGGATGGTTTTAAGCGTAATTCCCGTGATTCCCCCCGATTTACGCCCGATGGTGCAGTTGGACGGCGGCCGTTTTGCCACCTCTGACCTGAACGATCTCTACCGTCGGGTGATTAACCGCAATAACCGTTTATCCCGTCTGCAAGAAATTCTCGCCCCCGAAATTATCGTCCGCAACGAAAAACGGATGTTACAGGAGGCCGTCGATGCTTTAATTGATAACGGTCGTCGCGGTCGCACGGTGGTGGGGGCCAATAATCGCGCCCTGAAGTCTTTATCGGATATTATCGAGGGTAAACAGGGGCGTTTCCGTCAAAATCTCCTCGGCAAACGGGTGGACTATTCCGGACGTTCGGTTATCGTTGTCGGTCCAAAATTGAAGATCTATCAATGCGGTTTACCCCGGGAAATGGCGATCGAATTGTTCCAACCCTTCGTTATCCATCGTTTAATTAAATTGGGCATCGTCAATAATATCAAGGCGGCCAAGAAAATGATCCAACGGGGGGATGCCAATGTTTGGCACGTCTTGGATGAAGTGATCACGGGACACCCGGTGATGTTAAACCGCGCCCCCACCCTGCACCGTTTGGGCATTCAAGCGTTTGAACCGATATTGGTGGAGGGCCGGGCGATTCAGTTACATCCCCTCGTCTGTCCCGCTTTTAACGCTGACTTTGACGGGGACCAAATGGCCGTACATATTCCCCTCTCCCTGGAAGCACAATCGGAAGCGCGATTATTGATGTTAGCTTGTCATAATATTCTCTCACCGGCGACCGGTCGTCCGATTGTTGCCCCTTCTCAGGATATGGTTTTGGGTTGTTATTATCTCACGGCCGAAAATCCCAAGGCCCAAAAGGGTGGAGGTCGTTATTTCGCCAGCATGGATGACGCTATTCGCTCTTTCGATCAGGGATTGGTGGATCTGCACGCTTCTGTGTGGTTGCGTTTACCAGTCGGAGAAAAGGTGAAAACCAATAAACCCGATGAGGAAGTCCTGGAAACGGAAACTCTCCCCGATGGCAGCATCTGGAAATATTATCGCGAGCGCAAAACCCGGGAGAAGGACGGTCAGATAATTTCTCAGTATGTGCGTACTACAGTAGGGCGAATTATCTACAATAAGACGATTCTAGAAGCTTTAGTAGTCTAGAGAGAGATTCCCTTAGGGTGGGCATTGCCCACCTTAATTTTTAGGCTAAAGCGGCAATACATTCTATTTCCACTAGCACATCTTTGGGAAGACGGGCCACTTCCACACAGGCCCGGGCCGGCGCAGTTTCCGGGGGGAAATAACGGGCATAAACTTGATTCATTGCCCCGAAATTGGCTAAATCCGAGAGAAAGACGGTAGTTTTCACCACATTTGACCAATTGGCTCCTGCGGCGGTTAAAATGCCCTCTAGATTGGCCATAACTTGTTCGGTTTGGGTGCTAATTTCCCCGGAGACGATTTCACCCGTGACGGGATCTAGGGGAATTTGTCCCGCAACAAAGAGAAAAGGACCAGTAGCGGCGATCGCTTGATTATAGGGACCCACAGGGGCTGGAGCTTTATCAGTACGAATGACCTGATTATTCATGGGCAGGATAGTTAAAAAAGATGACATTGAATCAATTGAATATTTTCCCAGTTTTTCGATCGCTTGTAGTTAATTTTCGCTGGTTAGGGGGCTTAATTTTGACTAAGCGATCGTTTGAGAAAAGTCGATCGATGACTCACTTTGTACCTGTACGATTCATCTTAAATCCATACACATAAATATCTGCGAATCCATATCTTTTTTCTTTTTCGCGCCATTGAGCAAGACCAATTTCGCTTAAAAGCTCGGCAAATCTATCGAAATCAGCTATTATTGACCGTGCGGTATGTTCCCACACTTGACTGAGTTCTTCCCTAGAAGGTAAAGCAGAAATTCCTTCTAAAGCTCGGAAAAAATTCTCTAGGTCAGGATATTCTTGTCTAATAGCATCACAGCGTTCTTCAGAAGCTTTTTCTAAACCAATTTCTAGAGATTTTGCTCGCAATAAGCGATCAGTTGGTGACTGAATTGATGACTGTCCTTTGTAGGTTAATTCTTGTTCTTTTGCTCCTTGTAATAGAGCGCTTAAACTGCGAGGAAAAGTAGTACCACTAGAATCTGTTAAACGTTCATAAACCCATCGATAAACGTATTTAGCTCTATCGCCTCTTCGTCGGCGACTGCCCCAAAGTAATTCTAAGGCATTATTTAGAGCTTCTTCCGTTGCTTGATCGATACTTTCCACGGGAGCAAAACGAGCGACTAAATCTTTAAATTCTGGCGAGAGAAAAGCTTGACGGAGAGCTAATCTTAAGAAATCTATTCTCGTCCATTGTAGAAGTAAATCTCGTCCATTGAAGTGACTTTTATTATCAAAGTTAAGACGTTTCCAGATATCTTCTCTCAGAAATATTTTAAAACGAATTGCTGTTAGTGTCCGAGCATCACAAGCTTGAACAAACTGAAATAAACCGGTGAGAGCTTGTTGACGAATATCTTCTCTCTCTGGGAAATCTTCATCTAAATCATCATAAAGAAACCAGAGAGTCTGCTGCTCTTTTAATTGTTTCTGATTAACTAGATCTAAAGCATCTTTAATCAGGAGAGTCAAATTTCGATCCGTTGCTAATTGAACTAAAGCTTCAGTATGTTCCGATTGCCAATTTTCCGAGGGTAATCCTTGAAAAATTTGTTTAATCGCCTTAAATTTTTCCCCCTTAGGAAAGATACTATTTTTTGATTTTCTGTCCACATTTATCAGCAAATAAGCTCGCCAAACTGCTTCCCAAGTGCCTTGCTTTTCTTGTAATTCTTGATTTATATACTGGAATTCATCCCGGGATGGACGACTATCATTATAGCTACCATGACCAGATAATAAAGTCACATGATCTAGACGACTATAGGCCAAATTTCGTGCCTCAGACTCCTGCCGGAGTAGTAACAAATAAAGTGCTGTCTTTCCTGTTCCCTTACGACCTCTGATCAGACAAGTTGCTTGATCAAGAAATTTATCAAAGTTAGCAGTTTTCTGAAATAAAAGACTAATATTTGAACCGATATCTCCTGCATTTAATGGCATAAAATTAAGACTTTCAATAACTTGCCAACGTTTTTCGGAACTGGCCAGAATTTGTTGCAAGCGAATTTCATTGGTATCTTCATCGATTAAGTTAGCAATGCGAGTATAATAATCCAGTAATCCAGTTACAGGATAGCGGTCTGCTAGAGCGATCGAGGGAATATAAGGTATGATTAGATAGTCTTCTGAATCTATATCTAAATCATGATCAGTAGTTTCATCTATATCTATATTTTTGTCAATATCCTTTTGTAAAATTTGCCAAGCATGAGTAACTTTAGTTATTCCTGTATCACTTAAATCGGGAACGGGTGAAAAAACAAAATTAAGCGAAAGTCGGCCAAAAGAAGTCAAAGATTGCAAAAGAAGCTCGATTCCTTTTTGATTTTGTTCGTTAGGAAATAAAAAAATAATTGCTTCGTTGGCTGCCTGTAGTAAAGATAAAGCTCCCCATTCATTGATTCCAGTGCGCGAATCTACTAAGATAAGATCAGGTTTTAACTGATTTTGAATCTCTCGACTAAAAGTTGACCAGAGTGTTTCCCCATTATCGAGAATTGTTGTTGCTCGCAGATCATCAACTTTAGCAATGTAATCAAGACTCAAATAACCCGCAGGAACAATAAATAGTCTTCCCGTCGCATCGGGAATATTAACTTCTCCAAATATTTTAGTGATATTAATCTTTGCTTCTACACCTTCTGGTAAATAGGATTTTTCATAAAAATAGTCCACAATTCCGTATTCCGGTAAGGGATTTAAGGGAAAAGCTGTGCTTAACCCCGGTGCTTCTAAATCCAAGTCAACAGCTACTACTTTACGACCTCGCATCGCTAAAATCCAAGCAACATGAATTAAAGCAGTTGTCCTACCTACTCCCCCTTTAAAAGAATAAAAAGTTACGGTTCTAGGAAGACAAAGTTCGGGAGAAGACGGTGATTGATTTTGTGGATTAGCTGACCACAAGGCTAAATCTTGCCAAGTGTGAATTGATTTTTCGTCCACAAGTTGTGGAGCTTTTAGATCGAGAGAGGCTGCCTCCTGAATAGTATATAAAGATATAAAACCTAAAGATTTATACTGTTGTTCTATGTCATTTTTAACTGCTTCTCTTCGCTGAGTTGTTGATAAATTTTCAAACTTATCACTGACGATAGTTATATTCAAAAGTCCAGCAGTAGATAGATTGAGATCAACCCATTCTTGTGCTTCTTTTTGAACATATATATCTGTTAATTTTCGTTTCAGTGATCTTAACCAAGTTTCTGACATAACTATCTCCTTAAAGTTGAGTAGCTTGTTTCTGAAGCCATCTTTTCAGACTTTGATACGCTGATAACCACTCTTTGTATTTATCGTCATTCGGTTCACTGCTGGAATAACGCATATCTATAAAATTTTGACTAGGGTTTTCTACCGGTTTTTCTACTATATTAATCCATTTTATCACGTCTGGATAATTTTGAACTCTCGAATAGAGACAATTATTCCTTGTTAGAGCTGCTGTCAAACTGTGACCCGGATTAGTTATGGTATGTCCGGGGTTATTGGACTTAGTTTTCCATTCTTGACTGGATACCGAAGCTAAGATCATAGATTTCAGCAAACATTCGATCGTAATACCTCCAAAGTGCATAGCAGCTATTTTCCTATTAGATTCACAAAGTATTTCTGTATCTTGATGACGTTGTAAAAAAGCTGATTGGTAATCTTCCATCCCTAATTATCTATTCCCTAGAGTTAATACCTGTGAATAAGTTTTTAGCTGAGGATTAAACAAGGGTACTTTATTAGACAATAAAGCACCCTTTTAGTTTAGCTTAGAACTCTCCTTTTAAAGCGGCATTACAGCGCTCGCAAATAGTGGGATCATCGGCAAATTTTCCCACTTGAGTGGAATAATTCCAACAGCGATCGCATTTTTCGCCGTCTGCTTTGACAATTCCCACCGAAACAAAGTCTGATTCTCCCTTATATTCTGCGGTTTGAATCGCGCTAATATCACTAACTAATTCCACTTGAGAAGAGAGGAATAGATAACGCAATTCATCGACTTTATTCCCCGTTAAACTATCACAATTGTTGAATAATTCTAACTCCTGTTTTAAGGTTTCATCGGGAACATAAAGTAAAACTTTTGCCTCTAAAGAAGCACCGATCGCTTTATCATTTCTGGCAGTTTCCATCACCTTATTAACTTCGGTGCGTAGCTGCCGGAATTTCGCCCATTTATCGGCCAATTCGCGATTATTCCAAGCAGGATCGATGTTTAGCCATCCTGACTCAAACACCGATAAATAAGGAGTTTTGTAGGGGAGAAATTGCCAGATATCTTCCGCTAGATGAGACAGGACAGGAGCGATCGCTTTAGCAAGATTTTCTAAAGCAATAGCATAAACTGTTTGACAACTGCGACGACGGAAAGAATTAGGATCAGAAATGTATAAACGATCCTTAGCGATGTCGATATAAAAGTTAGATAAATCGACAACACAAAAATTCTGTACCGTCTGGAAAAAGCGGAAAAATTGGAAACTTTCAAAAGCTGCCGTAACTTCCGTAAACACCTCCGAGATACGATGTAACATATAGCGATCGATCTCCGGTAGGTCTTCATAAGCTACCGCATCTTTAACCGGATCAAAATCATTTAAACTCCCCAGTAAAAACCTGGCAGTATTACGGATTTTATTACGGATATCTACCAACTGTTTAAGAATATTTTGACCAATATTCACATCATTGGTATAGTCCACCGAAGACACCCATAACCGAATCACATCCACCCCATAAGCGGGTTCTTTTTTCTGGTCTTTACCACCATTTATAATCACGTTAGGATCGATGACATTACCCAGAGATTTACTCATTTTTCGTCCCTGTTCATCCAAAACAAAACCGTGAGTTAACACCGTTTTATAGGGAGCAATACCATTAGCAGCGACACTGGTTAATAAACTCGATTGAAACCATCCCCGATGCTGATCCGATCCTTCTAGATACATATCAGCAGGATAACTTAATTCTGGTCGAGCATTAGCCACCGCATTCCAACTAGAACCAGAATCAAACCACACATCCATAGTATCCATTCCCTTGCGATAACTGCGACCATTATCGCGATAACTGGGAGGTAACAATTCCTCTACCGATAACTCCCACCAAGCATTAGAACCCTTAACTGCGAAGATAGCTTGAACGTGATTAATCGTCTCCTCCGTTAACAGAGGTTCGTTCGTTTCTTCGTCATAAAAAACAGGAATAGGAACCCCCCAACTGCGCTGACGAGAGATACACCAATCGCTTCTTTCACTGACCATAGAAGTGATGCGATTCTTACCCGTTGCGGGAATCCAACGCACTGAATCAATCGCTTCTAAAGCTAATTCCCGGAATCCTTCCACGGAAGCAAACCATTGTTCCGTTGCGCGGAAAATTGTCGGTTTTTTGGTTCTCCAATCGTAGGGATATTTATGCTGGTATGCTTCCTCTTTCAGTAACGCACCCTTTTCTGTCAGTGCTAAAATTATTGCTTCATTAGCATCTTTCAAGACATTTAAACCCGCAAATTGTCCCGCTTCTGCGGTGAAATTTCCCTTATCATCCACGGGAGAAAGTATCGGTAAACCGTAACGTTGACCGACGATATAATCCTCCTGACCATGGCCGGGGGCCGTATGAACTAATCCGGTGCCGGAATCAGTGGTGACATAATCCCCACCGATGAGAATAGCACTTTCTCTGTCAAACAAAGGATGACGATATTTAGTATGTTCTAATTCCAGACCTTTAACCGTTGCTTTAATCGTCAAAGTTGTGTTAAAAGTGTCGGCCAATTTTTCGACTAAATCCGTCGCTACGATTAGATAATTAGACTCGCTAGTTTCCACCACTGAATAGTTTAATTCTGGGTTTAATGCGACGGCCAAATTCCCGGGTAAAGTCCAGGGGGTAGTCGTCCAGATAGCCACGGATAAATTAGGCAAAAATGGCGTAAAAACCGGGGTTGAAACTGACGTAATCGGAAAAGCAACATAGACACTGCGAGAAGTGTGACCTTCGGGATATTCTAATTCGGCCTCAGCTAAAGCGGTTTGAGAACTAGGACTCCAGTGAACCGGTTTTAGTCCCCGATAAATATAACCTTTCAGGGCCATTTTTCCGAATACGGCAATTTGAGCAGCCTCGTATTCAGGTTTTAGGGTTAAATAGGGATTTTGCCAGTCTCCCCAGACTCCATACCTTTTGAAACCTTCACACTGTTCTTTTTGCGTTTGAAGGGCAAAATCGTGGGCTTTCTGACGTAATTTTAAAGGGGTTAGACCCTCTTTTTCCGAGCTTTTGAGACTTTGTAAAACCTTTAGTTCGATCGGCAACCCGTGACAATCCCAACCTGGCACATAGCGCACTTTGTAGCCTTGCAGCAGTTTATATTTATTGATAATGTCTTTGAGAATTTTATTTAAAGCATGACCGATATGCAGGGATCCGTTAGCGTAGGGAGGACCATCGTGGAGAATAAATAATTCTTTGGGGTTATTTTGCGCTAATTTCTCGTATATTTGCTCATCTTGCCAGAATTTCTGGATTTCTGGCTCACGTTTGCTGGCATTTGCTCGCATATCAAAGTCAGTTTGAGGCAAATTAACGGTATCTTTGTAACTTTTAGCGTTGGACATTCTGGCAAACCTATGGATATCAATCGTTTTCGGGATTCATTCCTAAATAACGTCCCTTTGAGGGTCGTTATCTCTATTCTGTCACATAACTGTAATACAAATATTACAAGTGACAATCATTGATCTATAAGTCTAGCGAGATTGAGTCCAAGAGCGATGATTCCCAAAGGTTATAATTCAGTTATTCGAGGATAGGGAACATGGGGACGATGGTGACGAATCCTAATTTTTTTTATGTCTCTCCAGAAGTGTATCTAGAAGGGGAAAGAGTCAGTCCGATCAAGCACGAGTACCGAAAAGGACGGATTTATGCGATGGTAGGGGCAAAAAAGCCGCATATTGTCTTAAATACTAATCTAGCCACTTTATTGAATATCCATCTCGATGATAGTCCCTGTCTTGTTCTCACTTCCGATATCAAAGTCCGGTTAGAGGAGGCAAATTGTTATTATTATCCCGATATTGCGGTGGTTTGTGACGAGAGAGAGATTAACAATACTGATGATTTTATTCTTTATCCCGTTCTGATTATTGAAGTATTATCGAAATCGACGGAATCCTTTGATAGGGGTGATAAATTTAGCGATTATCAAACCTGTCCCACCTTAAAAGAATACATTCTTATTCATCAAAACCAGATGAAAATTGAATGTCACCGTCGCGAGGATTCGGGAGTTTGGCAAGAACAGATCTATGAAGCGGGAGATGAGGTAGAATTTACCCGTGTAGGATTCCGGGGATCGATCGCTTCTATCTATCGCAAAGTACCCGGTTTGGTATGATTACAATTATTTCTTGACATCGCACTTTTATGTTCCTAGGGATAGGGGTAGCTCTGTCTCCCTTTGCCTAAAAACCGAGACTATCAAGCATTTAATTCTATTTGTCAAACCTCTAGGAAGTTTTCCTTTTCGGTAGCTGTTTGTCAATACCAAATTAGGTTATACTTTATGTTTATGGGAAGCGATCGCTGTTAGTTTCCCACTGTCCTAGGGAACAATAAACATAGCTGAAAGACAGCACTCGATCATGTAAGGTCAGGTGAGGTAACAATGGATAATTCAAACCTAAATCAGCAATTAGTAATTAATAATATTCAAGAATTTGCCGAGCTTGTTGGTAATTATGATCAAGCTTGGAAGCTTCTTGTGGGTAAAAAGGTAAGTCGTATTCGTGAAGAAGTGAAATACAAAGGGAAAAAGACGGGGATAAAAGGCACCAAGAATTATAAATATGGACAAATCATAAACATAAAATACGAGGATGATACTATGTCTGTGCATATTAAATATCAGCGTAATTTTTTTGCTGAATATAAAATCGATAAAATTATTAATCAATTTAGTGATATATTTCCCTTTATTACCGTACAAGAAATTTTCAAAAAAGTACCAGAAATTAAAAATAAAATACTACAAGATATTTATAAAAAGCTTGAATATGATTTCCTTAATGTCAATAAACTTTATCAGGAAAGATTGTATAAATATCTGACTAAGGAAGAATTTGGGCAAGAGAAACATAGATTTGTGCAATCTTGGCTAGAAAAAAATATAGGAATAAAACCAGATTTAGAGCAGTCTGTAGCCATTGGAGAAGTCAATAATAATATCCAAGTCTTAGCGCGTGCGGGTAGCGGCAAAACTAGCACATTAGTCAACAAAGCTTTATTTTTGCAAAAACATTGTGGTATTTTACCAAGGGAAATATTAATACTAGCTTTCAACCGCTTTTTTATGTGGCTCTCACCCGTGCGATCAAGCAACTCTATATAATTACAGAAAGTCCTAACTATTCGCCCTTTCTTGCCCATTTAAATCTGAATAAAATCAATTGGCAAGAATATCCCATACTAGGAGATAAGTCAAAATATATAACTATTGAAATTGGCAATCAAAAAGGGAAAGGTTCTCACCCGACTATTCAGATTAGAGACTTGCTAAAAGCTCAAGGATATAAGTGGAATTCCCATCAACATCGACAAATTTGGTATCGTCATGATTGAAGGGCTAGTTTCACCACAAGGGAAGGAAACCTCTTTCATCTGTGGGGGTGAAAATTTTTTCATCGGGACTGACTCCCCAGACTCCTAACCCCACCAACAAACTTTTTGCCGCAAACCCTAGTTAACAGCTTGTTATTTTCCCATTGTTTCTATTGAGCAATTACTATCACTGAAGTGCCGATTTGTACCTTTTCAAATAAAGCCTTTATATCTCGATCGCGCATCCTGACGCAACCGTGGGAGACGGCCCGGCCGATGAGATTTTCTTGGGGTGTACCGTGAAAACCGATAAAATTCTCGCCATCGGTCCAAAATCCGATCCAACGCGCCCCTAAAGGGTTGTTTTTTCCCGATGGCACCAGTTGACCGGTGAAAGGATGTTCCCAGACTGGTTCCCGCACCATCTGAATCACCCGAAATTGTCCCGTCGGGGTTTCCCAACCCCGACGACCGATCGCCACTGGGTAAGAAGCAATTATTTTCTGTCCTTGGTAAACAAAAACCCGTCTTTTTTTTAAATTCAGCAGCAAACGGGTTTCCGTTTGGGTTGCCGTGGTTGCGGGAAGGGAATTGACGGGACTAATCGGGGGATTGAGCAAAAATTCCCCCATTCCTAGACATAAACAGAGAATCGGCAGCAAAACTCGCATCTGATACCAGCAAAGTCAAAATTTTTTATCTGCATTCTAATCTGATTGTGACGACATAAAACCACAGTCGATAGGATCACTGCGGGATGCTTCCGATCAAATCGGAGTCGAGTTAGGCTAATTCGGTTACACTAATCCATAGCTGGAATATTAACTTTTGTAACTATGACCGCCGCTATTGCTCTCGATCGCGTTTCTAAAATCTACAATAATCTCCCAGTAGTTAACGAGCTTTCCTTTGCTATCGAAAAAGGGGAAATCTTTGGTTTACTCGGTCCCAACGGTGCGGGAAAATCGACGACAATCCGCATGATTATCACCCTAACCGAAGCAAGTCAAGGAGAAATCGCAGTGGCGGGGTATGATGTGAAAAAATACCGCGATCAGGTGAAAAAAAATATAGGGGTAGTCTTGCAACAGATTAGCGTTGATGGGGAATTAACCGTCTGGGAAAATATGGAATTTCACGGCCGGATGCACCATATCCCCAATCCCCAGAGACAGGAATTAATCGATCGCTATTTAGATTATGTCAGTTTAAGCGATCGAAAATCTGCCCTGGCCAAAACTCTTTCCGGAGGGATGAAACGACGTTTACAGATTGCTCGCGCCCTTCTTCACGAACCAAAAATCCTCTTTCTCGATGAACCAACAGTCGGTTTAGACCCCCAAAATCGTCGTCGTTTGTGGGAAGTAATTCGCGATTTAAACCGGCAAGGAATGACAATTTTGTTAACCACTCACTACATGGAAGAAGTGGAATTTCTCTGTCAGGATAACGCTGCGGGAAAACCGGGCAGAATTGGCATTATGGACGCGGGCAAATTAATCGAATTAGGAACTCTCACGGATTTTCGCGCTAAGTATGGCGAGGGCTTAGTTATCAAACAAGTTGGCGATAAAATCGATTATAAATTCTTCCCCACTGTGGCTGATGCTAACTCCTATCTGGACAGTTTGAGCGATAAAACTGGAGTAATGTGTCGCCCTTCCAATCTCGAAGATATCTTTGTGGAACTGACGGGACATCAATTAGATTAGATTCTTGTTTTGGCTGTTAGGAAGTTGTTCAGTTATCGGTTTTTAACTCCAGTTTTTCGGAGATTAGCTGTGTTTAAATCGCCATTTCTTGGCTTTTATCCGGTGTCTATTTTATTGGCAAACTTGCTAAGTAGGTAGGTTTTAAAAATTGTCAGATTCCTCCCCTTATCAAGGGGGGAAGGGGGGATCGGCACCCCCCTTATCAAGGGGGGAAGGGGGAGATCAAGGAGGGATCAAAGGCAAAATCTATCTTCTATTTAATCAGAACCACTTACTTAAGTGGGTGGGTGGAATTAAATATAAGATGAACTTAGGTTGGGTTGAAGCATGAAAGCCAACGCCCGATTATGTTACGCTACCGCTAGCCCATCCTACAAATAATTGTGCCTCCCTACTTAGAGTCTAGGTCAATTAGCTGAGGCTGTCCCTAAAAACCGAGTTCAAACCTAAAAAAAGAGGCTTTTAGCGGGTTTTAAGCTTTTTGAGCCGGATAAATGACCCAAGAAGGGAACTTTTTCCCTAGAGGGAGAGTCGTCGGGAACTGGATAAAAACTAGAGTCCCCTCTCGATCGATAGACAAAATTGACGGGAATCGTTTAGAATGAACCACTGAATACTGACGAGATGACAATTATCCCTATGACCGATCTCCGGGCAAAAACTAGATGGTCAACAGCGCGGCGATATTACGAATTGCTTAGTGTTTTAGTGGAACGTAATCTCAAGGGACGCTATCGGGGTTCTTTTCTGGGGGTTTACTGGTCTTTGTTAAATCCCGTGATTATGACTGCACTATACACGGCAATTTTCGGCACGGTTTTCGCCTCTTATTTTGATAATTCTATAGTTAACTATGTCCTAGCTGCTTTCACTGGTTTAGTGGTAATAAATTTCTTTAATGCTTCCACTAACCAAGCTTTACCTAGTATCGTTAGTAATGGCAGTATTTTAAATAAAATTCGTCTGCCGGTTAGCATCTTTCCCGTTTCCATGGTAGTGGCAAATATTTTTCAATTTGCTATTAGTATCTTTCCCCTTTTGGCTATAGTAACTCTCTGGAAATCTCAAAGTTTAATTAATGTAATTGCTCTGATTTTTCCCGTGATCGGTCTTTCTCTGGTTTGCACGGGAGTCGGTTTTTTTGTCAGTACCCTCTACGTTTTCTTCAGAGACTTACCCTATTTTTACGAAATTGTTTGTTTTGTCGCTTGGATTAGCAGCCCGATTTTCTATCCCCCAGAAATTATTCCTCCTTCCGTACAACCATTCCTCCTATTAAACCCACTATTGCCGGTAATCGAAAGTATTCGCCAATTGTCCCTTTCCCCCGGATTACCGGATTTTGGTTTGATTTTCCAATCTCTACTTGGTGGGATCATCATCTTAGGAATTGGTTGGACTTGCTTCCGACTCTGGCGACATTTATTTATGGATTTATTATAAATGACAGAAGTAATTCGACTCGATCAAGTGTCTCTCCAAAGACGTACTCAAGAAGAATTCTCCTACGATCTAAAAAGGACAATCTTCTCTATTCTTGAAGGTAAATATCGTCAACCTGCCAAAAAATTAGTTCTAGATGATATAGATTTAGTCATTAATTCCGGAGCGAAATTAGGTATCATTGGAGCTAATGGCGCTGGAAAATCTACTCTCTTAAAAGTTATTTGTGGTATTCTGGAACCGACAAAGGGACAGGTGAGAGTCAGGGGAAAAATTGCCTCTCTAATTGAATTAGGAGCGGGTTTCGATCCAGATTTACCGGTAAAAGATAATATTATTCTCTATGGGGTAATGCTGGGATTTTCTCGTCAGGAAATGAAGGAAAAAACCAAAGATATCCTTGACTTTGCTGAGTTAGAAGAATATATGGGAGCGCCGGTGAAATCTCTTTCTTCCGGGATGGTGGCCCGTTTAGGATTTGCGATCGCAACGGAGGTTCACCCCGATATTCTTATTCTTGATGAAGTCCTTTCCGTCGGGGATGAAAGTTTTAAAAATAAGTGTAAAAGACGTTTAAAAAAATTCTGGAATTCTAACGCTACTATTTTAGTAGTTTCCCACGATTTGACTTTAATTCAAGAGTCCTGTGACCAAGCAATTTGGCTAAATAAAGGCCAGTTGCAATGTCAGGGTACATCGGAAGATGTAATCAAGTTTTATTTGGATTCCGTGCATCAAAATGAAGTTAATTTTTAATTAAGTAGGTAATCTCAATTAATTGTTAGATAGCAATAATGTATCTAGGTTTGACTTAAGTAGCTGGTTATAATTAAATTAAAAATGGATTTTAGGTTCGATCCCCCCTGCCCCCCTTGATAAGGGGGGTGCCGCCACCCCTTAATCCCCCCTTAATAAGGGGGGTATCTGAAAGTTTTTAATACCCACCTACTTAGTCGAAAACGCTGTAACAAAATAAAAAACCCCGGTGTCCAGCCGAGGTAGCGCTAAGTTATGTAGGAGAACTCAAGCAAATCTGTCAAGGGGGTAAACCCAAACCCCGAAAACTTTTTTAAGCTAGTAAGCCAAGTTTTTTGCCATTGTCTGGAGCTAAACGAATCATAAGCTGTCTGATGCTCCCCGAGACAATCTGAACTGGCTTGCTGTCTTGGCTGTTTTGCTTTAACTTTTAGTTCATGTAAATAAATGTAACAATATTTTTACGAATTGTAAAGAAGGATTGACAAAATAAAACTTATATGTAACATAAGCTAAGTTAATATTTTTTGCCGATCGAAGCTAGGGAGGTAATAATAGAGAGATTGGTTCACTAGCGTAACAAGGTGTACCCAGAATGTCCTATTTCTTTTTGTTGCCACTATTCACCGCTGCCCTGGCCGCCTATTTCTGGCAGAAGTCCAGCGATGAAATCGCTTATCTGGCCAGTGCCGCCACGGTAATTAGTTTAGTGTTGAGTCTGGTTTTAGCTCCTTGGCAGATTCAGCTATTAATTCTCTTGACAGTTGTGATTGTCGTCACCTTTTTATGGCAAGGAGGAGAAGAGCAAAAGAATGTCCCCGTCCCCACTTCAGAAACCGCCGCCGAGAAAAAGTATCGTGGCGCCACCTATATCGAGCCAACAGTTGCCGAGGCTCCTGTCAAGGAGCGAGGGGGTAAATATCGCGGTGCGGAGGTTAAAATCACCAATAATCCCACGGTGGCTAACCCAATTCGCTCCTCATCTCTCAAATACCGGGGCGCCGGTTCAGCAAACAAGGAGCAGTAATCAGTAATCAGTAATCAGTAATCAGTTATCAGTTATCAGTTATCAGTAATCAGTTATCAGTTTTCAGTTTTCAGTTTTCAGATTTGAGTTTTAAGTTCACTGATTGGGTGCATCTTATATTTGTGATTTTCTCTCACATATAGGTGAGCAGCAGAAGTTATTAAAAGAGGACGAAGGCAATTCGCCCCGACAATAATATTATTGAGATGAACCCCACTGTTCACTGTTCACTGAAACTTCCCAATTCCTACTGGTCTTGAATATACGGTTGATTATTCTTAAGACAGTTGTATGCCTTTTGTAACTCGATTCCCAGATAACCGATATGTTCGGGAATAATTGCGGGATTGGTGGCCGCAAGTTTGCGGATTAATTGGAGGGGATTTTTGCCCTGATAACAAGCGACAATTTCCCCACTGCCGGGGGTAGTTTGTTGGACGAGAATTTGTTCTTTTTCCACGAAAATCAAAAAGTTACCGCTAGGGTCAAAGAAATTGCGCTGATTGACAATCTTATCGTACTGGGTGGCGATTAATCGTTCGACATTCTCCCAAGTATCATCGTATATATGAGCAGATTGACTAATAGTAATCAATGGACCCATTGATAAATTGTAGTCAGAGCGCTTACTAATCTCATCCCTAATATGTTGCTGTAAAGCACGCAATCCCATGGCATTTGCCGGCCAAGCGGCAAACATATCATTACTTCTAAATATTGCAGTGAGAGATAATTCATTTTCCACCACTCGCACCCAAATATGATTTAAACAGGGACTACCTCCCTTTTCGTGGTCTTTCACATCCCAGAGGGACATGACTGCACTAGCTGCGTCAATTTCTGAGATTAATTTATTGATAACCTGTGCAATTTGGTCCCGGCCAAACCAAGAGCGCAATCTTTGACCATAGGTGTATTTAACTCCTTGGTGTATAGGGGAGTCATCGAGAATTTGTCCAATATATTCGGTGAGAAAAGGTCTATCTATAGGCAAATAATTAGGTTCGGGAAAATAAAAGTCTGGGGGTTCATCGGTGACAACGGCCATTAGGTCAATTAATTCTTGCCATTTACCATCATATCCTGTGGGTCTAATTGTGCCGGTGGTTTTAATCTTTTGGAGAATTTTTACCCAAGTTTCGGCAATAGTTTTTCCTTCAATGCGATGACCGTATCTTGTCCCAGGTAGCAGAGAAGGAAGATTTTCTAAGAGGGGAAATATTAAGGGTTCTCCCCAAGTTGGTAAGGGGGATTGTTCCGCATAACTTTTGACATTTTCAATCGCTTCTGGGATGGATTTAACAAGTTGATATTGAATCGATTGACGTAATTTTTCGAGGATTTCTCGGTCAATTTCCTTGTCAATATATCCGGTGATAGGAGAATTAATTAGCCAACATTCTCTACCTGTATCACTTTTTCCTAACTGAAATCCTTGACTAAAAAAGTCTAGCAAACATTGACAGCTACCGGAGTTTTTATCTTCCTTAGTCGCGTTGAGAATAACTAAATATCTAACGTGGGGATTTGCGATTAAGTTTCTCAGCAGGGGACTAATTCCTCTAGTGGGACTATAAAGATTGCCAATCACCGCGTATTGGTCGGGATTTAAATGTTTAGCAAGGGACTGTTTTACTGTCCATCCCGTGATAATTGCCGTTTGTCCGTGACCGCAGATTAATTGATTGGGTTTATAGTGGGGTTGGTAGGTGAATTTAGGGGTAGTCTCTGCACTAATCATGGATTTAAATTAATTGTTCAAGATAATTAATAATATTTTGGTGAAGGTGTTCTATTGTATCATTGCCATCCAGTTGTAAACAATTATCTTCATATTCTTTAAATATCTCGATAAACATCTGACGAACTTTCATTAATTTTTCTTGTTTTTCGTACACTTCTGTGATGGCTCTGTTTTTAATTCTTGCCAGAGAAATATCGGGAAGAACATCGATATAAATAACTAAATCTGGATTGGGAAAATGTTGATTTAACTGCCGAACAAAAGCAAATTCTTCGGGATTATTGCAATTGTAGGCCAGGGAAGAAAAATAATAACGAGTAGTGATAACGTGGGTTTGTTCTTGGTGAATAAGTTTAAAAACGCCATCGTGATCATTATATAAGTGATAATGGCGATCGGCTGCAAATAAATAAGCCATTTGTCGGTCAAATTTATTTTGATCTTGGATAGAAATAAGATTAGTTTGCATTATTTCTCGAATCAAACGACCGATAACTCCCTCGGAAGGTTCCGGACTTAAAACTGCTTTTTCCCCTCGCTTGAAAAAATATTCTTGTAAGAGTTTTGCTTGGGTACTTGTTCCAGATCCATCAATACCTTCAAAGACAATAAATTTCGGTTTCATAATTTAATCTTCTTTTTTTCTATCTAATTATCTGAATAATTGTTTTAGCCAAGTTAACCAAGATTTTTTCTGGGGGATTAATTGCGTCATTTCTCCGATAATCTCTCCCATACTTCCCCAAGTATAAATATTTTTATTGAGGGATTGTATGGTTAAATTTTCTTGTAAAGCTAAACTGATAATACTAATCATTTCTGCTGCTTGATTACCGACTATTTGCGCTCCCAGTATTTTACCATCTTGTCGGTAGATTAATTGACAAAATCCCGTGGTTTCCCCCCAGATTTGTTGTGGGATCATATTTTTGATTGGATAGTTGATCATCTTTACCTCCTCACCATAGCTCTCCCAGGCCGCTTTTCCAGTTAAACCCACCCAAGCAATAGCCGGATCAAAAGCAATAAATGAGGGAATTTGATCGGGATTAAAGTTAAATTTTTCTCCCGTGAGCAGATGCTTGACTAACCCAAAAGCAGCCCGGTGATTTAAAGTAGGATCGGGATAATTATTTCTGAGCAAATTTAGGGCATAAATGCGGGAATTATCGGTTTGTAATTGCTGATTAACCCTAATTAATCCTTGCTCTAGTTTAACTCCCACCCCAGCCAAATTTAATCCCTGTTCATTGACTTGATAATTACCAGCAAAAATGAGATCATCAACTTCGATGGCACGATTACCTAATTGTAGCCATTTTTGACCCTCGATCGCTTTCACTTGATTAGGACAACAGCCAGATAAAATCTTAATTCCTTCCGCTTCTAAAATGGCAGTAACTAAATGGGAAATTTCCCGATCAATATCCGGCAGTAGATAATTATCCTCGATAATTAAGCTAATTTCTTTCCCCAAACGTCGGAGAATTTGTGCTAAACTCACAGCCATGCTGCTGTTGCCAATAATCGCTAAATGTTGTCCCAACTTGTCTAAATTTGGCTCTTGCCAAAGGGTTTGAGTGGTAAAATAATTAACTTCATCTAAGCCGAAAATTTTCGGGACTTGCGGATAAAAACCAGTAGCGATAAGATAGTGTTTAGCCAACAATTGCCGACCGTTAACCACGAATCCCAAATGGGGCAGCCGGACAAATTCTCCCCCACCCGATATCACATCTATTCCTTCCGTGGCTAATCTTGCCAAAGAATGATATTTATTAATAGTTTTATCCACTTCCTCTAGCCATTGCCGCAACCGTTGCCATGGGGGATAAATAGCTGTTTCTTGCCAATGATTCAGCAGTTTATAGGGATGGATAATTTGGCTGTACCCCTTGCTAAAAATGTCCTCAGATGCCTCTAAATTGCCCCTAGAAGGCTGTTGCACTAAAGCCACCCTTTTTTTGAGGTGAACAGCCAACAAAGCCGCTTCTATCCCCGCAGGACTGGCACCGATAATTACTAAGTCGTAAACCACAAATATAAAGTAGGAGTCGGTCGTCAGGAGTCGGTCGTCAGGAGTCGGAATTCAGGAATCGGAAACTTAACACTTAAAACTCAAATCTGATAACTGATAACTGATAACTGATAACTGATTACCGGCGCCGGTCTTGCAGTTTTTTATAGACATCTCGCAGGGGGACTTGGTGATAGGCGAGGGCGACGAGGATATGATAGAAAAGATCGGCCACTTCTGCGGTAATAGCATCGGGATCCTTATCTTTGCAGGCCATGACCACTTCTGCCGATTCTTCGCCGATTTTCTTGAGAATCTTGTTATCTCCCCCGGCCAAAAGTTTACAGGTGTAGGATTCCGGATTGGGGTTGTCCCTGCGATCGCAAATTACCTTAAACAATTCCGAGAGAGTATCGGCTGCTGGCGCTGATTTTTGGTTATCTACTTGGTGAAAACAGCTTCTTTCGCCAGTATGACAGGCAATATCACCGATTTGCTCAATAGTCAGTAAGATAGCATCACTATCGCAATCATAGCGAATTTGACGCACTTTTTGGATATGGCCGGAGGTGGCTCCCTTGTGCCACAATTCTTGACGAGAACGACTCCAATACCATGCTTCCCCGGTGGTGAGGGTTTTTTCGAGGGATTCCCGATTCATCCAGGCCATCATTAACACTGTAGCATCAAGATAGTCTTGAGCGATCGCTGGTACTAAACCCTGGGGATTATAAGCGATCGCGTCGAGGGGAATAGCGGAGAGTAAAGAGGACATCAGTTTTTTGCGGTCAAGAATTATGGTGGGACAAATTACCCAAAGCCTAATTATATAGCGATGATATCGCCAGGGCTTCATTATCCCTGTCTAAAACCCAAAACCCGCTAACGACCCTTAAAAACAAAAATTAGGTCTTGGCTTGCGTTAGCATCAATAATTAAGAAAAAGCTAAAAGTCAGAAACCCTCCTAGGACATCTAACCTTTAGCTATTAATGTCTTGCCCATTGGCAACTATTATTTTTGCTTCTTGAAGCGGGAAACTAATCCTAGACCACCAACGGTGAGCAGTCCGAGAATAGTACCCGGTTCGGGTACTTTAGTACCTTGTGTGAATTTATTCGACGAAGACATCAGAGTTCCACCAAGATTAGGGGCAAGTGTATTCGTGACCGTGAGCTTCTTGAGATCACCAGGAATAGGGTTGAAAGTACCAGGAGCAGGCGGGGCAGGCCAGCCGTTAAGTGATATTAAGGTGAGATTGGGTTCCTGAAGGAATGTGGTTACACTCCCGTAGCCGAGGGGATCGTTGACATTTACGTCTGAATCCACTTGAGCCCCTGTAAAATGAAAGTTGGGGTCTAGGATCTCGATTGTGTAGGTGAAAGACCCAGCCGCAGGGAGCATCCCCACTGGATCGAATTCAAAGGCATACTCTTTTCCAGTCTCGCTCAAGGTAATGAAGGTGGTCGGGCCTGGTATCGCACCAGCAGCAAATGTATCACTGACGTATGTAACTTTTTTGTCGCCCACTTGGAGGGTAGTTCCAGCCTTGAATTGGTCCCAGTTAATCGATACTGTTGCTGCACTGGCACTGGTAGCGGTAAGCACTGAGCCGGCGAGAACGCCGATGGCGGCGGCTCCCGTGGCGATGGGAAAAGCAAGAGTTTTGGTTAATTTGTTTCTTCTAAGCATAACTGAATTGTCCAGCGTTAGTTTTGTGTACCATGGTGAATCACTCTCAACGTAGTTGGGAGCTTCCTGCTTCAATGGGATGCAAGATAGCAAGTCTTACCTTCCCGACCCGGGCAGGAGTCCTAGTTCCTAAGACCCATACTTTTTCTTGCAACACGACCCGTTGAGCTTGTTGATCGCACAAGGAATAGTGGTCAAGATATGCTTGTTATAGCACAGTTTTTGAGAATTGTCTAAGTAGGGGGGCACAATTATTTGTAGGATGGGTCAGCGGTAGCGTAACATGAGCGGGCGTTGGGTTGAACCATGAAACCCGACCTGCGTCCTATGTTAAAGTCAACAGAAAGCTTAAAAAAACCTTAAGATTTTTGAGAACTTTTCGTTTGACCTGATCAAAGTCTAGCTAAGTTTTTCAAAAAAAACAAGTGTTGACAAAAGTTGATCTTTTCTTAATTTTTCATCAAGACAATTTGACGCTCCCATCGCACTAAGCACTTCGGGATTCCGGGTTCATACCGAGGAAGAACAGACCAACTTCATCCGAGGCGTTGGGCGCCCCTTCGGGAACAAGGGGATTAAAGGTATCACCAACGTACGTAGCTGTTGTTCCGTCATGAAGTACAAGAGGATTTCCGCTCGTCCAGTCCTCCCAAGTTAGGATCACAGAATTCCCGAAAGCACTGGCACTGGTAGCGGTAAGCACGGAGCCAGCGAGAACACCGATGGCTAGAGAGCCAGAAGCAAAAGTTTTGGTTAATTTGTTGGTTGTCATCATAACTGAATTATCCAGCTGTAATTGTGTGTAGTAATAGCCATCAAAAAAATGCAGACAAGCGTTAAGCTCGCTAATAAATTTTTGTTTGACTTAACAGAACTATAACAAACCTTTCCCAAAAAAAACAAGTGTTTTTGAAAATTATTTTTCCGCAATATTTATTCATTTTTTTTGTCTAGTTTATGGCAGTTTTTTCTCAAAATAATTACCCAAGATTGACAAATATACCCAAGCTTTTTGGTGAAAGTTGGACAAATAAACAAGCTCTAGTTTTCAAAACTTTTTTGCATATTTACAAAACTTAATCAAGAGAGATAAAATCGATAAAACCTAATAGTTGTGACCGTTAAAACTGGAGTTGCCGAAGAATCAATTCCCCTAAAGGGGGAAATGTGGGCGAAGGCAATTCATCCCTACAGCAAGGTCTTTTTGCTTTGCTGCTATAAAAGTTTCACCCGTGCGACCCCGAAACAAACTCAGGTTTGAAAAAGACACAAAATTACCTTTAATTTATTTATCTAAGGGGAGTATCATTAATTTTTATCAATCACCTACAATCACCAGTGGGAGCTAATCACAGGATGAAAATGGACAACTATCTGTAAAAATTGGACAATTATATCTAATAAATTTTTTTAATTTAAAACCGAGTTATTTTCGGAGCATCTGGCAATTTGACAACGCCTATTGTCGGGCTAATTCCGGAACCTATTACCTAGCTATATTCCACTGCTAAATCCAGGGACTCTTGTTCCCCACTTAAACCCGCCCTAAGGCACTATTCGTTCATTAAACACTATTATAGGAAAGATGCCATGCAATCCTTGCTATCAAAGTAATTTCAGTTCCGGGCTGATTGGGAGCATCTGGCAATTTGACAACGCCAGTTTTTATACGCGAGAATTGCCAGAAAACCCCAAAACCCTCTAACGACCCGTTGATCAAAAACAAAAATTAGGCCCTGACTTGTGTTATAATCAATACTAAAGAGAAAGCTAAAGCTAGAAACCCAGACAGGGCATCTAACTTTTAGCTGTTCTTGTTCAAGGTCACAGTTATCAATGTGTGCAAGACATTGGTAACTGTTATTTTTGCTTCTTGAAGCGGGAAACCAATCCTAAACCACCCACTGCCAGAAGTCCGAGGATAGTACCCGGTTCGGGGATTTCAGTAGGTGGGGGGTCTTGATCTTCGGGGAGTGGGGGGTCTTGAGCTTGGGTGAGGTTGTTAGTGGAAAATTGTAGCAGAGAACTACTATTGTCAAGGCTTGTATAGGTATCGATCACTTTGATGGTATTAGCATTGGAAGACAGAATACTGCCGAAGTCCTGAGAGCCGTTCGTGGACGTTAGGGTGATAAGCGGAGTATTGTCTAGTTTGGAAATCCCCCTGGTAGCGAGATAATTCTCGTTTCCAGGCGGTCCAGATATATTTGTATCGAATGCAACAATATCGAAAACTAGCTTGGGGTCAGAAATATCGACTTCGTATTGCAATGTACCATTATTAACACCGAGGCTAGTTTCTTCACTGAAATTTACAGTCCAAACACCATTATTGAGAATGAATCTCAGTTCATCGCCTATGCTCACATCGCCACTGATCCTGAAATTGTAGAAAGATTTGTCGCCGAGGATAACGGAATCATAGAAAACACTGTCAATGTTAACACCAACGGTCTCATCTACTTGGGCAATTTCACTACTGGCAAAACCATTGCCATTTGTATCGAGTTCAACGGTAAAATGAATAGCTTGAGCGGGAGCGGCCATAGCGGTGGCGATAGCTAGGGTTGCTGCACCGCAGAGGATTTTGGTTAATTTGTTTGTTGTCATCATGACTAAATTATCCAGCGTTGACTGTGTGTACTATAGCCGTCAAAAAAATGCAGACAAGCGTTAAGCTCGCTGATAAATTTTTGTTTGACTTAACAGAAGTATAACAAAGTTTTCAGAAAGAAAAGATGTTTAGATAAGTTATTATTCTGTAATATCTAAAATATTTTTGTCCAATTTGTAGCAGTTTTTCCTGAACATAATTACCCAAAAATCAACAAATATACCCAAGCTTTTTGGTGAAAGTTGTACAAATAAACAAGCTCTAGTTTAAAAAACTTCATCTCATTTATGCAAGTGAGTAATTATACTTATCCATAAAACTGGTTTCTAGCAAGGCTTTCAAAATAGCTTGACATAAACACCTGATTTAGGGGTTACAAAGGTGAGATGCTCCCGATAAAATACATAAAACCTGATAGTTGTGACCGTTAAAACTGGAGTTCCATAAGAATCAATGATTTTTATCAATCACCTACAATCACCAGTGGGAGATAATCACAGGATGAAAATGGACAACTACCTGTCTAAAATTGGACAATTCTAACCAATAAATTTTTTTAATTGAAAACCGATTCATGTATATGAATAATTTAATCACTTATGGAATAGCTTCGGATTGGGTTGGGGTTAGCATTAGAACTCTCCAGCCTTGGCAAAAACATGGTATAATTTCTTCAATTCTTACCCCCAGTGAGCATAGGCTGAAAGTGGACAAACGCCTGCCCAAAGGTAGACAATTCTACCAAAATAAATTTTCTTAATTTAAAACCGAGTCATATCTATGTCTATTGATAACCTAATCACTATTCGGGAAGCCTCGGATTTGCTGGGAGTTAGCATTAAAACTCTCCGACGCTGGGAACAACAGGGTAAAATTACCTCAATTCGGACCCCCGGTGGTCATCGCCGCTATCGACGGGAATATCTCTTACAATCTGGTCAAGCAACCCGAACCATTATTGGCTATGCTCGTGTTAACCGACCTGAACAAAAACCACAATTAGATACCCAGATAAAAGCTTTAGAAGAATTTTGTAGTCAGCAGGGTCAGCCCTTTGAAATTCTCAGCGATATCGGCAACGGAGTCAGCCACAATCACCCTGATCTGGTGCGTCTAGTGGAGATGATTTGTGACGGTGGGTTGGCATGTCTAGTTTTAATCCATCCGGAAAGTGTTGGCCGCTTTTGTCATGATTTTATTTGGGGTTTGTGCGGTTTCTTTAAAATCCAAGTCATTCTCCTCAATCAATCCCAAGAATCCATTGCAGCTGAGGATTTAGTGGACGATCTGCAGGCCATCGTCACCATCTGTTACAATCGTCTCTACCCGCTGCGTAACCCAGAGCATCAGCAATTAGTGGAATACCTAGAGGCGCTTAAGAATGTCCGCTGACGGCTATAATAACTCCCCATTGACGGCAAATGAAACTAGAAACTACGGCGATTAAACGGATTCTTGATGCTAACCTTGACCGCGCTAGAGAAGGACTGCGAATTATCGAAGAATGGTGTCGTTTTGGCTTAGATAATCCTGATTTAGCCCAAGAATGTAAAGAAATGCGCCATCAGTTGGCTAGTTGGCACTCGATCGATCTTAAACGACATCGAGACACGGCCGGCGATATGGGCAGGGATTTAAGCCATCCCAGGGAAGAAATCCGGGAGACTGTCGAGGGACTGCTGCAGGCCAATCTGGCCCGCGTACAGGAGGCCTTCAGGGTTTTGGAAGAATACGGTAAACTCTATGATCTGGAGCTAGGCATAGCCTGTAAACAGCTGCGCTATCGGGTTTATCAGCTAGAGAGTAAACTCTTAATCTCTCCACCCCTAGAAAAACTGCAAGCATCTCCTCTCTATTTAGTCACTTCTCCTGCCGAAAATCTGCTAGAAATCGTCGAATTAGCCCTAAAAGGCGGTTTAAAATTGGTGCAGTACCGCCATAAAACCGCCGTTGATACGATTCGTTTAGAAGAGGCGGCTAAACTGTGTGAGTTATGCCACCGTTACGATGCTTTATTTATTATCAATGATCGCGTCGATATTGCTAGGGCCATTCATGCCGATGGTGTTCACCTCGGTCAACAGGATGTACCGATTTCCCTAGCGCGGCAATTTCTCGGCCCTGGGGCAATTATCGGCAGGTCCACCACTAATCCCCAAGAGATGGCCAAAGCAATCCAAGAAAAGGCCGATTATGTGGGAGTGGGGCCGGTTTATGCCACCCCCACCAAAGCAGGGAAAACCCCCGCAGGATTGGAATATGTCCGTTATGCGCGGGAAAATTGCCCTTTACCCTGGTTTGCGATCGGTGGTATTGATAGTAGTAACATTAAAGAGGTTTTAGAGGCAGGAGCGCAACGGGTAGCTGTAGTCCGGGCGATCATGGCAGCGCAGCATCCCGAGGTGGTGACACAACAATTATTAGACCAATTAGGGCTGGCTGAATAAATCTTATCCACGAGAATAATCCTTTCTTGGCAAGAAGTTAAAAAACGGTTTTTGTAAGTGAGCTATCAAGTCTTTGTTCAAGACCCCCCCGCCCATTTTGTCAAGGTTTTTGTTATTTATATTTCTTATGCTTTATCTAGCTATTGATTACTCGATTGGGGATTGAGGGCGATCTCCCAGAGATGCGCGAAGTGGTGCGCTTTTCTAGGGTGCGGGGAGCGATCGGTCAAATTGACATATACTATAACTTCGCTAGTAAGGCTAACTGGAAAAATTTAGTAGAGGTTCAAGGTCGCTTGCAGTATCAACCGAAACCGATTAATAACTCGCAAGAATACGAGCGATTTTTAAGCATAATTGAAGGGATGATGTCACGGGAGTTAAGCAATGACGAAGGACTATTATTTGATTTACTGGTCTTATTAGTGGAAGAATACGAGCGGAAACATTATCCGATCGCCCGAACAAATCCTACCGCTACGTTAGAATCTTTACTGCATGAATTCGATATCGATAGGGAGTGTCTTATCGATATTTTCGGCGATCGGGATAGGGTAGAATCGGTGATAGGGGGGAAACAGGCGATCGCTCCCTCTCAAGCCGAGTCTCTAGCCGAATTTTTTAATCGTTTAAGTGCGAAACTGGCGTTAAACGCCCGTGATTTTCTCTGGTAGCCTCGCTTTTCCTTCGGGGACCGAGGGGGAAAGACTATATAACAAATCCTTACTTTCTTCAGAGGTTAGATTAATTAAGATAATGTTACAAAACTTTATGAAAAAGGCGTAGTATGATAATTTACGCCAGTAAAGCGAACACAATAAGGAGCAACACCCATAATGCAGTCGGCCGAGATGTTGCTGACAGTCCCCAAAGAGTATTTAAAAGCACCGGGGGGCTTCAACCCAAACGTTACCATGTTTTTCAGTGCCTTGAGCCTAATAACCCTATCTACCTGTGGCTATTGGCTATGGTCCTGGCCGGACTGGATTTGTTTTAGTGCTAATGTCCTCGCTTTACATTTATCGGGGACAGTTATCCATGATGCCTCTCATAATTCTGCCCATAGGAATCGGGTATTTAATGCTATTTTAGGTCATGGCAGTGCTTTAATGCTCGGTTTTGCCTTTCCGGTCTTCACTAGAGTCCATTTACAGCACCACGCTCACGTTAACGATCCCGAAAATGATCCGGATCATTTTGTCTCCACTGGTGGACCGTTGTGGATGATTGCGGCCAGATTTTTTTATCACGAAATCTTCTTTTTTAAGCGGCAACTCTGGCGAAAATACGAACTGCTGGAATGGTTCCTCAGTCGTCTTTTTGTTGCTACCATAGTCATCGTCGCCTGTCAATATGGTTTTATTGGCTATGTGATGAATTTTTGGTTTGTTCCCGCTTTAGTGGTGGGAATTGCCCTCGGTTTATTTTTTGATTATCTCCCCCATCGTCCTTTCCAAGAACGTAATCGTTGGAAAAATGCCCGAGTTTACCCCAGTACCCTGTTAAATCTGCTGATTTTAGGACAAAATTATCATCTCGTGCATCATCTCTGGCCCTCGATTCCCTGGTACAAATACCAACCGGCATACTATGCCACTAAACCGCTTTTAGACGCAAAAGACTGTGAACAGTCCTTAGGCCTACTGCAAGGTAAGAATTTCTGGAGTTTCCTCTACGATGTCTTCTTGGGGATTCGCTTTCACTCCCATTCTTCTAAAACTTCTTGATCTCATTTATCGTAATGGTGAGGTACAAAGTTTTCATTTTGGGGAGTCGGTGGTCGATTTTATGAGAAACTCTCTATCTGTACTGGTTTTGTTGTCAACCTGATTTTTTGAAGGAGGATTTTATGGGTCAACATTGGGGAAAAGCCTTAATTTTAACAACAACTTTCTTGACAATTAACATCAATCATGCTAGGTCTTTAACCTTTGGTGAGGCCGTTGGTATTGGGGCGGGGGCCCTGTTAATCAACCGGGTGGTACAGGATAATAGACAACGTTATCGATTTGTGCCACCAGAGCAAGAATTTCAGCGCGGACTAGAGGACGGGTTTAACTTTGCCCGCTATGATAATCCGCGCAATTCTAGGGACTACGATGACGGTTTTATCGAGGGACGAAGACGGCGGGAGTCGGGTTGGGCAAGTCCCAACCGGAGAAACTAATTATTTTTTTGGTCTGCGTCCCACTTCGGCGGTTTCTTGAATGGAAAATATCCTCAATTTGCCGTCGATGGAAGCGACTTTAGCCACCGCTTCCGATGCAACTATATAGTTATCACCCTCGATGTTGGTAATATTGACTACCCGCTCGCGAGTGATTATCGCCATCTCGTCATTAGCAAGAATATCCACATCCCAATTCTCAGAAAGAACCTCCATACTTTTAATATTTTTGTAGGATTCCTCTAAAAATCTTTTATGTTCCGTGATGCCATCTAACTCAAAAATTTCGGTACTAGCATCGGTTTTAATGGTCAATTGCGAGGAAATAAACGGGGCATAGTGTTTGAGTATTAGGGCGATATTTTTATCTTTAATAGCGGTTTTAATGTCTTCAATCATTGCTTTAATTTCCGCTTCGCTGATTTTTTGTACCCCATCGCGATTACTCGATTGTTTCACTGGCACTATCGAAGGATTAGCATGGACAAAAGCGGGGGAAATGCCGGGGAGAAGGGATAAACCGAGCAATAGAACAATTAATTGGGGAGAACGCATAATTTAATAAACTTGGTAAATTCAACCCGAATCATAGCATTTTCTCGTTACCGAATAAATCCTCAAGCTGAAAGTCCCTAGTTAGGGAAGCTAAGAGAGCAAAATTCTGGCTGCGCAAAGTCTAGGTTTATCCTTTAACTATTTTTTGCTTCATATTTCCAGAATAACAGGGGTATGATCGCTAGGTTTTTCTTGTTTTCTGGGTTCTCGATCGATCAGACAATTAACGGCTTTTTCGTATAGCTGAGGAGTTAAATAAAGATGATCAATTCGCCAACCTCGGTTACGAGAAAAACCACCGCTGCGATAATCCCACCAACTATAATGTCCTGCTGCCGAGGTGAATTTTCTAAAGGCATCTTGTAAACCAATTTCTAAGACCTTTTCTAAAGCTTCTCTTTCTTTAGCTGAAGACATAATATGATTTTCTTTGCCCTTGGGATCATAAATATCTTTATCTTCTAAGGCAATATTAAAATCACCACAGATACATAATTCTTGAGGTTGAGAATTAATTATTTTATCTAGATATTTCCTGAGAGTTTCTAACCATTTAAGCTTATATATATACTTGTCACTATCTAGAGAAGAACCGTTAGGAACGTAGAGATTAATAATCCGAATATCGCCAATTACTCCAGTAATTAAACGTTTTTGTTCGTCTAGTTCTCCCGTTAAATTTTCGCCGATAATGGGACTAAATCCCACAGTGATATCGTCCAGGGGTTTCTGGCTAAAAATCGCTACACCATTATAGGCTTTTTGTCCAGAAATATAGAGATGATAACCCAAAGATTCAAAAGCTTCTCTGGGAAAATCTCGATCGATTACCTTAGTTTCTTGCAAACATAAAACCTCAACGGTATTGAGTTGTAACCAGTTAATTACCTGCTCTTGTCGGCTGCGAATCGAGTTGACATTCCATGTGGCGATTTTCATAGCTAAAAACCGAGAATTTTTCTCACACTTCCTCAGCAAAACTACTGCGACGCACAAACTCAAAGGGACCGGCGATCGAACCCCAGACTAATTGATCGGTTTCGGGATCTAAACCGCGATCAACGCTAATTAATCCCTGGTCACTAATTTCAAAACTATTATCCAAATAAGTCATTCTATCTTTGCGAAAGACTAAACATTGTTTCCCCGGTTTCACCACCCCTTTAAAACTGTTACCTGTCCAAGTGACATTCATATCACAACCCGCCATCGGTTCTAATAGTTCTAAGCTGAGATTTTTGAGACGCTGGGGTTCTCTAGAAGCACCAAAAAAGTTAGCTTCCTCTTTAACTTTAAAGTTTTCTAGTTCAATATGGTCATCGACTACCGATAATTTAAATACTCGCAAACGATAGGGAGTATTGAGCATAAAATCGTAGGCCTGCTCTAAAAATAAACTGGTTCCCTTCAGTAATTCATCGGGTAAAGGACGCATACACACGCGAATATGGGCAAAAAAAGGCGGATTAGCAAAAGCTTGTTCTTGATTACTAAAATCCGCCGCCATCCAGCGTGCTAGGGTTTTTATATCCGTGGAATGAGTCATAATTTTTGAGATGTGAATGGCTATTAGCTATCAGCCATCAGCTAGTTAATCGCTCTGATAAATTTTCACTGATTACTGATAACTATGCCCCGACAATTGTTATTGTGCAATTACTTTAATTTCGATATCGGCATTAACTTCGGGATGGAGTTTGACTTGTACTTTATAGACTCCCAATTGACCGATATCGGGAACGGTAATACCGCGGCGATCGATTTCTAATTTAGCATTTTCTAGAATAACCGTAGCCACATCTTGACTGGTGACAGTACCGAAAATCGCCTCGTTTTCACCCACCTGTTTAGGGATGGTGTAGGGACTGAGTTTTTCGATCGCAGTTTTTCTGGTTTCCGCTTCTTGTTTTTCAGCGAGGAGACGTTGACGCTCTTTTTCTTTCCTAAATTCTGCCTGTTTCATCGCACCCTTGGTGGCTAAAACGGCCACCCCTTGGGGAATAAGGTAATTGCGTGCATAACCGGGGGCCACTTCCACCACATCGCCATTTTCACCCAATTTGCTGACTTTTTGATTGAGGATAACCTGCATTCGTTTCGCCATGATCTTGACCTAAAAAAATAGTTCCAAAACCTTTATCATACCATGCAATCGTCAAGTCTCGATCACAAGTTAATTATTGCCGGCGGCGATGATTTGGGTTAATAGGGGACCGATTGCCTGAAAGGCCGAGGGTAAAACCGCTACGGTGGTGGCTGCGATAATAATGGTCGTGGCTAATCTCAGCACTTTCTCGGAGGCTTTTTCGTAGGTGTCAAATTTATAGTCGAGTTTGTCTAATCTTTGGTCTATTTCCTGAAACCGTTGCCCCATAGCATCAAAACGTTGGTCTATTTCCTCAAAACGTTGGTCCATCGCTTCAAAACGTTGGTCTATCGCCTCAAAACGTTGATTTACTGCTGTTTGGAAGCTTTTCAATTCGTTGAGAACATCGGTTAGGGTGGGTTCTTGAGTGGACATGGTGACACCTAGGGGAATTTGATCGCCTAGCACAATTATAACCTTATGTCAAGCTTTTTTGATAATAATTAACTTTTTTGTTGGTAATATTTTAACCTTGTTCCAGTGTTGGAGACAACCAGTATTTCTATTCTAATAAGGTCTCTTTAATTGTTGTTAAAACTTTGCTATCTTTGACCATCCAAGCATGAAGCAATACGGGAATCGAAATTTCTTTGCCCACCGATAAACGGGAACTATGGGCGGGAAATATCATTAAATCGTAGGGAGTCCAGATAATTGTGGTTTTAATTTTATTTAAAATTTGTTGACAATCTTGATTTAAATCCTCTAGAAATTGACTCCCCGGCTGCATTTGTCTAATCCCATCTAAGGGTAAACTATACGCGGTTAAAGTGCCTCGATTCGGGGCAGAAATATTTAGGTAACGTTGCACTCTTTCCACTCCTCCCAATCTTTGCAGGTAGTAGCGGGTAATTAGTCCTCCCATACTAAAACCAATCAGATCTACTTTCTGCTCTTTAGCAAAGTTTTTCTCGATATAATTGTCCACCTGACCCGCTAAAACTTCTAACTTTTCGTAACCATGATTGGGAATTAGGTTAAAACTATGCACCTGCCAACCATGATGATTTAAATACTTGCTCATCGGTTTAAAAACAGCAGTAGTGTCCAGAAAACCATGCACCAAAACAACGGGATTCATAGATGAGATTTTATCCTTGAATTCTGAATCTATTCTAACGGATGATCGGGGTAATGAGCGAAAAATTTTTTGGAAGAGCCTATCTACTAGGTGCGGCTACCAGCAACTTCTAAGGATTAGGGAAAAAACCAAAAAGTTTAGCAGCACCTCCTAAAATAGCGACTACCAATGCTATCAGAATCCCTCGATTGGTGAATTCCTGATAGGCAACCCTTGCAGTTAATCCATTAATTTTTTCGTCTAAAGTCTTAATATCCCCCTTTATTTCTGTCTGTCCTATTTCTAGCTTGGTTAGCCGTTCATTAACTTCTCTCTGTAGGGTGTCGATTTTTTGATTGACATTCTGTTGCAAGGTATCAATTTTCTGATTAACATCCTGTTGCAAGGTATCGATTTTCCCCTCAATCCTTGTCAGGACAGCTTCTAGGGAATAAGTGACAGTTTCGTTAGACATTTTGAGCAACTCCCAACGGATTGAATAGGTACAATAGCTAGATGTTTTTCTAAATAAATCTTGACTAGACTATTCTTCAATAAATTCTTGTTGCTGACATAAAAGTAAAATCTTCATGGCTAAATGCTGGGGGCTATATCTTACCGAAAAATCAGGGGTCTATAGGCGGACACGGATTCCCATTATAATAAAATTATAAGTCAAGACTTGAGTTTTTGTCAAGCTTTTTTTTGACGGCAATCAATGGCAAGAATTTCGGGGAAGTATTTAGCCACCAATTCCTAAACGTCCCGCTAAACTAGGGCTTAAAGGAATCAGAGTCGCCAACATTAAAAAGAGCAGTAATAAACCCCAACCAGCGCGGGTGTCATCGGGTTCGGTTAACTCGTTTAAACTCGGTCTTTCCAACTCTCTTTGTAAAAAAGCGACTAAAATTGTCCAATAGAGAGGAATGGGATTACTGGGATTAACTAAGGAAATAATGCCCAAAATAACCAAAGTGGCCACAGTGGTGCGGCGGGCAATTTTGCGACCATAAATAGCCTGAACAATTCTGCCACCATCTAACTGTCCTGCGGGCAGTAAATTAAGAGCAGTAATCACCAATCCTAACCAACCGATAACAGTTAAAGGATGCACGGAGATAACCGCATTTTGTAACTCGTCACCCAAAACTATCCGCGCTAAAAAACTCACTAAAATTGAACTTTGGAAAAAGTTACTAGGGATTTGAAAAAGGCTGGCAGAATTAGATAAAGTCAGTCCAACAATTAACAAGATTAAAGAAACCAAACCTCCCAAAGCAGGACCAGCGAAAGCTATATCAAATAGAACACTGCGGTTAGACAATAAAGATTCAAAACGAGTAATCGCCCCAAAAGAACCAATCTGCCAAGTGGGAAGAAAATAGGGTAAACTGAGACGAACATTATGGCGTTTAGCGATAATTAGATGACCGATTTCGTGGGCAATTAATACCGACCATAAACCCAAACTCAGGGGAATTGCTTCTCGATATCTCTGCCAATTACTAAACAAATCAAAACCCAATAAAATTCCCGCCGCTTCTAAGCTGGTGACAATAGTAGCTACTAACAAAACTAAAGAGAGATTTTTTTGAGCAAGAGTTGCAGGACTAGGATCATTAGTTTTGGGAAGGATAATTACCACTGGTTTTTCCTCGGTTCCTTCCACCAAAAATAAACGATATTTATCGCCAAAATGATTACTTAATTTCTGGGTTAAGCGCGAGTGAACTATATCGGGTTCTCCCCGTAAATTGCCTTTAAAAATTGCTCCTTCCTGAAAAGAGATAGTCTCGGTGGCAAAAAAAGTATCTATCCCAAAAATACTCTGAATAACTTTTAGATCCTGTTCGGAAATTGGCATCACATCCGGCACAATTGCTGTAACCGCTGCCGGAGTTTCTAGGGGAGTAACGGACTGGCTAACTGCCTGGTTAACTTTTGGTTCAATTATCTGATTGGTTTTCAGTAAGCGTAAACGGTTGCCTAAATAAATATAGATAATTGTGGAAGCAACCAGTAAAAAGAGAATTACCGCTAGATTGAGAGCAATTCCCGCCGCAAATAGCCCGAAAAAAATTAACCAAGGAGCGATTAGTACCAAGGATTGTAACCAAGCTAAAATTCCCAGTTGGCCGTAGGGTTTAGACCGATAAAAACTCCAAGTCAAGATAGCACCAGCGACGAGGAAAATAACAGCAATCGCAGCAATTTCCAAAGAAATATTAACCATAGGAAAGTCAAAATCAATAGGTTTTTATCAATCAATTTGATTATAAGCTTGCAGAGCGGCCCGTAATTGACCCCGATGCTTTTGTAACAATTCTTGTCCTGCGGCCGCCGAAAGTCCCGTTTTCTGCATTAACAAAGCCAATTTAACCCGGCGGCCACTTTTTTCCAGTAAAATAGCCGCTTCCTCGCGACTAACATCGGTAAGGTGGCAGATAATCCGCAGGGCGCGGTCATGGAGTTTATGATTAGTAACAGCCACATCGACCATCTGGTTGCCGTAAACCTTGCCTAACATCACCATTGTCCCTGTGGAAAGGATATTTAAAGCCATTTTCGTCACCGTTCCCGCTTTCAGGCGCGTGGAGCCGGCCAAAAGTTCTGGTCCTGTCAATAAGCGGATATCCACATCCACAGGGATATCCACCTGTTCGGCGGGGACACAACTAATGGCAATCGTCGTCGCACCTCGCTGTTTTGCCGCCTGTAAAGCCCCGTGAACGTAGGGGGTGGTACCCCCGGCGGTAATCCCCACTACCACGTCTAATTCGTGAATTTCTCGCTGGGCAATAATCGCCGCCCCATCTTCCGCTTTATCCTCCAAATCTTCGGAACTACGCACCAGTGCCGCTGCCCCGCCGGCGATAATTCCCTGTACCAATTCCGGGGGAGTGCAGAAGGTGGGGGGACATTCGGCCGCGTCCAAAACCCCCAGCCGGCCACTGGTTCCCGCCCCAATGTAAAAGAGTCTACCACCTTTAGCCAGAGCTTGACCGGTCAGGGAGATCGCCAGGGCCAATTCTTGCCGGGCCATGGCGATCGCTTTTAGGGTTTGGGCATCCTCGCGATTGAAGAGATCCACCAATTCGAGCGGGTTTAATTGGTCTAAATTTAGGCTGTTTGGGTTAATTTGTTCGGTTAACAGGTGTCCTCTGCTTTCCCACTGTTCCATAACGGTTTAATTGAGTTTTTCGTAAGATTATTTTTAGTATATAGCGAATCGGTGGCTAAAAAGCTTGACAATCGCCCCCCGAATATTAGATAATAGTAAATTGTGTCAATTCCTGCTCGGATCAGGTGAAGACATTAGCACAAAAGCTGGAATTTTTTTCAGCTACCTGTACGGCAAAACGAGCGCAGAAAATTTATGAGTTACGCGATTATTGAGACCGGTGGCAAACAGATTCGGGTGGAACCCGGTCGCTATTACGATATCGAACTTCTTCCCGTCGATGAACAAAGTACCCATACCATCGATAAAGTGCTATTAATCCATGATGAGGATGATATTAGCATCGGTCAGCCCTTTATCGAAGGGGCCACCGTGGCAGGGACTGTCATGCAACATCGTCGGGGCAAAAAAGTTATTGTCTATAAAATGCGCCCGAAAAAGAAAACCCGTAAAAAACGCGGTCATCGTCAAGAAATTACCCGTTTTATGATTGATTCAATCAATTATAACGGTAAGACCCTAACTGCTGCCGCTGCTACCTCTGGCGCTGAAGTTGTGGAAGATAGTAGCGATGAAGAAGAATAACTTTTAGAATCAAAAAAGCATTTGGAGAGAAATTATGGCTCATAAGAAAGGTACGGGTAGTACCCGCAACGGACGCGATTCTCGTTCCCAACGCCTAGGCGTTAAGCGCTACGGTGGTCAAGTGGTAAAAGCGGGAAATATTCTCATCCGTCAACGGGGTACTAAAGTTCACCCGGGTAAAAATGTTGGTCGTGGTGGCGATGATACTTTATTCGCTTTAATTGATGGTGTGGTCAAATTTGAATACAAGGATAAAAGTCGCCGTCAAGTTAGCGTTTATCCTGCTGAAGTTAGCGCTAGTTAATCCCATCAACTCTGATTAATTTTTTCCCTGTAACCTCCTAACTCATCCTAGGGGGTTTTTCAAATAATTTATATCTGTTGACAGACTAGACCGAACACTCATAGATTAGAATAGTCCGAAAGTAGCTCGGAAAAGATGAACTGAGTATGATTCTTAAAATTGCCGATATCTTAAAAAATTTGCCCTGGTCTTTCAATTCTACTGCCGAATTACCCTGGTTGGATCGCTCGCGAGCGGAAAAATCCCTGCAAAAAGCTCGTCAACAACAGCGAATTTCCGAACGAGAATATCAACTCCTTGACCATTGGCGAGAATTGGGTTATTGTATTGTCAAAGATTTAATTCCCGCAACGGCGATCGATAATTTAGTAGCGGAATTAGCCGATTTATTTTTCCTAGAATCGGCTATTCCTGGATTAAGAATTGAAGGCATTCAAGCAGAAAATCTACCGGCGAGTTTGAGTCACGAGCAAGTTTTAGACCTAGATATGGAGCAAAGAAAAGCCTTAGTTAATTCTATTTGGCGACTCCATGCCTTTCATGAGATTTCCCCCGCTGCTCGAGCAATTTTTGACAATCAAAATCTGAGAGATTTAGTTAATTTAATTATTGGCAAATCCTGCGAACCGAGATATTCCATCAACTTCCTGCACGGTACAGAGCAGGGGCTGCACGAGGATATGGCAGTTTTTTATGTTCATCCTGCTAATCATTTAGTCGGTGTTTGGATTGCATTAGAAGATATTTCCGCCGATGCTGGGCCGCTAATTTTTTATCCTAAATCTCATAAAAATATCAAAGTAACTGACTTTTTTCACGACTATCCCGCCATCAATCTTAAAAATGTTACTGCCGATAAAATTCCCCAATACCAAGATTATGTTAACAAGCGCGCTCAGAATTATGACTGTCAATCATTTACTGCTAAAAAAGGAGAAATTCTTCTCTGGCACGGAATGTTAATTCATGGTGGTGGGAAGATTAATAATACCCTGCTAACCCGTAAATCGATGGTCATTCATTTTATTGTCGAAGGTGGCGATTACAACGATCGGGCTTTGGGACCTTTTAATTGGTAAGATTAATTTACCAGTCCTTCTAAAAAGGAAAAAGATCTCGAACCCAGTCCCACGGCTGCCACCTATTCCTAGGCATAATACCCGTGGATGCCATTGCACTTTTGCCCGGGAAAAATCGGGGAAAAACGACGTTGGCTAAAACCGATCCGGAAGAAGACCGATCCCGATTAAATCGATTGAAGCTCTAGTTAATTGTCGCGGGATTAGGGTTGCCAATTGGTATTTCCAACCAGACTACAATATTTTTACCGGTTGAAATTGTTCGCCTTCGTCCAGTTGCCAAGCTTGTAAATCGATCGCTCGTCCTGAAACTACGGAGACAATTAAATAAGTATATCCTGACCAGGCTAATTGGCGATCAATTTCCGAGGGAATGGCGGCATGATCGGGATGGGAATGATAGATACCGATAATTTCTAGCTGGTTTTCCCGCGCCGATTTTTGAGCTTGTAAAAGCACTTCTGGTGCAATACTAAAGCGGTTTTTCCTATTACCTGACCAGTTATTTTCTGTGGTTTCTACGGTGATGACTTCGGCTGCTGTCTCGGTAATTTTTCCTAAGAGTAACCCACAACATTCTTCGGGATAGGTAGATTCTGCGTGGCTGAAAATGCGCTGGTAAATTTGGTCTGTAATCAGGATCATAAGGGAAAATTTTCAAAACCTATTGATGTTAGTTTGCTTTGGCTATAGGGAACTTGAAAACTGGGTGCATCTCAATTTGGTCGAAATATCTATAGGACATTTTTGACGCAGGTGATGCGCCCCTACCATTGGCTCCATAATATTATTGTAGGGGCCAATTGCCTTCGCCCTCTTTTAATAACTTCTGCATCACTGACTTAGGAATAACTTATTCTTGGCCAGTTCCAGCCAATGTTAAATTTATCTTATTGTCCCCTAACCTTTGCACTGAACTGATAAATGTCGCTCGATTTTCGCAATCTTAATACACTTTGGGGTTCTATTTTAGTCGAAACATTGGCCCGTTTGGGATTGAAGATAGGGGTGGTTTCTCCCGGATCGCGCTCGACTCCTTTAACGGTAGCCTTGGCAAGACATCCCCAGATTGAAGCTATTCCCATCTTAGACGAGCGCTCGGCCGCTTTTTTTGCCCTGGGATTAGCCAAACAATTATCTCAACCGGTGGTTTTAGTCTGCACTTCCGGCACTGCCACGGCTAATTTTTATCCCGCAGTCATTGAAGCAAAAGAAAGTCATGTCCCTTTATTAATTCTAACCGCCGATCGCCCCCCAGAATTGCGTCATGCTCATGCCGGTCAGACTATCGATCAAGTCAAACTCTACGGTAATTATCCAAATTGGCAAGCGGAAATTAGCTGTCCTAGTGCCAATATCGAGCGTTTACGCTATCTCCGTCAAACTATCATCCACGCGTGGTTGCGCTGTCTCGATCCTGTCCCCGGAGTGGTGCATCTGAACTTACCATTTCGGGATCCCCTGGCACCAACTCCCGATCTGGAAATTAGCAATTTAGAAGCTAATTTTGACCAAGAAGCTTTTTTTAGCCATATATCTCGGCAAAATATCCCTATTAACCACTCAATTGTCGAAATTCCTTCTTTACCCCCCAAAGGAATTATCATCGGGGGATTAGCTTCCCCGCAAAACCCTGAAAGTTACTGTCAGGCGATCGCTAATTTAGCTCGATCGCAACAATATCCCGTCTTAGCGGAAGCTTTATCTCCTCTGCGAAACTATGCAGGGTTAAATCCCCATCTCATCACCACCTATGATTTATTATTGCGGAATCCTGCCATTAAAACCCAATTAACCCCCGATGTTGTCCTACAAATTGGCGAATTACCCACCAGCAAAGAATTACGGACCTGGTTAGAAGAAATCGACTGTCCGCGCTGGATTATCGATCCCCATCCCGATAATTACGATCCTCTACAGGGAAAAACCGGACATCTCAGGGGAAATATCGAGCAATTAGGGCATCTATTCCCAGATAAAACCGATAATAACCGAGAATATCGGCAATTATGGCAAAAATTAGACCAGCAAGCTAGATTAACTATCGATCGCCTTTTGGCAGCAGAAACTAAACTGATTGAAGGAAAAATCCCCTGGCTGCTTTCCCAATACCTCCCCCCCCAGACTCCGATCTTTATCTCTAATAGTATGCCCGTTCGCTATGCCGAATTTTTTAACCCGCCTAGCGATCGCCAAATTCGTCCCTATTTTAATCGCGGGGCCAATGGCATCGACGGCAACCTCTCCACTGCGATAGGAATAGCTTATAAAAATGTTCCCAGCCTACTATTAACGGGAGATTTAGCCCTATTACACGATACAAATGGTTTTTTAATCAAAAAATATTTTGTTGGCTCCTTGACCATAATTTTAATCAATAACAAGGGGGGAGGCATTTTCCAGATGTTGCCGATCGCCAAATTTGACCCTCCCTTTGAAGAATTTTTTGCCACTCCCCAAAATATCGACTTTTGCCAACTCTGTCACACCTACGGTATCGATTACCATTTAATCAGCGATTGGACTGATTTTCAGCAAAAAATCGCAGTTTTACCAGAATCAGGCCTAAGATTACTAGAAATATCCTGCGATCGAGCTTTTAATACCCAATGGTTCCTCAGTAATTATTTGTAGGGTGTAGGGTGTGGGGTGTAGGGTGTGGGGTGTGGGGAAGCTGCCTATTGCCTATTGCCTATTAATTCCCTTTTTCGAGAAAGTCAATACAATAGGTGGAAAGCGCGTTAAAAAAGTCCGATGAATCGACAAAGACGGCAAAAATCAAGACAATTTTCTCTCCCTAGATATTCTATCTTTCCCCCGGAACAATGGCGATGGGGAGTGACTTCTTTGGTGATTAGTTTAGTCTTGTCCCTAGTGATTTTAAAACTGAATACCTCTAGTCTCTCCACTGCAACCATAAATATTTTTAATCCCTCCACTGTGGGGGAGAATTTAGCCGGTAAGAGTCTAGATGAGTTAGAAAAGCAGAAAATCGCCGAATTTTTGCAAATTACCCCGCCAGAAACCGAATTAACCCTCGATCGCACTCCTTTGTTTATTCTCCACGATACAGCTTGGAGTATGACTGCGGGTAACATCGAAGAACAGAAAAAATCTGCTCGCGGTCCGATGAAATTGGGTCCGAATGTTTACATTCCCCGCAAAGCGAATTCTAGGGATAGAGATATTTTAGACTCGATCGCCCGGCCTTTTTTTGAACGTCACCGTCCCACTGCCACTTTTTATGAACAAGCGGCCGAAATGCTGCCCGCAGACACCAGGGATCAATTAGTGCGTCAACTGTGGCAACTTACCCCGGAAACTATCCGCGTCAAGGGTTTTGCACTTGCTTTAGAGGGTGTTCCTTTGAGTACGCGATCGGCCACTGAGTTAGAAAAAAGGGCGAGAATTTGGTTAAATACGCCTTCAGAAGCCGTCTTTAAGCGTTTAGTCAAGCAATATCCCATAAATTACTTTGATGGGTCAAAAACTACCGCATTATGGGCAACAGAGGCGATTTGTCAGCAGCTATCTCACCCTAATTGCGATCGCTTGCGACCAGTTTTTGCCGAAAGAAATCGTCGGGTTATCTCCAGTGTTAACATTGAACTGGTACAAGCGCCGGGATCCCACTGTTTGACCAAAGGACGCTTGCAACCCCTCCCCGGTTACAGCGATTTTCAATACCAACAAACAGCGAAATATTATCTCCTCGCAGCCTTACAAACGGGACAATTACCGCAAATTGTCAGCCATTTTGCCATCGATAGTTTTCTGATTAATCAAGGAAAATATCCCCATTGTGACCCCCGGGGTTTTGATCTACAACGTCTCTACAATCTCATCAGTCAAGCTTTGGATTATGACCCCGGCACTGTTTATGGTATCGTTCCTCGTTACGGCACAAATATTCTAGCCGGTGATAATATTTGGTGGCATAATCGAGTTTTTGACCAAGCAAATTTACCCACAACTTTAAATTAGACCTGATCAGTTAGAAATATCCACTTCTCCCAGAGCTTCTAGATAGGTAATCGCCGCTTCTAAAGGAGAATCGTAGCCATAGGAAAACTCCTCAAACCAGCGTCCTTCCTCCGATTTGGCATCCAATTTATCTAACCATTGCTTTGCCTTTTTAGTTAAAGCTTCTCGCTTGCGCTGCTGTTTTAATGCCGCTGCTTTTTCTTTTTCCGCTGCCTCCTGTTGTTGCCTTTCTTGGTTTTCTAAGGCTAAAGCTTTTAAAAGCGCATCGGTAGAAGAATCGCTGGCATAATTAACCTTAAATCCAGCCGGGGAACGATCTTTTTCTTGGCCAGAAGAAGGGGACGGTATCGGTTTTCCCTGATCCCGTTTCTGGTATTCTGCCTTCATTTGTGCCAGTAAATCTTCTATTTCTCCCATAATGATCAAGTTAGAAAGTAAAAAGTTAAAAAGATAATTGCTCTGATTGCCTCTGCCTTAATAACTAAGTAGCTGGTTATAATTAAATTGAAGATTGATCCCCCCTTAATCCCCCCTTGATAAGGGGGGTGTCTGACAGTTTTTAACACCTAACTACTTAATAATGGGTTTCCTTATTTTTCCAAACGGACCACATACCATTGTAGATAACCCTCCCCACCCAGGTCTAACTCGCAGTAATTATCGCGCAAATAGAGAGCTTTTTCCTCAAAACTAGAGAATTTCGCCAATTGTCGGGGACAAATCTCCGGTTTTGCGGTGATTACATCTTTTAACTTATCCCGTAACTGGTCGGGAGTCTGGAATTGTTCAGGTTGATCGGCCTCAAGGACAAGAAAATAGTCCCCTTGATACATAATAGAATCGGGCATCGCTGTTTGATAGTCTCAGTAGGAAAATTTTTTGGCTATCTTTATCACTTTAACGCCTCAAAGCTCGATCGACACCACCACTATGACAGACCATCTCACCAATCCCTTTCTCAGTCTCCCTTACGAAAGCGCCATGCAGGACTTGGGAGACCACTACTATGATCAAGTCGCAGCCGCAGATTTTCCCCGTCATATCCTTCGTTTTCGCAATGATGCTTTATTACCTTTGGTGGGAATTCAGCCAGAATTAACCTTAGATGAGCATTTTATCGAGGCTTTTGGTAAATTTCAATCCCTGACACTTTTTTTGGCCCTGCGTTACCACGGTTATCAATTTGGCGAGTATAATCCTTTTTTAGGGGATGGTCGCGGTTTTCTCTACGGTCAAGTTAGGGGTATTGATGGCAAATTATACGATTTTGGCACGAAAGGATCGGGACGGACTCCCTATTCCCGTCATGCGGACGGTAGGTTAACTCTCAAGGGTGGAGTTAGAGAAGTCTTAGCTGGGGAAGCTTTACGGGGTTTGGGGGTGAATACCTCTCGCTGTCTCAGTTTGGTGGAAACGGGAGAATCCCTCTGGCGTGGTGATGAACCTTCCCCGACGCGATCTTCGGTGATGATTCGAGTTAGTAATTCTCATATTCGTTTCGGGACTTTTGAGCGTTTATTTCATATTAAACGTAGCGATTTAATTAAAAGACTCCTCGATCATGTAATTATTTATTATTATCCTGAAATCGATCCCCAAGATAGCGATCGCTATTTAAAATTTTACGCCGCTTTGATTGAAAGAACCGCTAAATTAGCGGCCCAATGGATGGCCGCAGGTTTTTGTCATGGGGTTCTCAATACCGATAATATGTCAATTACTGGGGAAAGTTTCGATTATGGTCCCTACGCTTTTATTCCTTCCTATAACCCCCAATTTACGGCGGCTTATTTCGACTACGGTGGCCGTTATAGTTATGGCAATCAGCCTTTTATTTGTCGCTTAAATCTAGAGTTACTGCAATCTCCCCTGGCCATGGTCGTCTCCTTGTTAGAATTAGATATGGCTTTGGCTAACTATGACCAGCATTACAATTTTTATTATCAAACAATAATGCTCAAAAAGTTAGGTTTTGAGGATATTTTTACTCCCGAATCTGCTTTACTGGTCAGCAAAACTGTGGAAGTTCTCCAAGAAACTGGCATCGGTTATCACGACTTTTTCTATCAATTAAGTGAACAATTTAATTACGGTTGGCGAGAGAATAGTTCTCTAATTCTTGAAAATATGGATTTACCGAAAGCTGATTGGCAACGTTGGCGAGAATTATATAGTTTGGTCTTAAATCAATTACCCCTAGATTCTCTGGCTCAAATTGGCGATACCTTAACGCATTATAATCCTAAAACCGCTTTACTTAGACCGCTAATCGAATCGGTTTGGGAAGCTATTACCTATGAAGATGATTGGCAACCTTTCCAAGAATTAGTTATAAAATTACAAAATAAACAGTAATTAAGTAAAAGGTTCTTGGTTAGGAGAAGCAAGAGGTAGTTAGATATGTGTAATTAATTATGCCTAGCTACTTATTTAGGTCATTTCCTGAAATGCGATCGATTTTGGGGAACGCACCATGCAGATTGATTGAAGCTGTGAGTCTAAGTGCGATCGCTGATCTTAATAAGCTACATTAACAACAATACTTAAAGAAAAGACTTAAAGATGCTCAGTAACAAGGGTAAAAAAACAAGTCGCCCCTGGTGTTTTTGCCCAATCAAACAGGTTTTGTTGCTATAGGGATTAGTTTTGGCCAGCCATGACCGATAAAGACGATTGGCCACCTAGCCAAGAATTAGTGATAAAATTACCAAATAAACAGTAACTTTTCCCCTAACCCTAATCCCTCACCCCCAATAAAATTATGATGCACGGTTTTATTCCCCCACATCGTTATTTTCCCTATCTTACTTGGACCGATATAGATGCAATGCCAGATAAGGAAAATGTGGTAATTATTCAACCCATCGGTGCGATCGAACAACACGGACCCCATCTCCCTATTGCCGTCGATGCTGCCATTAGTTTAGGGGTTTTAGGCAAAGCTTTCGAGAAATTAGATACTAATATTCCTGCCTTTGCTTTACCCTGTCTCTACTACGGAAAATCTAACGAACATTGGTCTTTTCCAGGTACTATTACCCTCTCGGCAGCCACCGTATTAACAGTCATTAAAGAGATGGCTGAAAGTCTCTATCGATCGGGTTTTCGCAAATTAGTATTAATGAACTCCCACGGCGGACAACCCCAAGTTATGGAAATTGCTGCGAGGGATATTCATCAACAATATCCCGATTTTTTAGTATTTCCTTTTTTCACTTGGCGAGTTCCCCACAATGCGGCTGAATTATTCTCGGAATATGAATTAGAATACGGTATTCATGCAGGAGATGTGGAAACTAGCATTATGTTATCATTACTGCCAGAACAGGTAAAAATTGAGCGGGCCGTCCGAGAATATCCCCAAGGTTTGCCAGAAAATAGTTTGTTAACTATGGAAGGAAAATTACCCTTTGCTTGGTTAACTAAGGAATTAACTAAAAGTGGAGTGATGGGAGATGCTACTAATGCAAGTAAAGAAAAAGGCGATCGACTATTAGAATCTGTTGCTAATGGTTGGGTACGGGCGCTCATTGATGTTTATCAATTCCGTCAACCGAAGTTGTAGCAAATTGAACATTCCGACACCAAAAATTAATTTTTCTCAAGCAATATCCCGAACCTGTTGATAGCAGTTATCTTAATGATCAGGTACGAAGTTTTCGTTTTCGGGAGTCGGTCTTCCATACCAAATTAGGTTACACTTCATCTTTATGAGAAACGCTGTAACACACAAAAATTAGCCGTTTCAGTCCCCTAAGGCTGCTGACTTAGAAACAATTGCGTTAGAATTAAAGAAATATTACAAGTGATTGACAAAAATGAGCAAGCCTGATATAGAAAACATTGCCCTCCAGTTAGAAAGCAGCAACTCTAAAGACCGTCTGTTGGCCCTGGCCTCCCTGCGAGAAGTGACCCCGGAGGAGGCTGTACCCTTAATCAAAAAAGTCCTTTATGATGAAATGCTGCCAGTGCGATCGATGGCTGTCTTTGCCTTGGGAGTCAAACAAACCGAGGAATGCTTTCCTATCCTAGTGGATTTGTTAGCCAATGATGCCGATTATGGCATTCGCGCCGATGCTGCGGGGGCTTTAGGTTATTTAGAAGATATTCGCGCTTTTGAACCCCTACAACGAGCTTTTTACGAAGACACACAATGGTTAGTCCGCTTTAGTGCCGCCGTCGCTTTGGGCAATTTGCGCGATATTCGGGCCAAACAGGTGTTATTATCGGCCCTCGATAGTAACGAAGCGGTTATTCAACAGGCCGCTATTGCCGCTCTTGGGGAAATCAAAGCAGTGGAAACCGTCGAGAAGCTTTTAACTTTTGTTAACTCCGATGACTGGTTAATCCGGCAGCGATTAGCGGAAGCTTTAGGCCACCTTCCGGCGGAAAAAACGCGAGCGGCCTTAAAATTTTTGGTCAAGGACGAACATCCACAAGTGCGCGAAGCTGCCCGTTTATCCTTGCAAAAATTGGCCAACGTCTAGGGATAGGATAGAATAAATAATCTATTCTTCCAGAGCGATCAATCTTTGCCTACAGCCATTCATGGACATTCAAGAATTTATTAATCTCTGTGCGGGTAAATGGTTTTCTCAGCGCACCAGTTATCAATTAGCTGCCCAAAAAGTTGCCAATAATAAAGCAGAAATCACCATCGATTTGCTGGCTGCCGATGCTGTCGATGTGGTGCAATTATGTTTAGAAAATAACTGTCAGTCCCAGACCAGTCTGGGGGGATGGAAAGCGACTTGGGATAATTCTGTAGATTATGGACAACCGAAAAAAATCGGTTCTAGCTATTTAGTTTGGCTACCCTCAGAGAATCCTTGGCAAGGAAAATTAATTACATCGGACGGTAAATCGGCAGCGCTGGGAGAATATCATCTCAGAAGCGATCAAGCTTTAACTTTAACCATCGAGGACAATCACCATCGTATCGAGGAAAGAATCTGGTTTGCTAGTCCTAATCTGAGATTGCGTACCAGTATTATCCAGTCAGCCAATGGCGATCGCCAGACGGTTTTCTATTCGGAAATTCGCAAAATGGTTGCTACTAAGTAGTTGTCATCTCCAATGTCTGAGGTGGGGAAGACGGGGTTAATCTTCCACCACTCTAGTCAAATCCCCCTAACGTCGGCCGCGTCTGCTGCTGCCGAAACCACTGCGACTAGGGGTACGACGGGAACCGGAGGAACCGAAACTAGGAGAACGTTTGACATTATCAGATTTACCCGAATTCTTCAGGGTACTAGAACCATAACCGGAACCACTGGGTTTTGTGGTAGTGGTGGTGCTGCGATTGGGACTAGAGGAAGTATTGCTAGGATAACGACGTAAATTGCCGGTAGAACGGAGAGTTTGCTGATTTTTGACTGCCGGAGGTGGACTATTATGTTTAGTCCGGTATTGATCTACTGCCTGATTATAGGTGGAACCGTAACCACCAAAACCGGTCATCACACCTCCCGGAGTATAGAGGGGAGGAACGTAATATTGAGGACGAAAGAGCAAACTACCCAAAGCTTGACCAGCAACAGCACCGAAAAAAGGACTCCAAAAACTCGATTCTTGTCGAATCACCACGGTTTCCTGTTGTCCGGTTTGGGGATTTTGCCGCACTTCCGTGACATTATGGACATACTCAATTTTAAAATCTTCGGTCATGTACAGGGTAGCCTGATCACCGTTGATTTCTACCGCGGTTTTTTCCCCTTTAGCAATGTCCTCATCGGTTAATCTAGCCATTTGTAGGTTAGTGGTGCGAAAGAGGGGAGAAGTCCCCCCAGGGGTGTTTAACAGCATTAAGGTATAAGTGCCATCTCCATCATCGTAGGTAGCTTGTTGCACCTCGTAGCGACCGCTACTAACCTGATTGGATTCTCGTCTTACACTACTGTTATTAGCTGACGGTGACTGAGTTTGATTTGACGAGGAACCACAGGCCACCGTTGTGCAACAAAGGGTAAGAATTAAAAAGATTGTCGTTACTTGGCGCAGCATAAGGGCAAAATTAAGACTATAAAGGCAGCAATTCTGGGAAATTGAGTAATAGTTGCTCATTGGTCAATTCATCTCCCAATTGAGCAGGAGAAAAATGTACCTGAATCGCACGCAGCCGACCTTGGTAGTGAAGGTTAATTATTGATTTTAAACCATCTTCCAGGGCCTCTCGATCGGCTAGGCTAGTTTCTAAAGCAGCACTCTCACCCTCGAAGGCTATTGTGATCATAACAACTAAGTTATCGGTGACGGGTAAAGTTAAGGGTTCGTTTTCCCCCAACTGTGAAGACACCGATTCACTTAAGTATCTGGCCGCGGAATCGGTAAACAGTTCGTTAACATAGTCTCCCGCTTCCCCCTCACTCCAAAAAATATCACCCTCATTAGCCACAGAAAACCAATAGAGGTTCATCTGCAGCAGATTTTGACAAATTTCTACTAAACCCTCTCCCATGACCTCTAAATCGCCTTCGCAATCGATCGCCTCCCGGCCGGTACGATTAAGAATACCGATCAGGGGTGCGATTTCTTGGCCGTAGAGATGCAAAAATAAGCGACAGACCACATAGCGAGTTTTACCCGCAAATTTCTTGAAGCGATCGCCTAAAGAACTCATAATAGACCTCTTGTAAAAATCAAAAATTGTCGTTAAGGTTAGGAGTCATTAGTCTTGAAGTCATCAGCTCGATCAAGGTGATAAGGGCCAATTAATCGGATAAATAAAAGCTGATAAGTAGGGAGGCACAATTATTTGTAGGATGGGTTAGCGCACTTCGCAACCCATGCAGGTGTTGGGTTTCATGCTTCAACCCAACCTACCTTCAATTTGCCATTTTCTAGGCTTCTATGCCTTGATGCCCTGTTAACAGTCTATAATGACTTAGAATCCTTTTGGTGTGAGCAAATGGCTGTCCAACTGCAACAAGCTTTAGTGGTTGCTTCCTATATCTTGAAACAGCGTCTAGCAGGAAAAAAGCGTTTTCCCTTAGTTTTAATGCTAGAACCCCTATTTCGCTGTAATTTAGCCTGTACTGGCTGCGGTAAGATTCAACATCCCCCGGAAATCCTCCGTAATCATCTCACCCCCGCAGAATGTTTCGCAGCGGTGGAAGAATGCGGGGTTCCCGTGGTTTCCATCCCCGGGGGCGAGCCGCTTTTACACCCACAAATCGATGAAATTGTCAAGGGTTTAGTGGACAGAAAAAAATTCGTCTATCTCTGTACCAATGCCCTGTTATTGGAGAAAAGCCTGGATAAATTTACTCCTTCACCCTATCTTACCTTTAGTGTCCATCTGGACGGTTTAAAAGCACATCACGATCGCTGTGTGGATCGAGAGGGAGTATTCGATAAGGCAGTACAAGGGATTAAAGCGGCGAAAGCGAGAGGTTTTCGGGTTACTACTAATACCACGGTTTTTGAAGGCACAGAGCCGCGAGAAATGCAGGAATTTTTCGATTTTCTCGCTACTTTGGGCATCGATGGCATGATGATTTCCCCCGGCTACAGTTATGAGTGGGCCACTGATCAAGATAGTTTCTTGAAACGGGAGCAAACTAGAGCTTTATTCCGAGAAATTCTCTCACCCTGGAAATCAAGGCAGAAAAAGTGGAATTTTAACCATAATCCTCTCTTTCTCGATTTTCTCATCGGTGAACAGGACTATGAATGCACTCCTTGGGGTAGTCCTAGCTATAGTCTTTTAGGATGGCAAAAACCCTGTTATCTGCTCAACGAAGGACATTACAAAAGCTTTCGGGAACTTTTAGAAGAAACCAATTGGGATAACTACGGTCGGGCCAGTGGCAATCCTCAATGTGCCGATTGTATGGTACATTGCGGCTACGAACCGACCGCGGCCATGGCAGCTTTTAAACCAGCTAATATGGGACGTGCCATGCAGAGTTTAATCGGAGTCTAATCTAGGGTCTGCTGAATAAATCTAAAAACCTTGTTGGATAAGAATTTTAGACTTTTTTCCCATCAAAAAGTGCCAGACATGGGGGTGATCGGGGGGGAAATTTAGGCACTTTTTCCCTGAAAATTAGGTAATTGACCCCCTGAAAATGGGTAAAACCCCACACCCCACACCCCACACCCTACACCCTACCCCCACGAAAAACTTTTTCAGCAGACCCTAATCTAAACTGATTCTAACCAGACGGCGGGGACTTGACTAGGGCGATCGGGTAATTGCATCCATCCCATTTCGCACAGACGAATTACCGAAGTTAATTTTTCTACCAAAGCGGGATCGAAACGAATCCCGCTATAATTTTGACAACGCTCTAGGGACTCTCCTAAATCTAGAGCTAGTCGGTCGCCTCGCGGTTGAGTTAATTCCTGAAAATAGGCCGATAATCCTAAAATTCGCGACTCTAGGCTGATTTCTTCCCCTTTTAAGCCGTTGGGAACCCCGCTACCATCCCAGTATTCAAACTCATGGTAAATAATCTGTTGAATTGGGGCTAATTCGGGCATAGTAGCGAGTAATTGTGCGCCTAACACCGATCTATCCCGCCAAAATAACGCATTTGCTCCCTCTAACTGACTGGCACGCTGTCTAAAAACTTCGATCGGAGCCTCCGCTAGACCGATGCGGTATAATAAACCGGCTAATCGTAAGCGTCGTAATCTCAGGGTGGGTAAATCGAGCAATTGTCCCAACATTTCCGCTAAAGCGGCCACCTGTAGGGAAGCAAGGGGATTATCAATATCTCTTTCATCGACCTTTTGAGCCATTCTTAGAAAAGCTTGCAGTTTATTCGCGGCCAAATTTTTATTTAAACGGGATGCTTGTCCTTCTAAGTCGCTTAATTCTCGCGTTTGTCTGCTGACGGTGACTAACTGCTGTTGACTGGTTTGCAGATAGGTGACAATGCGAGAGACTACTCCCGTTAAATCCGTGGGAATGGGATTAATATTTTGACTAATTTCCTGCTGTTGTCTGCTTAAATCGGCCGCTAGACTGGGATTATAGGGATGGAGACGCTCAATTAAGATCCTAGCGGCTTTTTCAACTAAATCGCGATCGAATGTCCATAAACCGTAGAATTTTCGCTCCGTGTCTATTTGGGGTTGACTATCGGACCGGTATTCTTCTGGGGATAACTCATGACAGAGTACCATGGAGGCGTAATCGGGGGAAAGAATGATTAAATTCCACTCATTAACCAAACTATCGCTATTATCTAAGTTCACTAGCGAAACATTCTCTAAACTGCCGGTTTTATGCTCAGAAAAACCACTATCGGCCACGGCGGCGATCGCAATGTGACGAGAAGAGCGAGCAATATCTAAATAGCGCTCAGCTTCCTGTAAATACCATTTTCCCTGTTGAAAGGTGACTAAGACCAGTGGTTTATTTGTACTGTCTGGGCTGCTAGTTTGCAAGATATGATCTTCAAGAGCATGACAGAGGGCCACAAGGGTATTCTTAAAATAGACCCCGTAACTGCTGGGTAATCGTCCCGATGAAGCTCTTTTTAACTGTTGTAAGCTGGATTCTACGGTCATAGGTGGCAAGATTAGGGGGAGTGGGGTGTGGGGTGTAGGGTGTGGGGTGTAGGGTGTGGGAGATGGGGTGTGGGGTGTGGGGTGTGGGGTGTGGGGAGACGGAGTAGGGGAGCAGGGAGAAAAAACTGATTACTGATTACTGATAACTGATTACTGATAACTGATTACTGTCTCCTCATCGCTTTTTACTTAATTTTATGACCTTAGTGATTTGTCCGGGTTTTCATGATTCTAGATTGACCGAGGATTTTTTAGGACATCTGGGGAGCCAATCGGTCAAATTACCTCCCTATATGATTATTTCTCCTTTTTCTTGCTTAAATGAAGCTTTTTCACCGGGAGAAGACCTGACCTTAATTGGGTTTAGTGCGGGGGTGGTAAATGCGATCGCTTTAGCTCATTATTGGCAAGCTCAAGGGGCGAAAATTCGAGCTTTAATCGCTCTGGACGGGTGGGGAGTGCCATTAATCGGTAATTTTCCCATTTATCGCCTTAGTCACGATTATTTTACCCATTGGAGTTCCTGTTTATTGGGTAGCGGTCGAGAAAATTTTTATGCAGATCCACCTGTAGATCATCTTAGCCTCTGGTCGTCCCCCGATCGAGTTACCGGTTGGTCTGTCAATGGTAATTTTGTCCAACCCACCACAGCGTTAACTTTTTTATCAAATCGGTTAGGCGAGAATCAATTAAGTATAATTGGCTAGTCGCCTCCCTATCTTTCCTATTTCTTTACCGCTTCCAACTCATGAGTACATCCGTTACAAATTCTTCAATTCTCTTGGTGGGAATTGAGGAGAATATCGCTAAACTAGCCAGTGCGGACTTGAAAGAAGCCGGTTATCGTCCCCTGATTGTGCCTAGCATTGATAGCGCTTTTCCAGAAGTGGCAAGTTGGCAGCCAGCGATGATTATACTCGATCGCTTCCTCGCAGCGGCAGCGGGTGTGACTTTTTGTCGTCGTTTACGTTCCCAAGGAAGTCGCGTTTATATTATTTTATTAGTATCTCAAGAAACCCTAGAAGAACGTCTCGCCTGTTTGGAAGCGGGAGCCGACGATTATTTTCTCAAACCCTATAATTCGCAATCTTTTCTCAAATTAATCCGTTTTTACCTGCAACCTCTGGAAACTATCCCCGAACAATTGTGCTTCGGTGACTTAGTATTAGATTTAGCCACTCGTCGTCTCTCCTATAAAAACAAAAATATTGAGTTGACGATGAAGGAATTTGAACTGCTGCGCTACCTCATGATTCACCCGAAAGAAGTATTATCAAGGGAGCAAATTCTCGAAAATGTCTGGGGAGAAGAATTTCAAGGAGAATCAAACGTTATTGAGGTATATATTCGCTATTTACGCCTGAAGATGGAAGCTGGTGGTCAAAAACGCCTCATTCATACCGTGCGCGGTGTCGGCTACGTTTTACGGGAATCTTAACAGGAGACAGGAGACAGGAGACAGGAGACAGGAGACAGGATTCAGTATTCAGGATTCAGTATTCAGGAGTCAGGAGATTATTTTTATTTATTCTCCCCACACCCTACACCCCACACCCTACACCCCACACCCTACACCCCACACCCCACACCCTACACCCCACACCCTACACCCCACACCCTACACCCCACACCCCACACCCCACACCCTACACCCCACACCCTACACCCCACACCCTACACCCTACACCCCACACCCCACACCCCACACCCCACACCCTACACCCTACACCCTACACCCTAGTCAAGCTCTGCTATTCAATCTGGATGGAGTTGGGGGAATCGATGGGAGGGGTGGAATTACCCGGGGTAATAGTTTGACGGTATTGACTATAAAGACGGTCGCGCCAAGCAAAAAAGCCTTCGTAGGCGCTATTATCGGCTAACCCCGGAATCCCCTTGCCTTGCAATTCCGGGGGTAAGTTGAGATAGGAACCCTGGGGAAACTGAAGCAGCAGACTTAATCCCGCCACGGCTAAATCGGCTAAACTGGGCTGATCCCCGACTAAATAGGGACGATTAGCTAAAATGAGGTTTAAAGCCTCTAAGTCCTGTTCTAGCCCCTTTTTCGCCGTATTGATAGCATCTTTTCCCAGACCTACACCCGTCCCAAAAATATCAATTAATTCCCCCGGCAAGGAACCCAGCAACAAGCGCATAAAATCGGGAGTTTCCCGGGGTAAAAAAGCGGTACGAAAGTTTTGATTTTGGGCAAAAGCGCCGAGAAAAGCGGTTCTTCCTTTTAATCCTAGGGATTCATCGGCCCATTCTTCGATTAATAAACATTGACCCCGTTGGAGGGGATCTGTGGGGATAATTGGTTTTTCAGGATACTTGCGATCGAGATAAAAAGCAATCTCCGTCGAGTCAGCAATATAAGTATCACCATCCTTGAGGACGGGAACCTGTCGCTGTCCGGAAAGACGGAATAAGTCCAATTGTCCCACCCCTGGCACCACGTCCCTTTTTTTATAGGCAAGTCCTTTATAGTCGAGGATGAGACGGACTTTCTCACAATAGGCAGATAATTCAAATTGGTAGAGTTCTAGCATGGGATAATATGGCCTCTCGATAAATCAGTTTCTATCTGATTACTCTAACCCTATCGGGCATCGATCGCCTAAACTTAAAGACTTTACTCCGATTTTACTCAGACATTTGTACTAAAAACGAGAAAGACGAAAAAATCATCTTTTGCTAATTTTAGGAGTTAGACTAGGTAAGCTAAGACGCATTTAAACCGCTTATTTTTAGATTAGCCCCCCTTGCCCCCCAACCCCCCCGATGCCGGGGTGGCAGGGGGGTTGCCTTTTGCAAGAGTGCCTCTTGCCTCGTCTTAACAAGCAATTTAAATGTGCGGGCAGCTTATTCTTAGGGAAGATAGACTAGATTGAGCAACGCTAACTCAATATTGCCACGCTTTTAGGTTAGGATATGTTCAGGCACTACAAGCTAGGAATCACTTATATACGGCGATTCCTCTAGCCATCTGGCACAGACAACTCCTTATTGGCTAAGCCGTTCCACTTAGAAGATGTACCAGACTGAGCCTGAATCCGCCGTACTCCTGCAAGCTGACTCGCAAGAGACTAATAGCATACCGCTATAATAGAGGCGTGCGAGGGCGGGCTACTTTCTCGGATCAGAGGTTACTATGCAATTATCCATCGACGTTTTTAATGACGTAGTTCGCTATCTCGACAGTCACCAAGAAAAATTACGGATCAAAAAATTAATCTTTTGTATCTGTAAAGAATATTGGGAAAATGATCCTAATATTTTAAACAATGTGGCTATGGAAGACTTGGTGAACGAGTTAGTGCAACTCAAACCCAATAAAGAACAATTAACTTTTTCTGTTTATCAATCAGTTAAAACCCTCAATCGTCCTAAAGTTTATGCGGGCGTAGCCACAGTTATTATTAAGCAAATCAGTAAATTATATAGTGATATTGCTGCCGACCAAGACAGCGAATCATTACCAGGAGAAGCAGAAGTTAACCCTAGCTTTGCTGCCGTTAATAATCCTGTCAACAACGAGGAAGATAATTTATTAAGACAGGTGATTATTGGAATAGAAAATCATCGAGAGACGGCGAGAATTAAAAAATTAATGTTTGCCGCCTGTAAAAATCGTTGGGAAAACGATCAAGCGGTGATTAATAATTATGGCTTAACCAATATGATTTTAGAACTCCAGCAAAACAATCCTAATTTCTTAAGCTTGCGACAAACTCTCACCCAAGTTGCCGAAAATATTAACAAAAAAGCTCTATACCTAGCCCTAGCCGATATTATTCTTGCCCAGCTAGAGCCTCTCTACGATACTGATAACGATGACAAAGAACAGGATAATGGGTCAGAAAGTCAAATCTTGAAAACTCAAACAGTTCATCTAAATAATGATTGTGATTCTTCCGAGCCAGCTTCCTTAGATAATAACCCCAGTAATTCCCCACAAATTCCTGCCTATGACCCCTTTGAAATTCGTTTAGAAATTTTCCAGTATGCTAATCCTTTACGAGTCAAAATATTGATTTACTCACTCCTATTTCATCCCTGGGAGCAGAGCGATCAAGATTGGTCAAACCTGCGACGTTATACCCTAGAAGATTTACTACAAAAACTCATCCAAAGTGGGAAATCTCTCAAGGATATCGAAAGGCAACTATACGATATTGCTCAAACCCAAATGGATGCGGATGCTAACGTTCAAACCGCTGGTATTCTGGTGCAAGCTTTACAAAGAATTCTTTAATTTTTAACCAAATTTCTCTGGATATTATACCTATGAAACCCAACGAACTAATTGAACGTTATGCCGCAGGAGAAACTCAATTTAGTGGCTTAAGATTATCAGGAGTTAATTTAGTTGGTGCTGACTTAGTTGGCATTGTTTTAAATGGAGCGGATTTGCACGGGGCTAATCTTCTCTTTACCTATCTTAACCGGGCTAATCTGGCTCAAGCTAATCTCGTGGCAGCTAATTTAAGCGGTGCTAGTCTCAACCAAGCTGACTTAAATGGGGCGGACTTACGCAGTGCCAATTTACACGGAGCGCTGCTACAAGGGGCTGATCTTCGTGATACCGATATAACCCTAGGTATTTTACTTGATGCTAACTTAATCGGGGCGGATTTACGGGGGGCTGATTTAAGTGGTGCTAACCTCAGTGGCGCTTGTTTGCGGAGAACAAATATGCGTCAGGAAAAGAAAAATCATAACACTAAATTACAAACGACTAATCTCTATCACGCCGACCTGCAAGGGGCTAATATGAAAGGGGTTGAACTGCTGCGAGCTAATCTAGTAGGAGCCAATTTAAAGGAGGCTAATTTGTGCAATGTTGACCTCAGAAAAGCGGATTTAACTAATGCTGATCTGCAAGGTGCTTTACTTACTGATGCTAATTTAATCGGGGCGAGTTTAGTGGGAGCAAATCTAACAGGAGCCAATTTAGTGCGGTCAAAAATGAGCGATACGGAAGCAATGGGTGCAAATTTCCATCGTGCAATTATGACTCAAATAAAATTCGATCGAGCTAATCTTAGTCGAGCTAATTTTCAAGCGGCAAGAATGAATCATGCTGACTTAACAAGGGCTAATCTTTCAGAAGTTAATCTCAGCGAAGCGTATTTAGTCGATGCTTTCTTTGCTAGAGCAAATCTCACCAATGCCGATTTAAGTAATGCTAATCTAACTCGTGCCGAGTTAATGAGTGCTAATCTGATAGGAGTTAACTTACACGGTGCAATTATGCCCGATGGCCGGATTAATAATTAAAGTTACTAGACAATTTTGTTGGCAATTATTCCGGTATAATTAGAGGGAGAATTGAGGGTAGTATTATGGTTGAGCCAGCAATTATTGCAGAAGATATGGGCAAAATCTACACCACCATTACAGTTATCAATCGCGCGGATCAAATTCGTGCGGAGGATGGTATCATCGCACCGGAACAAATTCGCTCTCTTACCCTAGAAAATGTCTTGGTGGATACGGGAGCAACTACTCTTTGTCTGGTGCCGGAAGTAATCTCCCGCTTGGGTTTACAGCTTTTAAAAGAAGTAGATGTGGCTACGGCTAAAGGGATAGGAAAAGCGAGAATTTTTCGCGATGCTACCTTGATTATCGCGGGACGGGAAGGGACTTTTGAATGTTTGGAATTACCCGGAGGTCAAAACAATTTATTAGGAGTAATTCCTTTAGAAGCTTTGGGATTAGAACCAGATCTTCGCAGCCAAAAACTGCGAGTTTTACCCACAGAATCCCACGAGACTTATTTAACAATTTTATCGAACAAAATAGCTCTATAAAATTACTTTTTGTCTAACTGTTCCGGCTCTTTCAGCTATAGCAATAACCTCGATTTCTTGACCAGAAACTCCCTTAATCACCCATTCCACCGTACAGCGATAATCTAAACCGTGAGCAAGACTACTATATACTTTATTTGATCGCCCTTCTAAGTGACCGATTTCCTGCTCTAATTTTCCCACTATTAAACTTACCTCATCGGCCAAATTTAACTTGACTTGAATGGGACGAACAATCTTTCTTTCCAGTGCCTTTTTACTGGTATAAGTGGGTAAGAATCCCTGATTTTCTAACTGTAAAACCAGATGATAAATACCATCTCCCTCCCACTTAAGATCGAGACGAGAGATAGCTAAAAGAGGTGACATTAAAGCATGGGCAATAGTAAACTGACATTGTTGCTCACATAAATCCGGTAAATACTTTTCTGGGGCATTTTGCCAGACATTTTTAAAGTCCCAACCGCCAATTTCCACCTCTCCCAATTGGGGATGATGAAAACTTTGCCAATTAATAAAACCCTTTCCCGCCAAATTCTCATCATTCCAACGCTGTAACTTCAATTCATCTTCAAAAGGATGCCAGCGAAACCATTGAATATAATCGTCTTTTTTCACCCCTGCTTGGGTGGGTGCATCCCATAACTCCACCGTAAAACCATACCAACCAAAATGATCGTAACCGTAATCATCCATGGCACCGTTAGTCACTTCTTTGGGATGATAACGAAAATCGTGATAGACAGAAACGCATTCATAACCAGTCATTGCTTTTCCCTTATCAGCAATATATTTATACATTTCTAAGTCTTCCACGGGGAAATATTCATCGGGATGGGTGCTATAGGGACGCAACATGACTGCGGAATAGGTATGATAGGTAACGAAGCCATTAATATTGGTGTTATTTGCCCAAAATTCGGCTTCTGCACGGGTTTCTGGCTCGGAAAAGGGAAAATCTCCGGCCCCCTGTTGCTCCCCTTCAGGAACCCAATAAACGGGGTAATTGCGGTTAAAATCCAGGCCCTCTAGGGTGGGGGCAGTGGTAAAATTATAGCCATCGTAATCGCGGATTAAACCTTCGGTGAGCAAAGTATAAAAAGTTCCTTCAAATTCCTCCGGTTCGCGACGCACCATAATGCGAGGATCTTGTTCAGAAATTTTCCAAGCGCCACAGGTATCTTTTTGGCGCATTTGTAAGATTAAACCATCGCCGTTAATATCTTCAGAATATAGCCCCGGTTTCTCATCCGTGTGGGGATAGGGGCGAATACTCGATCGTAACATATAGGGAGTAGTGAGATATTTTTCCGCTCCATCCACGGCCAATCGCGGCAAAATATAGACAGTGTAATGGTCAAGAAGTCTGGTAATTTGGGAATTATGACCGTATTGGCTCAAAAGATGAGAGATAGTGTAGAGAGCGACGGCAGAGCCTGTTACTTCCCCCGCATGGGTGTTAGCATCAATCCAATAGGCAGGTTTTTCTAAATAGGGTCCTCTGGCTTGATTTGTGAGGGTAGTTAACCAGATATCTCGATTTTCGTAGCTTTTACCGATCGAGGTGAGGCTAATTAAATTAGGATAGGATGAAGCTAGGTTTTTCAGGAAAGAAACTAATTCGGCGTAGGGGTAATAGTGGCTAAAATCAAACATAATCTTCTGCAACTAAAAAAAAGAATCTTGGGTTAATTTGACAAAATATGGGATAATAACAGTAGAAAACTATGGATAGTCAAGATATCGCTCGCTATATTGAAGAAACTAACGGTATTTCCAAGCCTTGGCTGTTGGTGCAATTGCGTCTCAAAAAACTGCAAGAACGTCGCGCCAGTCTTTCCCAACAGGAATATATCCAAGAATTGGATGATATTCAGCAAGACTTAATGAAATTGGGCGAATGGTGGCGAGGGATTGAGTCAGAAGTCTTTAAACCCTAAGCGGTGGCGATAATCTGCAATACTCGCGGTAAATCCTCAAATTCGCCGATGATGCGTTTTACTGGTTGCGGCCAAACCCGGACTAAAGTGGGAATAGCAGAGACATGATTAGATTCCGCTTGTTCTGGATGCTTAGAGATATCGATCACTTTCAGGGTATAGGGATGGTGTAATTCTCGTTCTAGAAGCTGATGGATCGATTCTAGGGTGTGTTTAGTATTGGCATTATTACCGGAGACAAATAACCGCAAAACATAACCCTTGGGACTAGGATTGGTATAGTCAGAGTCAGCACTAATCACTGAAGTCATTGCGGGGTGCTCCTGATAACGGAGAATCAGATCGTGGCATTGCCAAAGTTGGGGAAACTGCTGACGATAGGTTTCTAAGATAGTGGGATTAGAGGATTGTTCCTGCCAAGGTACAGTAAACCAATCTCGATCGTCCGTGGCGAAAATAGCCTTTAATAAAGGCTGATAGCGACGGACAAGGGGATAGACTTCAGCCCTAGTATGAATACGGTGACTGTAGGGATCTCGCCAGCGATCAATGGTAGCGGTAAAACTAGGAACTAAAAAATGGGGCGGTTCTGGCAACCCTAAAGCGGACTGGAGAGCAGCGCAAAGATTCAGATGCCAATGAGTTTGTTTATCAGGATCGATACAGTAGATCAGGTCGCCCCCGGGGGTAAACAGGGCGATGCCTTTAAAAATATCGGGCAACACAATCGCAGAAGTCGTCACTTGAGGGGTTCCCGTAGAGAATCAATAGGGGCTTCTATTTTTCTAGCCTACTAAACTCTTGACCCCTCAAGAATTTCCTTCAGGGTTTTTCTAGATTTTACCCCGCAGCATCATCTCCATTTCATTGGGAACTGGGGACATTTCCAGGGCGACCTCATCGCTAATCCGTCCCTCTTGATAGAGGTTAAATAGAGATTGATTAGTGGTAATCATGCCATAGTATTCGCCATCTTTCATTAATTCGAGAATTTCGTCATTTTTGCCGCTGCGAATGTAATCTTTGACGGTTTCTGTGTTGACGAGAATATCGTGAAAAGCAGCCCGTTTACTGTCGGTGGTACGACATAAACCCTGGGAAATAATACAAACCAGGGATTCTGCGATCGCCACTTGCATTGATTCCCGTTCCTCGGCGGTATAAAGAGTTAAAATCCGCTCCAGGGTTTTTACGGCGCTGTTGGTGTGCAGGGTTCCCATGACTAAGTGACCGGTTTGGGCAGCTTTCAGAGCAGTATTAACGGTGGATTTGTCCCGCATCTCCCCCACCAGAATAATATCTGGGTCTTCCCGCAAAGAGGCTTTTAGGGCATTATCGAACTCATGGGTGTGTATTCCCACTTCCCTTTGTTTGATCAAACTGCGACGACTTTGGTGGACAAATTCGATCGGGTCTTCGATGGTGATAATATGTTTGGCGTGTTCTTTATTGATGTAATCGATCATGGCTGCGAGGGTGGTGGATTTCCCTGAACCCGTCGGACCGGTGATTAATATCAATCCCTTCTGCACATCGCACACATTCCGGAACACAGCCGGTAAGCCCAATTGTTCTATAGTGAGGATTTTCATGGGAATTAGACGCAAAACCATCCCAGGACCGCGCAGACTTTCAAAGATATTAATCCGCACCCTAGCGAATTCGTACTGAGTTGCACCGTCAAATTCTAGGTCTTTTTGAAAGCGAAGGATTTCTTCTTCCCCTAGGATTTCGCGTAACCAACTATGAAAAGTGTTGATGTCAATTTCAGGATAGTTGAGAATAATCATTTCACCACGATCGCGCATCCGGGGTTTTTCTCCAACTCCCAGGTGAACGTCCGAATAACCCCGATCAAAGGCCATCCGGATCAAATGTTCTAAGGTGGGTTGATTGGGAGCGCGACCCGGCCGGGGTGGGGTTTGGGGAGAAGCAGCCCGACTGGGAACGCGATTTTGGGGAGGACTTGTGGCGGGAATTTGACCATTTTGTGGCATATTCTGGACGGCTTTGGTCGGTATCGCCACTTGTTGCGTCATTTCTTCAGTTATCCCCATGCTGATTTCCGTGATTAACTCTGAGGGAGGTATCGGGATGGAGGGAACCGGCAGCGGCTGCAGTGGTCGCGAGGAAGAATTGGGATTTTGACTCATGAGCAATAGGGGTTTTTATTTTACTATTCCCCGATTGTACTAACATCTCATCCTCAATTTCTGAATTCCTCACAGATGTTGGATTGAGGAGTAAGGAACCAGTAGTCTCCGAGTCAGGGGAATTAAGAGTGAACAGTAATCAATCTATCTCCCTCAGAGGCTATAGTAACTATAATCACCCCTTCAGACCCCAAAATCCTTACAATGGAGGTTTAGGGCTGATGATTTTGACTACTCATTTCTGTTTGATCGTCAGTCTTAGGAGCGGTAAATACGATGAATAGTCGGCAAACTTCGGTCGAACGGGAAAATTTAGGACAATTTTTGTTAGAAAATCTACAAGATATTACAGATAAACTTACTCAAATTGTCACCGATTCCGATCGGATAATACTGGATAATTTACTACAAGAAACTAAGATTTTACTTGATCGAGTTAAGGATAACTCTAAAACTTATCAAGCAAGAGCCGATATATTTTGGCAAATTAATCAACTATGGTTTCAGGTATGGAAACAGTATAGAGATGAGGATTCAGCACTGGAATTAATCCAATATATAGACCAATTTACTAATCAAATTACTGCCTATAATCAATTATTTATCGGCCTTGCTCAGATCAATGAGGGAAAGACTGGTGAGGAAAAAGCCGATTTAATCAGAGTGGTGGAAGGTTCACGCCTTCTCTCGGAAACGATAGATGTGTTTATTGATATGTTTGCCGATTCAGAACTAGAGCAAATTTACAAGGGAGCTAAAAATACTCTATCGGTTTCTAATCGTACTATAACCGAATATTTCCAAGATACTGATAAATCACGTTTAGTCACCCAACTGAGAGCCTATTATAGTTTAATAATTTTCAGAATTAAAGAGCGATTTAATCCTAAGAATGTATCCTTAGAAACTAGCTCTCATTCCCTAACAGATGATTTCAATGATATTGATGCCTCTAGACAAAATTTAAGAGGTTTGGTCGATTTGGAAACTGAAAAATCTTCGTCTGAAAACTGGTTAGATAATCTTTCTGGATCAATTTCTAATGAGGAGGCTTTTGAGAAAGCATTAGAATATGGGCGTGTTTTTCGTCAGAATGTATCCTCAGAAACTACTTCTCATTCCCTAACAGATGATTTAAGCGATCTTGATCCTTGGACAAGAAACTTAGTGGGTGTTGTCGATTTAGGGTCAGAAGACCTAAAAGAGTCTTATATTGATTATTTAGCGGAGAAATATCAGTGAAACGAGTCTTATTCGACAGTGATGTATTGCTAGATGTTTTGGGTAAGCGTGAACCACATTTTCAAGCATCTGCACAAGCATTAAATACAGTTAAGACAGGTAAAACTCAAGGATATATTTCTGGTCATGCTGTCACTAATATTTATTATATTTTGTCTAGAAAAAACGAAAGAGAAGTCTCAAGAAAGTTGGTGATAAGTCTTCTAGAGAATTTGCAAGTTGCTAGGGTGACAGACGCAATAATTAGGCAAGCATTGGCAAGTCAGATGAAAGATTTTGAAGATGCCGTTACCAGTGCCGTTGCTCAATCTGAAGGTCTAGAAATAATCATAACGCAAAACCTAAGAGATTTTGCTGTTTCCCCTGTTCCCGCAATGCTACCAGCAGATTTTTTATTGACTCTTTAACTAATGCTTCGGTAAACGTAAACCATCCGATCGCATGGGGATTAAAATCTGAGTTAAATTGCGTAATTGTTCGGCCGTTCCCATACAAATTAATAAATCCCCGGCCATTAATTCCGTATCTCCAGTCGGTCCCCCTATTAGCGTACCATCAGCGCGACGTATAGCCAAAACTAAGGCCCCCGATCGAGATCTTAAATGTGCTTGACTAAGACTTAAACCGACACAGGGACAAGTCTTCGGATCGATTAAAAATTCTTCCATATAAAATGATCGATCGGTTCCGGTTAAAATCCCATCAACAAAATCCATCACCTGGGGTCGTAGGGCCGCGGCCGCTAATCTTCTACCACCGGTAATATAGGGAGATACCACCGCATCGGCCCCGGCCCGTTGTAATTTCTGTACTGCTTCCTCGGTACTGGCCCTAGCAATGGCGCGAATTTTCGGATTAAGAGTTTTAGCAGACAAAACTGTATATAAATTCTCTGCATCGGAAGTTAAAGCGGCCACAATACAAATAGCGCGTTCAATTCCTGCCATTTGTAAAGATTTATCTAAGGTGGCATCCCCTTGAACAACAATATAATTTAATTCTTTGGCCCGATTTACCTGTAGGGGGTCTGTATCAATTACTACAAAAGGAATATTTTCTGCGTAAAATTCGATCGCTACCTGTCTGCCCGTGCGACCCAAACCACAGATGATATAGTGTTCTGATAGTCGATCGATCAAGCGTTTCTCCTGTCTCTGTTTGAGTCCCTCTTGAAAATAGCCTTGAATTAAAGCTTCGGTCAAGCGATTAACAATATAACCGATGCTGACTACTCCCATGATAATCAAAACCATTGTAAACAATCGTCCCCGTTCACCTAGGGGATTAATTTCGCCAAAACCGACGGTAGCGAGGGTACTAATCGTCATATAGGCCGAATCTAGCAAACTCCAACCCTCGATCAGATGATACCAAAGCGTACCCAGCAAAAACACCACGATCAGGGCAAAAATTCCCCCGATTAATTCCTGACGCAGACGACGATATTTATCTTCACTGATAGACAAGCAAAATTCACCCCTAAGACTGTCTAGTAAACTACAATGAAATCAGTTTTTAATCTAAATAACCCGTCCTTCTCAGACGGATTTGATTATAATTTCCCCTATGTCTAATCGCGCAGGAGTTCCCCAGTGAGTCCAGAAACCCTTTTAGAACCAACCCTAGTTGATCCCACTCCCAATTTAAACCCGAATCAACCCTTTGATCGAGATAGTTTTAACAGCTATGTGATGAACACTTATGATCGCTTTCCTATTGCGATCGCCAAAGGGTTAGGCTGTCTTCTCTGGGATACTTCCGGTAAACAATACCTTGATTTTGTTGCGGGAATTGCCACCTGTACCCTCGGTCACGCACACCCCGCTTTAATTGCAGTGGTTAGCCAGCAAATCCAAAAACTCCATCATGTCTCGAATTTATACTATATTCCCGAACAAGGAGAACTAGCTAAATGGATTGTCGATCATTCCTGCGCTGATAAAGTCTTTTTCTGTAATTCCGGTGCGGAAGCGAACGAAGCGGCGATTAAATTAGTACGAAAATATGCCCATACGGTGCTAGATTTCCTCGAACAGCCGGTTATTTTAACCGCTCACGCTAGTTTTCACGGTCGGACTTTGGCTACCATCACCGCAACCGGTCAACCGAAGTATCAAAAAGACTTTGAACCCCTGATGCCGGGGTTTGCCTATATTCCCTATAATGATATCGAAGCGGTGGAAAATGCGATCGCTGATCTCGATGAGGGTAATCGTCGGGTGGCTGCGATTATGTTGGAACCCTTGCAGGGTGAAGGGGGAGTTCGTCCAGGGGATATCGAATATTTCCAACGTTTACGGCAAATTTGCGACGAAAATAACATTTTGCTTGTCTTTGATGAAGTACAGGTGGGAGTCGGAAGAACTGGTAAACTCTGGGGTTATGAGAATTTAGGAGTGGAACCGGATATTTTCACTTCTGCTAAGGGTTTAGCGGGTGGTATTCCCATCGGTGCGATGATGTGCAGAAAATTCTGTGATGTGTTTGAACCGGGTAGTCATGCGAGTACCTTTGGAGGTAATCCTTTCGCTTGTGCCTCAGCTTTAACAGTATTACAAACCATTGAACGGGATCATATTCTCGAAAATGTCCAGCACCGAGGGGAACAATTACGCAGCCGTTTACGGGTGATTGCTTCTCAATATCCCCATCTATTTGTCGATGTGCGCGGTTGGGGTTTAATTAACGGTCTGGAAATTAATTCAGAAAGTGAGTTGGTTTCATCTACTATTGTTAATGCAGCCTTGACAGAGGGTTTATTAATTGCTCCCGCAGGTCCGAAAGTTCTCCGTTTTGTACCTCCTTTAATTGTCTCGGAAACAGAAGTAGATGAGGCTATGGATAAACTAGAAGTAGCGATCGCTAAAGTGGTTTAATTTCAGTTATCAGTTATCAGTTATCAGTTATCAGATGTAAGTTTTAAGTTGACAGTTTCCAGTTATGAGTCAATTCTTTTTGAGCTTTACCCCCCTAACTGTCACTTTTTCACTGATTACTGGTTACTGTTTACTGATAACTGATTTATGTGGCATCCTGACGCTTATCAAGCTTTAATTGCCGAAGATTATCCTCAAGTTGCGGCAATCTACGAGGAACTAATCGATAACAATCCCGAAAATATTTCTGACTATTGGTACTTGGGAGTTGCCTATCTTCTGCAAAATTTAGAAGCAGAGGCACAGGTGATGTGGCAAAGTATTTTAAGGGAAGGTAATCCGGAAGAAGTTAAGCAATGGCAAGCAGAATTAGAAGCGGTTTTGGACGCAGAAGCGCGACGACAACAAAGAAAAGGTGATCTGGCAGCTGTGGAATATTTTCGCTATCATCTACAGGAAATTGTTCCCAAGTCAATTAATAATTTATTAGCTTTATTCGACTTAGCTTTAGATTTAGAAATATTTGATCCAGAAGAACTACTTAATTATCCTATTCAAGACAATCTCAGATATAATCCTAGCCGAGAATTGCTTTTAAATGTAGTTCTCAAAAGTCTTTTATATCCCCACGAATTAACTTTAGATTTAGCTCAAGCAAGTTTACCCTATCTAGAGGAATTAGCTGATAGTTTTATCCCGCAAGCTTTTCAGATAGCAGCACGAGTCACCAACGAGCAACAAAGTCCCGTTTTTGGAGTAGAAATTATTAAACTTTGTCTGCAATTAAGACCAAATGATCTGAGTCTTTTGGAACAGTTAGTTAACCTCTATATTTTAGCCGAAGACTTTGATAATTCTTTGATAACTGCCTATCAATTGCGAGAAATTTGTCTAACCCCAACAATGAAATTATACAGTAATTATCTAATTTTGTTAATACTTTTGCGCTGGGGAGTTTGGCAAGAAATCGATCATATTTATCAAGAATATCAGAATTTATTACAGGAATTAACCCGTCAGAAAAATATCACTTTAGAACCGATTATTAAAACTAGCTTTCTCAATATTTCTAGTCCCCTACCCTACCTAGGCGATCGAGCTTTAGCCAATCGACAATTAACTAATCGTGTCGCCGAAATTTTCCTTAATAATAATAGTTTTAAAACTCCTTTAATTACAAGCAAAAAAACTCAAGAAAAACTAACTATTGGTTATCTTGCCAGTACCTTAAAACATCATTCTGTCGGTTGGTTAAGTCGTTGGTTAATTCACCATCACGATCGAGAAAAATTGCAAATAGCCATCTATACTATTAACCAAGAAGAAGATGAAATTACCCGTCAATGGTTTCGGGATAGCCGAGATATTATCCGTCATTTTCCCTCCGCTCAAAATCCCCTAGAAGTTGCCAAACAAATTCAACAAGATCAGATAGATATTCTGGTAGATTTAGACAGTTTAACCCATAATCTCACCAATCAGATTATGGCACTGAAACCCGCAGCAAAACAAGTGACTTGGTTAGGTTGGGATGCTTCTGGATTAGCAACTATTGATTACTATATCGCCGATCCCTACGTTTTACCCCAGCAAGCGGAGGAATATTATCGAGAAAAAATCTATCGTTTACCAGAGACATATTTAGCAGTGGATGGTTTTGAAATCGGCACTCCCAATCTACGTCGAGAAGATTTAGAAATTCCCCCCGATGCTACCATCTATTTTTCGGTACAAAGTGGCATGAAACGCCATCCTGATACTATTAAACTTCAGATGCAAATTCTCGCACAAGTCCCTAATAGTTATTTTCTGATTAAGGGAGTCGGTAAGACTGAAAAAATTCAAGAATTATTTACTGAAATAGCGATTCGGGAGGGAGTTAATCCCCAAAGATTGCGGTTTTTACCGAGAGATATAGATGAATATACCCATCGCGCTAATTTACAGATTGCCGATGTGGTGTTAGATACCTATCCCTACAATGGCGCTACCACCAGCTTAGAAGTTTTATGGCAAGGAATCCCTTTAGTTACATTGGTAGGAGAACAATTTTCTGCGCGCAATAGTTATACTTTTATGATTAATGCTGGTATTGAAGCCGGAATTGGCTGGAATGAGGCAGAATATATCGACTGGGGAGTGAAATTAGGACTCGATCGCTCCCTTCGTCAAGACATCAGCCATCAACTGTTAGGAAATCGTGACATAGCTCCCCTCTGGCAAGGGAAAAAATTCGCCCAAAATATGGAAAACGCCTATTTAAAAATCTGGGAGGGAAGTTGATAATGAGAAAAAATTCAACTAATAGGAGTTTAACTGATGACAGCCGCAACTGAAAAAGATTTAAAAAGATTAGAGGATTTAATTATCGGCATTGCCAACGGACAGAAGGCGATCGAAAACCGACTAACCACCATGGAAAGCCGACTAACCACCATGGAAAGCCGACTAATCACCATGGAAAACGGACAGAAGAATTTAGAGTTAGGGCAGTCGGAAATTAAAGGCGATATCCGAACCCTAGACGCGAAGATAGAGGGTTTAAGCGATCGAGTTAAATTTATAGAGAACGCGGCGGGAAAAACCACCGATCTCGCCGAAAAAGTCGGAGAATTGAAAAACCGGAAACAGATCGGGGTAGTGGTGATCACCGCTTTGATCAGTTCGATCCTCAGTGGTGTTACGGGTGGGGTAATCGGTTGGCTAATCCGAGGGGCGAAAGTTAATCCCTAATAGCGTTACTGAGTCAATATCTGAATACTAATTTTGTCCCTGTCCACCAGTCAACCTAGTCCTGGGTTTTAAAAATTGCCCAAGAAGACAGGCCCTAATTATCCCCAAAATACTCTAGGGAGTAACCTAAATAACCAACCTTAAAAAAACTCTCTGCTACACTTGAGTCAGTAGATGCACCCTGATGAAAAAGGAGAGTCAAAGAAAGCTCTCCTTTTTTTTATTGAGAACGCAATCCGAGGGGATTTAGCCGCGGTTAGCAGGTAGTTTCGCTTTGCGCGCCATGTCTTTGAAACCATTCAAACTTGGACCGGGGCGACGGCGAGACATACTAGGAGTAATCAGGTATTTTGTCGCAAATTCCACTTCTTGCGGCTCTACTTTACCGTTAGTAGCAGCTACCGGTGCCGGTGCGCTCACAGGAGCGGCAGGAGTTTCTTTTACTTGCTTTTCTTTCTTGATAGAAGTTTTTTTGGCTTTTTTCTCGGCTACAGGGGCGGGAGCAGACTCGACAGCAGGGGCAGGCGCTTCCACAACAGGCGCGGCTGCTGCCGTGGTTGCTGTCGCTTTTTGTTCACCATCGGTTTCTTTTAGTTCTAGGTAAAAGTCAGATTTTTTGCCACCAAAGAGATTTTTTAACATCGGGGATCACTCCGAGAGTCGGGAAAATGTAAAAGACTAGGTATTTTAAAATTTATCATTGACCGGGATCAGGCAGCAAACAAGATTATTTTCTTGACAATTTCCCTCTTTTATCTATTTTTCTCTGGATAACCCTTACCAGAAAAAGTGTTTTAAAACAAGTTAAATTTACAAAAATTTACAAAAATCAAGAACGAGAAACCCCGACGCAAACAAGGGCAAAAACTGCTAGAGACGTTATCAGCAACGTCTCTAGATTATTTATTGGGGATTTAGCCGGCTGCGGGTACACGGCTGCCGCTAACTCCTGGAACAGGACCACGACGAATGTTGGTTTCCGCTTCGATGGGAACGAATTCAATATGATTGAGGAGGGTAGTAACGAAAGCAAAGAGTAAAAAAGGCAAAGAGAGGACGACGACTAACCCTACGGTAGCGAGGGCGAAAATTTGTCTAGTGCTACTCCAAAGAGCTAGAGTGGAAGCGAGAGTGAGAAAAATAACGATTAACCAAACGATTATTTGTCCGTAAATATCTCCGAAGGTGAGGGTGCAAACCATGCGATAGTTACGAAAATCCTTATCCATAACAGTAAACCCGTAGATAGTTAGTTATTGTTTTAGGGTAAGTCTATAATCGTCACCTTGGTCAATATTTAAAGGTTTTTATAAACACTTGTTGATAAATCTTTACAATTCCGCCCCGAGCGGGTAGCCAAATCTAGAGATAAGTAGGGAGGCACAATTATTTGTAGGATGGGTTAGCGGTAGCGTAACCCATCGGGGCGTTGGGTTTCATGCTTCAACCCAACCTACGTTCTACGTTCATCTTATATTTAATTCCACCCACCTACTTAAGAGCGGTATTGTTTGGTTGCTCTCCTCAGAATTGATAAGAATTGCTAAGAATTACCAAAAAACTGGCCAAAATTTTGGCGAACGCTCTTTACAATTAAATTATAAAGGCAAGGAGGAGCAAGCCTAATGAAAACTTTTGTTGAGCGTTATTGGTCTTGGTTTAATTGGACAACCCTAGCCATGGTTGTTCTCGGTTTCTGGTTAAGTGCCAGCTTCGTCATCGATTTAATCATTCTCCCCAGCTTATCCGTAGCTGGTATGATGACACAAAATGGCTTTGCCAGTGCTGGTTACTTGCTATTTGGCATTTTTAACCATCTGGAATTAGTTTGTGCGGCGATTGTGCTGTGTAGCTTTGTTGTCTTCCACCGCTATCATACCTTAATCCATCTCCCCGAACATCGATCGCTCCTATTCGCCGGTGTTCTCTTAGTAATCACCCTAATTTACACCTATTTTCTCACTCCCAATCTGAGCGCCATGGGTTTACTGTCCCCCGTTACCGCATCGGGAATGTCGGGAGAAATGATGTCTTTGCAGATTGGTTACTGGTTTCTAGAAGTGGTTAAAGGTTTAATCGCTTTCACCCTGTTGCGCTGGTGTTGGCGAGATGCCTTTAAGTTAGCTTAACTATTAGCGGCAATATCGCGGTTATCTGAATGGTGAGGTAAGAAGCTTCAGGTATTAGGGAATAGGCAATCTTACGGCTTTTTCCCCCTTCCCCAGTCCAGTATTAACCGGTGTGCCGGCAGCTTACCCCAAGGCAGACCAAACTTCTAACTTACTGACCACGCGACGAATCACCTCATCGGTAAACTCACTCATGGTCATTTTGCCCCCTAAATCGGGGGTTTTTTTGCCCTCGTGAATAGTTTCAAAGACACTTTCATAAATCGCCCGAGAAGCCTTGCGCGCTTCGCTAGTTTCGATATAACCTAACAAAGCTGCCGAGGCTAAAATCATCGCCATGGGATTAGCAATATTTTTGCCCTCTAAAGCGGGGGCCGTGCCGTGGGGAGCTTCTGCCATAATAGTTTTAACCGCTAAAGTCTCCTCATCAAATCCCAAAACTAAACTTTCGGCCCCGGCAATACTGCCATAGAGTTGCAAGACAAAATCCGATAATAAATCGCCATCGCGATTAAGTGCGGGAATCACCAAAGCTTCGCCGTCGGTTTGTAAAAGTAGAGCAAAAGTTGCATCAATTAACAGGGGTTGATAACGCACTTCCGGATGTCTTTGGGCTGCCGCGTCTAATTCCTCTTTAAACATCCCTTCGTAGGTGGCACTGACGGTGAATTTTGGGCCGCCAAATACCCGCGCCCCGGTTTTTTGGGCGTATTGAAAGGTAAACTCGGCCACAGCGCGACTGGTAGCCCTAGAAATGCGCGAGGTGCGATAGGCAATTTCATCGCCGGTGGCAGTGTTTTCTCGCCATTCTTTGGCCCCGTAGGCATCATCAACGGCCATGCGGACAATGGCAATGGGAGAATAAACGCCCCCAATTGGACGAATACCGGGGATACGGCGACCAATGCGGAGAATTACCTGAGAATTCATTGCTTCTCTTAAAATAGCGTTAGGACTGCCCACATCTCCTTTAATTTCTGGGGTGATAGTAGCAGCTTTCAGGGCTAATCCGGTTTTGAGAGTCGCTTCGGCGGCCTCATAAACCACTTGATTGTTACTCTGGCGACGCTGGGCTAAACTAAGATCAAAATCGCCAAAGTTAAGCGGTTGACGAATTATCGAGGGTTGTAATACTCTCAGGGCTTCTAGTAATAGTTCTTCTCCGGTTTGGTCGCCGTGCATGACCACAATGGTGGGGATATTTTCCGTCATAATTTTTGAGTTTTAATAAAAATTTTCAAGTATATGTTAGTGCTTAATTGTCTGGTTAATTGGCTAAAAAAGATACTTTTTATCTTAATTAATTCTGTAATTTTATCAATCTTGTAAGTAGCTGGTTATAATTAAATTGAAGATAGATTTTGGGTGCGATCCCCCCTGCCCCCCTTGATAAGGGGGGTGCCGATAGGCGGGGGGATCTACCCTTGATAAGGGGGGTGCCGATAGGCGGGGGGATCTACCCTTGATAAGGGGGGTGCCGATAGGCGGGGGGATCTACCCTTGATAAGGGGGGTGTCTGAAAGTTTTTAACACCCAGCCACTTAGAAGAAAATATATAATCAATATTATGCCCGATCGCTAATTTAACTTAGTCAATCGGGCGGTGGTGAGAATTAATTAACCCAAGATTTAGAAAGCTTGTTCAACTTCGGCAATTTCGGGAATCATTTCCCGGAGACGACGTTCGATGCCCATTTTTAGGGTCATGGTGGAACTGGGACAGGAACCGCAAGCGCCTTGAAGTCGCAGTTTGACGACTGGCCCGTCGATTTCGACTAATTCCACGTTACCACCATCCGCCATCAGGTAGGGGCGCATTTCATCTAAGACTTGTTCAACGTTATTGGGAGTCAGTGTTAAGGACATAATCAGCCTCTGGTCAGAGATTTATTACAGTGTAGTTACTTCGATCCTAACGCTTTTTGAGCGGGAATAACCCTTAAGATTCTAACAGCTGTAGATTGATAAAAGTAAATTCTGTGGTGGATTTTTCGCCCCCCGCATCGATTGCGTTAATCACTTGACAGGAGGGTAAATAATAATTACCGATTTTTTCGTAGGTTTCCTTAAAGTCCCGTTTTCCCTTTAATTCATCGGTTTTAGCATTGCGGAAAATGGCATTATAGCGAATAGAAATATAACCTTCTCCCGTATCGAGACTTTCCTCGGTATTAATAGTAAAAGCCATCGGTCCCATGACTCGACTGACTTGACAGATTTCCTGGCCGCGGACTTTATAATTAGACCCCATCGCATCGCCAGTGACAAGAATTTCTACCGCACCGGTGGGATCATCTTCCCCGAAATTAAACTGGTTTTTGCCGTGGGAAGCATCAAAATTGCCTCTTTTGCGGTGAGTAACGATATCGCGCATTTGATTATAGATACTTTCTTGCACTTTCTCGTCATCAATGCCGGTTACTTCCACAGTATAATCGGCATTAACTTGAATTTTGCCCGTATAGACTTCCTCCCCTTGAGTGAGGATAATATCGGCAGTGTAACCGGGGAATTGTTGATCCCAAGTGTAACGGTTTTCGTAGGCGGAGCGGAAAATATCTCGGGCGTTCGTCGTGGCTACAGTCATAATTGCTTTACTTGTGTTGATAACTCTATTTATATCATTGTCCCTGATTTTTTCGCCTCTGGCCGAGATTTCTAGAAAACTAGATGAATTTGACAACTTAGGGAAAAAGTCAGTTAGAATGGGACAATGACCTGTCCCTTGCTCGATTGCCATAAATCTAAATAAGCAAAAAATAAACATGAGCAGTTATGACAAAATTAAGTCCAAAAGTTAACGCAATTATTCGTTCTGGTGAACAACAAGGATATGTAGGTGAATGCGTGGAAATTTCGATTGTCACCCAGGGAAATACCTTAGACGAGGTGGTTAATAATCTCCAAGAAGCTATTTTACTGCATTTAGAGGGAGAAGACCCTAGGGAGTTCGGTCTAGTTGCCAAACCTTCTCTACAGATTACACTTGAGTTACAGCCAGAATATGCCTAAGCTGAAACAACTATCCGGCAAAGACATTATCAAAATTCTTGATCGATTTGGTTTTACTATTCACAGTCAACGAGGAAGTCACATAAAATTGCGTCGTGTCATCTCGGAGAGAAAGGAGACTTTAACGATTCCCAATCATCGGCAACTTGATCCCGGAACCTGTTACGCTATTTTTAGGCAAGCAAGTCAATATATTCCAGAATCAGAGCTTTATCCTTACTTCTATGACTTATAGAAAAAGTTAGGTAGTTGCCGGGGGCGTATCGCGATAGTATTTGATGATCAAAAATCGGGCTAAAATAGAAAAAACTCACCCTCAGCGATCACGGCGATGGCAGAAGAAACAGCGCAAATCAAGCTTTATCGGAAAACCTATCAACTTCCCCGACTAAATCGCCCCGATTTATTAATTTTACAGGATCAGATTCAAGAAAGACAGCAACTGATTAAAACCGGAA
>SFAQ01000080.1:0-92191 GCA_007096525.1 Microcystis wesenbergii Mw_QC_B_20070930_S4 | reverse complement strand
TTATCTCCCTCCACGGGATACCAGAGTAAATCACCGGCAACGAAAACATCGGCATTATTGGCAAATAACCAGTCTAAATTCGCTTTAATCGTCGTAATCCAGCGAAATTGTCTTGTATTATCGGCCATCGGTTTACCATCGCTATCGGGATAGACTATCTGAGTTGGATTCGGTGATGTAACCATAGGTTCACCCCAGTTGTTTCTTTAAGACTAACAGCAAAAACCATTCCGGGATCATTAGCTATCCCGCTTTCGTCTTGACTACCCGATCACCTATCGCTAGAGCTTGTCCCAACCCTAGGTTAGATCATAGTTCAGTTCGATCGATCAGATTTTTTAATTAGTTTTACTGATGAATAAAAAAAAATAATAAACGGAACTTATAACTATTTGCCTCTACAACGGTGCTAGATTTTCTCACATCCAAGCCTGATTAATGGTTTTGGTGTCTCTAGGTGTATTTTTCTCCAGTATTCGCCTATTTATCAATCCTATCTATCCTGAACTAGATTTCGGGCGGATATTCCCTATCGACTCTGTACGATCATTTTCACACGAGGTAGATCATGGCTATCATCTATGTCAAAACGGGCGCGACAGGTAACGGTTTTTCTGGGAATAATGCTTTTGGCAGTCTAGCAAGTGCGATCGCTGCTGCCCAAGCAATTTTTTCTCTATTTTTGGGTGCTGCAAATGCCGCAACAATTACAAGTATTGCGGGAGATAAAGATTGCTTTGGAACGGGTTCTAATATTTGCAACACTATAGCTGTATCGGCTCTTCTCGACTTTGTGTGATAATTTTTGCTTATGGAATCGTAAAATGCTGACTGAGCAAGACTTTTAGGACTATTTTGCGGATATTCTATCAGTATAGACCTCGTTTCCCCACAGAAACCAGAAGAGCCAAAAATCCTCTCAGGAGTTGCATTATACCAGATATTTTCTCTCTGCATGGTTTATTTAATTTCCAGTTAACAAAATGTGCTAGTTTTTGGATCAATAACACTCGGCGTTGCTTTTCTGGGAGAAAATACTGTAGCTCAAGCAGTAAGACTGAATGTCAATGCTCAGTCAAATATAGAGCTTTTCTCACAAACATGAAGTATAATGTTATCGATAGCTAAATTGCACAAAAAATGAAATCCTATCCAGTAGAGTTCCGTCAAAAAATTCTAGACTGTTATTATAACGAGCCGATCTCCCAGCGTCAATTAGCGAAAAGATTCTGCGTAACCTTAAGTTTCGTCCAAAAGCTTTTGAAACAATCTCGGGAAACGGGAGATATTCGACCGAAAACTTATCGATGTGGACGTCATTTAAAACTCACGCCAGAACAAATGATCGCCCTCGGCGAGTTAATTGAAGCAAATAATGACGCGACTCTAGCCGAACTATCGGAACTATTCTGGCAAAGAACTGGTATAGTGTTAAGTGTAGCGACAGTGGCAAGAATGACTGAACGCTTGAAAATGACTCGCCCAAAAAACTCTACACCCTCCCGAAAAAGATACGGAAAGAGTACAAAAACTTAGACAAGAATACAAAGGATAAAATTCGGGACGTAGACGAGAAAAACCTGATCTCGCTTGAGGAAGCAGCTTCAAATCCAGCTATAAGGACAAAATTTGACATCTCCCCGTCTCTTTAGAACGGGGAGATGTCAATAAGCCCATGTTTTCGGTTGCACAAGTCAAAGCCCTACAGCGAGAAATGCAGAAGGTGGGGTTAGAATGGCAAGACCTACCCGATGATCTCTAACTGTTAAATTTTGTTACGCTATCGGGAAACCATGACCTAAAATCGTTGTTATCATTGTTGCGGTCAAAAAAAAGGTATGTCTTATCCTCAATGGTTCCCCCGTCCTAAATCGTGGCTACAATCCCTAGTATTAATGATCTCGATTGTGCCGATCGTGTTTGTTATGAAAACAACGATCGCTCCCTTCAATTTTTTCACCAGCCTATTTATAGAAGAACCTTCTCATCGAGCTTTTACATGGCTGGGTATCACTGGAGTATTAATCCCCATTTTTCTTTTATCCCATGTGCATCAATTTTTATGGGGAGAGCGTAACCTAAAATTTCCTAAATGGATTCCGAGTTTAAGAAGCTTAGGAGAAGGAGCGTATTCATGGCTGGTTCTTTTCCTTTGTTTTGCCATGTCCTTTTCTTACGCCGTGAACTTACAGCCGAACAGTTATCAGCAGGTTGAAGAACAAATAGAACAAGAAGCAAAAACCTTTTTTTTTAGCTTCATGCTGATTTCAGCCTACGCTTACCACCTAAAAAGCCTTATCGGTGCGAAGTTTCAAGCCAAGCGCAGCCCGTAAATTTGACCCAACAACTTCATCGCCCCTCTACAGGAGAGGGGCTTTTTTTAGGTTTTCCGATGCCAAGACGCGGATTTGAACCGCGGACACGAGGATTTTCAGTCCTCTGCTCTACCAACTGAGCTATCTCGGCGTTTTTCAGTCCTTTCTTAATGTAGCACGCTCTCGAAATAATTGCAAGGTTTTTTTCTAAAAATTTTTCTGCTCGACTAGGGCCTGTCATCAATTAAGCCAAATGACGCCAACCCTAGGGTTGGCTGAAAAAGTTTGTTGGTGGGGTTAGGAGTCAGTCCCGATGAAAAAATTTTCACCCCCACAGATGAAAGAGGTTTCCTTCCCTACACCCCACACCCCACACCCTACACCCTCTTTTAAGTCAGTCGGTCGTCGGTCGTCAGGATTGAGGAGGAGAAGTCAAAATAGGTTGAAGGACGATCTCATATCTATTTTCTGGCTGACCTTGTACCCTTGTCAGTAAATCGGGTTATTATGGCTAATTTTTGGCCGTTAGCAATTATAGCACTCAAAAGGGGGTGGGAATGATGAGATCAAGTTTAGTTTCGGTCTGAGGATGACGAAAAGATAATTGTTTAGCGTGTAGGTATAAACGGTCGGACTGCTTACCATTATACAAGCGATCGCCTAAAATTCCTATCCCTAATCCCGCTTGACTATGAACGCGAATTTGATGGGTTCTTCCCGTGTAGGGAATAAATTCTAGCCGAGAATAATTGCCTTCTTTACCGACAACTTTAAAATAGGTTTGACTAGCTTTTCCCTTTTGCCAGTCCACAGTTTGATAGGGTCGATTTTGCGGATTTCCCCAGAGAGGTAGGTCAATTATACCCGATTCTCGCCCAACAATTTCTGATAATATCGCTTCGTAGATTTTCTCCACTTCTCGCCGTTGAAATTGTTGGGATAAACAACGATAAATATCTAAACTTTTAGCTAGTAATAATATACCAGAAGTTTCTCGATCTAAACGATGAACGGGAATGAGATTTTTCCCTTGACGACGAAAACGATTAACCACAGCATCTTGACTATCTTGATAACGTCCTGTTACCGATAATAATCCTGGGGGTTTATTAATAGCAATTATTCCCTCGTCTTCGTAGATAATTTCTAGGGATGAACGTAAACCAGAGAGTAAAAAACCCATGAGAGGTTGACATCTTTCTTGACAAGCGCCATAAAATTCTCCCTGTTTTCTATCTCGATTCGATTCTCCCCACCAAAATTCGGCCATAGCGACCGGTTTTAATCCTTTCATGGCGGCATAATTTAATAATTTTGGGGCGCAACATTCCCCTGTTCCCGTCGGTAACAAATTACTGCCCATCAATTTAGCTAAGGAGAGAGATTGTCCAGAAAAGTTGTTTAAACAGTAGGATTGATACAGCAATTCCTGTAACTGTTTGGAGAGGTTCCTACGCTGTTGCTTAAGTTCAATAATTCTCTGATTGGCGAAGTTTATTTTCTCAATTAAGGGTTCTAAAACTTGTTTTTGTTCCTGTTTTAATTGCTTTCTTGCTCTTTTTTCCTGACGACTGATATTATTTAACTTTTCTAATTCTTCTGAGTTTAAATTTCCTAAATTTCTTAATCTATCTCGTTCCTGTTTATGGTTTTGATGTTGTTGCTGTAAAGCTTGGATTTTGCACTCAAAACTTGCTTGATTGAGTCGATATAAATTATGTTCGGGAATTGATTGTAGGGTAATAATTTCCTGTTTAATTGTTTCTAAAAGTTGCAAAACTCGCTTTTCTTCCCGAATAATTTTTTCTCTCCCCACTAGGGACGGAACCCAGCCAACAGCTTCTCCCTGTCCAGAAAAAGCTTTTAAAATTTCTATTTCGCCAGCAGCATTTTCTCCTAACAAAATTCCATACATTTTACCTTGAGGATTGGTGATAGTTGTCATCAAATCTTGGGCAATTTTTTCAGCCAAAAGAGTGCGGGGCAAGCGCAATAACTCGCCCGTTTCGGGACAAATTCCTTGATAATAATAAGTAACTTCCTTCACTCTTTAAGAACAGGAAAAGGGGCTAGAGATACCCCTAAGAAAAACAATTGGCAAAGAAATCAATAGTTTCCTGTAAAGCGACAATAAAGCTATCAATTTCTTCGCGGGTATTATAAAAATATAGACTTGCCCGTGCGCTGCCAGAAGCATCAAAAAGGCGGTGTAGAGGTTGGGTACAGTGATGACCAGAACGAATAGCGATTCCTTCGTGGTCTAATAAAGTAGCTAAATCACTAGCATGAATCCCTTCCACATTAAAGGCGGCTAAACTAGCCCGACCTTGGCCCGTTAAACCAGGTGGCGGCCCGTAAATTCTTAAACCCTCAATTTCTCCTAATTTTTTGAACAAATGGGCGGTTAATTCTTCTTCGTAGGCATGAATATTATCCATACCTAAACCCATTAAATATTCTACCGCAGCACCGAGAGCAATCGCTTCGCCGATAGCGGGGGTTCCCGCTTCAAATTTGTGGGGCAGTTCGGCACAGGTAAAATGGTCTAAATAGACTTCTGCAATCATTTCGCCACCACCAAAAAAGGGCGGCATTGCCTCTAAAATAGCCTCTTTGCCGTACAAAAATCCAATGCCGGTGGGGGCGCACATTTTATGACCACTAGCCACCAACCAATCACAATCTATGGACTGCACATCAATGGCTAAATGGGGAACACTTTGACAGGCATCAATTAATACTTTCGCCCCGACTTGATGGGCAAGGCTGACTATTTCGGCAACGGGATTAATACAGCCTAATGTATTGGAAACATGAAGGACAGCAACTAATTTAGTTTTGTCAGATAACAAGGATTTATATTGTTCTAAATCAAAGCTTTCGTCGCTGGTTAACTGCACATATTTAATCACCGCCCCCGTCTTTTGGGAGACAATTTGCCAGGGGATTAAATTACTGTGGTGTTCCATCACCGAGAGAATAATTTCATCCCCTGCTTTCAGGGTATTTAATGCCCAACTGTAGGCGACTAAATTAATCGCTTCCGTGGCGTTGCGAGTATAGACAATTTCCTGACGAGAAGCGGCATTAATAAACCTAGCCACCTTATCTCTGGCCCCTTCGTAGGCTTCCGTTGCCCGAACACTTAAAGTATGCGCCCCCCGATGCACATTGGCGTTATCTTTCTCGTAATAGTTTCGCAGGGTTTCTAATACTTGAATCGGTTTTTGGGAAGTGGCGGCACTATCGAGATAGATAAGGGGTTTATCGTGTACGGTTTGATGGAGGATAGGGAAATCGGCGCGGACTTTTTGGGCGAGGGTTTTTTCTTGGATAATTGTCATTTTAGTCAGGAGTCAGAGGGGTACTTTGGGCAGGTTTGCACCCACCCCGGTAGAGTTATTCCACACTGCGACAGGCGACGCATTGCCCCAATCTTTGGCGCAGGGATTCTAGAGGAATTTTAGCTAAAATCTCGGCCGAGAAAGCATCAATTAACAAACTGCGGGCGGTATCGGCGCTTAAGCCCCGGCTTTGCAGATAGAATAAATCATCGGCTTCCAGTTGGCTAACGGTTGCCCCGTGGGAACATTTGACGTTATCGGCGGTAATTTGTAATTCGGGTTTGGTGTTGACTCGTGCCTTGTTAGAAATTAACAAATTCCGATTTAACTGGGAGGCGTTGGTTAATTGGGCAGCTTTGGGAACAAACACTTTACCATTAAAGATGGCGTGAGCGCTACCATCAACGATACATTTATGCAGTTGGTTGCTGATACCGTGGGGATGGTTGAGATAGATGGCGCTGTGGGTATCGGCGGTTTGTTGTCCGGTAATCATGGCTAATCCGTGCAGATTTGTCTCGGTTTGTTCTCCTTTTTGCAGGATATCGAGGTTATGACGGCAGAGTTTAGCGCCTAGATTTATCTCGTTAAGAGTGTAACGGCTATCGCGCCCTTGTTCAATTATCGTGCGTCCGATGTGAAAACCATCTCCCGATTCCCGTTGTACTCTGGTATGGATGACTTCGGCGTTGGCTTCGAGGTAAATTTCCGTGACAGCGTTGGTAAAATAAGAGTAATTTCGAGGTAAATCGGAGCAATATTCGGCTAAAGCTCCGTAATTCTCGATAATATTAACACTGGCTCCCGTTTCCGCCACGATTAGGCTATGGGGCTGATAAAAGCGGGGAATTTCCTCCACAACGGTGATAAATAAGAGATGTATGGGAGTTGTGACGACGGTGTTAGCGGTGACGTGAATTACTGCGACATCGCTTAAACCAGCTTGGTTGAGTGCGGTAAAAAATTCGGGGGTTTTTTCTTTCCCTAGATAGTTGACAAGAACATCTTTTTGTGCATTGGCGAGATTGCTGACGCTGACACCGGGGGGTAAAGCGGAGATATCGGACAATTCAGGCTGATAAATGCCGTTAACGAAGACTAAACGGCTGTTTTTGGCTTCGGGCAGTAAAAAAACAGCTAGGGCATTTTTATCGATTGTAACGGTTTGGGGAGCGCGAAAATCGATCGCCCATAGTTGACTTAAATCGGTGAATTGCCATTCTTCATCTTTTCTGCCCGGGATGGCTAATTCTTGAGCTTTACTGGCTCCCGATTCTCTTAATTCGAGAATTTTACCGTTATCGATAGTGGAAACCGTTTCGCGAGACAATTTTAACAATAATTCTCCTGATTGTTCAGGTTTCGTGATTATGGCTGTCATTGGTAGGAGGGAATGTGGGGTGTAGGGTGTGGGGTGTGGGGTGTGGGGTGTGGGGTGTAGGGTGTAGGGTGTGGGGTGTGGGGTTTAGGAAGAATAAATAAAAGCCATCTCCTGATAACTGATAACTGATAACTGATAACTGATAACTGATAACTGATAACTGATAACTGATAGCTAGATTACTTAACGGCTAATAATTGTTCGTCGAGGAAATCGTAGCCAGTTCTTTCTAATTCGAGAGCTAATTCTTTACCGCCACTGGTGACAATGCGCCCATCATACATAACATGAATAACATCGGGTTCAATGTAGTTGAGCAGACGCTGATAGTGAGTGATAAGTAAAAAAGCGTTATCGGGGGTAGCTAATTGATTGACTCCCTGGGCAACAATTCGCAAAGCATCGATGTCTAAACCGGAGTCAATTTCATCGAGAATTCCTAAAGTGGGTTCTAATAAAGCCATTTGGAGGATTTCATTACGTTTTTTCTCACCACCGGAGAAACCTTCGTTTAAACTTCTACCAAGAAAGCTAGGATTCATCTGGACAACTTCTAGTTTTTTCTCGACTAATTCCTCAAAGTCAAAACTATCTAATTCTTCCGAGCCTAAATATTTTTGTCTGGCATTATAGGCAACGCGCAGAAAATCGAGGTTACTAACGCCGGGGATTTCGAGGGGATATTGGAAAGCGAGAAAGATACCCATAAGCGCTCGTTCATCGGGTTCTTTGTCTAAAAGGTTTTCGCCTTTATAAATTATTTCTCCCCCAGTTACTTCATAATCGGGATGTCCAGCGATTACTTTGGAAAAGGTGCTTTTCCCTGAGCCATTGCGTCCCATAATTGCGTGGGTTTCCCCTGCTTTAATTTCGAGGTTAACTCCTTTAAGAATCTGGTTTCCATCAATACTAGCGGTCAGATTTTTTACCGATAAAATTACTTCACTCATGAGATGTTTTTCTAGAACAAAAATATTAGTTTTTTGGGTTGACGGCGAATCATCAATTGATGGATAAATTGTCTTAGCTTTTGGTGGGTTACGGCTATCGCCTAACTTAGCTTTTGGTGGGTTACGGCTATCGCCTAACTTAGCTTTTGGTGGGTTACGGCTATCGCCTAACCCACCCTACTTTACTGATTATCCGACGGTTCCTTCTAGCTTGAGACTGAGGAGTTTATCAGCTTCGGCGGCGAATTCCATCGGTAATTTACTGAGGACATCCTTACAGAAACCACTGACTAACATAGAGACGGCATCTTCTTCGGAAATGCCCCGTTGTGCGAAGTAGAATAATTGGTCTTCACCGATTTTAGAAGTAGAAGCTTCGTGTTCTACTTTAGCACTGTTGTTATCCACCTGAATATAGGGAAAAGTGTTAGCTTCCGCATTATCTCCAATCAGCATAGAATCACACTGGGAGTAATTTCTCGCTCCCTTGGCTTTCGGTCCCATTTTCACTAACCCGCGATAACTATTTTGGGAATTGCCCGCAGAAATTCCCTTAGAAATAATCGTACTTTTGGTGTTGCGGCCGATGTGAATCATTTTCGTACCTGTATCGGCCTGTTGTTTGTTATTAGTTAGGGCAATTGAGTAGAATTCCCCGACGGAATTATCGCCAACTAAGACACAACTGGGATACTTCCAAGTAATCGCTGAACCGGTTTCCACCTGCGTCCAAGAAATTTTAGAATTAACTCCTTTACACAGACCCCTTTTAGTGACGAAATTGTAGATACCTCCCTTACCATTGGCATCGCCAGCGTACCAATTTTGTACAGTCGAATATTTAATATCCGCATTATCGAGGGCGACTAATTCCACGACGGCGGCATGAAGTTGATTACTATCGTACATCGGAGCGGTGCAACCTTCTAAATAACTTACCGATGCCCCTTCTTCAGCGACAATTAAAGTTCTTTCAAATTGTCCCGTCTCACCGTTATTAATCCGAAAATAGGTGGACAATTCCATCGGACAGGCGACACCTTTGGGGATAAAAACAAAGGAACCATCGCTAAAAACAGCAGAATTAAGAGCGGCAAAATAATTATCACCCACGGGAACGACACTGCCGAGATATTTCTGCACTAAGTCGGGATGTTCCTGTAAAGCTTCCGAGATAGAACAGAAAATAACCCCCTGTTCTGCTAGTTTTTCTTTAAAAGTTGTGGCGATAGAAACGCTATCAAAGATAGCATCGACGGCGACGTTAGAAAGGCGTTTTTGTTCCGAAAGGGGAATGCCTAATTTTTCAAAGGTTTCGATTAAAGTGGGGTCAACTTCTTCAAGACTGTTGAGTTTTGCTTTTTTCTGTTTGGGTGCAGAGTAGTAGATAATATTTTGATAATCAATGGCAGGATAGGAAACGTGCGGCCAACTGGGTTCGGTCATCTTTTGCCATTGATGGTAGGCCCGGAGACGAAAATCGAGCATGAATTCCGGTTCCTTCTTTTTCGCTGAAATTAGCCGAATAATCTCCTCATTCAAACCGCGAGGGATGGTTTCCGATTCGATATCGGTGACGAAACCGTACTTGTAGGGTTGGTTAACGAGGTTTTTAACGGTGGTTGCACTCATGGGGGTTAGTGTTCTCTCTACGCGGTAGGCAGGGGAGGCAGTTAAACAACAAGAAAGTTGTTTAAATTGATTATATAATAGATTAACAACAAAGCTGTTGTCAAAGTCAGGGAAAATTTGAGAGGATGCTGATAAACCTCTGTTATTCAGGTTACTCTGTAGGGGTAATTGGCCGTTCCTTGACCCTCAGCAATTGTACGCTAAAGCCTCTGTTTTTGGTATCATGACCACGACTCAACCCGCCTCGACGAAAGACGATATTCTGCAATATTTGCTCAAAAACGGTCAATCTACCGCCCAAGACTTGGCTGAGGAGTTAAGTATTAGTCCACAAGCGACGCGCCGCCATCTTAAGGATTTGGAGGGGGAAGGACTGATAGAATATTTTGCGGTACAAAATAAGATAGGACGACCCCAGCACATTTATCGTCTCAGTCGTCAAGGTCGTGGCCGTTTTCCCCATAATTACGATAATTTTGCCGTTTCTTTCCTCAATACTCTCGTGGAGACCGTGGGAGAGCAACAGGTGGGGGAAATTCTCAAAAAACAGTGGCAACACAAAGCGGCAGAATATCAATTGCGGGTCGGGAAGGGGTCTTTAGGGGAAAGAATGAGAAAATTGCTGGAAATTCGCCAAGAGGAGGGTTATATGGCAGAATTAGTGGCACTGGAAGCAGAAAATAGTTATGTCCTGGCCGAGCATCACTGCGCTATTGCTGAGGTGGCTGGTTCCTATCCCAGTATCTGTGGCCATGAATTAGAAATGTTTGCGCTGCTGCTTCCCGATTGTACGATCGAACGGACTCACTGGATCAACCAAGGTGAGCAACGATGTGGTTATCTAATTAAGTCCAAGAGATAACAGAAAAAGATTAGCTACCCCTAGACTAAGAGACTTTTTGCCTCACCTAACCCGCACTGCTGCCCAATAAAAATAAACTTAACAGGGTGCCACCATTCCAGAGACTATGAACCAACATCGAGGATAATAAATTTTTCGAGCGGGTGTAAACAAAGCCAAGAACACAACCTAGTACGGTTAAAGGCAGCACTTCTGACAAATTTTGGTGAGCCAGGGCAAAAATCAAACTACTAAGAGCAATCGCACCCCAGACGGGTAGATAACGAGTCAAAGAAGCTAGTAAAAAGCCGCGAAAGACAATTTCCTCGAAAAAAGGAGCGGCAAGGGAAGCAGTAAAGCCAAAACAGAGCAAAGCGAAGGTATTCTGGGATTCTAGGGCTAAAGTCAGCAGCGGGTTACTGCCACCTTGTCCTTGCCAAATTAGTTGATTGAGCAAAGAAACGATAATAACCAGGGGTAAAGCGACGAAATAGCCAGCCAATCCCCAGAGAAGCCAAGGACTAAAGAGGTTAAAACGAAACCAATCGGGAGGTAAAGGACGAAAAGGCTTGATCGCTAGGTATAAAACCGATAAACTGCTCACTGTTAAGGCTAAATAACTAACTACAACGTATATTGCTTTAGCTTCTAGGTTAAATTGTTCGGGATTGAGACTCAAGGAACTCGATAAAATCCCGAAAATTACTGGTAAAACAATTTGTCCGACGAAAAAGAAACCGATAATTATTCCCCACCAGAGGGTTTCTCCTCCCCACTTAGTTTGCCAAGCGAGACTATCATCTAAAAAGAGCAGCGATCGCCGTTTGCGGAGAAGCCACTGCACTAATAAAAAGATCAACAGCACAAAACCGATTAAACCGCCGCTAAGAGGCAACAAAGCCACTAAAATTAGTTTAATTAACGCATTAGCCGCCACTTCACTCTGTTCTTCCTCTAAAGCGAGTAAATCCTCTTGACGATTTTCGAGACTATATAATTTTTCCAGAATGGTATAACGAAACCATCCTTGAAAATTGCGCTCGATTCTCGCTTCAGCATCGGCAGCAATTTCGGGGGGTTCACTGTACAATCCCTCTAACAGCAGCGCATTTTGTAGAATAGCAGGTTTATAGTTCTCAAATGCTGATTTTTCCTTGATCTCTTGCCAGATTTTCCGTGCCGAATCCAAGTCACCTTGACTAGCTTGAATGAGACTTAATTTCAGTTCTAAATCCTTTAGGGAATTGATGTCGCGTTCAAGGGATTTTTTTTGTTCGGGATTAACTACTGATTTTTCTAGTTCGGTGATTGTTTTTTTGGCACTTTTCTGGGCGGATAAATACTGTTCCTCAGCAGTAGTATAAGGATCTTCACCGATCAGGGAAGTTTGAATTAATTTAAGATTAGCAAATTCCTCGCTATTAGGATCAGCATCGCTGCTTAGAGTCGTAGCTTGTAGATTGAGATTGGTTTGATACAGTTGAATATTCGATTGGATTTGAGGCTGATTAACACTAGAAATTAAAGCTGTAACCACTGGGGTTAAGGCAATAATTGTTAAGACAAAAGCGATCGCTTGTTTGAGACTTTGCCAGGGGAGTTTTTTTGAGAAATTATCAAACATGAAAATAGTTAAGTGGGAGTTAGGGGTTAGATGGTGGGGTTTTAGGGTTTTAGGGTTTTAGGGTTTTAGTTGAAATTCCCCTATCCCCCCATTTCCCTATTCCCTAATTATTAACTAACTACTTGAGAAAAAAGATTTTCGTATTGATCCAAAGTCTTTTCAAAAGCATAATTTTCTTCTGCGTATTGTCGTCCTTTTTCTCCTAGTGTAGTTGCTAAATCTGGGTTTTTGTATAGTTTTAAAATAGCTGTAGCTAATGCCTCCGGATCTTCAGGATTAACCACCAAACCACCACCACTACGCTCGATCGCCCTAGCAGCAGTTCCATCGGCGGGAACAGAAGCAATAATAGCACGACCACTAGCTAATAATACCTGAATTTTGGACGGCATATTAAAGGAAATAACGTTATGTTTTTGCATCACCATACCCACATCGGCGGCGGCTAACATTTCTGGTAATTTTTCCCGGGGTTGAAAGGGTAATAAAAGCACATTACTGGCCCCCTGTTGTTGGCGATACTTTTCTAGGCGATCAAGGGCCTCTTTTTTACCAACAATTACCACTTTAATCTCAGGAATATTAACTAAGTGAACTGCGGCATCGATCAGAGTTTCTAAGGGTTGAGTTAGGGCAATATTGCCAGAATATAAAACAACAAACTTGCCCTCAAGATGATTTTCTTGGCGAAAATAATTATGGTTTTTCGGCAGAGGTTTAATAAAGCTGACATCCACCCAATTAGGAATCTCAATAATTTTCTGACTCGGCACATTTTTAGTGAGGAGATTTTTGGTAAAACCATCGGCAATAACTGAGATTTTGCTGGCAGTTTTGTAGGCAAACTTTTCGAGACTGCTAAAAACCTTAATCATTTTCTGATTAGTTAATAATCCCACATGAACTGCCGCATCGGGCAGAATATCCTGTAAGTTTAGAATAATCGGCACCCCATATAATTTACTCAATAAAGCTGCGGGAACGCAAACGGGTAATCCGGGGACAGTTAAGAAAATTAGATCGGGTTTTTCGCCTTTGAGAGCCTGAAAGAAACTCAAAAAAACAAAGCTCAATTCAAAGAAAATTCGATTTTTTAAACTTCTTTGGGGGCGCGCCCAAACGTAGGAACGTTGAATTTTAACACCATTTCGTTCTTCTTCCAGATAGATTTTTCCTCGGTATTCGGGATCGATTTCACTATTAGGATACCAAGGAAAAGCCGTCAAAACCCTGACTTGATGACCTCTTTTAACCAATCCTTCCGCCAATTCTGTCATCAGGGGAGCGATGCCGATCGGTTCGGGGTAATAGTTATAAGAATAGAGCAAAATTCGCATGGGGATGGTAATTTGGTTGGGCGATTCAGTTTCATGATTTTATCAACAGTTACTGGTTTTTTGACCAATCAGATGCGCTTTTGTCAGGGATTACCCTAGAAAGAGGTGAGCATTCGGTCAGAGAGGCGGAAAAAAGGGGAAATTAGCTGATAAATTAATGCTCAAAACCTCTAACTATTCCCCTTTACCCCTGCCTAAATACTGACCCTTATTTTTCCCTTACCCGGTGGCCGATATCGCGACGATAATAGATGCCCTGAAAGTGTATCCTGTTCACCGATTGATAGGCAAGTTCGATCGCCTGATTAAAATTGGCCCCCATAGCCGTGACACCCAAAACCCGGCCGCCATCGGTGAAGATATCGCCGTGTTTTAAAACCGTGCCGGCGTGGAAAACGATCGCTCCCGCGGTTTCAGCGGCCTTAATTCCCGTGATTAACTGGCCTTTTTCGTAGTGGTCGGGATAACCGGCAGACGCGGCCACCACACAAACGGCGCTACCGGAGCGCCATTGTAAAGAGGGGAAATCAGTTAATTTTTGTTGAGCGCAAGCCAGCAGCAGCGGTGCCAGGGGAGTTTCCAGTAGGGGTAAAACCGCTTGGGTTTCGGGATCGCCAAAACGACAGTTAAATTCGAGAACTTTTGGCTCTCCGGCGGGGGAAATCATTAAACCCGCGTAGAGGACTCCTCGATAGTCAATGCCGCGTTTTTGCAGGGTGGCGACGATGGGAGCGAGGATGTCTCGGTCCACCGCTTCGATAATGGCGGCGGTGGCTATGGGTGCGGGGGCATAAACTCCCATACCGCCGGTATTTTTGCCGGTATCGCCTTCACCGATGCGCTTGTGATCTTGGGCGGGTAGTAGGGAACGAAAACTGACCCCATCGGTGAGGGTGAGGATGGACACTTCTTCCCCTTCTAGGAATTCTTCCACCACGACTTTAGTGAAGCCACTGGTAAAAAGATCATCGATCGCTTCTAGGGCTGTATCTACGGTTTCGGCGACAATTACCCCTTTTCCTGCGGCTAATCCGTCGGCTTTCACCACAATTGGTGCTCCTTGCTCTCGGATATAAGTTTTTGCTAATTCTGCATCGGTAAAGGTTTCCGAGGCGGCGGTGATAACTCCGGCTTCGCTCATTAATTCTTTGGCCCAGGATTTGCTCGATTCAATTAGGGACCCGGTTTGTGTGGGGCCAAAAACGGCTATTTCTTGGGCGAGAAGATGATCGGTAATGCCGAGGGAGAGGGGATATTCTGGCCCGACAACCACCAAATCGACGCAATTTTCCCGGGCAAAGCGACTAATTTCGGCAAAATCCTCCATTGCTAGGGGTATATTTTCACATTGAGGTAAAATTGCCGTTCCCCCATTACCTGGAATACAGAACACTTGTTCAACTTCGGGTGATTGCAGCAGTTTCCAAGCCAGGGCGTGTTCTCGACCACCACTGCCGATAACGATAATTTTCACGGATAAACGCAGCCTAAATGACGATGGTTTAATTATCCCCTAGCTCCGGGGCGCCATTGGCTAGAAGTTGAGATTATTTAACTTTTTAATCGATTTGACGGATTCAGGATTCAGGAGTCAGGATTCAGGATTCAGGAGTCAGGAGATAGGAGATAGGAGATAGGAGATAGGAGATAGGAGTCAGGAGATAGGAGTCAGGAGATAGGAGATTATTTTATTTATTCTCCCCACACCCCACACCCCACACCCCACACCCCACACCCTACACCCTACACCCTACACCCCACACCCCACACCCCATCTCCCCACCTCCCCACTTCCGCTCTCATAGACAGTTTTAACAAGTAATTTAGATAGGGAACATCTGATCACTGGATTTGACGGAGACAGGACAAATCAGCTTTACCGAAATGAATACTAAAAGCTACTTGCAGACTTTCTAGGGATTTAACCAACCAAGGCACCTGATCGCAAGAAAAACCCTCGTAATGGTTAAACAGAATCGAAAAACGTTTATCTAAGTGGGGTTTTACCTTGGGACAGACCAAAACCAACTTGAGCAATAACCCCACAGTCCGAGTTACCCCCATATTGGTGATCATATCGATAAAAATGTAATGATCGGGTTTTTGACTGCTTTCCACCACCAGATAATTGAACAATTGACTAGAAGTACGCAGGATGAGAAATTCACTCGGTTTTTGTTGATCCCACTGGGGTAGGGTATTTTGCAGGACATCGTAGAGTTTTTTGTTAAATTGCCCCTTGCCGTGGTCTACGGAGGTAATCAGATAATCGTAGAGATCATTTTTAAAATCTTTATAGGTAGGGCTATAAACTGTATTCGCCAGAAAATTTTGCGAGAGAGCTTTATAAGTATAATTTCCTTCTATTGGACTCACATAATACTTGAGGGCGCGATTTAGTTCCTTATCATTGAGCAGGGTGGGATTTTTCACTGGTTGAATGATTCTCCCCGCTTCTTCGCTGGTTTTTGGGGTATGAGCAACCTGTCCCAAACGTACCTGATAGGTAACATAATGAGAGAGATTTACCTCGAAACAGCGCTCGGTTTTCACTTTAATACGTCTAACGGTTTGTCGCTGTTCTCGGGGACTTTCATCACTGAGTAAACAGTGATCATAGAGATAGGGATAACGATTAATCAGGGTTCCCACGCAAGTGGCGGTTTCTTCGCTGTATTGGCTGCTAATAATTCGCGCCAGACGCTGCAGCTTAACGTAGTCATCCGAGAGGGTAAATTTTTTGACCAGATGGCGCAAAGTATTGGCGGTGCTGTAATGTCCCGGACCTGGGGGGGGCAGATTTTCCAGCAGCGATACCAATTCGAGAATTGCTGGCTGACAAGTCGGCTGCATTTGCCATCGGTTCCCTAAAATGTGACAGCAGCGGTTAAAGAAATAATAAAAACGAATTTCGGCATCTTTAGCCTTGACAAGACGCTCTAGGGCTAAATAAATAGGAGCTTCTTGATAGCCCCGACCTTCGATAAACAGACGACGAAAATCCTCGATTAACTCCTCAGGGGAATCGGTCCGTGCGCGGTCGAGCCAATAATCGTACAGTACCTGTTCTTCATCTTTTGTTTCTATTTGTCGATCGTTTAGACTAGCCATCGTTATTTGAATCAGCCCTCCTCAATCAGTAAGCGGATGGATTTTCGGGCCATCACCATAAAGGGTTTAATTGTGATTAGATAGTAGATGCTCGCTTTTTAGGATGCCCCTATTTTGGGTCATTCCACTTATCGAGTTGAGCCATTTTAGCCTTGCCAGTTTGGGAAAATTCCTGTTGGCTTGCCCGGCCAAGCTTGCCGACCATGCCCAGATTACTAAAAATTTAGGCAGCTCCCCCTGCTAATTAGGTTAGCGAAAAAAACACCGCTTTGATGTGATCTAAGTCACAGCTTGTCGTTAATTTGTGTGGTAGGGAGTGCCTGGAAGTCTTGCTAGGCAAGGCTTTAAAGACTATATTTCCCGAAAATTATCCCTATTCTTCTTCCTTCCACACAAAAACCAGAAGAGCGGCGATACTGCCTATAGAGGGGATGTAAGACCAAAAGCTGGGCGTAAGTCTGTCTTGAGGAACCCTCCCCCAGGAAGTAGGAAGCTCTCAACGGAGTTGAGAGTAGTTCACATCTATCTTCTAGATGATTCGGAATTTACTCCTAAGTATTTTTATTGTCTATGCCCTGTCATTTATCCCTCAATCAACTAGCTCAATTATTGTCCTTACAAGATAAGGGTGACATAAGTTTGAGCCATGATAGTTTAGTATCTGGCATTAATACTGATAGCCGTAGTATTGAGTCAGGACAAGCATTTTTGGCCTTAAAAGGTGATAATTTTAATGGTCATGATTTTATCGATATGGCTATTGAAAAAGGAGCGGCGGCATTGATTGTCGAGCAGCCAGTTTCGGTAAATTCCTCTAGTAATATTCCTGTATTCCTAGTCCAGAATACCCTAGAAACCTATCAGCAATTAGCCCATTGGTGGCGGAATCAATTTACTATACCCGTGATTGCTATTACGGGCTCTGTCGGGAAAACCACGACTAAAGAATTAATCGCCTCGGTACTGGCAACCCAGGGAAAGGTACACAAAACATTGGCTAATTATAACAATGAGATCGGAGTGCCGAAAACTCTCCTCGAACTGGATGAAACTCACGATAGTGCCGTAATCGAGATGGGAATGCGGGGACGAGGAGAAATTGCCCTGCTCGCTCAAATCGCCCAACCAACGATCGCGGTGATTACTAATGTGGGAACCGCTCACATCGGTCGTTTAGGGTCGGAGTCGGCGATCGCCGATGCCAAGTGTGAGTTATTGTCCGAGTCTGCTTCTAGTAGTATAGCGGTTCTTAACCACGATCACCCTTTACTTACGGAAACAGCTAAACGGGTATGGCAGGGGGAAGCAATTACCTATGGCTTCTCTGGCGGCGATATAGTCGGAGAATTACTGGATTTAACTACTTTACGAGTAAATGGACTAGATTTTAACTTACCTTTATCCGGTCGTCATCATGCTTTAAATTTTATGGCGGCCTTGGCCGTAGCGAAAATTTTAGGCATCGATTGGACTTCTTTGCAACAGGGAATTAAGGTTAATTTACCAGGTGGTCGGGCTAAACGTTACCAATTAACACCCGATATCCTACTCCTCGATGAAACCTATAACGCAGGTCTAGAATCAATGTTAGCGGCCTTGGATTTACTGAAGGCTACCCCCGGTCAGCGTCATATTGCTGTTTTAGGCACGATGAAGGAGTTAGGGTCTTTTTCGGAGCAATTACATCGCCAAGTCGGTGAGAGGGTGCAAAAACTAGGCATAGATCGCTTGTTTGTCTTGGTGGATGACCCAGAAGCTAAGTTTATTGCTGATTCCGCTACTGGAGTCAATTGCGAATGTTTTCAAACTCACGCAGATTTAATTAATCGTTTAAAGGAAGTGATCGATTCAGGCGATCGCATTTTATGCAAGGCTTCCCATTCCGTCGGTTTAAATCGGGTGGTGGAGGAGTTAATCAGTGATAAGCTGTTCATAATTTAAATTGCTTGTTGAGACGAGGCAAGAGGCAACCCCCCCGACGTCGGGGGGGTGGGCTAATCTAAGAATAAGCGGTTTAAATAAGTCTTAGCTGATTGGGAGTTAGGGAATAGATGTTAGATAATAGAGCATTTTTTAGGAAGAATAGCCGATTAAAAACTGTTTTTTCGGTTATTTTAGCTATAGTTTTCTTTTTTTCGGTCGTTCAAGTCTCTTTTGCTCAACAATCGAGACAACTGGAGACTTATCTTCCGGATCTCAGTGGTTTAGCTTGGGTAGAAGCAGATATTTTTCTAGGGGTTCACGATGCCAAAAATAAGGGCAAAAAAAGTGATCCATCTCAACCAAGGCTGAGTCTTTTACAGCTGCCTACGCAGGAAAAACCCCTATTATGGCAGGTTTTAAGGGTAGATTGGCCAAATCCAGAGGGATTGAGTAACGATCTCGAAAGTATTACTAATATCCCTGGAACTAATTTATTTTTGTTGGCTGAAAGTGGCGACAAAAAACCTTTTCAAAGACTATTTTTAGTAGCATATAACCAGCAAAAAGTCAAGATAGTTGAGCAAATAAATTGGCCGATCGCAGTCGAAAATGTAGAGGCGATCGCTGTTAGTCGGCAAGGCGATGGTTATCTATTTATCTACGCAGAACGGGCCGATAGTCAAGAGAGTACAAAAATTCGCTGGACGGATATCTCCTTCAATCCCTTAAAATTCGGGGAATTTCAGTCGGTAACTTTTCGGAGTCCTTTTGGTAGTGGTAAAAATATTCGCCCCATCTCCGATTTAGCCGTAGATAAGCAAGGTAATATCTACATAGCTTCCACCTACGATCCAGATAATGCGGGAGTGTTTAGAAGTGCTGTTTACCGTATTGGACAAGTTACAGCCGATCATAGCCTAATTCTTGCCCCTAATCCCCCAAAAATTGCAGAAATCGACGCCGCCAAAGTAGAAGCGGTGACCACCAGAGAATCTCCTAGAGGTGAAGTAGAAGTCTTTATCGGTACAGATGACGAGAATTATGGCGGTTTTCTGCGACCTTTGCTGTTAGATAATTAGCTATCAGCCGTCAGGGGAGAAGGGAGCGCTGGAGCTTGACGGATGGCTGTTAAGTTAGGTTTTTTCCTTAGCGAGAATAAAGACGCTGCCCTCGCTGCCGCGGCCGATGCGGAGATCTTCATCGAGATAGGTGATATCGAGCCAACCTTTTTGTTCCCGATTATTTAAAGAAAAATCGAGGGGAGGAAATTTTTGGCCACTTTCGATCGCTTCAATAAATTCTTGGGGAGAATGATAATTGAGAAAACGTTGCAGACCGAGGATCGATCGCTCAAATTTGACCATTACCCGACGCTCGGAGGTGGGTTCAAAGGTAGCGGAGACGATTACTGCCCCTTCTAGCCAAGGTACGCCGATAATTTCAGCGATATTATAGAGTTTGGCCTTGGTCAGGTCGAGATATTGATAAATTTGCCCTAATTGAAAAAAGGGTAGGCGATCTAGTCCCAGAATGCCGCGGCTGCTGGTGAATAGTAAACGCCAATTGCCCCCTAATAGTTGTTTAACTTCGAGGGGATGAGGATGGGGATTGTGATCCTCCAATTGTTCGATCGCCGCTAAAATCCGCACGCGGTCGCTTTCCGTGGCCAGGAGTCCGCGATTTCTACCAGCGATCAATTCCAGTAATTTCGCTTTGGCATCCATAGAATCTCCCTTATTTTATAAAGTACCTCGACTCCCTAGGCAATCGATCGAGGTTTTTGGTCGCCCCAAGGGTCTCACCTGCGCCGATGATTTCAGGGTTTCAACGGGGTTTTAACCTCGGTGAGCGGCATTTTTAACTGTTGGCCTCACTATTTTAACACAGATTAAATGCCCCGGTTTTAAAACTTTTTCATAACCGTAATTAAGTGATCGAAATAGGGAGCAATTGCGGTTTTTTCTGAGTCACTAAAATACTCTAAACTGTATTGTTTTAAGGCTTCTAACCCCGAAATCATTGCCCCTAATGGTACTGATTAGTATCTAAATCGCCATCACTGAGATAGCGAGTTTGATCATCCGCTTGTTGCCAAATAGCGATCGCTGCTTGCTGATAGGGCCAATCAGCGAAACTGATGATTCTCGCTTTTGGGATTAATTGCTGGGCGCGCTCACTCAAAGGCATCGATCGCTCTCCGTTGGGTCAGATTAGGCAGTTAAGATCACTTTTAGCATAAATGCTCGAAAAATTAGCGATAACTAAAGATTTTTTGAAATCTGTCTGGGAGGATCGCTTACAATAAACAAAAGCTAATTCATTATATTTTGATCATCATGTCAGTTTTAATAGCGATCGGTGTACTTGCCCTATTAATTGTCGTTCACGAATTAGGTCATTTTGCCGCCGCCCGTTGGCAATCTATCCATGTTAATCGCTTTTCTATCGGTTTTGGTCCAGCTTTAGCTAAATATCAAGGTAAAGAAACAGAATACGCCCTCCGCGCCATTCCTTTAGGGGGTTACGTTGGTTTTCCCGATGACGATCCCGATAGTCAAATTCCTAATAACGATCCTGATTTATTACGGAATCGTCCTGTTTTCGATCGAGCTATCGTCATTAGTGCGGGAGTAATTGCTAATTTAATTTTTGCCTATTTTTTGCTTGTTACCCAAGTCGCTACGGTGGGTTTTCCCCAAATTAACTATCAAGAAGGGGTAATTATTCCAGAGGTTTTCACCGCTGAAAATTCCGTCGCTAAACAAGCGGGAATACAAGCGGGGGATATCGTTCTCGCTATCAATGATCAGCCCCTTGGTGCTTCTCAAAATGCCATTATTGACTTCCGTGACATTATTCAATCTTCCCCCAATCAACCCCTAAAATTAACCATCAAACGCCCCACAGAAACTCTCGATTTAATCGTTACTCCCGAATTGGGAAGTGATGGTCAGGGTAAAATTGGTGTTAGATTAGCTCCTAACGGTGAAGAAACTCGCCTGAAAGCCGATAGTTTTAGTCAAGCTTTTAGCTTAGGTGCGGGTGAATTTCAACGATTAACCCTATTAACCGTGCAAGGTTTTGGGCAGTTAGTTAGTAACTTCAAAGACAGTGTTCAACAGGTAGCAGGACCGGTTAAAATTGTCGAATATGGAGCAGCAATCGCTCGTAATGATGCGGGTAATCTTTTTCAATTTGCCGCCCTCATTAGTATTAACTTAGCGGTGATTAATATTCTGCCTTTACCTGCTCTTGATGGTGGTCAGTTGGTATTTTTATTAATCGAGGCTTTAGTAGGTAAACCTCTCCCAACTAAACTGCAAGATAACATCATGCAAACAGGTCTAGTTTTACTCTTAGGATTAGGAGTTTTCTTAATCGTGCGCGACACGGCTAACCTCGCAGTTTTTCAGGATTTATTCCAGTGATGGCCTCTCGAAAAAAAACTAAGCTTCAACTGCGCGCCCTAGAGATTTTAAGCAACTTAAAGCAATTATATCCAGAGGCAACCTGTAGTTTAAATTATCAAACTCCCGTGCAGTTATTGGTGGCAGTGATTCTCTCGGCACAATGCACTGATGAGCGAGTAAATAAGGTGACTCCTGCTTTATTCGCTCGTTTTCCCGATGCTAAATCCTTAGCTTTTGCCGAGCGAGAGGAGTTAGAAACCCTGATTCGTTCCACGGGATTCTATCGCAATAAAGCTAAAAATATTCAGGGTGCTTGTCAAAAAATCCTCAAGGATTGTCAGGGGGAAGTACCCAAGACAATGGAGGAATTATTAACTTTACCCGGGGTAGCTAGAAAAACGGCTAATGTGGTACTAGCTCACGCTTACGGGATTATTGAGGGGGTGACAGTAGATACCCACGTTAAGCGCTTAAGTAATCGTTTGGGTTTAACTACTAATAACGATCCAGTGAAAATTGAACGGGATTTAATGGCTTTACTACCTCAACCGGATTGGGAAACTTTTTCTATTAGTATTATTTACCACGGCCGGGCGGTTTGTAAAGCAAGAAATCCCGCTTGTTTTTCCTGTCAATTAGCCACTCTTTGTCCCACAGCAAACAGTAAACAGTAAACTGTAAACTGTAAACAGTAAACTCACACCTGATAACTGGTAACTGAATCACTGATAACTGATAACTGATAACTGATAACTGATCTGGGGGCTATAATGGGAAAAAATAGCTCATCCATCAATCTTATGAGTCAAGGATCACGGCAAGAAATAAAAACCCAAGCAATAATCCTCGCTACCTTTGTGGCGATTTTTTGGCTGTTAGAGATTTTAGATCAATTTGTTTTTCGGGGCAGTTTAGACTATTTCGGGATTATTCCGCATCAAGTCATCGGATTGCGGGGTATTCTTTTTGCACCTTTCCTACACGGTGACTTTCCCCATCTTATCGCTAATACGGTTCCTTTCCTGATTCTCGGTTGGTTGGTGATGTTACAGGAAACCAGTGACTTTTTTATTGTGACTGGGTTAACTATGCTGGTGGGGGGGTTAGGAGTCTGGTTATTTGCTGCTCCCGGATCCATCCATATCGGAGCAAGTATCTTGATTTTTGGCTATTTAGGTTTTTTATTACTGCGGGGCTATTTCCAGAGAAATATTCCTTCTATACTCTTGTCAATTCTAGTTTTTTTACTCTACGGTGGCACAATTTGGGGCGTTTTGCCTTCCCGTCCGGGGATTTCTTGGCAAGGACATTTATTTGGCTTTCTGGGCGGGGTTTTAGCCGCCAAATTAATCGCCACCGAAAAGAAACATTATTCCTAAATGGGGGAACTTTCTATCTCGCTACATACTTCATAAAAATCGGTGACAGGAGGTTTCGCAAACAGGGGAGCCATGGATTTCAGCAATAATTCATGGGCTTCGCTTTTATTTGCCTCCATATCATCGATTTTATCCCAGATGATTACGGCAATTCCTTCGTCAGTTCCGGGTTTTTGCAACAGAAAAGCTCCCTGGAATCCGGTGGAATAGGTGGAAACGGCCTTTTCGTAGAGTTTTTGGGCTTCGGAAAAACACCCTGGTTTAAATTCACCAATAGCCACATAGGCATATTTATGTTTGAGAAAATCGAGAAATTCTGGCATGGCAATCAGGGGAAATGGAATAAATCTTTCTACTCCCATTTAAACTTAGATCGATCGCTCCCTCCGCCCCATCGACATATTTTTTTAACTAAGCTTGCCCCAATTGTCTCTTTTTTTTGTTAGCTTATATGTAGTCGTTATGAGTTCGTATAAATTCTATGATCAAAATCGTTGGTATTAATGGCAGTTTACGCCCAGGATCCTATAGTGCGATGGCGTTAGAAGTTGCTATCAGTCGAGTAGGGGCGTTAGGAGTAGAAACGGAGATAATTGACCTGAGAAAACTCTCTTTACCCTTCTGTAATGGGGGAGATGACTATTCTGACTATCCCGATGTGGCCAAAATGCAGCAAACGGTTAAATCGGCAGCGGGATTAATTTTGGCCACACCGGAGTATCATGGCAGTGTCAGTGGTGTGATGAAGAATGCCCTAGATTTAATGAGCTTTGAGGAGTTATCGGGAAAGGTTGCTGGATTAATCAGTGTTTTAGGCGGCCAATCCAATAGTAACGCCCTAAATGATTTAAGAATCATTCTCCGTTGGGTTCACGCTTGGGTAATTCCGGAACAAATTAGCTTAGGACAAGCGTGGAAAGTCTTCAACGAAGAAGGAGAAATCCTTGATGAGAAGCTTTCCCAACGTTTTGACGCTTTTGCTGCAAGTTTAGTCGATAATACCCGTAAACTCAACGGGATCTAGTAATATCGATGGTGATTTTACCGGTGAAATGGGGAATTGGGGCGGCGGGTTTCGATAATTGTACTCTTACCTGTCGCACTCGATCGAGTTGTAGGATATCCTCAGCGATAACGGTGGCCAATTTTTCCACTAGGGCAAATTTACTGGTTTCAATCTGGTGTTTGACAATTTCGATCGCCTGTCGATAATCTAGGGTATCTTCAATTGCGTCACTTTTGCCAGCAATGCTGATATCAACTGCTAGGGATAAATCCACCTCAAACCATTGACCTAAAACCTGTTCTTCGGCCAGATATCCTGTGTAACCGTAGGCACGAATTCCTGTAAAGTGAATAGTATCCATAGATAGTTAAGTTAAAAAACTGGCAGCGTTTCCCACTAAAGATAAAGTGTAACCTAATTTGGTATCGACGAACCACTCCCGAAAAGGAAAACTTCCTACCTGACCAGATAAGATAACTGCTAAGTAAGTGGTTCTAATTAAATAGAAGATAGATTTTGCCTTCGATCCCCCCTTAATCCCCCCTTGATAAGGGGGGTGTCTGACAATTTTTAACACCTACCTACTTATAAGTTATCGTTTATACGGCTCTCACCTGTTCGGCGTAATCTTTGGGGCGTAGTTGACGGAAACCTTCAAAGGCTAATTGTCTCAAGTTCAGAGGTAAATAGGAAAGCAGTAAACCCAGTCTAGCCCGGCGGGATTTTCCTGACAATTTTGAGGCTTTTTCTATTAAAACTCGCCCAGCTTCGGTTTCTCCATTTTCAATTAATTTTATTCCCAAAGATTCCTGTAAAAAAGCCGACTTTTTCACTCTTTCTTCCTCTAATTTTACATCATTAAATTGATAACTTTCTGTACAGAACAGTTTTGCTTGCAAAAAGTGAACCGCTTGTTTTAAGCTAGTTTGCCCCCCATGAAAACGATATTCCATTAATAATTCTGGCAGAAAATAAGCTTGTTTTCCTGCTAAAGCTAAACGCACTAATAAATCAAAATCTTCACAACCATCCGCTTGAGAGCGCATATAATCCACATCGGCCAAAGATTGATAACGAAAAAGAGTCGAACCCACCTGTAAACTTTGATAGGAAAAAGTTTGTCTTTCTAAATCAGGAATGATTCCTTGTTGTAATCTGTCTTTGCCCCATTTCGCTGAATTTTCTTGGGTTGCTGCTGTAACTTTTTGTCCAAATTTATCAATAATCCAGTGATCGGTACAGACAAAATCAACGTTTTTTTCTTGATCTAAAATAGGGACAGTTTTCGCTAAAAATTCAGGAGTTAGTCCATCATCATCATCGAATTTAATAAAATACTCTCCCTGAGCAGCCGCAAAACCCGATCGCATATTTAAACTTCTGCCGATATTTTGGGGATGACGCAGATAAATTATTCTCGAATCCTGAAATGCTGCCACCACTTCTGGGGTATGATCAGAAGAACCATCATCACAAACAATTAACTCAAAATCTTCATAAGTCTGCCGCAAGACACTATTAATCGAATAGGTGAGATAATCGGCGCGGTTATAGGTGGGAATGCAAACAGTTACTTTCGGCATAATATTTCATCAGTTATCAATTTGTAGGGTGGGTTAGGCGAGGAAAATTCAGGCAGTTTACTAATTATCTAGTATTCGCCGTAACCCACCAACTTTCTCTGAGCATTCAGCATTCAGGATTTATTTTTACATTAATTGGTCATTTTTCTAGTTATCATCACTATTATCTAGCTGACGGCTGACGGCTGACGGCTGACGGCTGACGGCTTTAAAAGTATTTTTACATTTTTGCAAAGGAATGTTAAGTTTTAGGGTATTGAATGAGTAACCTTGATAGCCATGGCTCCTAAAATAGCAGGGATTATCTGTACCCACAACCGCGATCACTACCTAGAAGGAGCGATCGATAGTCTTTTGGCGCAAACTTGCCCAGATTGTGAGATTTTAGTGGTTGATAACGCATCCACCGATAAAACCCGTCAAGTGGTAGAGTCGCGTCTGGGAGATGGGCGGCTAAAATACGTTTACGAACCTATTTTAGGGCTATCTACCGCCAGAAATCGCGGGGCGAAGGAAACTAGAGCACCGATTTTAGCTTATTTGGATGACGATGCGATCGCTAGTTCGCAATGGTTGCAAATTCTGTTAAATGCCTACGAAAATAACGAAAAACTGGCAGTAGCGGGGGGAAAAGTCACCTTAATTTGGCCGCAAGGCTACAGTCAACCCAATTGGTTATCGGATGAGTTAGCAGCGGGTTTAGGGGCTTTCGATTTGGGCGACAATGTGGTATATATCAGCCAAGCGGATTTAACTCCGCGAGGGGTTAATTACTCAATCCGGCGGGATTTCTGGGAGAAGATTGGCGGTTTTGACCCTAATTTGGGAAGAATTGGCAAAAAACTTCTCTCTAACGAGGAATTATACACTACAGAACTGGCACTCGCCCAGGGATGGCAAGTGGGCTATTTTCCCCAGGCACTGGTGGAACACAATGTGGCCCCGGAAAGAATCAATCGTCAATGGTTTATGCGTCGCAGTTGGTGGCAAGGCATCAGCGAACACTACCGGGAAGAAGTGGCAGGAAAGACGGGATTGGCTCAATTTGGGCGAGGAGGTGAGCGTTTGGTGAGAGGATTGGTTAAATCTGTCAAATTTATCAATGATCCTGCTAAAAGCTTTGATAATCTTCTCTATGCCTATGGACAAATCGGTTATTTAAGCGAAGCCGCCAAGGCGATGTTAACCCCTCAAAAGTAAATTATTGTAAATAAATGGGTAAAAAAGCATTAATTTGTGGTATATCGGGGCAGGATGGAGCCTACCTAGCCGAATTACTGTTAAAAGCCGGCTATACAGTTTGTGGCACCTCCCGGGATGCTCAAATGTCCTCTTTTAGCAACCTGAAACGTTTGGGAATCAAGGAACAGGTAAAACTAGAATCAATGGCACTGAATGACTTTCGCAGTGTCCTACAGGTCTTAATTAAAATTCAGCCCGATGAGGTCTATAATTTGGCTGGACAAAGTTCTGTGGGTTTATCCTTCGAGCAGCCAGTGGAAACCTTAGAAAGTATTGCGACGGGAACCTTAAATCTCTTAGAAGCAATTCGATTTACCGGAGCAAAAATTAAATTATATAATGCCGGATCGAGTGAATGTTTCGGGGATATCGGCGATAATTCTGCCGATGAGAATACCCCTTTTCGTCCTCGCAGTCCCTACGCTGTCGCCAAATCGGCGGCTTTTTGGGAAGTAGCTAATTATCGAGAAGCCTACGGAATTTTTGCCTGTTCAGGCATACTTTTTAATCATGAGTCTCCCCTCCGTCCCGAGCGCTTTGTTACCCAAAAAATTATCGCTGCCGTGGCTAGAATTGTTCAGGGAAGTCCTGAAACTTTGCACTTAGGAAATATGGATATTCAAAGGGATTGGGGTTGGGCGCCGGAGTACGTTGAAGCGATGTATTTAATGCTGCAACAGGAGCAACCCGATGATTACGTCATTGCCACGGGAGAAAGTTCAAAACTAGAGGATTTTGTCGCCACAGCTTTTGCGACTGTTGGTTTAAATTGGCCAGATCATGTAATTTCTGATCGAAGTTTATTAAGACCAACAGATTTAGCTATTAGTCGCGGCAATCCCCGCAAAGCTAAGGAAAAATTAGGTTGGCAAGCACGATACAAAATGACTGATATTGTGCGTATGATGGTAGAAAATCGTTTAGAGAAATAGCTATGAATATCTTAATGATTAGTTCTACTTTTCCCTATCCCCCAACCAGAGGGGGAACTCAAGTTAGAACCTTCAATCTTTTAAAACACCTAAGTAAGAATCATGAAATCACGATCATGACTCGACCAAATTCGGATGTTAGTAGGACTGATATTGAAGCTTTGGAAAGATTTGTTAAGGAGGTAAAGGTATTTCCCTATTCCAATTCTCCCAACCCTAGTATTTTAGGCAAAATAAATCGTTTTTATGATTTTATAATGCAAGGTACTCCTCCCAACGTTCGACAAGTGTATAGTGCTGATATTCAGTTTTGGCTTGATCGTGCCATTGATAGTCAAAAATTTGATGTTATTACTTGTGAGCATAGCGTCAATGAGATCTTTGTCCGCCCCCATTGGCAAAAAAAGCTTAAAACTGTAGTAAATATACATAGTTTAGCCTATAGAACCTGCAAAAATCAATTAGAAATAGGAGTCAGCCCTCATCCTATTCGAGATACATTGTATCTGCCACTTCTCGAACGTTACGAACGGAGATTTTGTCAGAAATTCAACACTATAGTTGTCACCACTTCCGAAGACAAAGAACAGATGGAAGAGTTGAACATTAATCGCCCTGTTGTTGCAATTCCCAACGGTGTTGACTTGGAAATGTTCCCCTATCGAGAAACCGATCCCAGTAGTTATCAAATCATTATGACGGGAGGCCTAGATTACGGTTCTAACATAGACGCAGTACGCTTTTTCAGTTTAGAAGTTTTCCCTATTTTACAACAAAAATATCCTGAGGTTACTCTGATACTCGTTGGCTCCAATCCTGCTCCATCGGTGATAGAATTGACAAAAAATTCTAAAATCACTGTCACGGGTCGAGTTCCATCTATGGCCGAGTATCTTCATCATGCTACTGTTTGTGTTGTGGCAATGCGTTCGGGTTTTGGGATTAAAAATAAAACCCTAGAATCTATGGCTGCGGGGGTGCCAGTGGTGGCCAGCGATCGAGGTTTAGAAGGATTAACAGTGGAGGGAAATAATGTTCCTTTAGCAGCTTTAAGGGCTAATAGTATTGAGGAATATTGTACGGCGATTATTCGTCTTTTTGAATCGGCAGAATTGCGAGAAAAATTATCTAAAAATGCTCGCAAATTAATCGAAGATAATTATACTTGGCGGCAAGCAGCCGCTAAGTACGAACAAGTTTTGAATGCTGATATTTGTTAGACAATTTCTCTAATTTTTTGTCAATTAATATGCTATCAAATCAAATACCGGTGAAAATATCTGTTGTTGTGCCTCTGTATAACGAGGAAGAAAATATCGCTGCTCTCTTTAGGCGACTTTTAGCAGTTTTAGAGGCACTAAATACCAGTTATGAGATCGTTTGCGTCAATGATGGTAGTCGTGACAATACTCTCAAAAATCTCCTGGAATATCATCAACTTTACCCACAAATTAAAGTGGTTAATTTATCGCGTAATTTTGGCAAAGATATTGCCATGTCAGCAGGAATTGATTACAGTCAAGGAATGGCAGTTATTCCTATTGATGCTGATTTACAAGATCCGCCCGAATTAATTGCCGAAATGATCGAAAAATGGCACGAGGGTTATGATGTGGTTTATGCGTCCCGTCGGGTTAGAATTGGCGAAAGTTGGTTTAAACGTTTAACCGCTGGGGGGTTCTATCAAGTCATTAATAAATTAAGTCGGGTTCCTATTCCCCCTAATACGGGAGATTTTCGTTTAATTGATCGCCGAGTGGTAGAATCAATTAAAAAGATGCCCGAACGTCAAAGATTTATGAAAGGAATATTTGCTTGGGTGGGATATAAACAGACATCAATTTTATTCGATCGAGAACCCCGGTATCAAGGACAAACTAAATGGAATTACTGGAAATTATGGAATTTTGCCATCGATGGTATTACCTCTTTTAGTTTTTTACCCCTGAAAGTCTGGACTTATGTAGGATTTATCATTGCACTTGTTAGTCTTGTTTATGCTAGTTTTTTAATTCTCAGGACTATTATTTTAGGAATCGATGTACCCGGATACGCTTCTCTGATGGTTGCTATCTTATTTTTAGGAGGAATTCAATTACTGACTCTTGGGATTATTGGCGAATATATTGGCAGGGTTTACGAAGAAGTAAAGGGCCGGCCACTTTATCTGGTTCGAGATTGTTATGGTTTTGAAAATAGGGAACAAGTTACTGATAAAATAACTCAAAATTAAGATACTGACAAGAGGAGAATTAAATCTATGAATACCGAAGTTTTTCAGCAATTTTTTGCCTATTGTGTCGGTAGTTGGCAAACGGAAAGAACCTATCATTATCTAGCTGCTCAAGAAGTGGAACGTTCCCGTACTGAATTCCTCATTCAACCCCTGACTAGGGAGATCAAACAGAAAGTTCTGACAGATAATAACTATGCTGATATTGCGGATTTAGAAAGTATCCCTGGTTTTAATTTAGGTTTCTATACCATCTCGGAAAAAGGGGAAGAAGTGCGACAGAATCTTAATCTTTTATTTGTGGTTAAAGCAGAAAATAACGGTTATTTAGAAGGAGATTATCTTCGTGATCGCGCCTACGAAGAAGCAAGACCAATTATCTCCGCTTTTCGCTTTGATTCCACCACCAGAGAGTTATTAATGACCACCAATTATACTCGCAGTGTTTCCGTGGATTCAATTACTTTAATCAATCCAGACCTGCGAATTCGCAAAATTATTAACTATCAACGTCCCCAGGAGGGGGAACCCTTAGAAAAAGTTCTCTTGGTCGGTTTTGGAGTTGAGTGTAAAGTCAGTTAAAAAAAATATTTCTTGTCTCCCCTTGATTCTCCAGTCAGGGGGAGATTTTATCATGGAGTAACGATAGAATTAAGGAGCAAAAATAATGCTCAAAATCGGTCAACTTTCCCTAGAAAGTGGCGTTTCAATTAAAACGATTCGTTATTACGAGGAATTAGGACTAATTCAGTCTCCTGAAAGGACAGAGGGAAAATTTCGCCTATTTACTCCCGATACTGTCCATCGCTTGCTATTTGTCAAAAGATTACAATCTTTGGGTTTAAGTCTGCAAGAGATCCGCGAATGTTTAGTAATTCATGACCATGGAGAATTACCCTGTGGAGATATTCAAGAAAAATTAATTAAACATATTGCTGAGATCGATCAACAAGTGGAACAATTGCTTTTATTGCGTCAACAATTAACCGAAACCCTGCAAGGATGGACGGATACACCAGCAAAAGACGATCAATTTATTTGCCCTAATCTCAAGGTTTAACTATCATGAAAAAGTTAATTTTATTGGCAATTGTAGCAATAATTTCTACTCCTGTCATTGCTCAACATTTACATACTGAGTCACCTCAAACTCATACTTTACAATCAATTCCAGACAATATACCAGCTTGGATGTATAACAAGCAACGTAATCATATTTATCCCCAAAGAGGGGTTTATAACAATGCAATTTATAAGGTCAGAGATTTAGCTTTAGACTTGAATGCGATCGCTGTCGGTCATGCCTTTGCCTACGAAGATATCGTAACAGGAAAAGCGAAAGATTTAGAAACTAAGACATACCAAAAAATCAATTGGGTTTTAAAAAATCCGCCTAAATTTATGCCCGACGAGGGTAATATTTCCCCAACTTTTGGCAGAAAATACGGTGTTTTAGAACAGGTTTTCGAGTGGGCGCATATTTTCCATGCTCAAACCGTTGATGTTTTAGCCAGCAGCAAATTAACCAACGAGGAAAAAGAAGCAGAAATTGAAAAATTATATCAATTTTACTTGACAAAAGTTCCCTATGCTATTACGGGATTACCGATGAATATGGGTTATCTGGATTCCCAGCCCTATTCTAAAGCTTTTCGGCAGAAATATCCGAAAGTAAATGGCTTATTTTGGGGCTACCATTGGCTACAGGGAACAATGTATGACTTGCTTTATGAAAAGACGCTAGAGGAACAAAAACAGGCTTATAAACAAGTGGGGAAACAATACCATAGTCAGGAATTATATCGCACTGATCGAGCTTTTATGCCGATGTTTGCCGAACTTAGTCCCAAGTTTGCCCGACGTTTTCCCGAAATATCTAACACCTTCGATAACCTGCATATGTTGCATGATATGGTCAATGATATTCTGGCATCAGATTGGCTAACTCCCCAACAAAAAGACGAACAAATTACCCGCGCTATTTGGTTAGTAATGACCGCTAATCATCGGGAAATGGAAGCAGGAAAAAATTATGGCGGTGAAGGACTACACGATCATCGTTTTCAGTCAGGAATTCCGGGGATGGGATTAATGCCAACAGATATTAGTCATGAGGATCATAATCACGAAAATTCTGATAATTCTGAGAAAAAACCTGATGATTCTCAGGGACATGAGGAAGAAGATCACCAACACCATAACCACGAAAATCACTCTCCGGAAAACCCTCCTAATACGGAGAAAAAACCTGGCAACAGCAATGAGCAACAGGAACCGATAAAATGAGAAGATTTTTATTAATTGTTGTGGGTTTAGTTGCCAGTTTTACTAATCCAGTTTTTGCCAACGATCATAATAATCTTGATTCTGGTCGTCCCCTTTCTTTTGATGATGCTGAAAGTCTCGGTTTTGCAGAACAATCTGTAGAATTTGGTACGGGTTTAGTTTTTCCTGAAAACAGTAATCTCGGTGGTGAATTTGATATTGAATACCTCAATGGTATTATTCGCAATGGTCATATTATTATCGGCATCGATCCGCAAGTGGGAGGACGAGTTAATAGTGATGACACGGATTTTGATGTGGGAAATTTATCTGTAGGTTTTTTCTATAATTTCAATCGTGAATACGATAATGTTCCCGCTTTTGCCATTCGTACCGATTTAGGATTACCGACGGGAAATAATGCTAGGGGATTAGATTTTCGTCTGCGGGGAATTGCTAGTAAAACTGTTGGTCAATTCCATCGCTTACATCTTAATCTCGATTTAAACATAAAAACTGACCCCGATAACGGCGATCGATCTTTTTTACCCGCTGCAATTCTCGGTTATTCGCGACCGATTGGTTATCCAAAACGCTTTGATCGCACTTTTTTAGCAGAATTGGGCGTAATTACCAGTGATAATAGTAATGGTGGGGCGTTGATTCGCACTGGAATGGGAATTCGTCAGCAAATTAATCGTCAAGGTGTGATCGATTTCGGTATTGAGGGAGATATTTCTACTAATAGCAATGATCAAAGTCAATTAAAGTTAAAAATCGGTTATTCTTTCGGATTTTAGATATTGAGTCTTGTGGTGGGCTAGGGACAAGATTAAATTTGTCGATATATCACCTAAGTTATTCTTGCCTAACTCACTCTGCTAAACCGAATCCGATCCTTTAACAAAGACAAAGAGACGATACCCCTTCAAAACCAGTTGATAGGATTATGGTAGTGACCGAAATCAATTTTTAAGAATCTAGAATGGGCTTTATTGTCTATTCTCGTCCAAATAACGGCTAAATAGCCTGTTATATGCACTTTTTCTCGGTATTATCATGGCCTATCCTCTCTACGTCGCTTTTATTTGGCATCAACACCAACCCCTTTACAAATCCTGTCAAACTCGCGCGGATGCTTCGGGACAATATCGCTTACCCTGGGTGCGACTGCATGGAGTGAAAGATTATCTCGATTTAATCTTAATTCTAGAACGTTACCCGAAATTACACCAAACTGTTAATCTTGTCCCCTCTTTAATCCTGCAATTAGAGGATTACGTCAACGGACTAGCTATAGACCCCTATCTTGCCCTCACCGTCACCCCAGAAGCGCAATTAACCCTAGCACAAAAACACTTTATCCTCGAACACTTTTTCGATGCTAACCATCGTACCCTGATCGATCCGCACCCCCGTTACGCCCAATTATACGCACAGCGTCAAGAAAACGGTCATAGTTGGTGTATTAACCATTGGCATCTACAGGATTATAGCGATCTCTTAGCTTGGCATAACCTCGCTTGGATCGATCCTATCTTTCACAGTGACCCAGAAATCGCTGCCTGGTTAGAACAGGGAAAAAACTTCACTTTAAGCGATCGCCAGCGAATTATCTCCAAACAGCGTCAAATTCTGCGTCGTATCTTGCCGCAACACCGGTTAATGCAGGAAACCGGACAACTAGAAATCATTACCAGTCCCTACACCCATCCAATTTTACCCCTGCTGGCCAACTCGGAAGCCGGCCGGGTAGCGGTGCCAAATATGACCCTTCCTCGCCAATATTTCCGCCATCCCGAAGATATTTCGCGCCATCTCCAGAAAGCTTGGCAAATCTATATCGATCGCTTTGATAAACATCCTCGAGGACTTTGGCCCTCGGAACAATCCGTTAGTCCCGCGATTCTCCCCGCTGTCGCTAAACAGGGTTTTCAGTGGTTATGTTCCGATGAGGGGGTGTTAGGTTGGTCCCTGGGACATTACTTTCATCGCGACGAAAAGGGCAATATTAGCGAACCGGAATTGCTTTATCGTCCCTACCTTCTGGAAACTAGCAACGGCAATTTATCCATGGTTTTCCGCGATCATCGTCTCTCGGATCTGATCGGATTTAGCTATAGTGGCATGAAAGCGCAAGAGGCCGCTACAGACTTAGTTAAACACCTAGAAGCGATCGCCGAACAACTGAAAACCAATGGAGAAACCACGACGCTAGAAAAACCCTGGTTAGTTACCATTGCGCTAGATGGCGAAAACTGTTGGGAAAACTATCATCAAGACGGTTTACCCTTCCTAGAAAACCTTTATCAACTTTTAAGCGACCATAAAGAGATCGAATTAGTCACCGTCTCGGAATATCTCGATCGCTTTCCTGCTAATGTAAAAATCCCTGTCAATAAACTTCATAGCGGCTCTTGGATCGATGCCAATTTTACCACTTGGATCGGCGATCCCGCTAAAAATAAAGCTTGGGAATATCTAATTTTAGCCCGTCAAACCCTCGCTAATCACCCGGAAGCGACGGAAGATAATAACCCCGATGCGTGGGAAGCATTGTATGCAGCGGAAGGTTCCGATTGGTTTTGGTGGTTTGGTTATGGCCATTCCTCCAATCATGACGCAATTTTTGACCAACTTTTCCGCGAACACCTGATCGCTCTGTATCAAGCTTTAAATGAGCCAATTCCCTCCTATTTGCTCGAACCGGTGGAAGAACACGGTAGCAAACAAAGTAATCGTCCTGAGGCTTTCATTCACCCCATTATCGACGGTTTTGGTGACGAACAGGATTGGGATAAAGCTGGACGGATCGAAATTGGCGGCGCCAGTGGTACAATGCACCGGACTTCCTTAGTACAAAGGCTCTTTTTCGGTTGGGATCACCTCAATTTTTATCTGCGTTTCGATTGGAAACCGGGGGCAAACTTAGGAGAAGAAATTCCCGCAGAAGTACATTTATATTGGTATTATGACGAAGTGCATCGTCTGCAAAGTCCAATTCCCCTAACAGATATTCCCCCTCGATCGCCCCTCGATTACGGTTATCATCATCATCTAGGAGTTAATTTAATCACGGAATTTACTTGGTTAGAAGTCGCTCAAGAATATTTTACTTGGCAGCGAGTTCCTAGTAGTGCCAAAGCTTCTTTTAATCAATGTTTGGAAATTGCTGTCCCCTGGGAAGGATTACACATTGAACCCGATGATCGTCTCCATTTAATCGCAGTTTTAGCTAATCAAGGTCAATACTATGATTTCCTCCCCGTTGAAGAATTAATCTTCCTGCAAAGACCTTAAATCAGTAATCAGTAATCAGTAATCAGTTTTTTAGTTATCAGCTATCAGCTAGAATCATACTAAATCCGTTGAGTATAGGCTACATATCAGGATAGGCAAGAGGCAAGAGGCAACCCCCCCCTGCCCCCCCGACATCGGGGGGGTCGGAAGAATAGATAATCAGTCTTTAATAACCCGATTTAGTATAAATCCTAAGTCCTGAAGGAATCACGGCGATGAAACAGGAAATTAAGCCCTTTAATCCTGATAAAATCTATGGAATAGTGCTTTCTGTCAATTTTTCCATTAATGCCCAATTTGCTCAAGAAGCGCAGGAGAAATTAAACGCTATTCTTGGGGAAATTGATGCGGATCACTGGCAAATTCACCACATCTGGGCAGCGGGAAATTAGCTATATAGTCCCATGATCTAGCTTTTTCAGGGCGCTGAGAGCATGGAGACGGACAATCGCCTCCCCATCGGCTGCTAAAGTCAGCAAAATACTTTTATTGTCCCGATCTAATTCTCCTAAAGCGATCGCTAGAGACTGTTTAACTCCCGTATCACCGAGGATCGCAGGACGGGAGTGATAAAAATTACCGAGAATTTCCCCTGCTTGTCGGCGTAATTTCTGGGAGGTTTGCCGGCCGAGAATAGCGATAATTTCCCGACAAATCAAGACATTTTCGCTATATAAAGCCTTTTCTAAGTAATTTAAAGCTTCCTCATCCTCGATCCAGCCCAATGCTCGCACTACAGTTAATTTTAAACTATCGGGAGTTAAGGAAGATTGCAGCAGTGGATTTAAAGCTTTGGCTGAGGTTGCTGTGCCGATACGACCGAGAGCGATCGCCGTTTCTTGACAGATATCGAGGTGGATATCGAATAACAGCGGTTGCAGATACTTGACTAAATCTGCTTGGGGATAATTTGGCCCCAGGTAACTACTAGCTTTAATTGCTTCCCGTCGCACCTCGATGGCCGGATCCTTTAACCCATCGAGGATAATCGCAGTAATCTGGGGATGGTGAAAACTGCTTAAAGCTTCCATCGCCATGGCTCGAATGGCGCTAGATTGATCCTTAACTACGGTTAAAAGCGGTTCGACAATTTCCGGCCGGCGAATTTGTGATAAAGCTTGTACGGCTAAAAAACGGGTGTTCGAGTCGGACAGTAATTGTCCTAAACTAGAGATCGCAGAACTGCCGATATTAGCTAAAGCGGCCGCAGCCATTTGGCTGAGTGTTTCCTCCTCCGATCTTTGCAATAATTGACTGAGAGCGAGAATACAGGCTCGATCGTCAAATTGACTGAGAATTCTCACCAGAAACCAGCGCATTTCCCCATCTTGTTCCTCGGATTCTAACAGGGCAATTAAAGGAGCGATCGCCGATTGGCCGATTTGGGGAAATAGTTTCGCTATCTCCCATCGCTGTTGAAAATCGCATTTTTGTAAAGCTTCTAGGGCTAAATCGAGGATTTCATCGTTAATAATCGGTTCAATAGCATCTTTTTGGTTTAAAAGTCGCTGTATGCTGGCGTTTAATGTCTCCCAGTCTTTTTTATTCAACGCTATCTGAGCTTTTTCTAGCAGAGCTTGCATCGTGAGAAATGGCCTCGATTTTCGTGCTACCTATCCTAAGAATTTCAGATTTTCTCGCTTTTGTCCTCTCTTCTATGCAAGAAACCGATAATAAATCTCCAAATTGTGCATCAGACATCAGTTTATCCTTAATTCTCTGGGGATAACCGAACAGAAAAGTAGATGCTAGGCTACATTTAATCTAACCAAACCAAGAGAGCCGAGTTTTTTGTGGGAAGTGAAACTGCCTCATTCTAACTGGTTATTCCCTAAATCTAAATCCTGCCGATGGACGGCATAAAGCCCGTGTTTTCAAATCGGCCTTAAACTTAGATATTGATGACGTTCAATTTCTTAAAAACGCACTTTTAGAAGCCGTTAAAACCTATGATGCTATTCCCGATAAAATCAATCAATATGGACAAAAGTATATTATTGACTTTCCCCTGAATCATCAAAACAAAACAGCTATTATTCAGAGTGTTTAGATAATCAGAAATGATGAGAATTTTTCCCGTTTAGTTACTTGTTATGTACTTTAAGGAAATAATGAAATGAAACTCTTAGATGTGATTGCTTTATTAGAAGACTTACCCCAATTGGGATTATATTGCGGGCAAGTGGGAACAATTGTGGAAGTCTATGAGCCAAATGTTTTTGAAGTTGAATTTAGCGATACTTCTGGCCTTGCTTATGCTATCGAAATATTACAAGAAAATCAATTAATGTTATTACATCATTCTCCCTTAGAATCCAAAAAATTAACCGCTAAGTCGCGTTTGCTGTTGACTATCTCAATCACTCATTAAGACTGTCTATAAGAGGGGAAAAGGGAGCTTTTTTTCAGTGTTGCCAAAGGCACGGCGTAGCCGTCCAGTAAACAGTAATCGGTGAACTGAAAACTCACATCTGATAACTGATAACTGATCACTGATCACTGACTTGTGAGGGCGCATCAGCGATCGCACAGTAGGGACGACTATAACAAAGGGGTATTTCCAGGTCGTGTTGTTCCAAAAATTCCCGATTACTTAAAATCTTAGCGGTTTCTCCCTCTCCCACCACCTGACCACGACTTAACACCACCGTGCGATCGCATAGTTCTAAAGCCAGATCGAGATCATGGGTGGCGATCACTTGAGTTTGGGGTAAAGTGGCTAACAGTTGTATTAATTGCCGACGGGATCGGGGGTCCAGTTGGGCGCTAGGTTCATCAAAAACTAAGACCTGGGGCAACATGGCTAAAACCCCCGCAATCGCCACGCGTTTTTTTTCACCCCCCGATAGATTCTGACTGTTTCTCTTACCGTAATGCTTGGAATCCAATCCCACCGCGTGTAAAGCATGATGACAGCGATGGTTTAAATCCTCTCCGCGAATTCCCTGATTCATCGGGCCAAAAGTCACATCTTCCCAGACAGTGGGCATAAATAGCTGATCGTCGGGGTTTTGGAAGACTAAACCGACAAAATTGCGGATATTTTCTAAATTCTCTGGTTTAACTTGGTAGGGACCGACGGTGATTTTCCCCGTTTGCGGCGGGAGAATACCGTTAAAATGCAGCAATAAGGTGGATTTTCCCGATCCATTGGCCCCGACTAAAGCCACCTTTTCCGTAGCTTCAATGGCTAAATTAATACCCTTTAACGCTTCTGTACCGTCAGGATAGGTATAAACTAGGTTTTCAATAAAAATCGGGTTGTGGTGCATGAAAAACGAGACTTTTACCTGAGTAGATGTACCATTTGACCCCAGAGGATCAGAATTACTATGCCAATTATAGCGAGATAATCTTTCAGCTTGCTTTGGGGAACCTGTACAGAAAGCAAGGAACCAGTGTAACCCCTCGATAACATGGCTTGATAAATGCGATCGCCCCGTTCGTAGGTACGGATAAATAAAGAGCCGATCATGTGTCCCACTAGCAACCGTTGCCATCGGGGACTACTCATTAAATTACGCGCAATTGCTGCCCTTCGCATGGAATTAAATTCAGCGATCAAAACCGCTAGATAACGGTACATAGAAGCCAAAATTGCCACCAATAAAGGGGGGGTTTTTAGGGTAACTAATGCTTGCAACAGGTCAGGAATCGCTGTGGTTAAAACCAGAATATTGACCGTACAAAGACAGAGAAAAGCTTTTAGGGCGACACTGCCTAAAACCAGCAATCCCTCGCTAGTTATCCGCAAAAATCCCCAAGACCAAAGAATTTCGCCGCCCTCGCGAAAAAGAGTTCCCAATAAAACCACACCGATAAAGACAAATTCGATCGCTACTCTTTGTAAAAGTACGCTAATAGTCACCCGACTGATCAGAATTAAAATAATTAATCCTAATCCGTAAATCCCCCAAGTTCCCCAGCTACCATTCGGAGTTAACGCTGTGGCAAAAACTAACAAAAGAGTCACTAAAACCCGGGTATGGGGCGCGAGTCTCTGCCAAAAAACGAAATTTTGGCGCTCATTTTCGCGAGAAAAAGTAGCAATGTGTAGCATTTATTCAGTTATCAGTGATCAGTTATCAGTGATCAGTTATCAGTGATCAGTTATCAGTTATCAGTGATCAGTTAGAAAGGGGATATAGGGATATAGGGGTTTAGGGAAATTTCAGCTAAATGCCCCACTTCCCCACTTCCCGACTCCTATCTACTTACTCCTGATTTTGGGATTTTGGAATGACTAATTTACCGATCCCCCAAGCGATGCCGAAAGTGGCAAGAGTTCCCAGAAAACCAGCAAGGGGAGTGGCGACACCTTGGGGAACACCTTTGAGGGCATAACCATCAAAAATTCGGGCAAAAGGTAATTGATTACCGAGGGCGTTAGGGTCTTCTTTTTTGCTAAATTGCAAGTCTTCCGCCACTCGATCGAGTCCGTCGGGATCGGGACTGGCAAAGGGAGAAAGAAAAACGGCGATAATTAGGGATAATACTAAGCCAATCAGAAAAAATTGGCTATTTCTGCGAATATTCATCGACTTAATTGCTTTATTGACGAGAAGCTTAGGAAGGGGACACAGAAGTATTAACGGAATGGGGCGGATCGTAGAGGAGATCGGGACGGGTTCGCCAGATATAACCGACAGCGAAAACGGTAATCACCGCTTCCCCGATGCCGATGAGGATATGCCAAGATAACATGGCAAAAAGGGCGATTAAAGGCGGTACAGTCCCCGATAAAGCCAATTGCAGGGCGCAAGCTAACGCCGCCACCACCACACTTGTCCAAGCAGCCAGGGCAACAGCGATCGCCATACTGCGCCAACTATGAAAACCGAGGGTTTTCCTGATCCCCAGATAGAGATAATAACCGCCAAACGTGCCGAGCAAACCCATATTGACGATATTTGCCCCTAAAACCGTTAAACCGCCATCTTGAAAAAATAAAGCTTGCACGATAAAAACCACCGCCATCACCAGAGAACCCGCCCAGGGACCGAGTAAAACCCCCGCAAGAGTCCCCCCTAATAAATGTCCGGAGGTTCCCCCCGGAATGGGGAAATTAATCATCTGGGCGGCAAAAATAAAGGCGGCACAAACTCCCATCAAAGGTACAGCCCGTTCAGCGTAGTGACCGCGCACTTTTTTGAGAGAAAAGCTAATCAGGACAACGGCAATTATCCAAGTAAATAGACTCACCGGTGGACTCAAAAAGCCGTCGGGAATATGGAGGGCGAGATAAGGGGTCAGGAGAGGGTGAAACAAACCAACTCCCAGAAAATTAACAGACATTAAAACTCAGTCTCCTTGGCAATTTGGGTTAAAGATTTCAATAGAATTGCGTCGCTGGGACGGAAAAGTCCTCTCTTCTAGTAGATAACTAACCGCTTCATTCTACAATGCTCTCTCTGGGGATTTAAACCCTTTAGCTTCTTAAGAATTTCTGTTATTTTTCCGGTCGTCAGGGTTTAGCTACCAGCCAAAATCTGAATTATTCTCAAGCAGTCAAATTATTTAAATTATTATTAATTTTTCGAGTTTTTTTCAGTTTTTATGCTAGTCCTTAATCAGTTATCAGTTATCAGTTATCAGTTAGAAGAGGCTGGTGACTATTAACCACTGAGTTTTAAGTAACATTAAGCTAAGACGCATTTTAACCGCCTATCCTTAAATTAGCTAAATCTCCCTCAATCTCTTTACTGTTGCCTCTTGCCTCTTGCATGAGTGCCTCATCTCCACAAGCAATTTAAATGCGCGGGCAGCTTATTCACTGATCACTGATTACTGAAAGGTCTCCCCACATCTTTTATACCTCTCACTTACTAAGATAAATAAAGATGAATCAGCTTAAAACTGTTGCTTTATTGGGTTTACTAGCCGGTTTACTTGTCGCTATTGGCTACGCGATCGGTGGTCAGGGTGGTGCTTTAATTGGTTTAGTAATCGCCGCTATTACTAATATCGGTTCTTGGTACTTCTCCGATCGCATTGCTCTGGCCGCTTACCAAGCCCAACCGGTCAGCCGCCAACAAGCCCCCGAACTCTACCAAATGGTAGAAAATCTCTCTCGTCAAGCCAATATTCCCACGCCGCAACTCTATATCGTCCCCACCCCCGCCGCTAATGCTTTCGCCACCGGCAGAGATCCTGAACACGCCGCCGTCGCCGTTACCGAGGGGATTTTAAACCTGCTGCCCGCCGACGAATTAGAAGCAGTTATCGCCCACGAATTAACTCATGTCCGTAACCGGGATACCTTAACCCAAGCTGTTGCGGCTACCGTTGCCGGGGCGATTTCCTACCTGGCCAGAATGCTGAGTTATGGTTTCCTGTTTACTGGCAATTCTCGCCATCGTCAAGGGGGTAATCTCATCGGTTTACTACTTACCATCTTTCTGGCCCCCCTTGCCGCCACTGTGATTCAGATGGCTATCTCTCGTACCAGAGAATTCGAGGCTGATGCTGGCTCCGCCCGCTTGACCGAGAATCCCGAAGCTTTAGCCCGGGCTTTAACCCGTTTAGAATCGATCGGTCGTCAAATGCCCTTAAATGCTAATCCTGCCTTTGAACCGCTGTTAATTAGCAGTCCTTTTTCGGGGCAGTTTCTGGCTAATTTATTCGCTACTCACCCATCCACCGAGGCAAGAATCGAAAATTTGCGTCGCATTCAACAGGAATTATTAACCTGATCCCGTTCTTAATTTTTAGAGGTCATCTAATGATAAGCTATCAGAGATAATCCCCTCTTTTTCGCTTTTTCTAGCTTGGTATAAAACCGTGATCAACTCTGAAGAAAAAAGACCGACTTGGGACGAATATTTTTTAATGATCGCTAAATTAGCCGCCACCAGATCCACCTGTTTAGCTTTTCCCGTCGGTGCGGTAATTGTCAAAGATCGGCAGGTTTTGGCCACGGGTTACAATGGTTCCCCATCAGGAACGGTTCATTGTACTGCCCAGGGTTTTTGTTATCCCGGTTTGGGAACCTGTCGAGAATCCGGAGAAATTCCCTCTCGGGCAATTCATGCCGAAGCTAATGCGATCGCTCAAGCGGCTAAACACGGTATTTCTACCCAAGGGGCTAGTATTTACGTTACTTTAGAACCCTGTATTTCCTGTTTAAAACTAATTATTTCTTCGGGAATTAAAGAAGTTTTTTACGAAGCGGACTTTAATAGTGGGACAAAAGCCATGTTAAGGGATTCTTTTCTGGAAACGGGAATTATTAAATATAAAAAGATTTATTTATCAGCAGAAATGGCTAGTCATGCGGCCTTATTTTTATTAAATCCCATTTCGATCGATCTCAGGTAGTTCTCGTCATCAGGCTAATTAGCAGCAAAACTCTCTCAGCTGTTGACTATCTAAATTACTCGTTAAGACTGCACCAGAGTGCCAGAGTTGGGAGCAAGGAGAGAAAGTTCGATCATTTGTACTAAAATTATCGATACACAGTTTTAAGGCATTGCAGCTTACACAATTCTGGCTTTAAGTCAATACCCTTTACAAAACTTCAAAAATTGCCTCACAAAAAAATGTCACCTTTAGCGGCTTTTTTTGGGGAAGGGAATCGATACAGTCCCCTGATTGTCTCGGTTTTCCGTTGATTTGAGGTTTAACGCTTAAACTAAGCCCACAGCATACCACGATCATACCATATTAATAAATGTAGGCAATCCCGATTTACAGCCAAATTTTGGCAAATTCTGGGAAAACTTAGATATCGTAACTGCATTGTTACATTTAACTGATTGGCTAATATATTTAAATATTTTAATTATTTATCTATAAAAGTATAACTTTTACTTATTGCCAGAGGCTGATTAACTAGGGTTGGGCAAAAAAGCTTGTAAGCTATATTTGAAGTCAGTCGAATCGGTAATGAATAATCGATCTTTAGTAACTGGATTTAGGGATTTTATCGGGGCTGTATTAGCCTAGACTAACACAGCCCCAAGTTACTATTTAAATGTCCAAATCCGTAAGATTTAAACGCGGTCCGTGGGTTTCGATAAATTCTCGCCGGGGGGCAACTCGATCGCCCATAAGAATGGTAAATAATTCCTCAGCTTTGGCTGCGTCTTCGATTTCCACCCGTTTTAAAGTGCGAGTTTCGGGATTCATGGTAGTATCCCAAAGTTGTTGGGGCATCATTTCTCCTAACCCTTTAAAACGTTGGATTGTGTAGTTAGCATTGGAGGGAAATTCCGCTATCTTTTGCTGTAATTCTCGATCGCTATAGCAGTAGGAATGATTTTTACCGCGTTCCAATTTATAGAGAGGAGGACAGGCGATATATACATAACCTTGATCAATTAAATTCTTCTGATAACGATAGAAGAAAGTTAACAACAAAGTTCGGATGTGAGCGCCATCCACATCAGCATCAGTCATTAAAACAATGCGATGATAGCGCAATTGTGAGGGGTCAAAATCTTCTCCTTTAATCCCCAAACCGAGGGCTGTAATTAAGGATTGAATTTCCGTATTTTTGTAGATTTTGGCATCATCGGTTTTTTCGATATTGAGGATTTTTCCCCGCAGAGGTAGAATCGCTTGAAAACGACGATCGCGCCCCTGTTTGGCACTGTTATGGACGAAAACACCGGAGGCAAGGGCAAAGTTATGAGTATGAGGAACCTCGATATCATAGACATCGAATCTTGTTTCTAATCGCTCGATCGCCACGACTCGATGATTGTAATTAGACACCGCTTCTAAGGCTTTATTTTTATCACCATCAAAGTAGCGATCGCAGAAAGAATCAAATCGCAATATTGATTTATCCCGCGTCTGAAGCCGATATTTTTGATAAGCTTCCAAATCAATATAACCTCGATCGATCTCAATTTGTTTTAAGGTCGCTAGGGTTTTTTGATAGTAAGTTTTCTTGATCGTGTTAATTCCCTGCCAACGATTATACCAATCAGCGATCGCATGAGTGAACAACCAAGAATCGGAAGCGGGATTCCAGACCATTTCATAACCGTTAATGGTGATTCCGGGGTCACGAAGATCGGACAATTTCCGATACAAAGGCATTAAAGCATCTTCTGGAGTTAAAGCCGCAGCAGATTTATAGCTACCATCTCTTAACAGGAAAAGATGGTCAGGAGTACAAATAATCGCTGCACCATGATCGAGAGTAATTTTAATTACTTCTGCGTCTTTTTTGGTGATGCGGGCATTAATAACTCGTTCAACCCCGATCGTGCCATTGTCACGAATGGTATAACAAAAATGTTCCTTTCCTTGGGCTTGTTCGGTCACTAGCTGTTTAAAACTGAGGTTGCGTCCATCGACAAGGGCGATTTCTGTATCACCATGAAAACAACCACCGGCGCTATCCCCTTCAACGATGTAAATTTCTGACTTTTCTGGGTCTCTTTCGCTACAATCAGCCAATTTACCCGGTAAAGGTGAGGATTCCAGGACCGATTTCCGTCGTACTAAGTCCCGGGCCCGTCGGGCTGCTTCCGCCGCTTTGTACGCTTGTACTGCTTTTTCGATAATCGTGTCGGCCACTTGGGGATTTTGTTCTAAGTATTCGTTGAGAGTTTCCCCCACCAGGGAATCAACAATACCCCGGACTTCGGTGTTACCCAATTTGGTCTTGGTTTGTCCCTCAAATTCCGGTTCGGGGACTTTTACGGAAATAACGGCGGTTAAACCCTCACGGACGTTTTCCCCCGCTAGATTAGGCTCGTTTTCTTTAATTTTATTGCGTTTACGAGCAACATTATTTAAAGTACGAGTCAGAACTGCCTTTAATCCTTCTAGATGAGTTCCCCCGTCAATGGTGCGGATATTATTAGCAAAACCGAGAATATTGTCGCTATAGGCATCTATACACCACTGAAACGCCACTTCGATATTAATTCCGTTCTTTTCCCCCGATACATAGATAATATCTTTGTGCAGGGTTTCTTTTTCCCGACACATATAAGCGACGTATTCTTTAATACCCCCCTCATAACAATAGGTTTCGATGTGGGGTTCTTCGGGACGGTAATCGCTAAAGGTGATTTTAACACCCGCATTTAAGTAGGCTAGTTCTCGTAAACGTCCGGAGAGGGTACTGTAATCAAATTCGATGCCTTGGCTAAAAATTTCGGTGTCCGGCAGGAAATTAACCCTAGTTCCCGTTTTTTCCTCTTGACTGGGACTGCTGACCAATTCTGTGACGGGGATACCTCTTTCGTAGCGTTGGATATGTACTTTATGATCGCGCCAGACTGTCACATCGACCCATGCGGAAAGAGCATTAACGACGGAAATCCCGACTCCGTGTAACCCTCCCGACACTTTATAACCACCACTGCCAAATTTACCGCCGGCATGAAGTATAGTGAGAACGGTTTCGAGGGCAGATTTACCCGTGGTGGGGTGGACATCGGTGGGAATACCCCGGCCATCGTCGGTGACGCTGACGGAACCATCGGCCTTGATATCCACTTCGATATGAGTACAGTAACCCGCTAGGGCCTCATCGATCGAGTTGTCCACCACTTCATAGACTAAATGATGTAGTCCCCGCGGCCCAGTCGTACCGATATACATCCCCGGCCGCTTCCTGACGGGTTCTAACCCTTCGAGAACTTGTATCTGTTCCGCGCCGTAGTTACTTGTCATAAAATTTCCCTAAAAAGGCTGTGATCCCTGATTGAACCTAAATGAATAGCAAAATCTTCAAAAATTTTAGCACATAAGGGTTAAAGACTGCTTAAATGCCTTTAGGGAGAATTTTTTATTGGGGTTGGGGTGTTGGTCAGTAATCAGTGAGCAGTAATCAGTGAGCAGTAAACAGTAAAAAGGCAGCTGCGAGTTTGTCCCTTAATACTATTCACTGAAAACTTACACCTGATAACTGATAACTGATAACTGATAACTGCTTACTGCCAATTACCGATCAATAGTTTCTAGACACTGTCATCCTCAAATTTATAACCGACACCGACTACGGTTTTGATAAAGATAGGATTAGCAGGATCGGGTTCTACTTTTTTGCGTAAGCGTCGGATATGGGTATCTACTACCCTTTCATCGCCAAAAAAATCATTTCCCCAGAGATTATCGATTAATTGGGTGCGACTCCAGACGCGATTGGGATAACTGACAAAGGTAGCTAATAAATTAAATTCTAAGGTGGTTAAATCGAGGGTTTCCTCTGGCATTCCCTCCAATTTACGAAGAGCAGAATGTTGATCTAAGTCGATCAGAAAATGACGGCTGCGATGGAGTTGCAGGGGTTGACTATCGTGTCTTAAACTACGTCTTAATAAAGCTCTTACGCGAGCGGTTAATTCCCGGGGACTAAAGGGTTTTACCATATAATCATCGGCTCCTGTGGATAAACCGATAATGCGATCGATTTCTTCTCCCCTAGCGGTTAACATTAAAATATAGGGGTCTTTTGTCCCGGGTTTTTGGCGAATTCTGGCACACAATTCTAGTCCATCTAATTCGGGTAACATTAAATCTAAAATAACTAAGTCTGGTTGCTTTTGATAAAATAGTTCTAGTCCTACCCTACCATTATAAGCCAGATGACAAGTAAAGGACTCCCTCTCTAAAGTTTGCTGAATCAAATGGGCGATTTCAATTTCATCTTCGATAATAACGATATCCATAAGTAAGTAGTTATAATTTAATTGAAGATAGATTTTGCCTTTGATCCCCCCTGCCCCCCTTAATAAGGGGGGTGCGGATGCCCCCTGCTCCCCTTAATAAGGGGGAATCTGACAATTTTTAAAACCTACCTACTTAGGCACATTTTAACATATTAGCTATTCATTTCTTACTCAAAGTTGAATGTTAAAATAATTGTAATTTTTGAGATTTTTTGGGGGGAGAGTTGCCAACTCTCCCGACTTTGGTGGACTAGGGACTTTTTACGGTAAAGCGACAAACTGCTCACCGGAGGGAGTCGATCGCACTTGAATTAACACCGGTTGACCAATGCGATCGCCAGTATTAGGATCAAAGCTAATTTTTCCGGTGGCCCCTGTTTGATGAAAACTGCTGGAACGCAGCCTGGATTGTAGGCCCTGACGTTGAGGATTTTCCCTTAAACCGGCAATAATCACCCGTGTAGCGTCAAAACTGGTAGCTGTGCGCCAACTAACTGGACCGCGCCACTGTTCCTGCATAAGATTGGCAAAAGTCTGGTTAAGCGAGGGGTGCCAGGGTGCGGCAAGGGTTAAACCTTGGGCGTTTTTGCCGCCATCTTCGAGGGTGCGAATATTGTAGAGGGTGGGACTACTAAACAGAGGCAAACGCTGACGATTGGAGCGAATAACCTCAAAAACGGGATCGAGACGATCAACATGAGCGACGACAAATAGGCCGTTAGCACCCCCAGAAATCGCCTGATTAAGGGCTTGATCGGCCTTAAAATTGGGGACACTCAGATCACAGACAATCGGCACAATTTGACCGCCTTTTTTCGCCACATTAGCCATCAACTCGTCTTTAAAGGAAATATTATCAGGAGCTTGGGAATCGTAGCAAAAAGCAATTTTCTGGACTTTAGCAATATTTACTATGTAATTTGCTAATTTTTCCGTAATTTTGCCGTTAGAAGCCACCAGACGAAAGATATAATTTCCCGCACCGGAGAGATTATTAGCCAGGGAGGTGGGAGAAATCATCACCAAACCGCCTTTTTCGTAGATAGGAGCGGCGGCTAAACTGGCATCGGAGGCATTATGACCGATAACAGCGATAATATCGGGATTTTTGACTAATTCACCAGCTACCTCTTTCGATATCTGCGGCTGATTATCGTCATTAACCACGATCACCATCAGTTTTCTGCCGTTGATCCCTCCCTGTTGATTGATCTGGGTTTGTGCGCTGGCGACTCCTCGCAACATTTCTTGAGCGACGTTGGGATTAGTTGTCGCTGGCACAACAACGGCGATTTTAAAGGGATTTGGGCTGGTTTGCAGGTTGCTGAGATAAATTACGCTTTCGGGATCGTTGGGACGTTGAGCGAGGGATTTTTGCAGAAGTCCCCTTGCTTCTTCGTAGTAACCCTGGTCAATAGCAGCGATCGCTGATTCTTTGGCGGTGTTAGAATTAGTTTTGATCAGCAGATGATTGCCGTAACTGATGCGGGGATTATCATCGGCTTTTGGGGCAAATATTGCCAATATTTGGGGAAAAAGAAACCAGCCGATCAACCCCAGTAAAACATAGAAAATTGGCGGTAAGCTCGCTTTTTTGCCAGTCTTTGTCATCGCTTTACTCCTTAACTTTGCTGATTGAATTCGGCTAAACGACGGTTAATTTCGTCATCAAGGCTTAAGAAATCGATTTCTTGAGCTAATTTCTCGCTATAGTTCTCGCTTAATTCACTATAGACGTTTTCTTTCCGATAACGGTCGTTAATCGCTTCATTGGCATCCTCAAAGCGATCGCGGGAGGTATTGAGGTTGAGACTACTATCAAATTCGTTTATTTTGCCTAAAGCCTCATTCATGGAACTAATCGCTTTTAAGTTGCTCATTTCTAACTTATAATGCTCGATTTTTTCCTGCTCTTTGCGAAGTTTTTCCTTAGCAGCAATGACCACTTTTTCGGCATTATCAACCCGATCTTTCATGGCGGGTAGAATTTTTTCTAGGGAGATAACCTTAACCATAGCCAGTCTTGCCGCTTCTTGAAGACCTTTTTTTTGAGCGGTGACAGCCTGCTGCAAGTAGTTTGTATGTTCCTGTTTTTTTGCCTCATATTGTGCTTGAGCCGATTGCTGGGCTGCTACTACTTTCGCCACTGATTCTGTTAATTCCGCTAGGGATTTTTGCATCGATTCTAGGGATTCTTTGGCCGATTCTACGGCAATTTTCCCGCCGGATTCGATGGGAATACCCCACAACCAATTCCAGATCGCAACGAGAGAATTTCCTGCCTTATCACCGATCAGCCAAAAAATCAAGGCTTTTGGGGTTAATTTTTTTAACAATTTCATGCCGTTTGTCTCCTAGAGGTGTTACCTGTTAATTAGGAGTGATGGCCAACTTTGATGCAGTGGATAAGGTTAAGTTTTGTAAAAAGTCTTGACAAGGATAGGGAGGTTTAGAGTGGACCGGCAGATTTAATGGGAGCGAGGGGGACAAATCGACCATTTTTGACCTGTAGAATCAAGTAGCGGCGATCATCAGGATTATTATTCATGTTGCGGACACCATTCTCATCGAATCTAACAGTGCCAGTCATTCCTTCGATAGAAAAATCGTTTCTTAAAACTTGATTTAATGATTCTCGATCGAATTTTTGTCCTTGTTGGTATAACTTTCGCAAAGCGGTGAGGATAACTTTGGTCGCATCGTAGGACATGGGAGTGCGCCAAACATTGATCTTATTTTGCCAAAAACTCTGGATATAATTATCTTGTTTGAGATCATACCAAGGCACGGTGATAACTAAATTTTCTACTCCTTGTTTACCTTCTGCAAGGGTGAGATAACTTTGAAAAGTGGGGGAACCTAAAATCACTAAGTTTAACTTTTCTGCGGGACGTTGCTTAAAGATACTGACGGCTCTTTTCAGATCATTAACATAGGGAGCAACCATGAGAATATTTACTTGGTATTGAGCGATTTTTTGATAAATTTTCTGTTCACCTAAATTAATTTTTGGTTCGATATTGCAGTCAAAATCTTCATCTTTAACGAATTTTTGAAACTGCTGACCGAGAAGAATATTTCTATATTTTTGAGCGAAGTTATAATTATCCCCAGAGCGACTATCGTAACAAATTAAATTAGTGGGGTTTTGGATAATTAGCTTCTCAGTTTGTTCGCGGATATATTCACTTAAGGTTGTGGCAAAAGTTTCCAGATCGGGAACCATTTTATATACATAGCCATTGCCAGAGATTTTCGGGGAAAAGCTGGTGGGAGATAGGGCAACAATTTTCCCTGGTACATAAATATCTTTGGCCGCTTCACTAGCAGCAGAAGCATTATGACCAACCACTGCTATGATTGACGGATCTTTAACAAATTTTTCGGCTCGATCTTTGGCATCTACGCCACTATTATTATCATTAGCGACCACTACCTGTAGAAAGTGAAAATCGGGGTTTTTGGCCTGTTCATCGTTTAACTCCTGTTGGAATAAAGCAATACCTCGTAAAATTTCCTGAGCAATTTCTGGATTATTACCAAGAGGAACACTGGTGGCAATTTTTAAGGGATTTCTGTCTTGATAGGCCGCACGAGCGTTATTATAATAGATGCGAATCTCTGGATTATTGGGCAAGCGATCGAGGGATTGTTTAAAAAGCTGAATTGCTTGTTTATATTCTTGGTTTTTAAAAGCTTGTCTTCCCCGTTCAAGACTTTTATCTTGTCGGTTTGTCTTGAATAATATTTCTTCACCTAAGCTAATTTCTGGGTATTTACTAGCATCATCGGAAAATACTCCTCCCCCATATAAAACTGATAAAGTTACCAGAAGACTTAAAATAAATAACAGTGCTTGTTTCCAGCGACTAGATAGACGTAAATGCCAACTTTGATCAGGATATTCTTGGGAATCTTCTGCCGTATTTTCAGGGGGTAAAGGTAAAATCAACGGTGGTTCTTCAGGATTTTCTATCAAACGAGGCAGCAAAGAAGAACTAGCAGCATCCACCTCAAATTCATGTAATCTTAATTCTTGTCGAGCGATTGTTAAGGATTCTTGTAGGGATTTATGTTCAAGAAAATTGGGAAGAAAAACTTCTAGAAATCTCAAAGCAACCCGCACGGCGATCGGTTCTTTCATAACAATAATATGCGGTACTCCGATATTAGCCAACTGACGACCAATACCTAACCCATCACAGGAATTACAGATAACAAGTTTTAAGCCTTTTTTAACAGCTATTTCTAGGGAATTTCTTAAATTATTTTCGGGAGATAAAGCCGTATCATTATTAATGATAAAAACTCCATCGTGACCGTCGCTACTGGTTTGACTATGACCTAAATAAACTACAATATCCCATGGATTTTTGATCAACTCATTGTGAATATTTATGGTTGAAAGAGGAGGGTATGAACCAGGACTTAATATTTGCATAGAAACCTTATCTTGGTTTCCTAGTACCGTTTGCAAACTGGATAAACACAGGGAAGTATGCTCGTTTTTGATGTCAATATTCCCCAAAATTACTAAAATATTAATCGGAGAAGTAAGGTTAATTATCGGGGGATTTCTCTGGATAGTAAGAGCAATTTCCACATCGGGAAACCATTTGTGTAAAAAATTCCAACACTCCCAGGGAATTTGTTGTAGATCAAAGTGGGTAGTTTGGATAAAAAATCTTACTTCTGACTCAGTACCTATATGGAACAAGATATGATTTTGTATCGAACTCAGAGAACTGGAATTTAGCCATTCATTTAAGCTATCTTTTAAAGTTTTAGTGGCTTTTCTGAGGTTGTCTCTAGGATCACCTACCGCTGCATGGGTGATCATACTATGAGGAACGGTAATTCCTAAACTGGGTTGACTTTTTACCCAATGATAATAAGCTCGACGATAATTTTGCAAAGCGTCAGCAATGTCAAGGTTAGGGACTAATTTACCCGCGGCAAAAGGCGCTATCAAGAGATGATTGTCACGAATTTCTAGAGTGACGGAGAATCCCGTTTCAAAACTGCCATCACCAATTTCCAGAATCACAACTCTGCTCATGTCTCTACCCTTGACATTTTCTGCTATCTCTATTAAATCCTAAACTGTTCGATAATGCTACTATCCCCTAAACTTAGGTTAACATTAAAGCGATCATCGGCATCAGCTAGAAAATAAAGTTGCAGATAGCTATCTAAGGGTTTCTCCCTTGCTATTGCTTGTAAACTGGGGATTAATTGGCCTATTTCATCGCTAATTTGCAAAGATAAACCGGGGGGTAGCTTGGCAAAATTGTCCATAGCATAGGCACGAATTAAGACAGCAATTCTCTGGTCACTGGTCGATAAAACTCCCACCATTAAAGCGATTTTATGTCCCATTAATTGACTACCCACATCGAGCATTTTACGGATAGCAGCATTAGGATAATGAGGATCGATATTCCAGAGATATTCGGCCGCTTGCCAGCGAATAGTTTCATCTTGGGTTTGATGTTGTAGTTTTGCTAAAGCTTCCTCTGGGGTTAAATGTTCCGAAAATTCCACCTCTTTTTGACTAGCATACAGTTGTCTAATTTCTCGCTGAATATCTGCTGGAGATTCTCGGCTGCTGATTTTTTCAGCCGCCAACAAAAAACCCGGATTAATTGGACGATAACTGTCGAGATTGTTGAGGATTTCCTGCCATTTATCTGTAATAATTCCCTGTAACCATTGACTAAGTTTAGTGGGGATTATTTCTAGACGCTGCTGATAAATTTGTTCTCGCCATTGTTGATTATTCAACAAAGCTAACCACTGCTGAAAACTAATATCTAATCTCGGAGAATAGGGTGAAACTTGACCTAACTTTTTAATTAAATTTTCTGCTGTTGCTGGCGACAAGTTTGCTAAAGATTCCAGTTTTCCTTTTTCACTCTCTCCCTCTAAACAACTCTGCCAAAGAATATCTAAATCATCAATCATTTGCTCACTATCCAAATAATATTGATGGTAAATTGGATCGTATTCTGCGAGATTTTTAACATCTTTTCTGGATATAAAACCCCAGATATTGAGGAATTTTTCTGCTAAATCTACCTGCACCCCTAGATAAAAATCCGCCGCTAAATCGGGAATATCAACCCATTCTTGCTCTATTGTCAATCCCTCAATGTCAATGGTTTGACTGGGAATAGTAGTCACTTTTTTATCTTGAATTTGCCAAGTAAACCCGTTAATAAACTCCCAAAGATACTGATGGTTTTTAGGTGTTGTTTGAAGGGAACAATCAAGATTATCTTTTAGCCAATTGCTTAAGCATATTTGGACTAAGTAATTAATCAAAGCCTGATTTTTGGCGGTTTGATTCGAGTATTGACCGAGAATCGATCGAGCTTGTTTAATCTCTGTTTCCGAAAAAGTTAGCCAAAGGGATTTCGGGTTAATTTGTTGCAAAATATCGAGGTTGACTTTCATGGTATCTCCTAACAGATTAGTTTTGAGTTAAGTAGGACTGACAAAAATATTCCAGATAAGCATCGATCTCTTGTTTTTGCCGAGATTTTAATTGAATCTCATTTAACAACTTAGGACAATCTTTGCCTTCCCTTGCACAGAGTAGCTGATAAATTTTTTTACATAATTGGGTTATTTCTCGACTAATAGTAGATGGATGAACTCCCCATCGATTAGCGATCTGTGTTTGCGTCATCTTTTGATGATAGTAACAATATACAATCTGTTTAACTTCCTCCTCAAGAGTGATTAATAACTTCTTAATATCTTCCTGGATTTCTTGCTGTTGTAGTAAGTCTTGACTTAACCTCTTGCTGGGGAGATTTTCCCAAAAGTAATTGCTATCATCGCCATAATTATTAGGCTCAAATTTAGAGTAAGGAGGATCGATGTGATTACGCATTATCTCTCCTATTTGATTGAGTTTTGCCTGCACTTCCCCAATGGTGATAATAACTTGCGGTTGTAACTGCTGCAAGCGATCGATTACTTGTTGCCAATCTTCCTCTTGCCATTTATCCAATGATCTAAGAGAAGCTTTTTTAACCTCTCGAAAACAGTTAAATATTAGCAGGTGATTCTCGGTAAAGATACCCGATGTTCGTAAAATTTTTTGAATTTTATTCGCACTAAAAAGACTGACTATACCGAGATTAGTCCTACCAATAGTTTTATACTCTCCTCGCAGGAAATTATAGAGAGTATTTCTCAATTTTTTATCTGTCCATTTTTCTAAGATTAAGCGAAAAAATCCCGGTTGGGTCTTTTGATCCTGAAAGTTGCCGTAAAAATTGCTAGGATTATTAATGATTGCCGTGGCCAGCAAATTCAGCAAATAGTAGAAGAGGGTTTCATAATCAGCATCGATCCGATGGCCAACATTTTGATAGACCCTTTGAGTTACCATAGAGGAGCGATATTGTAAAAAAACCATCCAATGAGACTTGACTAATTGGTTATTAGGATCATTCTGTAACCATTGCCACAGATCAAGATATACCGCTTCATCATTTGCCACCTTTCCAGCGATCGCCTCGATCGATCTTCTTAATTGTGGCACTTCGTACCAGAAAACTCGATCGCCTTCAATCGCTTTAATAGTAGTATAAAAGTACCTAACGCTCATCTCTATCACCGGCTACAGGTATCTACTATCTGATTAGGTAAAAACCGAGGATTTTCTGCAAGAGTGGCAAATAAATTGAGCGATTCCCTTGCCAAGCGCACCTCTTTCTCTGACAATAGATGAGAGACTGATGAGAAACTATCAGTTGTAGTGAGACAGCCTTAGCAAACCAGTAAAAGACTCATAAATTCACTCTGAGCTGCCACAAATTGCCGTCATACCAACTTCTAGGACAAAAATAGGAATGCGAGTAACCTTTACCGAAAATCAGGGTTTTAGAAAGGAATTGAATAAACGGGTTGATGCTTATTTCACCGAAAACGGCATCCCCACCAGAGATAATTTGGCCATGTACCTGAAGACGATCGCGATTTTAACTTGGGTAATTGCCGCTTGGCTATTTGTGCTTTTTGGTCCGGATATCTGGTGGCTAAAAATTATCGGTTGTCTGGTTTTAGGAGGGGGATTAGCAGGGATTGGTTTTAGCATTGGTCATGATGCCAACCATGGCGGCTATTCTAGTAAAAAATGGGTTAATTCTCTCATTGGCATGACCTACGATTATATCATCGGTACTTCCAGTTATCTCTGGCGTTTTCGTCATAACTATCTCCATCATACCTACACCAATGTTTTAGGCTACGATGTGGAAATTCACGGCGATGGTGTGGTGCGAATGACTCCCCATGCCGAGCATAAATGGTATCATCGTTATCAACATTTATTCATCCCGATTCTCTACGGTATAATTCCTATCTATTGGTCATTCTCTGATGTGCGCTCTATCCTCTTTCGTCATCGTTTTGGCGAGATTAAAATCCCCAATCCTAAACCGATCGATCTATTCGTTTTATTAAGCGGAAAAGTTGTTTATCTCTTTTGGTTTATTGGCATTCCTCTCTTAGTTGGTTATAGTCCTCTAGAAATAGCGATCGGTTTTCTCATTGCTTTTATGACCTATGGAGTGCTTGCCTGTCATGTATTTATGTTAGCTCACGTTTTGGAACCCGCCGAATTTATTCAACCCTCGGCAGCTAACCAAATCGAAGACGAATGGGCAATTTTTCAAGTGCGAACTACCGTAGATTTTGCCCCTAAAAATATCTTTTTAAATTGGTATTTAGGGGGATTAAATTATCAAGTTGTTCACCATCTTTTTCCGCAAATTTGTCATATTCACTACCCTAAAATCGCCCCAATTTTAGCAGAAGTTTGCCAAGAATTTGGCGTTAATTATGCCGTTTATCCCACCTTCTGGGGTGCTTTAGCTTATAATTATCGTTGGCTCAGACAATTAGGCAATAAACAAAGTAATTTCGATCTCAAATTAGCCAGCTAGAATCAGTTGTCAGTTATCAGTTATCAGTTTTAAGTTTTAAGTTTTAAGTTTTAAGTTTTAAGTTTTAAGTTTTAAGTGAATAGTATTAAGCGACAAGCTCGGAGCTGCCTTTTTACTGATTACTGTTGACTGTTTAATGTTTACTGATTACTGATTACGGCTCTCTTATTCTTTGTGTGATAAGTTTAACTTACATAGGATCGATCAGTCTTTGTGTCCTCTGTGTCTTTGTGGTTCCTTCCACTCACTCGCTAGGAGGAATGTATCTTAGAATACATTTTACCCACCAAACCTAAGAGAGCCTGATTACTGATTACTGATTACTGATTACTGATCACTGAAAAATGAACCTACCCAACTCGATTACCCTATCGCGACTCTTGGGACTGCCATTAATTTTATACTGGTTGCACCAAGGCACAGAAATCGATCGCTGGTTAAGTTTAATTATCTTTCTAATTGCTGCCAGCACCGATTGGCTCGATGGTTATCTAGCGCGAAAATTGAATCAAATCACCGAATTAGGTAAATTTCTAGATCCTTTAGTCGATAAATTGCTGGTTCTCGCTCCTCTTTTAGCTCTGATTGAAATGGATTTAATTGCTGCTTGGGGAGTATTTTTGATTCTTGCTCGGGAATTAGCGATCGCTGGTTGGCGCATTAATCCGAATTTAACAGGAAATAGCGACATAAAAGGGGCTAATTGGTGGGGAAAAAGCAAAACAGTCAGCCAAATTGTCGCTATCGCTCTCTTAATTGCTCCCTTGCCTTCTGAATATAACTTAATTTCTCAGTTCGCTTTTTGGCTATCAGTAACATTAACTTTAATTTCTGGGGTGATTTATGTCATACCCAGCCAAAAATTAACCCAAAATTGATAAAAACTTAACCATTAGCAATAATTCAGGAAACAAGCCTCGCAAACATGATTGCATTTTTTTTCTCGGTATATAATGATCGGAGGAAGACTGTCAAACTCTTCAAGTTCAAACATATCACTCAAAGAAAAAACTATGCCTATCACCATTTCTGCTCCGATTGGCTCCACCACGGGTTTTAATATCACGGCTCCAACAGCAACCACATCTCTAACAGCTTTTTGGACAGCTAATGCAACAAATATCAACCTAGCCGTTTCTATCCCTACCACAGTCACCGGTAGAAATCTTACTTCTTTAGGCAGATTTTCTGGACGTGCCACTTGGAGACTTCGCAACGGAGTCGGTCAGACTGACGTGGCGAGTGCTAACCTCACTGGTTATAATAGCACCCCCCTTTTTTCACAAAATTATTTTCTTCCAGGTGGAACCGACACTTTCGTCTCCTCCACTTTTTTAGGAACCCATATCCTCGACTTTGGTGGTGGTCAAAAGTTTACTAAAGCAGAAAACACGGCTAATTCCAGTAGCAGTATTGCCTCTTTGAGTGGCACTGAAAATTACGTCCTCAGAGGTGCCAATGGAAACGATAGCATAACTGGCAGCAACCAAGCTGATACCCTATTCGGTTTCGACGGAGACGATATCCTGAGTGGTATCGGGGGTGCGGATTCCCTAGTTGGTGGCGCGGGAGCCGATAGCCTAGTTGGTGGACTGGGAGCCGATACCCTAACCGGTGGCGACGGAAACGATACCCTAACCGGTAACGGGGGAACGACGAATACCCTGGATGGTGGTAATGGTGCTGATAGATTTGTATTTACCAATCAGGGTGGTCAGACAGTTTCCCAATTCATTACTGGTGACAATGATGTCTTTGCATTTACTGTTACTAATTACTTGGGCGCTCCAGCAGCAGGTACGTCGCCATTTGTTAGTGATGCGGCTAGTGCTGCCAATGCTTCTAGCAGTATCATTGTTGATATTTTTGATAATATCGAGGCCTTGGAGGCTACTAAACCATTAATTCGTTTTGCCTTCGCCACCGATACAAAGATCCTCTACTATGACAATGACAGTGACTGGTCAACCGCCAACATCCCCGTTGCGACAATTACCTCGATTACTGGTACATTAGCTGCTGGTAACTTCGCCTTCATTTAAAATTCCTTGTTTGAATAGACAGATACTGGGTGTGTTAGCTAGGGCTAGGACACCCTTATTACTGTGAACCATTTAAATTGTTAGTTGAGATGGGGCAAGAGGCAAGACCCCCCGATGTCGGGGGGGTTGGGGGGATTCCACCAATCTTAAGGATAGACGGTTAAAATGGGTCTGAGCTTGAGAGTCAATGGGATTAGTTTTGTGTGGTGATTAACTGACGGTGATAATCGCCCCATAACTTGGCTGCCTGTTGACTACTGCCGGAAGTGGGGGAATTGTTATCATTTCCTAACCAAATACCTGTCACCCAGTCGCGACGGGGAAGATAACCGATAAACCAAAGGTCCACATAATTATCCGTAGTTCCCGTTTTCCCCGCTTCTCCCATGCCAATACTGGCAGCGCCGCCTGTACCATTAGTTATCACCCCCCGCAATAAACTATTCATCGTCTCGGCGGTTTTAGGGGAGATTACCTGCTGATTTCTATCGCTATCGTCGCCATAGTCATAAATAACCCGACAGGTACTCAAATCCTCCACATTTTTACAGTCGGAAGCGTCGAGAATGCGTTTAATGGCGTGGGGACGATTCCAGCGCCCACCATGGTCAAAAACCCCATAAGCGCCGGTCATTTCTAAGACATTTACCTCGCTTTGCCCTAAAATTAGCCCCGGTACGGGATTTAAAGGTGATTTTACCCCCAAACGTTCCGCCACATTGACCACATTACTTAATCCTGCCTCGCGAGCAATGCGAAGGGCGACACTATTTTCCGATTGCGCTAAACCTTGAAACATATTGATGGCTCCGCTGCTGCGTTCACAGGGAGAATAAGCTTGTCCTTGCCAAGAGAGTCCAGCGCAGGTATAGGTTTTATAGGGCGATATTCCCTGTTCCAAGGCGGCAGCATAAGCAAATACCTTAAAAGTGGAACCGGGTTGACGTTTAGCTTGGATAGCGCGGTTAAATTGGCTTTTTTGATAATCAACTCCCCCGACTAAAGCGAGAATTTCCCCAGTTTGACTGTTTAGGGTAACTAAAGCACCTTGGGAGTATCGATAGCGGGAACCTTGGTTTAAGACATTATTTTTTAAGCTTTTTTCTGCGATCGCTTGCAGGCGGCGGTCTAAACTGGTTTCAACGATAAAATTGCCCTCTTTAGCCACTTCTTCCCCTAAAAGGTTCTGTAATTCCTCGAAAACGTAACTATAAAAATATGGTGCAATCGTACTAGATAGGGATTTTTTGGCTTGGGGACTGATTTCAATGCGGGATCTGCGGGCGCTGGCCGCCGCTTCTGGGGAAATCATGCCTAATTGGGCCATGCGATCGATGACACGATTGCGTAATTGTACGGAAGTGTCGTAATCTTGAATAGGATTAAATAAATTCGGGGCGGGTAACATAGCCACAAGGGTAGCAGCCTCGGAGATATCTAAATCTCTAGCAGATTTATCGAAATAAAAGCGGGCTGCATCTTCAAAACCGTAACCGGCCAGACCGAGATAAACTCGATTGAGATAGGTTTTGAGAATTGTATCCTTACTATAGACCGCTTCTAATTGTAAAGCGACCACAGCCTCCCTGAGTTTGCGATCGGCAGTATTTTGGCGACCGACTTCGGGGAATAAACTACGGGCCAACTGTTGAGTCAGGGTACTGGCCCCTTGACGAATGCCTTGACCTTGCCAATTAATCATAACAGCCCGGACAATCCCCAAGGGATCAACCCCAAAATGCCAGTAAAAACGACTATCTTCGGAAGCGACAACCGCCTTGGGCAAATAGGGAGAAAAATCGCCCAGATTATCTAATTCTTGGTGAGTTTCCTGTCTAATCGGATTGAGGGGAGTTTGACCATCTCTAGCGTAAACCACCACCGGACCGCTCACCCCAGAAGGGAGTGGATAAACATTAACTTTGCGACTTTCCCAGATAATCCCTAGAACTAACAAACCGAAAATACCACCCGCACCATAGAAACCATAGCGCAAAAGTCGCGCCCACAGGGGAGGGGGACAATAATAGGAGATGGTGACACAATTGGCTAAGTCTGGGGGGGCCAGGGTAAAAGTATCACCATGACGCAGGGAAACGCTTTTGAGACGACGTTTACCCATATAAACCCCGTTGGTGGAGTTTTCATCTTTGAGCAGGAAATGATGGGGATTTTTCGGGTCACGCTGTAGGGAACAATGAATCTGACTAACTACGGTGTTACGGATAGTAATATCACAGGAACTGGAATTACGACCCAACAGATAGCGATCGCCGATAAGGGGATATTTGCTTTCCCCGCTGCCATTCTCGTTTTTCAGGCGTAATTCGGGAACCCTCGCCCCTTTTTTGAGATTTAACGCCTTAAAATTCACCTTTCCTTGCAATTTCTGCACGGCAACGGTGACAAGTTGACTAATTTGGGTTTTCGGCGACTGGTTAGACATAGTTTTTATCAGGGGATGGGGGATGGGGGATGGGGGATGGGGGATGGGGGATGGTGAAGTGGGGAATTTCAACTAAAACCCTAAAACCCTAACACCCTAAAACCCCCCGCAACGCGCACACAGTGACCAACCTAAAACCCTAACACCCCAATTCCCAATTGATAGCCAATATCCCTAAATTGCCATTTTAGCCTCTAAAGCTTTCAGGTATTCCGTATTGACTCCCGACTCGCGAATCAGAGCAATTTTACCGGTACGCGCCACCTCGCGAACGCCAAATTTATTCAGCATCTGCATAATTGCCACCATTTTACCCGGATCCCCCACCACTTCGATGGTCAGGGTTTCCTCGGAAATATCCACAATCCGCGCTCGGAATACCTGCGCTAATTCGATCACTTCGGCCCGGCGATCGGCGGTAGCATTAACTTTAATCAGCATTAATTCCCTTTCCACACAAGGGGTTTGGGTGATATCCTGCACCTTGAGGACGTTAATTAATTTGTAAAGTTGTTTGGTTAACTGTTCGATGCTGTCCTCGTCTCCTGGTACTACCATCGTAATCCGAGAAACTCCCATCTGTTCGGCCGGACCCACGGCTAGACTTTCAATATTAAAGCCGCGACGGGCGAATAATCCAGCAATACGGGTTAAAACTCCCGCTTCATCTTCAACTAATACGGATAATGTGTGTTTCATGGCGCTCTGTCTGCACAACCTAGATTTCACCATTGTAAGACAGGAGGCAAGGCCAGAACCGTTTGTCTTCTCTGAGCGATTTGGGTAGAAACCTAAGGGAAAGTTAAATCCACTCCTCTTCATCCCCTTTGTTTACCTCCTGATCTTCGTTTTGATCCTGGGCGGGGGGCTTAATAATCCGATAATTGACATCGTACACTTGATCGACTTTTTCCCCGCGACTCTGTTTAGCTGTGCGGTAACTATAGGAATAAACTGAGCCAGTTTGAGAACTGTCCTCTGGAGGCTTGACAAAATTCGCTTTTTCCTCATCGGCAACCCTAGGCGAGAATCCTTCCCGATCCTGAATGGTAGTCGGTTTTTCGGGGGGTGCATCAAAATTCCAATCATCATCCCTATCTCTTTCCCAATCGTTATCTGGTGCCGAAGCAGCAGTATCTTGAATATAGGTGGGTCGGGGAGACGGGGGTGGAACTGTAGGATTATTTCCTATACGAGGGGAAGCTTTTGGGGCAGCCAAAGGACGACCAAAACTATAGAGAAATTGCAGGGTTAAACCACTGATAATTCCCGCTAGGGTAAAAAGTAACACCCAGACCGCTAAGGGCAGTTTTACCGTCATAATACCGCCAAAAAAGACCAAAGTGATCACCCCCAGATTCTGCCAGATCAGTAATCCGCCCACAGCGATCGCAAATAAGACCATAATCCAGCCCATTTTTACCTCCCTTGATTCAGTGATCAGTGATCAGTAAACAGTGATCAGTAAACAGTGATCAGTAAACAGTAAACAGGTATAAAGATAAAGATAACTAACTAACTAATTAACTTAAAACTTACATCTGATAACTGATAACTTACCCACTGATAACTTACATCTGATAACTGATAACTTACATCTGATAACTGATAACTTACCCACTGATAACTGATAACCGATAACTGATAACTGATAACTGTTAATGTCCTTGCCAGCGATTAATGGCCACACAATCGATATCTAACTGATCGAGAGTACGAGCGATAACAAAATCGACCAAATCCTCGATCGATTGGGGATGGTGATACCATGCCGGTATTGCCGGCACAATTCTAACGCCCGCCTCGGCTAAAGTGGTTAAATTACGCAGATGAATTAAACTAAAGGGGGTTTCTCGCGGTACTAAAACCAATTTTCTGCCCTCCTTCATCTGCACATCGGCCGCTCTTTCTAGCAAATCGGAACTTAATCCCCCCGCTAATTTGGCCACTGTACTCATGCTACAGGGAATAATTATCATACCAAGGGTGCGATAGGAACCACTGGCGATCGTTGCCCCCACATCACCCCAACGATGACAGCGTAGTTTTCCCCCTTCCATCACCCCGCATTGACTGCGCCAAAATTGTTCTTGCAGCTCCGGTTCTGGGGGCATCCGAATATTATCTTCCGCTTGCCAGACAGTGTAAGCTGATTTGGAGGCCACTAGATCGATCGTGTAGTCGGCTAAAAGTAGATATTTGAGAGTACGGACGGCATAAATCAGCCCTGATGCCCCTGTAACACCCAAAATTAGCGGTTTAGATAATTCCTTCAAGCTCTAATTCCTCGATCAATTGTAATCCTCTCGGGTCGCCCACTTTTAATAAAGCACCTCTCGCATCTTCCTTGACACCTAAATCCTCATCTTCCACCAAGGCCTCGATCAAAGCATCGATCGCCGTGGCATAAATCACATTTAAGGGCAATTCTCGGCATAATTGACCGATTGACCAAGCGCAATTACTCCGCACTGCGGCGATTAAATCTCGGCGCAATCCTTCAATTAAAGGCGGCAAGACGGTGATGATATCTTCGTAATTGACCTTGGCAATCTGGGCCAAACTACTGGCAGCCCATAATCGCACCGCCGAAATATCAGTTTTGAGAGCATGAACCAAAGGCTCGATCGCTCTGCGATCGCCACAGTTACCCAGGGCCCAAACTACCCCTTTTCTGACGTAACCATTCCAATCTCTGGCCAATAAATCGATTAAGGGTTCCACAGAGTTAAGACTGGGATTTCTGCCCAAAGCGTAGGCGACACTGACACGCACTAGGGGACAGACATCGCTTAACATCTCTAGTAAAGGGGCGATCGCTCTTTGGTCACGCAATTCACAAAAGGCCCGGGCCGCGATCATTCTCTCGCTCAGATGAGCAGAAGTAAGCAATGAGAGCATTTCCTCTGGATCGGGGGGGATTTCCGCTGCTTTGTCCGGATCGCTCCCATCGAGAGGATTATTTAAGGAGTTGCTAGAGTCTAGGATTTCATTCTCGTACATACTTGTTAGATTATCTCAATCCCTGACCGCTTACGTCAAGTTAAAAATCAAAGGCGTTGCTGATTTGAGTTCTGAATCTTCTTTTGAAAGATTTTTAAAACCTAGACACCAACTAACTTTTACACGGGAACCTGCACAGTTGGCATTCATACCTTGATTCAGCAGCGCCGGTTTTTGGGAGTTGTTGATTCGCAGAAGCAATTTCTTGAAGTACAGTATCAATATTAGAGTCTTTAATTAGACTATATTCTGGGAGAAACAAATTCGACCTAATCTGATTGGCAAAACAGGATTTAGTATCAAAAATAACCGAGAAGCACTGTCCCCATAGAAAACCTAAGCCACCTAAGAGTGAAGTTAGCTGCACTTTCACAACTGATATCTTTAAGAACGCTTTTCTGGGTTCTAATATGGACCGAGGAATCTCTCTCCATTGAAGTGAATCATGTGATCGGGCTGATCAGCTACCCAAACTTCTGTTTCCCAGGAAATTTCAGCAAGATAACGAGTCATTTCCCTACGACTGGGAAAAGCAGTAACAAAAACAAGACCCTTACAGCTTAATTGAAAAAGTTGCTTTAGTTCATTGTGACGTTTCAAATTCACTGGACCATGACTCGTCACCGCTTCTATAAGGACAAGCCAATCTTGGTATCTATGATAGATAACAATATCAGGCATTTTCCCGTGAGGATCTAATTCAATCCCCATTTCTCGGAATTTTTGTGTTTCGTTGATTATAAATTTATCACCAGCATCGCCAATATATAGAACTACGCCCCCTGGCGTAAATCTTGGACAAAAGCTTTCTAAGATGTCTTTAATTAAAATATTTTGCCCACCTGATGAAAGCTGAATCGCCCGACCATCGGGTAAGGTTATAGGAATCATGGGCAGATTTCGATTCCTGGCTTGCAACAAATTAGTAACTGAAACTGCGTAATTTCTACGAGCTTCTTCCCACTGCTCAGAGCCATAAACTTGAAGCAGTGATAACGCTTGCCGATCAAGTTGGTAGCACCACCTAGGGCTATTAATTGGTCGGTCTGGTTTGTCTGGATTCTCGACCACCAGTCCCATCTGCACAAATTGATGCATTGTCTGTCGTCGAACAGTTTCCCGTGTGTTTGGTGCATATTGTTTTCCGTAATGATCACGGAACCAATCCATCATTTCTGTAATTCCGCGTTTTGGTGCAGTAGCTTGGCTCCAGGGTTGATCAGGTTGAATATCTGCTAACGCAAGTAAGCATAGTGCAGACCTCTCATTCTGTTGCTCTCTAGGAGCAGAGATAGCCTTGAGAATTGTAAGTGCTTCTTCGATTCGTTTGTTTGCTTGAACTGCGGTGCTTGCTTCATCCATAATTGATAGAACTTCATGTACAACTTGATCGATTTCTTCTTGGTTTAAGTCATTGTCCCCAACTTGAACTCCTATTTGGATTAAGTCATTTTTACATGGATACTTAACCCTACGAAGGTCGGTAGCATTGACTTGTGTATGTCCACTAAATTGACGAAAGTAGCTATCAAATAAAGTTGAATTAAGAAATGCGGCTAACCCTTTAGCTACATCAGGAGGCATTCCTCTGCCTTTAGCATGATAATAATTAAGATGATTTTCGACACCTAGAGATTTTGAACCAATAGGAGAACACACAGCAGCAACAACACGACGCTTTTCTTCTTTGGATGAAAAACGTTTTGTCAAAACATACCAGCCAGGCTCAATTAACCATTTTTCTGTTTCGTTATTTTTTTCTACCGCAATGGGCTTGCGGGGATTATCAGGAGGAAATACTACTTTCCTGACTTTTACAGATTCTGGATAAAGTAGGGGAACAGTTCTATCACTCAAATGGTTTCTTAAAGACGATTTCAGTCGAAAATCAACAACTGGACCAGTGGAAACTTCTAAGCCTATCTCATCCAATGTACAGGGCATTTTATTCATTTGAACTCTCAAGGAATTCTTGAGAGAATTTGTAACAATATGAATAAACTGTTCAGAATCATTCGGCTCAATCACTTCGTCATAGGGGGCAGATATCGATTCTGAAATCTCGTCTAATGCCATCTCAGAATTACTGGTTATTTTTACAGTGCTAGGTTTTTGTTTAGATCTTAGGGCGTGAAAAATAATATTTTCCTGTAATACCTCATCTTCTGAGAAGGTTGCTGATCTACTCTCAAATATATGGATTTTATCTAGTTTCATATATTCTAGGAAGGCTTTTCGGAAAGGGCGAAAATACTTGCCATTGCAAAAACTTCTCGGCGTAATCGCAACCACTTCGCCATCGTCTATAAGTTGTACGATGGCAAGCCAAACAAATGCGCTGTAGAGATTTACAGTATCAATCCCAATACTTGCAAGAACTTTCTTTTCTGCTGATTGGCTGTGAATCTTTTTATAAGGTGGATTCAGAATCGCATGAGTAAAGCCCGGAACTACCTTCTTAAAGAGTGGCAAGTTCATTTCACTACTAGCTTTGATGAAATTCTCCTCCCGCAAGCAATAATCTGCTTGAATTCCTTTTCCGTTCAAAGCGGCACAGCATTCTGTAAGGGTTTGATTTAGCGAGGGGAAGAAGACTGGTTCGACTTCATATGCTGTAATGCTGCAACTACTAACCTGATCGGGGTTTGCCAGTAACCGCTCTACTACAGCAGCAGTTAAAGTTCCAATTCCAGCCCCAGCATCTAGAAGGTGAATATGACCAGACAGGTTGTTGAATTGTCCTGCCATGAAACGGGCAACAGGTGCGGGGGTCAAGAACTGACCCAACTGACTACGCTGTTTCAAGTTCAATCTTGAAGAGTAGTAGACTCTGGCTATATCAGCAGAATCAGTAAGGAACGTTGCCATCTGGTCATTTAGTAGCAGTTATGAATCAATACCACAGAAGTCCTTCCCAGTACACCTAACTATCAATTATACCGCTCCCTGCTCCCAACTCCGGCACTCATGGACAGTCTTAACGAGTAATTTAGAGAGTCAACAGCTTAGTGGTCTGTCAATCTTGAAATTGTGGATAGGGGAATCCGGCAAAATTATCCGCTCCCAATCCCGCAAAATCACCTTGACAGACCAATAGAATCGCCCTTAATTTTTGTCAATTGTCGGACTCTAACTATATTCTTCTCCGACACTGAGATTAAAGAGCATTTGCAGGGATTGTAAACAGCGCTTACGCGCTTCGATATCCTGTTGGGCGCGCAGTTGTACCATGGGTTCGTGAAGGATTTTATTAACGATACCGCGGGTCATCGCTTCGATAACTTCTTGGTGTTTTTCGGCGAATTCCGTCCCCAAACGGGAGAGGGCCTTTTCTAATTCCTGTTCCCGAATATCTTCAATTTTGCTTCTTAAACAGCTAATTGTCGGTACAGTGTCCAAAGAACGCCACCAAAGCTCGAAAGCTTCCACTTCCTGCTCTAGGAGTGCCTCTGCTTCCCTAGCCATCTGACGGCGACTTTCCTGATTGGCGGCAACCACCGCTTTGAGATCATCGACGTTGAAAGCTTGCACTTGGGCCAATTCTTTCACGTCGGTGTGGACGTTGCGGGGAACAGAAATATCGATTAACATCAGCGATGTAGCAGTAATCGTCACTTCTGTCAATAAATTTTTAGTTAAAATTGGTTCCGTGGCCCCGGTACTGGTAAAGACGATATCCGATGCCGCTACAGTGGTCATCATCTCTTCTAAGCCATATAGTTGGATTGGTACGTTAGGAAATTCACGGGCCAACTCCTCGGCTCGTCTTTGGGAGCGATTGACGATCGCAATTTGCTGAGAACCCTTAGCCAGAAGGTGCGTAACTAATAATCGGGACATTTTCCCTGCCCCGATAATAGCGATTTTCTTGCTGCTGAGGTCTGTCACCTTAGCATGGGCTAACTCCACCGCTGCCGAACTGATCGATACGGCTCCCGTGCCGATGCTGGTTTCCGTGCGGACGCGCTTACCGGCAGTCATCGCTTGTTTAAACAGGCGATCGAGTAATTGGCTAATACTATTGTACTTTTGAGCTAATTTATGGGTATTTTTAACTTGAGCGAGAATTTGCCCTTCCCCGAGGACAAGACTTTCTAAACCGGCCGACACCCGGAGCAGATGACGGACAGCATCCTGATGCAGCAGGGTAAACAGATAACGACGCAGGATATTAAGGGGAATATGCCCAATTTCAGCGAGAAACTGGGTAATTTCCACCACGCCCTTTTCCGTATCCGTAACCACGGCGTAGATTTCCAAACGGTTACAGGTACTGATAATAGCCACCTCTTGGATGTGGGGATAACCCTTGAGGTGGGTAAGGGCGGACTCGATTTTCGCTTCCGGGATACTCAATTTTTCGCGAACTTCCACAGGGGCTGTCTTGTGACTCAAGCCCACTACAGCAATATTCATTTATGTTCTCCTACAAATGTTGCTCAGGCTACAAAAATTATTGATAAAGATCAGTGCGTTATGTCTCTAATTGTTGCAATTTAGTCCCAATCGGGATGCAAATAAAAGATGTTTGAAAAAAAACTTTATATATTTTTACCAATGGGGGCGAGGTGAGCCATACCCACCCCACCCGGTCAGAGAATTATCTCAGTTGAATGTATTTGGGCTGGTCGAACAGGTGAACGGTATCGACAAAGCGAGCGGTTTTCGATTGGGTGGAGATAACCAAGCTTTGGGTACGAGCGCCACCGTGGAAGAAGCGTACCCCTTCCATCAGGGTGCCGGGGGTGATACCACAGGCGGCAAAGAGGACGGTTTCGCCACTGGCTAATTCTTCGCAACCGTAAACGCGATCGGGATTGGTGATGCCCATTTCTTGCAGACGAGCGATATTACCCTCGCGACTTTCGCCGATTAAACCGGTTTTGACCACTTCGGGATCATAGATTAATTGTCCTTGGAAGTGACCCCCCAGACAACGCATAGCCGCCGCCGAGATTACCCCTTCCGGAGCCGCACCGATACCCATGAGAGCATGAATATTAGTTCCCGAAAAAGCGCAGGAAATAGCGGCCGATACGTCACCATCGCTGATCAGACGAACTCTCGCCCCGGCGTTGCGGATTTCTTGGATTAATTCCTTGTGACGGGGACGATCCATAACCACTACCACCAGTTCTTCGATCGAACGATTGAGACAATCGGAAAGGACTTTCAGGTTTTCCGTCGCCGATTTATTAATATCCACATGACCTTTAGCTGCTGGGGGAGCGGCTAATTTTTTCATATAAAAGTCAGGAGCGGCGAATAACCCACCTTTTTCGGAGATAGCTAACACGGCCATAGAACCATTTTGACCGTAGGCGACCAAGTTAGTGCCTTCGCAGGGATCGACGGCGATATCGATTTCGACTAATTCGTCGGGATTACAATATTGTTTGGCATCAGCTTGGGTACAGATACCCACTTCTTCGCCAATATAGAGCATGGGAGCTTCGTCTCTTTCCCCTTCTCCAATAACGATGCGACCGCGCATATGGATTTTATTCATCCGTTCGCGCATCGCTTCCACAGCGACGTGATCGGCGGTATTTTTTTCGCCTTTACCCATCCACTTCGAGGAGGCAATGGCAGCCTGTTCGACCACTTCGATAATTTCTAACCCTAGCGTACTTTCCACTCGATGATCCTCCCTACAACTGAATCTATGATTTATCTAGTGAGTTTGTTTCCTTAACAGTCAAAAGTCTATCACCAGACGGGGATCATTCTTAAATTTTTATGCAGATCATCTCGATGAGACCGGCATGGCTAGGGAGTTTTTGCGACTATTATCGCCTAATCTTGGCGATTGGGACTTTTATCGCTGATTTTGTCGTTAATATAGCCCCTGTCATCATTCTGGTTGGGATCGTTAAAGATAATATTTCCTCTCCCACTGGCGATCGTTAGAATGGTGGTTTTGACCGCTGCTGTTAGTGCCGGACAATGGCAGCAGGAATATTTCCCTCAATCCATTGAGCTATCGCTGGGAAATAATAGTCTTATCCAGCGACAATACGCTTAAATTCTATAGGGGAGGAAAAGCGCAGGATTCTCCCATATATCGCCTTTCCTGCTTAAAGATTTCAATTGTACGCTCGATCGCTGGTTAAATGCAAGGCGTTTAAATAGGGTCTGCTGAAAAAGTTTTCCCTGGGGGCAGGGTGTGGGGTGTGGGGTGTGGGGTGTAGGGTTTTACCGATTTTCAGGTGGTCAACTACCTAATTTTCAGGGAAAAAGTACCTGAATTTTCCCCCCGATCACCCCTAGCCAAGGCACTTTTTGATGGGAAAAAAGTCTAAAAGTATTATCCAACAAGGTTTTTAGATTTATTCAGCAGACCCTAAATAACAGACCTCCTGCATGATTAAAAAGTCAGTCCATTTCAGGCGAGAAATCAGCCTATTCCCTGACTTCCGCCGGAATTCCCCTGGACAAAGCTCTAATCCTTAAAATCCTAACGTTTTAAAGGATAAATACCCGGTGGCAACCAAAATCCTTCGGTATAGCCATTCTCCCATTGCATAAAAACATGATCGAAGAAATCGAGGTTTTCAGCATGAAGGTCTTTAATTTGCCATTTAGGCCCGTTTATTCCGGTTTCGTGTTTTCCCTGTTGATCATCCCAATAATTCTCTGGGTTGGGAAATTGAGTCCGTTTTGCCCCATCTTTTGTGATGAAATAGATATGACCAGACCCGTTCTCCGTTCCTTGGTACTTCCAGCGTGGCGCTCTTGCTCCTATTGCCCCACGAGGTGCTAGGTAATCTTTTTTCAAAAAGTAGAGAAATCCCAGACGACGCAGTTTTTTCTCAACACCTGTAACTTGAACACAATCATCTTCAAAAGTATTATTGAAGAGATTTTGCACTTTGTCAAATCCAAGCTCCTTAGCTATATATTTCATCACACAGGAGACAGAATAAGCACAAGAAGCCTTCTTAATATCAGTACGCCCCGGGTGTAAATTCAATTCATGTTTACCTTCAGCAGTCGATGTCATGAAAGTATCGGCTGATTGTAGTATTGGAAGGATTCCTTGTTCAAATAACCGGTATCCTTCGGCATCAGTTAACCTGTGATCTGTCGGCAGAGACTGGGTGTGTTGGAGGTTTTTGTAAGCATCTAAAACCAGACCCCCATAAATAGTTTTAGTATAATCTGAGGAATCTGCCACATAAATTATAATGCTGGTTTCTTCTTCATGATTAGCTTGATCATAGCCAAAGGCAGTAATTTTGCGCTTCCCAGGATTCGTGAATCCTGAATAAGTAATCGACCAAGAACCGTCTGCTTTAACCTGATTATTGCCTAGGGAATATTTGTCATCTGCTTTGAGTTCTACAGTGACTATTCCAGAATCTACTTTGCCTGTAAAAGTAACAGGTTTTAGACATTCAAATCGAGCATGATTGGTAGGATTGATAATTTGTAAGGAAGTCATGGCATTTCTCCTATGGGATTGTTGAAAAATTTACTGTTAGACGAATTGATCGCCCAATGAAGGATTAAAAGCGATCGCTTCCAGATCGGTACGATAGATACCAACTTTATGAATTTCCTCTGGTAATCTTGGCCAGATGTGGATTTCACTCTCAAAAGTGCGCCAAAATTGCGGGGTAATTCGGAAGACTCGGTTATTAACACTGGAAAGTCCTGCAAAATGTTCTTGCATTCTGACATTAACGTGCCGATTTAAGACCTCAAAGACTTTTTTGACCGTAGCAGGATTATCATATCCGTCGTAATGATTGAAAGTGATTCCTGTTTGATTTTTTAGCTGATTACAGAAGCTTTTAGGTTCTTCGAGTCGTTGAACTTCTTTATAGCCATTAGCAAAAACATCATGAGCAATGGCTTCTAAATAAAGTTGTCTTTGAGCGGCAGGATTTTTAGCGTAGAAAAGAATTTTTGCCACCGCCAAAGTTGAGCCAACACAATTGCCAAATGTTCCCCAACTACCGAAGGCCAATAAATCATCATAAGGTAACACAGAAGTGGCATTCCAAGCCCCATTAAAAAGTCGGCCATCAATGATGACTAATTTAGCGCGCTGCTCGGAAGAATAGTTCTTATATTTAGCCAGAAATTGCTCATCTAACTTCGCTTGTTCCTTGTCGTCTTTTTGATAATCATCAATACTACCATTTTGACGACGAGTTAGGATAGCGACCTCGAAATCCCAGTCAGTTTCTGATTCTTCTAACCCAACTGCTGGTAATTTTTCAGTCACAAGTTCTCTGGGTGGTCGTCGCCCGTCGTACCACATTTCAGTTTGCTCATTAGAGATGCGGACACGCACTTTAGTTTTGGGAAGGGTTTGAGCGATTCCCATTGCTACTAATTCATCTGCTCCCCAAGTAATTGGCTGTTTGATAGCCGAGAGATTATACTTATCCAGAAGATTGTATAATCTCGTTTGCATTGTTTCTCGCACATCTTTGGATGAATGTTTTTGAGAATCTCCCATCGCACAAACGACAGCTGAGATTTTTCGATTCATCGACTGTAATAGACGGATAGATTGTTCGAGTCTCCACAACTCTTTGTCGTGTCTTTCTTTTGCCCAATCTGGATAAGGAGTTGGATCGGGTTTAGGAGGACCGACACCAACAAAAGATTGGACAATAACCGCTTTTTGAAATTGAGAAATAGTGGGGAGATAATCTTCGGGATATTGTACCAATCGTTCTGCAATAATGAACGCTGTATCCTTGACCCGAAGCAGTGTAATCAGTTGTCTGACTAAAGAATCTGTTTGTCTTCTTGGACTAAGAACGTACACAGGACAAATTCTTTCTGAACGGTTGTCTTGTCCATTAGGGGGAATCCCCACTCCATCTCCATCTTGTTCTGTTGGTCGATGATACACCTTAAATTGAGACAGCTTAATATCTTGTAATATCTTGGCCACAGGGTCATTACTTTTAATTTCGACATGGGGAATATAAGCGAACCATTTCGCCATCTGATTAACAGGGGTTGTTAATTCTAATTCCCAGTGGTTATTGGCTGCAGATTTGTAATCATTAATCTCAAGTTCATCTCCTGCTGTCAAGGAAAATTTTTGAGTAAGATCAGTAATCTGACTGCTATCTAGGGTAGATTGTTTGATAACAGTATTGACTAGAGCTTTCAGTTTTTGGGTAGTCATCATCGATTCTCCTTTTTTCAATATGAGAGGATTATCTAGTTTTAAAGCTGGCAAAATTTGAGGACATAATCTAATGAGGAGGTGAGTAATTTTCATAGAAACAGTCCTTAAATTATGAAACACTCGATCGGGGGAAGCTTAATTCAGGAAAATAGTAATAACTCCCCCCATATTTATGTTGACAATTTTAGGTCAATGCGGTGTAAATTTCCTCCGATATTTCGGTATCTTTATAGTATTCAAAGTTAATTTCTTGGACTGTTTCTGTCATGGTGAATAGAACATCTTCAATCTCACGAATCAAGGTTTCTAAATTCGTTTTTTGGATTAATTCCTCAGCAATAACATGACCGAGAAGTGCCATCACTTTAATCGTCACAGGTAAGACATATTCATAGGTATCTTTGAATCCCGTCATTAATTCCTGATCAAATCGTTCTTCGTCCCAGTGGGAATATGCTGTTCCTGGACCATAATCGGTTTCAACAAACATATATTGTAGTTCGGGAATCTTCTTGATTGTTTCGGGTTTAAAAGCACCCGTATTTTGATAAAACAAATTCATCCATTGATCCCAACCAAATCCTAATGTATGTCCAATTTCGTGAATAATTGTGCCAGCAATACCATAATTAGTAAACGTTCCAAGATACTTAGTATTAAACTCAATCTTGCCATAGACGGTATTGCCTTGTTGATAAGGTTTATAGGCTCTAGCAATCACAGAACCAGGACTATAAAATGTTCCTAGTCGGATCACAATATTAGACTGAGGAATGACAAAACGATTCCAAAAGTTACAGGCTAATTTAGCGGTTGCTTTCAGCTTCCCATTGTCATCGTTTAAGATTTGGTAAGTAATCACCGTGCTTCGGTTAATATTTGGGCGAATGATATTGACATGAGGACTATAAGCAAACCAGATGACTGAACCATTGACAGGGGAAGATAAAAGCAATTTCCAATGATTATGATCCACCCTGTCATACTGTTGAATCTCAAGTTTCGATCCAGCTAATAAAGTAAATTTTTGTCTTGGATCGGTTATCTGTGTACTATCAATGGGGTATTTTTTAATGACAGTATTTACCAATGCTTCGATAGCTTGAGTCGTCATAAACTTTTCTTCTCCATTGCCAATAAAATCATTTGAGCGCACAATAGTATAAGGTTTATCGGGATAAAAATTGTGGTCTTTATCCATCTCTCCCCGCACATAAGGAGCAAGGGGTGCAACAGCTTCTATGTCACGATGAAAGGTCAGAGTTTCTAATTCAACCCATCCACAATTGCTATTTACTTCTTCAGGTTTAGAGATAGCTGTACCAAGAATTTCAGAGACGGGAAAAAAAGGTTTTTCTCCACCGATTATTCCTTTGATATAAGCTCCTTTAGGGATGCGTGCTACCATGTCTCCATGAAGGCTTAAATCATCGAGTTCTAGCCATCCAGGGATGCCTTGGTTGGGATTGAGTTCTTCAGGGATTGATATCATAATTAAGTCCTCAAATAAGTGATCATAATTATTAAAACTAGGAGGGGATTAGATTGATTTTGCCCTACCTAACAAAAAGTTTAAGTTTCTTTGACTTCTGCGTATTCGTCAAAGACAAAATGAACATCTCGATCGCCTTGACTTTTATCTGGCCATTTCAGCCAATAGTGTCGTTCTTCACGGCGAAAATCTAATACAGGATATTCTCCCAAATCGATATCTATCAAAGTTTCTGGCGGTAAGTCAGATGACTGTAAAGTAGAGGGTTTAAGAATGGTTTTTTGGGTAACTTTTAAGATACCGGGTTGAGATTCTGATGTATCTTGAGCATCCCCAATTAAACCGACTTTAATCGCATCTGCCATTTTTTCAGCATCAAAGAGATTCAGATCCGCCTGAGAATCAACAAAACAACATTCAATTAAAATGGCTGGCATTGAGGTATGTTTAAGGACAAAGAATTGAGCATTTTTGACTCCTCGGTTTTTAAAGCCAAGCTTAACGATTTCAGTGAGAACCGATTGAGCGATCGCTTTTCCTATATTACTGAGGGCAAAAATCTCTGTTCCAATTGGCTTATCTGTACGAAAAGCTTTACCATCAGCTTTATTAAAGTGAATGGAAACAAAGATATCTACTTGATTGACGTTAGCTTTATTGACGCGTTTTCGGAGAGATTCTCCCTCTGCTGCTGTGCTAGGAGTGCAATTAATCACGCTGTGACCTGCCGCAGATAATTTCTTGATTAACCGAGTTCCTACATCTTTCGCCAAGTCATCTTCCTTTTTAAATCCCACTGCGCCGGTATCCCAAGGGGGGCAATTGTGTCCTATATCAATGCCAAATTTCATAATCAGACTCCTTATTTTAAGTTAGATGTAAGGGGCTCAAGTTAAGTCAATACAGACAACATTTAATCTGTGATTGCTTAACTTGACGTGAATTTTTGGACAAGGAACTAAGCAATTGAACACCAACGGACAATGGTGTAACCAATCACACCGGGATCACCGTTGCTGTTTAAATCAGCCCAGAATCTGGTGTATTCATTAGGAGGCATAGTCTGACATCCAGCACTGAAAGGATTCGTTTCTCCACCTTGATGAAATAACATCGTTGTTCCAGCAGAAGCACGAGGTTCATTAGGTTGAAATAGGCCATCGTGACTGGTATCTCGTTCCGCCATGGCTGATGCGGTAGGACACAATACTTTACCCAAGGTGGCACTTGTTCCTGTTTTATATTCGTAATATCCTTCGGGTAAACGTCCTAAATCCAGTCGTCCATCACCATTTGCATCAACCCCCATTCTGTTGCGATCAGCCAATGGATTATTACTATCTTCATACTGAGATGAGGGTTCCGTGTTAGAGGCGTATTTACGAGCGTGTTTCCCCGCGCCATCTTTCCAGATCATGTAAGTAATATCATCGTAACAACCATGCCAATCATTGACTTTTGTACTGGTTTCTTTGCGGAAAGAGATTAAGTTACGTTTACGCAATGTTCCGCCATTATGGGTGATAATCTCGGCACAATAATCGTATTGCTCACTTTCTGATAGATTAGAAGCAGGAGGATTGATTCCCGAACCCATTAGGCGATCAGAGGTTAAACTTTCTAGAACCCAACCGGAACAAGGTGAACTAATACGAAGCCATCTCGCACCTTGACTATCCAAACCAGCATCTACGACAGTTAAAGCCGTGTTATTGTCTAATTGACCTACTTTTTCATAGGTAGTCCCGGGTCCAGAGCGCACATTTAAGGGAGGATTGGCATCAGCGGCAAAGACTCGATGCAGCGAGGAAGTTAAAGAAGTAAAGACATAACCTTCCACAGGTTTATCGATGCGAAGCCAATTGTCATCCGTCCCTATCACGTTTAAGGGTGTGCCATTAGTCAGTTCTGTCACCACTGAAAAGTTTGTTCCTGCTCCTGAACGGACTTTTAAGGGCGGATTTGGGTCATTGACAAACACGCAATAGGAAGATTTTGTCAAGTCACGATGAACATAACCTTCAATCGGTTTACTGATTTTGAGCCAATTTCCCTCTTCACCTACAACCGTTAATCGTGTCCCGTTATCTAAACGCCCCACAGGATCATAATTACTTCCTGCACCTTTCCGCACATTTAAAGGCGGATTGGCATCACAGACAAAAACGAATTTTTCTGGCTGAGGTGGATTAACGATGGGTGGTTGACTTCCTAAATATTCCTTAACCCCTGCACAAATTTTCTCAACAATTTGCTGATAACCGCCATCCCTCAACCAAGTTGCATCCGCATCATTGTCAATGAAGCAACTTTCAAACAAGATGGTGGGCATGGTACAAGCATGGGTACAATTCCAGACTCGACTATACCAGTCATGAGCAAAGGGCGTTCCAGCGTATTCATAACCCCGTGCTTGTAAAGGCAGTCCTCGGAAGTGTTTATCGATGATTTTGATAAATTTCTCAAATTCTGGACTCCGATTCACATAAAATAACCACCAACCTTTTGCCTGTCGGTTACAAGCATTATGATGCAGACACAAACAAACATTTGCACCACTGTCATTAGCTCGTTGTTGCAAGGTTGAAAGGGAAGCTAATTCATTTTCTGAGCGACAGATAATCACTTGATAATTGCCTTCCGCTTCTAAACGGGATTTAATTTCAACTGCTTCTTTCCAGTTGTAGTCTTTTTCCCGTAAATTTAGCGCATGGTTGACTGCCCCTGAATCTGTCCCTCCATGTCCTGGCATAATAGCAACTTTGAAAACCCGTGATGGGGGAGGTTGTTCTCCACCATATTCATCTAGTAAGCTTTGGGCTTCAGGGAAAACATTTTTGACCTTACTGACATAGTTTGGGTCGGTGGCATAGCCTTTTTCCCAAATATATTGTAAATAGCCTTCGGGATCATTATCGTATTCTTCCCATCCCTGATAGGGGGAGTTCGGACGACCGATAAACCGCCAATATCCCATTGCAGCCTGTTCTGCGGTTTTCCAATGACACCAATAACAACCATTGGGTTCGCTAGGGGTAACTAACCAAATTTGATGGGTGATTTTTTCGGTGTAATTGTCGTCAATTTTATCTCGCCATTTGAGTCCACCGGGGTTTCCCGCTTCTTGAAAAAGTTTACTCGTACCTCGTGCAGATTCAACGATTGCTTGTGCTAATTGAACAACCCGTAATTTGCGATACCGAGTGGGAATTTGTTCGGTGATAGCAACGGCACGCACATAATCAGTCCATGAGAAGATCATAATCGTTTCCTCCTATTATTAAACAGTTTCCAAATACTAAAAGTTAGGGAATGCCAATTAATTGATTACTGCTCAAAATTCTTGAGATTTTCCTTTAAGTAAGCCAAGAGAATCTCTAGACGTTTTGCTTCCGCTTCAGTGAGGTGATCGCCCTTTTGTTTTAACTCAAAATACCGCTTAGTAGAACTAGCTAAACGAATAGTTTTACCCAATTCTTCTAAGGCATTGAAGTAGGGAATCACAGTATTAGAAGTGGTTAGAGGATAGTTAGTAGTTCTGTGGTAAGCTTCTAATACTTCAGTGGCTAAGTTTTTCTCGATTTGACTGGGGGCTAAAGTAATCCCTTTTTTGATGTTAACTACAATGTAAGGACTGACGGGTTTATTATTAGTTGAAGTCACAATTCCGTCTGAGCCCATTTTCAAGGTTTCTATCTCAACGGGTTCAAAGAAAAAGGCATAAGCTCCTGTTTGTAAGGGAGCTTCTCCAATCACAGGTCTTTGCTCAACGTTAGCAGGATAAAGACCAAAAGTTGATGTTTTCACTTGGGGTTGAAATCTAGCTTCAACAACAGTTGCCAGAATATTATTAATGCCCTGTAAGGCTGTACTTCCCAGTGTTGTATAAGGTATTAAACTAGGAAAAGCCGCCCCTACAGTTCCCACAACTTGCTTCAATGAATTGGTAACTTGTTCTAAAGTAGAACGTCCTAATCCTTGACAAAAACTACTAAACGATAAATACAATCGCTGAGATTTTTCATCTTTTTGAAAGTCTTCAATTACAGCAACATTTTCAGCCCAAATGTCTGTTACATCTAAAGTCATTCCAGAGATGTGATTAAGATAGTGAACCTTGAAAATAGGGGTTTCTTGATCTCCTAATCCTATCTGACTGACAAGAGCGAAATAGTTATTATCCCACTGTCCTGCTAAATAATGACCTTTGTATTTAGTATACAGTTGCAGTGAAATTGTATTGATCGAGATAGTAAAATCCTCCGCAGGAGCAATTAAAGCATCATTGTCCTTGATATAGGGATCAAGTAATTTTCCCGGTTCGTGAAGAGGAACTCTACCAATAGTTGTCGTGGTCATTTGATATTCTCCTGATGGCATCAATAATGCAGGTAATACATCTAAGCAATTACTGTTGTCCCGGTGATTAAATCTTTAAACTTTGCTGCAACCTGATTTTCCCAAGCCTGAAAAATCAGATCATCTTCAAATAATTTTTGAGGATTAATGGTAGAATTAGGATTGATCAGAACTCCGATATCTCGGTATTCAGGTTGCTCATCTAAAGCGTAAGCCGCTAACTCACTACAAATCCATTTATCAGGACAATTAAGAGCTTCAGACAGTAATTTTTTGATTTTTTCCCGTGATAAAAGATTGAGTATTTGACCGGGTAAACTTCCAGAAAAGGCATGAGCTAGGATTAGTTTATAGTCATATTTTTTACCTACTTCTGGTTTGATAATCTCAACAATACGCTCTGCAATATTATCATTTAAATCTTTGGGTTTGCGGAAGAAAATTTGGCAATTAGAAGGTTCAAAATAGGGTTGTAGAGGATTTTCTTCTACCATATTCGTGCCAGCATTCGCTTCAATACAGGTATTTTCACCCGTAACTATGAGAGCGTGAGTAGCAGAAATATTGCTCATTTTATCCCACTTAGTAAAATAAGCAATTCCTCGACCGACTGGATGTGTTCCGTCATAAGTAAAACCGATGTAACCCTTATTATAGTTAACTCCGTAAACAGGGTTCAAGGTAACAATTTCAAGTTCGGCTTTTTGTTGTAGTTGAGTAGTCATTTTTTTGCCTCTCAGAACGTAACAAAGGACGTTCTAACTCTGTTCGGAAGTGAAATAGATGAGTTAGATAGCTGGCGTGACTAGGTAAAATTAGATGCGTTATTTATACTTACTACTTTAGATCGTCTATCAGAACTTGCTGCCCTAAAGATGGCAAATTAATATATTTCTTGAGGTTTCTATATATAAGTTTACAGAATATTGTTGAGCTATTTATTAATAAAAAAAGTTGAGTTTGATTGCAAACCATCTTAACACCTAAGCTCGCCAACCTGAACTTTAGCCGATTCTTGATCGCAATTTTAGCCCACCCTAGCACTGCGCTCTTTTGCCACGAGGATTTTTACCGAGAAAAATGATCTGTCTGCCTGAGAACAGGCTATAGTGATCATCAAACCCTCAGTGAAAAACTTCCCGTGTCTTCAGTATTCCGCCTTCCTCGCTATTTTTCTCCCGCTCTGCAGCGTCGAGTCATCAAAACTCTCGCAGCAAAAAAAACCCGTCAATTCTTGACATGGGCGGCAGCTTGTGCTAGTTTTTTGATCCTCTGGGCGTGGAATTGGCAGTTAGTTTTGGCCACTTTAACCGGAGTGGGGGCGATGATTGGAGTTTACCATCTCCAGGGTCAAAACTGGCCATCGCTGTGGCTGTGGGGGCGTGCTTTTTTCAGTGCCGATAGCGGTAAGTTAAGTTTAGCGGTAGTCTGTGGCGGTTTAGGCAGTTTAGCCACCTATCTTGCGGTCGCAATTTGGACCTATGCTGAAAATCGCTGGTTGGCCCTGGCTTCAATTTTGCAAGGATTTGGCACGGTTTTGACTTTAATCCTGCTAGGATGGCATTTTCTCGACCATCGCGGTCAAAATGAGTCAAAAAACTTCGATCGCTGGTTAGAAAAATTAACAGTCAATGATCCCTTAATGCGCTTAATGGCAGTCCGACGTTTAAGTGAAATGCAACTTTCCCCCAGTCGTCGAGAACAATGCCAAGAATACTTCCGTTATCTTCTCTCGCGAGAAACCGATACGCAAGTGCGATCGGCTTTACTCGATAATTTTGCCAGCAAAGAAGCAACCAAACCGCAACCTCTACAAATGCCGCTATCGGTGAGAAAATCCGTCCTCAAATCAGTGAACAGTAAACAGTAATCAGTGAACTGAAAACTCACATCTGATACTAAATCCGTTAAGTATAGGCTACTTATGAGGAGAGGCAAAAGGGAGAATAAATAATCAGTTTTTAATAACCGGATTTAGTATTATAACTGATAACTGATAACTGAATGCTACCCCACCATGAAGATAACTGCTATAGTTAAAGCTAAGGCTAAATGCTGACTGCTAGAGGCTGAAGACGATATTTTTTTTACACCAAAGTTAACTCGCGCTCCTCGATATTTTGGAACATCAGCGTACTCAGATAACGTTCCCCGAAACTAGGCTGAATCACCACAATTAATTTACCCTCATTTTCCGGTCGTTGGGCCAATTGAATCGCCGCACAAAGATTGGCACCGGAAGAAATCCCTGAAAGCAAACCTTCTTCTTTTGCCAGACGACGACCAAATTGAAAAGCTTCCTCATCACTGACAGTAATTACCTCATCAATCAGATCTGTGCGTAAAACTTCCGGAATAAAACCCGCACCGATACCTTGAATTTTATGGGGACCGGGATTACCACCAGAAATCACTGGACTATTGAAAGGTTCCACCGCGACTACTTGAAAACTAGGTTTACGAGATTTAATCACTTCAGCGACTCCTGTAATCGTGCCTCCAGTACCCACACCCGCAACAATAAAATCTACCTGTCCCTCCGTATCTTGCCAAATTTCCTCAGCAGTGGTGAGACGGTGAATTTCCGGGTTAGAAGGGTTGCGAAATTGTTGCAACATATAAGCGCTGGGGATACTATCGACAATTTCCTGAGCGCGTAAAATTGCCCCTTTCATACCTTGGGAACCGGGGGTAAGTTCTAGGGTAGCACCGTAGGCTTTTAACATCGCCCGGCGCTCTAAACTCATCGTTTCCGGCATAGTTAAAATTAAGCGATAACCCTTAGCTGCCGCAGTCATCGCTAGAGCAATTCCCGTATTGCCAGAAGTGGGTTCCACTAAAACCGTGGTTTCTGGATTGATTAAACCCGCTTTTTCGGCGCTATTAATCATGTGAGTGCCAATCCGGTCTTTGACGGAAGCAGCGGGATTCATCCCTTCTAATTTCATCACAATTCGGCCAAGACAGCCCTCCGCTTGGGGAATCCGATTCAATTGTACTAAAGGTGTGCGGCCAACCAATTCGGTAACATCGTGAGCGATACGCATGATATTTTCTCGGTCTAGGTGATTCGTGTGCTTAGTTATAGCGGTAAGCTCTGTGCTTTAGCGTTTGAGAATTTCCTCACTAGCCAAGCGGAGCGCTATATAGCTCACTTATAGCAAAGGCCAGCCCTAGATCGGTAAAATTTCCATTTTCCTTTGTTTCTTCAATCAGTCCGCCTAGCTTGAGAGGATGTACTCTAGAATCTAGATATGATAGGGATAGGATTTTTCTGACAAACTGAAGGTTTTCCCACTGGTGAAAGAGGCTAATCCGTCTTATTTACCCCCTGAAGAACAAGCTTTATCCCTAGAGCAACGTCTGGCTTTTCTCAAGTTACCATTGATTGAGCGCAGGCGTATCCTTGAAGGGCAGGCTGAGTCTATTGTTAACCACTATCAGCAGGATTCTGAATGGCAGGAGTTAATGTCAGATGATATCATCAGCTACTAACTTTGATACTCCCAATCTATGACAGGATGGCCCCAGGACAGATGGGTTAATACTATTCTATTTTATCATCGTTTATTCAAAGATAAAATTGTTATTGAAGATGATAACTTTGCCGAAGGATTAAGCCCGATACTAATTCAATCCGGCATTGCCGCAGAAGATATTATTAATCGACTTTCCCTAGAACAAAATTATCCCAGCGATCGATCTCTACTATATATTTAGTTACATCCGATCAATTTGAGAATGACTCCAAAAGGAGAATTTAAAGTCAGGCTAAATTTTTGTAAAATTTTCTTGACTATTATGACAAAAGATGCTAATTTTTCCGACAATTATCAGTAGTTTTTGCTGAAATCATCACAAATTACTGGCAAGTTTAATTATTAAAAGAGGGTAAGCGCCCATGGCCAAACCCGAAACCTAGCTGCTAACAACCGAAAAAGTTGGGTTAGTATGAGGGGAGATTACCCTCTGAGGAGTTGCACTAATTATATGGACATCAAATTAATCTTGTTGGCATTGACGGCTGTATTCACCGTCTCTTGTCTCTTTTTCGGCACTCGCAACGGTTTTTATGATAGCGATAACTACGATGGCAACGGTTCCGCTCACTAACCAGTCATCATAATCAGGGTTGCCATGGTTCAACGCTCTACTGCTGTCTGGGGGTCGAAATCCCTTTTATCCTGTTTACCTTTTGGTGTCGGTCACGCATCAGAAGGGGTTTGTCTCCTCCTGAAAATCGGTCGCTATCGCATACTTTTAGATTGCGGTTTGGCCGATATGCAACCCCTGACCCAAAACAAAAAACCACCCGTGGATCTGGTGTTCTGTAGTCATGCCCACAGCGATCACATCCGTGGGTTAATGGCTCTCCATCAGACCTATCCCCAATTGCCAGTTTATGCCAGTGAGGTGACAGTACAACTGCTGCCCCTACAATGGCCCGATTCTGCCGAGGAAATCGGCAGTTTCTGCCAGGGTTGGCCATGGCGATCGCCGATCGCTCTCTTTGATGATCTCACCGTCGAGATTTTTCCGGCTGGCCACCTACCTGGGGCTGCTGTAGTCCTATTCACCTACAAAACCCCCAAACGCACCTATAAAGTACTCTATACCGGCGATTTTTCCCTATCTAATTTTCAACTGGTGGAAGGATTATCGATCGATCTGCTGCGGGGAATATCCCCCGATGTGCTGATTATTGAAGGCAGTTACGGCACAGAACGCCATCCCCACCGACGACAGCAGGAAAAACAGTTGATGAATCGCATCTATCATGCGATCGCTGAGGGACAAAATGTCCTACTACCCGTCCCCGCCTTGGGATTAGGTCAAGAAATTTTAAAATTACTGAGATCGCACCACCAATTCACAGGCCGCGACATTGATATCTGGGTTGGGGGCAAGATCGCTAAAGCTTGCGATGCCTACCTAGAAATTTTACCACAATTTCCCGCATCTGTCCAGAATTTTGCCAAACATCAGCCCTTATTTTGGGATGAGCGCATCTGTCCCCGGTTGCGAAGGTTGCCAGAAAAACCGACACCTCTAGGGGGAACCACTCCGATCATTTTACTAATTGATCGCCTAGAGGAGGTGAGTAAATATCTGCAAGGGGATAAACCTTGGTTAATGTTAGTTCCCCAACACCTGCACGATATCAACCTGGAGAATCCCCGATTAAAAGCGGCACAGCGTTCACGATTAATTAGCCAAGAAACCTATCTACTCGCCGAACATAGCGATAGTCGCAACACCACCCAACTGATCCATAACCTGCGACCGCAGCATATCATGTTCGTCCATGGCTCGCCTCTATATCTAGCGGATTTGACCAGTTTAGAAGAATTACAAAGCCGTTATCAACTCCATTCTCCGGCCGTGGGAACTCTGGTAGAATTGCCTATTGGCGATCGCTTTTTGCAACCGACACCTCCGGCCCCTAGTCACTATGAGGGAGAATTAAATGAATCGGATTCGATCATCACTATCACTTTACCAGAGCCGATCACCCGGGATCCCCGGTGGAGTAATTTCGCCGATACGGGACTGGTGGAAGCGCGCTGGCAAGGGGAAGAATTATTATTGCGGGGAGTCTCCCAACGGGAATTATTAAGCGAGAGTCCCAATCGTATCACCAAAGCTTTAGAGGAGATGGATTGCTGTCGTGTCTGTGTCCACTACAAAAGTCAGCGCTGTTGGAATCCCGCTTCTCCTCTCTACGGTTTTAAAGTGGTTCCCGAAGGCTATTGTCCCGTTTTTGAGGCCAATATATAATTAGGGAGGCACAATTATTTGTAGGATGGGTTAGCGCACTTCGTAACCCATGCGGGCTCAGTTCACTGTTTACTGTTCACTGTTCACTGAAAATACTCCCATCTCCTTGGGAAAAATCCCACGGTTATAGAAATCTTGGCAGAAAAGTCTCTACAACCGGGTTTTTCTAGGAATATTAGGAAAGGAGATTACCGCGACTGCCGTTAGGAAGAATAGTTTCTTCGAGGGAAGCGGAAAGAAGATTATTTTCGGTTAAAATCGCCCCAATTAAGTTGGCTTGTTTGAGATTAGCTCGTTTAAGATTGCTTCCCACTAAATAACTCAAGAGTAATCCCGCTTGGTGTAGGTTAGCACCGGAAAGGTTAGCGGAGGCTAAATTAGCACCGAGAAGATTACAACCGGTTAAGTTAGCCTGGCGAAAATTGGCTTTATTAGCGTCAGTTTTGCTTAAATCGGCTCCGGTTAAGTTAGCTCCCTCAAAATCGCTACAATTGAGGTTAGCTCCCGTCAGATTAGCACCTTCGAGGTTAGCATAACGTAAATCCGCCCCGCGTAAATCCGCCCCGCGCAAATCGGCATAGCTGAGGTCGGCGTATTGAAGATGGCAGTTTTCCAGATTAGCTTGATAGAGATAGGCTCGAATTAGGTTAGCCTCTTTTAAGTTAGCATGGCTAAGATTAGCAGAGCTAAGAATAGCACGAGTGAGAATAGCCCGTTTTAGGTTAGCTTTCTCCGCCATGGCATGGGTTAAAGTGGCTGAGGTGAGATTAGCGGCTTCGAGATTTGCTTTCAACAGTTGGGCAAAAAGTAAGCTACTGTGAATCAAACAGGCAGAACTTAAATCAGCCTTTTTCAGAACAGTATTACTCAAAATTGCGCCGCTTAGTTGACTTTGGTGCAAATTTGCCCCAGAAAGGTCGGCTTTAGTCAGGTTAGCATCGATAAGACAAGCTTTGCTTAAATTAACTTCTTCAAGGGCAGCATCCTTGAAATTAGCGTTAATTAAACAAGCTTCGGCTAAATTGGCTCGTTTTAAGTAACTATGACTTAGGTTAATCTGGTTTAAACACTGTCTCTTTAAATTGACTCCGCTAAGTCTGACTTCCGCAAAGTTGCGTTCACCTCGATTATACAGTTCGATTAGATGTTCACGATTGGTTAAGGCATTGCTACTCATAAAATAACTAAATTGTTCTGGAAGCTGATTGCCAGAGAATGGGTTGGGGAAAATTACTGATCATGAAGTCGATCTCTAGGGTTAGTACAGGGAGCGCCTAGGGATTTTTGCGAATAAATAGAAATTTTTAACCAATTACGGGCTTAAAATCCCTATTGGCAATCACTAAAACCGGTAAAGAACCAAAAGAATCGGAGTTCAATACCAAAAAGAGCCTCTACCTAAACCCGCCACTTGTTGCCAGCCAGGTCTAGGCATTAAATTAGAGAAGTCTTGTGCGTCAGTTTTTCTGACTGAATCTACTGCCTCGCCGATGTCTTGACTCGGTATCATACAGTTGAATTTGTTAGGTCTGCTTAGTCAGTCCAGTAGCCAAGAGGCTAAAACTCTTCATCACCAGATTTCGGGGACTCTCCAGTTGAGCAAGCATAAAACTTTGTAAAAGTCAATCCCTCTTAGGGATGAACTGCCCAATTCTATTCCCTGAAGCCTTGGTTTATTGAGTCTATCAGGTTGTGGTCTGTTTTGGCAAGAGGGGTTAATGGCTTTTTAATCAATTCGCCAAAAGGCTTGATTTTCCGTAGGGGATAATTGTATAGACTGGTTATCTAAATATTGTCTGAGACTGGGGGAAGGATTGAGGAGATAAATATCGGTAAATTGATTTTTTAAGGATGGGATGGAAACTCTAGGGTTCGACTGAACAAATAAATACTTTGTCTTAGCATCAGTGGTATGAATCAGGGGCAAGGTATCTAACCAATGTTCTGAAATAATTAGAGGTTTTTGACTGCGATTAATCATTGTATAAGCGTTGGGAATATTACTACCATAGCCCACATATCTAGTTGCTGGCGGTGGATAGGGAATTTTGGCAATTAATCCGAAAACTAGCCATAATATTAAGAGAATTTTTGCCCAGCCTTGGCGCTGCTGTAATCCGTTGCTTAGTAAAAAGGTAACTGCCAGCAGCATACCGAGAAAACTCGGTAGGTAAAATCTGCCCACAGCCGTGTAGCGAAATCCTCTGATTATATCCCACGCTAAAAGAGAGAAAAAGGGGATAATTGTCAGGAGAATAATCAGGGTAAAAACTTTTTTATCGGCTTTTTTGCCCAGATAAATAAAGGATATGATGACGAGGATAATTAGGAAGTATTCAATAATAGGGGTGCTGCTGGGATTGGCTAAACTAAAATTATAAAATAAACGAGCGATCATTCCTACCCATCTTTGCCAAAGTACCTCTAGGGGTAAACTGCCTTTTGACCATCCAAAGACAGTAAATCGACTGGTAAAAATCCGGGTTAGCCAAATTGAATAAATACACAGGGAAGCAAGTAAGCTGATGCTATAGTATTTTTTGGTTAAAGAGTTAAAAGAATTCAGCTGCAGCAGAAAATATAGGCTATGGACTACTAGAACAAAGATAAAGAAAACATGGGTATATAAACCAGCGATTAGGGATAAACTATAGAAAAACCAATTTTTTTTCGGTTGCGAGGAATCAATAGCTTTGAGAAATAACCAGCTAGAAAGTATCGAAAAGAAAACATATAGTCCGTATTCCCAAATTCCCAGCGCATAACCAGTAAAACGTGGAGAAAAGAAGATAAGTGTAGTGGCGATTAAAGCGGCATTTTTATTTTTAAACAAAGTCAAAGCTAAATGGTAAAAACTCCATAAAATACCAAACCAAATAATTACCGAAAATCCCCTTAATACTAGATAAGAATTGCCCAATAATCTTGCTAAAAACCAGAGGAAAATATAATAGAGAGGTAGATCGTAATTCGAGCTAGTATAAAGAGAGGCTAAGGTATCAGGAAAACCTTTCACGGAATTAACCCCTTGCAATTGCCAGAGTTGTTCTGTAGATTTAATTTGTCCGTCGAACAGATAGTTAATTAACTGTTCGGGTGTGTAACCAGAAAGATGGAGTAAGACCAAAGATTCATCGTGCCAAACATAACTATAGTAGGCGAGATGGACAAAATAGAAAATATTGAAAATAATCAATAAACCTAAAGCAAATCTAATCCCAGATTGACGGGTAAGCATAATCATCTCGATCTCGTTAAAAATCACTGATTACTGTTGACTAACTCCTGCTTAATCACTCTAGAATTTTGATGAGCAAGAGGTAAAGTAAACCAAAATTGTGAGCCAACCTGTGGGGTACTTTTTACCCCAATTCTCCCAGAGTGAGCCTCGATTATTTGCCGACATTGGTAGGAACCTAAACCGATTCCCGTTAGGTGTTGATTATGAAGATTTCTTACATATAAATGGAAAAGATGTTGACATTGTTCCTCATCCATGCCAGTGCCATTATCGCTTAAAGTGCAGTAGAGCATATCTTGGTCAATACGAGCATCTAAAGCTAATTGAATCGGTGAAGGGTTATGTTTTAAGGCATTATTTAATAATTGTTCAAAAACACTTCTTAGCTGACAAGGATCGGCATCAATAGCGGGTAAGTCATCGGGGAGAAGATTAATAAAAGTAGCTTGGTATAAATCAAAATCTTTTTGCCAATCTTTCAGCCAAATTTCCACCTGTTCTTTTAAAGATAGAGGTTGACGATGCAAGATTAAAGGCCGTTCTTCAGCAAAATGATTTTCTGATAAAGCATTAATTAAAGTTAATTGTCGATCGCAACTACGCACCACCTGATCGAGCATTGCTCGCGAGATAGTTACTTTTTCTGTTTGCCGACACTGTAAATTTTTTAATAACATCACTAATCCCATAATCGAAGTGCGAAGATCGTGGGATACTGCCTGTAAAAAAACCGTTTTCATTTCGTATAAACGCTGAATTTCCCGGACTTTTTCCCGTAGTTCCAGGGTTCTTGCTGCCACTTCCTGTTCTAAATTATTATTCAAGCTTTGCACCCTCTGATATAGTTGCGCTTGGCCGATAGCAATACAAACTTGGGTGGCTAACTGTTCTAATAATTTGACCTCGCTTTTTTGCCAATGACGGGGATGGGAATATTGATGGACCACTAAAGCGCCTAAATGTTGATTATTAACCTTTAGAGGTAAAACTAAAGAGGATTTAACTTGCAGGTATTCGTAATAACCCTTGAGAGTGGGCAGCGTTTGCACCTTAGCGGTATTATCGGCAATAATTAACTTATCTAAAGAAAATAATTGTCCCAATTCTTCGAGTAATTCTGGTTCGGGAAACCAACCCATCAACGAGGGAATCTCCGGAGGACGGGACTCAGCGATTACCTTGAACCAACCCCCCTCTTGACAGTGACCGATATAGACTTGATCGGCATCGAGAAAATGTCTGATTTCCTCAACAATAGTATTTAAAACCTGATCTATATCTAAAGATTGATGGACTTTTAAAGCAACTTGTGTTAGTAAATGTTCTCGTTCTAAAGTTTCATTTAAAGCTCGATCGATCTGTTGTCTTTCGCTAATCGCTGCCGATAAAAACAGAGAAGTTGACATGACAATGACTAAAAAGATTTGTAAGATCAGGACACCTCTGGTATAATCGGGAGCCTGTAGGATAAAAGGGCTGATTCCCCCAGCCAATCCCATCAAAGCTAAAATAGATACTATAAAATTGGCTATTACCGCTCCCCAGGTCTGAAAACGCATGGCAGCCCAAACTACAAAAGGAAAAGGCAGATATTCGAGGTACTGCACCATACTCCAATCGGGGTTAAGAAAATCCTGTTGACCACCAAAAACCACAGAAGTGACCGCCGTTAGCAAACTCAGACAAAGTAATGCCTCGCCAATGCGTTGGGGTTGCCGTGGTTCTCGCAGGGAGTGATGATTGAAGAAAAAACGCAACAGCAGCGGCGTGATCATTAATATTCCTGTACTATCTCCGAGCCAGATCATGCCCCAAGACTGTCCAAATTGCCGCCAATCCCAAGTATTTAGCCAACTACGGGCAAAAGTATCGATAGTGGCATTGACTGCCGAGGCTAATAAAGCCGCTAAAAATACCAGTAAAAGAATATCGCGAATACGCTGTAAAGTGGCGGAAAATCTCAGATAATGCAGCAATTGCGCCCCTAACAGAGCCGATAAACTGCTGCTGATCGCCGAAAATAGAGCTATGGGCAAACTGGCCCCTAAAAAGAAGGTAAGAAGCAAATCTCCGATAAAAACGCCTAAAACTAGCCTTTTTCCCCCTAAAAAAACCGCAGTTAAGCCAATACCAGCACTCATCCAAATTGGGGCAGGTCGCGACCCTAAATTTAAGCAGAGATAGCCTAGCCAACCAACACCCAGATAAACTAGGGCAACAAGCAGAATTTTAGACCGATCTGATGGAATCCGTAGCATTTTCAGTTATCAGTTATCAGTTATCAGTTATCAGTTATCAGGTTTAAGTTTTAAGTTATTAGGTTTAAGTTATTAGGTTTAAGTTTTCAATTTTCAATAAATTTAGTATCTTTCACTGGCCACTGGTCACTGGTCACTGGTCACTGGTCACTGGTCACTGGTCACTGGCCACTGATCACTGGTCACTGGTCACTGAATCACTGTTAATCTATCTCCAGATTGCCTAAACTAGGAGTAGTTCTGCCTCATGCAGATGGGTGAAAACCGTACATTTTCCTTTTAGGAATCAAAGATCATGCGGATTTTAATTGTTGAAGACGATCCTTTAATGCAGTTAGGTTTAGAACAAGCGCTCGGTGAACAGCCGGATTTTGAGATTGTCGGTCAAGCTAGTGATGGTCTAGCGGCGGTACAATTAGCCCTGTCCCTACGGCCGGATTTAGTGGTCATGGACATCGGTTTACCCCGTCTCGATGGCATTGCGGCAACTAAACAGATTAAGGAGGGTTTAGCTAATGTTCATGTGGTTATGCTCACTTCCCACACTCTCCAACAGGAAGTGATCGCAGCTCTGGCTAGTGGTGCTGATGCCTATTGTATCAAGGGAGCGAGTCTCGATCGCCTTTTGGCCGCTATTGAAGCCGCTAAGGACGGGGCCACCTATTTAGACCCCCAAATTGCCCGTTTAGTCATGGATAATCTCAAACCGCCGGCAGTGCAACCTAATCCCAATCTAGCACTTTTATCGGAGCGAGAAATGGAGGTTTTAAAGTTAATTGTTGAGGGCAAAAGTAACGCTGAAATCGCCGAACAACTATATTTAAGCACCAATACGATTAAAACCCATGTGCGGGGAATTATGAATAAATTGGCCGTGGACGACCGAGTACAAGCGGCCGTAATTGCCCTGCGTTCCGGTATTGTTTAAGGGGAAAATGGCGATTTACTTATCCCCTATTCGAGGCTTCTCTAATCACCTCTAAAACCTCTGAAGCATGGGAAATAGTCGGGACGTGACCGGATGCCAAAACCACTGTCTTTGCTCCCATTCTCTCGGCCAAATTAAACTGTAATTCTGGGGGTACGGCTTGATCTTGACTAGAGACAATATACCAGTTCGGCTTATTTCTCCAGGCGGTTGTAGTGGTTTTTGCTGTTAGTAAAGAGGCGGCTGCTGGGGTTTGGGTGGCATAAATTAAAGCGGCTTTTTCGGCGGGCAAATCATTGGCGAGAATCTTCTCTATTCCCTCTTGAGAAATCCAGATAAACCCCTCTTGTTCTTGAAAATACTGTGATGGGGTTTCGTATTCACTAAACAAATCTACCATCGATTCCCCCGCATCGGGAGCCAACGCTGCAATATAAACTAAACCGGAAACTTTTTCATCGTTGCCGGCCTCTGTGATTACCATCCCCCCCCAAGAATGACCGACTAGAATACATTGTCCTTCGATACGGTTTAAAACTCTTTTCGTAGCAGCTACGTCATCCGCTAGAGAAGTGAGAGGATTTTGCACTGCGATCGCTGCGTATCCTTCGGCTAATAACTGGGCAGTTATCTGATTATAACTAGAACCATCGGCCCAAAAACCGTGAACCAAAACAATATTGTTAATTCTGTTCATAAGACCTCTTACAAAACTCGAAAACTGCTGGTTTTTAGCATTTTTTAACTCTCACAAATTAATTAGACAGGAGAGCTATTAATATTCTTACATTGTAGCCATTAAGCCCATTTTAACTTTTTAACTCAATTGCCGGTGCTATAATCATCCAAAAAATCCCTTCAATCATTTATAATAAGTTATCGACCTATCTCTGTTGGAAAACCATGACTATCGCTCCAAGCTTACCCCTAGTCGAGTCTCATGTCAACCCTGAGATAATCTTCCCACAAGGCCAATTTTGGAGTGATGAACCCCCTTTGGAAAGTAACCTACATCTACAACAAATTATTTTATTAATTCAGTGTTTAGAATGGTGGTGGCGCGAGCGAGAAGATTATTTTGCCGCC
>SFAQ01000008.1:0-6044 GCA_007096525.1 Microcystis wesenbergii Mw_QC_B_20070930_S4 | reverse complement strand
TTAGTGGATGGGAAAAGACGCTTAACAGAAAGGGAAATGCTCCGTTTACAAGGTTTTCCCGATGATTATCAAATTGTCGGCAGTTATCAAACTATGCGAAAATTAACGGGTAATAGTGTAGCGATTTCCTGCGTAGCTGCTGTGGTTAATTCTGTAATCGAGTCTTTGTTAGATGTTGAGCAAGCATCAACTAATTCATTCTCGTTCAATCGAACTACTCAATTAAGTTTATTTTCGACTCAGGAGTTTTAGATAGTGGTAAGTATTAAAGACGCTAAAATGAGACTTGATAGCATTATTGCTAAAGCGAGAATTGACTTGTATAAGCCAATTCAAATTGCCGAAGTTCTCAGAAAATCTCGGTTAGAAAAAAATATCAAAATTTTAGATTTAAAGACTTATCAAAATCAATCTATTCGTTGGCGAGATGAAGTAACAATAAGATTGCTTAATAAAGTTTCTACATCTTCTGCTAGATATCAACATGATGTATGGAGTACCACAGCCATGTCTCCTGAGTTACTGGAAATTCTTGATCGAGAAAATAAGCGAACACGGGGAGGTGTAGAACGTTATATTTATTTAAAATTTAGTGAAAGACAAGCCACTGTATCAAGTTTAATTGACTATATAGACAGTCAAAATGAGAAAAGTTTTGATTTAAAATATTTATTAGATGAGTTTAGTGCTAAAGCAGGAATCCGCAGAAGTATAGACAAAGCATACGAGATTATAGCTTATAGTTTATTTGAAACCATTGTAGTATCTCTGGAGGCAGAGATCACAATGTCTATACCTTCAATCAAACAAGATTTATTAAACGAGTTTTCTGATTTAGCTAAAGCCTTACTTGGTTTAGATAAGAACCAAAATAAGCGAGTATTTAAGGCTCATATTTATAGAGTAGGAGTGACGAATGCAGCCGATAGAGGATTAGATATGTGGGCAAATTTTGGCATAGCTATTCAAATAAAACATTTAACCCTTGATGAAGAAATAGCTCAAAATATTATCGATAAAGTAGAAAGCGATCATATAGTTATTGTTTGCCGTGATGCTCATGCTGATGTCATCAAAATTATAGCTCAACAAATCAGTTGGGGACAAAGAGTGCGTGGCATAATACTTGAATCGGAGCTAATTAATTGGTATAACAGATGTTTGCGAGGTGAATTTTCTAATTTGTTGGCCAAACCTTTACTTCAGTATCTAAGTGATAACTTTAGAAAAGAATTTCCTCAGTCTATTGCTTTAGCAGATTTTTTAAAGGAAAGAAAATATTTGAAATTGAAAATAAGAGATGATGACATTTGGGCTATTGATTAGATTACCAAAAAATAGTATAATAGGAGTTAATCTTCCCATACTTGTCAAACGGCTATGAGTCTCTGTCTCAATCCCGATTGTTCGCATAAAAACACCCCCACGGATAAATTCTGTCATAAGTGCGGTTCTCAATTACTGCTCAGAGAACGTTATCGAGCGCTAAAATTAATCGGTCAAGGGGGTTTTGGTAAGACATTTCAAGCGATAGATGAGGATAAACCCTCAAAACCCTACTGTGTCATTAAACAATTTTTCCCATCCGCGCAGGGAACAGGAACTTTACAAAAAGCAGCAGAATTATTTAAAGAAGAAGCGATTCGTTTAGATAGTTTGGGAAGATACCCACAAATCCCCGAACTTTACGCCTATTTTACCGCTAATGACGGGCGACAATATCTCGTACAGGAATATATCGAAGGACAAAATCTCGAACAAGAATTAAAACAGGAAGGAGTATTTAACGAAGCCAAAATTAAACATCTTTTGTCAGAGATTTTACCGATTCTAGAATTTATTCATAGTAAACAAGTAATTCATCGCGACATTAAACCCGAAAATATTATCCGCAGAAAAAGCGATAATAAATTGATTTTAGTTGACTTTGGGGCAGCCAAATTTGCCAGTCCTTTAAATCGTTCCATGACAGGAACAATTATCGGTTCTGCGGAATACGTCGCACCAGAACAGGGTAATGGCAAGGCAGTTAACGCCAGTGATTTGTATAGTTTGGGTGTAACTGGCATTTATTTATTAACAGGAATATCTCCCTTTGATTTATTCGATGGGGGAGAACACCAATGGGTATGGCGACAGTGGTTAGTTAATAATCCTGTTAGTAATGAGTTAGGGAATATTCTCGATAAATTAATTGAATTTGGCACGAAAAAACGCTATCAATCTGCCTCGGAAGTGTTGTCAGCTTTGCAGATAAAAACATCAGTCTTTATCCCCCAGACAACTATTCAAAAACCCGTTAATCCCGTTATTTCCGTTCCCCAAACTCCCCCATCTATCCAGCTTAAAAGTGCCAAAGGAATCGATTATCGGAAATTAGAAGATTTATTAAAACGGCAGCAATGGAAGCAAGCGGACGAGGAAACTGCAAGAGTGATGCTACAGGTAGCCAACCGAACGAAAGAAAGATGGCTACGGGAGAGCGATATCGATAATTTTCCCTGCGAGGATTTGCGAACCATTGACCAATTATGGGTTAAATATAGTAACGGAAAATTTGGCTTTTCCGTGCAATTGAAAATCTATCACGATCTCGGTGGAACGCAGGAGTATAATGATCAAATCTGGAACGCTTTCGGGGATAAAATCGGCTGGCGGATAAATAACGGCTGGATAGACTATAAAGATGTTATTTTTGATTTCAAAGCACTTCAAGGACATCTTCCAGCTGATGTTCCAATATGGAGGTGTGGCAATTGGCATGACCCGATTTGGTGGACTTCCTGTCCAAAGCGTGGAATCAATCTCTTCTCTCGCGTCGAGACTTGCAAAATGTAACATATAAAGGTAACAGCCAATTTTTAAGAATTGTATCAGGTTGATTTTCCACGAAGCCATGCGGGTTCTGGGATAATAAAGCTGGCACAATTCTAGGAGAAGATATTTGCCGACTCAAAAACAGAAAGATACCGCTATCTTTATTTGTCAGTTGCTTATCTTTTTTCTACCAACCGATATACCTATTCCGCTATGATAGCCGACTCAAAATTATTTATATTTTAGCGGGAACCAACGAAGACATCAGCATTTTAATCGATGAACAGGGAAATTGGAACTTTGAATTATGAAAAAATCACCTTCGGAAATGACTAACGCAGAACTCCGTCAGTATCTTTCGGAACATCGAAATGAAGAAGCTATTTTTAGTGAAGCATTAGAAGTATTATTAAGCCGAAAAAAAGACAGTTTTAAATATCCCGCACCTCAAACGATGTCCTATAAAGAAATAGAAACGATTTTCAAGGAAAAATTAAATCAAATAATTGAGTAATAGAAATCGTGCGTTATGCGATTATTATCGAAAAAATTGATAGGGTTTCGATTCCTGTTACAGGTTGGCGATATAATATTGGTTGGATAAATGAAAGAAGTTCGATTTAGTGAGCATTCTAGAATCAAATTGAATTTGCTATCCGCTCGTGGAATTTTTATCACTCCTGAATTTATCCTCGAAACCGTACAATTTCCTGATAAAATAGAAATCTCTGAAGACAACAAGCGAATCGCACAAAAAAAGTTCAATGATAATTTAGTGATTCGAGTAGTTTATCGAGAATTCAGTGCTTTTTTCCTAATCATCACCCTTTACCCCGGTAGGATATCCCGATATGAAAAAGATACACTATAGCCCAGATGTGGATGCTTTATTAATTGAGTTAAACAATAATCCAATTGCTTACGCAGAGGAGGAAGGGAAAACAATATTACATTATTCCGAGGACGATCAGTTAGTTTTGATCGAGATTCTAGATTTTGGTTGTTCTCTATCGGAAGATGCTAGACAAGAACTTGCAAAATCCATATCTTCTCGTGCATCGATTCAAATATAGTTATCGATTAATATCCATCTCACAACAATTGCAATTATGAAAGGTATTCAGTATATTGTCGATGAAACAGGAGAAAAAACAGCAGTTGTTAATGAGTTTTATCAAAATTGACTCGATCGCTCTCCCGTAAACGAAGACTGGATAAATCGATCGCCTTTTCGAGAAAAATTAGATCAAGCTCTGGCATGGAATGCTAATCATCCACCGCAGTTATCAGATCTAGAATCCCTAGAGAGCAAACTCGAAAATCATGAGTGAGGTTTTACTTGATCTGAACAACCCGATTTTTCAGCGAGATTTATTCAATTTACCCAAAAGTGAAGCATCATCCGCTCTGAAAACTTTCAGGAAAATTTCTCAACTAACTTGGGAGCAATTATATCAAGATCAAGGATTAAAATTGATTCTTTGACGGAAATTATCGAGAAAATCACCCTAAAGAATCTAGTTTTGCCAGTAATTCCAGACCCCGATCAGAGTTGCCAGTAGCAGCGATCGCTTGAAAGCGAGTATAAGCGTCGTTGTCAGCGAGGGCGATCATCGATAATTCCTCGATCAGTTTATTGATACTGATGCCCCGGCTGCGCGCGATTTCTTGGAGTCGAGCGTGTTTGTCGTCGGGAAGTCGGATTGTGAGAGTAGCCATAGATTAACTCTGGATTAGGTTTTCTGGTTTGAGGATCGATAGTTCGGGAAAAAGTAATTCGGTATTGTGAAAATCTCTGATATTATTGGTGACGATAATTCCAGCACTACCAGCGATCGCTAACTCGATCAGATGGTTATCGGCCTCATCCTTTAGATTGGGTCGCCACAAATAATAAATATAAACCCACTCGCAGACGGCGATAAAGGCGGCGTGTAATTCTCGCAGCTCTTGTTCGTTCAGGGGACATTTAGCCTTGATTTCCTCGCGCTCGATCACCGATTCGTATTCGGTAAATAGTGCGTTTCCCATCAAAGGACGGTAATCACCTTGCAAACACCGTCGGATAACTTCTCTCGCAGGCCCCCTCGATCCGATTAAGGCACTGATGAAAACGCTCGTATCGACCACGATTTTAGGTTTCATTCGATCATGATAGCATCTACCCCATCTCCTGTGAGAGCGATCGAACGTATTCTTCTCAACGAGGCCACCTTAAATAAACAAACAACGTCCGGTGATATTTATGAAATTAAAGGACTTTTACAAGGGGTGAACGGGATAAACTTACGAGTCTCTACCTATTGGATTATCGACTCACTTACGAAAGAAACAAGATTTGTGATTTTATTACCAGACCAAAAGAGTTAGACTATGAAATTCGATATGTTTTCCGAAGTTCAATTAACCGAAGATTTGCCAGAATCTAATTTGTCTCGTGGCGCTCACGCGATTATCGTGGATTATTGTCCTCGACCCGAAGGCCAAGAGGATGGCTATGTTTTAGAAGTGTTAAATAATCAGGGAAAATCCTATACAGTTATCGCTGTAGAAGCTTCCAAGATTGAATCGATTCAAAATCTTAAACAGGATGAATTTCAAATTATATAATTCTGTTATTCCTCGCTGTGATTTCCTAGAAAACTGAGGTTCAAGAAGCGTAACCCACCATCCTTTTTTTGTGTATGTCCCCAGGGATGACGACTGTTTTCAGTTTGTTACTCTCAAGCGCCAATGAAATATTTCCCGTCCGCTCTTTGGTGAAAGTTGAATAAGTTAAAATCAAAGAGAATATCCCTATCGCTACAATCTCAACCATCAATGAACCTTCTAAAAAACCAAGAAAAAATCCGTTTTATTGACCTCTTTTGTGGTTTAGGAGGGTTTCGAGTTGCAATTGAACAAGTTTGTCGCCAAAAAAACTTAGCATCTGATTGTGTCTTTTCCTGTGATATAGATAAAGACGCTCAGGCAATTTATCACGCTAATTTTGGCGACAAACCCCAAGGAGATATTACCGAAATTGCTGCCCTAGATATTCCCGAACACGATATTTTAATGGCAGGATTTCCTTGTCAACCTTTTAGTATTTGTGGCGATTTAAAGGGATTTGAAGATACCAGAGGCACGCTATTTTTTGAGATTGCCCGTATTTTAAAAGCCAAACAACCCGCAGCATTTATTCTGGAAAATGTCAAGCAATTACAAGGACATCAACAGGGAAAAAC
>SFAQ01000079.1:0-12583 GCA_007096525.1 Microcystis wesenbergii Mw_QC_B_20070930_S4 | reverse complement strand
GGTTATGGAAACCCTTATTTCCCATGTCAATAGAAACCTATCAACAAGCCTTAAGGGTAATTGGTGAACTTTTTTATCGTGTAAGTTGAGGTAAACTATGAAAACTCTATCATTTAAAGACATCCAATTTATTATCGAAGCTCTCGAATCCCTTCTCAAAAATTATAGTGACCGTATTCAACAACTAGAAGCTCTCGAAAACTATGAAGATGAAATTGCAGACTTAAGTAATGATTCTCTATTTTTACAAGAATTAATTACTGACTTACAAAATCAACAAACACAAGAATTGGCTCTACTTGTGCCTGAATTTGATTTGAAAAAAATGTCTTTACAAACATTAATTAAACAAGGAAAAACCCTGTCAATTGAGGAAAAATTAATCTTAGTGGAATCTCTAACTTCATCAATCCGCAAAGAATATAATCTAATGCGAACCTGAAATGAGAAATCAATGATTACTTATTTAGCCACCGTTCATAAAGATAACCATAGTGATTATGGGGTACAATTTTATGACTTTCCGGGTTGTATTAGTGCAGGAGAAACCATCGAAGAAGCGAAAAAAATGGCAACTGAAGCCTTAAAAGGTCATATTTCCTTCATGTTGGCAGATGGGGACGAAATTCCCACCCCTAGCACCCTCGAAACCATTTTAACCGACGCGGATCATCAAGATGCGATCGCTTTTCTGCTCATTGAGGTATCAGAAGCTATTTTAAACCATCCAAGGGAAAGCGAAACCCAACACCCAACACCTAAATCTGTCTGATACTAAATCTGGTTATTAAAGACTGATTATTTATTCCCCTTTTTGCATCAGTGCATGAGTAGAAAACGGGTTTCTTCAAGAAAACCGTTTTCTATCAAAAAAAAGGGAGGTTTAAGACCCCCCCAACAGTTAATAATTAGATGACAACCAAATTAGTAGCGGCCGGCATTGGGTTTATGAACAATAAAGCTCATGGTTTGACATTGTTTGATGTTGTCAAAAGCGATAACGCGGATGTAGCAATCAGAATATTCAGTGCGGCACTCGCGAACTTCATTAAGAACTTCTTGGGGACCAGAAACAGAGAATAAAGGCAGTTTCCACATCGTCCAATGATAATCCGCAGGTTTGGGATCTTTTTCAAATTCCACAGCAGGAATATAACCCTGATCGATCATGTATTGAATTTGTTTAGCAATTTGTTGATCGGTGAGGGGGGGCAAGTAGGAGAGGGTTTCGTAACGCTTCTCTTTAGGTAAAGTTTTCATGGGTTTCTTGATTCCTTATGGGTTGGGTAGATCATCAACATCGAGATTTAATTCCGATGTCTCTGGTTGACTTATAGCAGTACGGGTGAGACGTTCCAAAAGTTGCCGACGATGTTCGGTATTGTCATTAATAATTCCCGTTTTTACCATCTCTGGCAAGAACTCTAAAACCTGTTCGGCTAAATGTTCTCTTACCGTCATGATCCGCAAAACTAACTCTTTATTCTCAGTCATTAACCCCGCAATATAGGCCTCGCCATCCTGAATGGAATGGCTAGAAGTATAGTGACTCAGCCAAATAGCTAAAGTCGGATTAGTTTCTGACAATTGATCGATAATCGTGCGAACCGCTTGGTAAGTTAGGTAACTTTGTAAGACTTTCGCGGTATCTTGAACAACTTTTTTCGGATACATTTTATACAGTTTTCAGTTATTGGCTAGGCAGTTATCAGTGTTGAAATTCTAGCGACTGCTTGCCGATTTTGGGCAAGTCCCCAGCATTATTTTCCACCGATAACTGCTAACAACCTTCCGAAGGGCTGTATTAGAGGGTATCCATAGCCTCGAACTCGAATTTGATTTCTTTCCAGAGTTCGCAAGCGGCAGCCAGTTCAGGACTCCAACGGCAAGCTTCCCGGATAACGTCGTTACCTTCGCGGGCCAAGGAGCGACCTTCGTTACGAGCTTGGATACAAGCTTCCAGAGCCACACGGTTAGCGGTGGCACCCGGTGCGTTACCCCAGGGGTGGCCAAGGGTTCCACCACCGAACTGTAAGCAGGAATCGTCACCGAAGATTTCCACCAGCGCCGGCATATGCCAAACGTGGATACCACCGGAAGCAACCGGCATTACCCCGGGTAAGGAAGCGTAGTCTTGGGTGAAGAAAATACCACGAGCGCGATCTTCTTCTACATAGTCTTCACGCATCAGGTCAACAAAACCCATCGTGATTCCGCGTTCACCTTCGAGTTTACCGACAACGGTTCCCGAGTGCAGGTGATCACCACCAGAGAGACGTAAGCACTTAGCTAAAACGCGGAAGTGGATACCATGATTTTTCTGACGGTCGATAACCGCGTGCATTGCCCGGTGAATGTGGAGCAGTAACCCTTTGTCGCGGCAGAATTTAGCCAGGGTGGTGTTAGCGGTGAAACCACCGGTGAGGTAGTCGTGCATGATGATGGGGGTTTTGATTTCGGCGGCGAATTCAGCCCGTTGCATCATCTGCTCGCAGGTAGGAGCGGTTACGTTTAAGTAATGTCCTTTAACTTCGTTGGTTTCTGCTTGGGATTTAGCGATCGCCTCTTGGACGAAGAGGAAACGATCGCGCCAACGCATGAAGGGTTGAGAGTTAATATTTTCGTCGTCTTTGGTGAAGTCTAAACCACCGCGAAGACATTCATAAACGGCACGACCGTAGTTTTTAGCGGAAAGACCGAGTTTAGGTTTGATGGTGCAACCGAGTAGGGGGCGACCGTATTTGTTTAATTTGTCCCGTTCAACGGTGATACCGTGGGGAGGACCTTGGAAGGTTTTGATTAAAGCGACGGGGAAACGGATATCTTCTAAACGGAGACCGCGTAGAGCTTTGAAACCGAAAACGTTACCAACGATCGAGGTGAGGATGTTGGTGACGGAACCTTCTTCAAATAGATCTAAAGGATAGGCAACGAAACAGAAGAACTGGTTATCTTCGTTGGGTACGGGTTCGATATCATAACAACGGCCTTTATAGCGATCGAGGTCGGTTAAGTTATCGGTCCAAACGGTGGTCCAGGTACCTGTGGAAGATTCCGCCGCTACCGCCGCACCTGCTTCTTCAGGAGGAACTCCGGGTTGGGGTGTCACCCGGAAGCAAGCTAGTAGATCGGTATCTTTGGGGGTGTAGTCGGGGGTGTAGTAAGTCAGGCGGTAGTCTTTTACGCCGGCCTGGAAACCTTTGGATTTGGCTTGCACCATTGGGATTATTCCTCCATAAACTGCATGATTAGTCGCACCTGTAAAATCTCGCCGTCAACCGACATAGATTTTTCTTAAGCTCCTTTCCCCTGCTGCTAGGAGCGAAGTTAGGGAGCAATTTTCACTAATGTTTTTTTCAACTGATCATCTTAACACGAACTTTACCCTATTCTGATCATTTTTTTCTCTATCCCTAAAATTTTGATTGTTTTTTTTTCTCGAGGCGATTAGTTTCTTTAATCTGTCGTCATCTAACTTTGACAATCTCCACAAAAACACAAAAAAATCAACAAAAATTTACCTGATTGACACGCAGAAACTTCTGCTCATCAGGCTTTGAGCGATTAAAACTACTTGTTAATTGAGGAAGATTATCAATAATTACAACCTCAAAAAATGTCGGCAATCGCTAAAGATGAATTGGATTTTTAAGCAATTATACCCAGTACCTAGAGGACAGTTAGACCGGGCTGAACTCTAGATAAATTAGGTCTAATTACTCAGTAATTATTGTTGAGATTTTTGGCTTGTGAACGATTATTTTCCCCTTCAAGAATTATGGTTATTGTTGCCATTAGAACGATGACGTTCTGGAAATAGCGTGACCAATAACTGATTGATATAGACTTTTCCGACCACCGATGCTTGATTCGGTCGGTTAGTAGTAGATGCTTGTTCTCTGGTTTCCGCAGGACTGTCTTCGGCGACCATTTCCTCGCTATCCCAAGGACTGGCCACGGTTTCGGCCACCGCTTCCTCCACTGACGGGACTGGGGACACTTGACTGACTACGGGTTCCGGTTCCGGTAGAGGGGGTCTTTCTGGTTCCGATCGAGTTGCTGACACCTCGATGGTAATTTGACGGGAAGTATCTCCGATCAGGGAACCAGACGGCACGAGCGACATCGCTGCCACAGAAGCATTAAAAATCGTTGTGGTTGAGCCAATACAGGCATTCTCACCGATTTCACCCTGACCGACTATTAGAACACCTGTACCTAAAATTGCCCCTGCACCGATAGCAATAACACCCTGATAGGCGGTTAAAATTGTTCCCATACCCAGGCAAGCACCCGCACCGATAATTATTTGGCTATTGGGGGCTGCTCGGAGAATCACCCCCGGAGCCACGATCGCACTCTCATCAATGGTTACATCACCATTGACATAGAATTCCGAGCGGCTAATAGGTTGAACGGGGGGTAAGGACATAATTGACAGTCACTCAGTGATCAGTGATCAGTGAGCGGGGGTTAGGAGGTAGGGGTTAGAGTTTCAGGTATTTTTCCCGATCCACCAACACCTAACACCTATCTCCGTTCACCGCTCGCCGAGTCCTGAAATTAAGGGCGTTGAATAATCGATTCGAGAACACGACGTTTTGCTTGGGAGTCAATCCCGATCAGACGAACGTATTCCCCTTGATGGTCCCGCAGACAGGTTTCTAAAGCGGCCACCACATCGGATTCGCGACTGCTATCGATGGGGGTGCAGCTTTGCCAAGAACCGGTTTTAAAACGACGTTTATCCGCGTGTTCACTGCCAATTTTGTGACCTTGGTTCAATAAAGAACGAATTTGAGCGATCGTTTCTGCGGTTAAGGTACTGGTTAAAGTGGCCGTACCGCCGCTGGAGGAACCGGAACCATAGCTTTTGAAACTCGGTTCCGCAACGGTGGCGGTTTTACCGTTGCCATTACTAGCCACCGAACCATCGGGACGCTGGATCACCGTTTCTAAAACCCGTTTTTTGGCTTTAGCATCGATACCGAGTAAGCGGACGTATTCGCCGCTATGTTCCCGTAAACAATCTTCCAAAGCAGTAATTACATCGGATTCGCGATTGCTTTCGATCGGGGCGCAACTCTGCCAAGAACTGGTTTTAAACCGGCGTTTATCCGCGTGTTCGGTGCCGATTTTGTAGCCTTGGGCGAGCAGGGAACGAATTTGAGCGATCGTTTCCCCACTTAAGCTACCACTGCTGCTATAACTGGCTCCGTTACTAGCGGGGGTGCTGTAGCTGCTGGCTTTGCCGCTGCCGTTACTAGCGGGGGCGCTGCCGGGCCGGTGAATAATCATTTCGACGACGCGTTTTTTCGCTTGCGGGTCGATCCCGATCAGGCGGACGTACTCATCGCTATTTTCAGTCACGATCGCTTCAATATCGCGAATGATGCCCGCTTCGCTCTTGGTTTCGATCGCCGGTCCAGTTAACCAAGAACTGGTTTTAAACCGGCGTTTATCCGCGTGTTCGGTGGCGATTTTCAGCCCTTGGGCGAGCAGGGAACGCACTTGTACGGACAGGTCTGAATTGCCGTTACCGTTGCCATGACCGCCGTGGACGGCGGTGGTGGTGCGGGCTGGTTCTCCCGGTGTGTCTTCGGGGCGTTGGATAATCATTTCCAGTATGCGCCGTTTAGCGGCGGGATCGACTCCGATCAGGCGGACGTATTCGCCTTGCAGGTCTCTCAGGGAGGCTTCTAGGGATTGGGATACCTGTTCTTCGCGGCTGCCGTCGATAAAGCCGGCACTTAACCAAGAACTGGTTTTAAAGCGGCGTTTGTCAGCGTATTCGATGCCGATCTTGTAGCCTTGGGAGAGGAGGGAGCGAACCTGCGCTCGAATGTTTGTATTTAAACTCATAGGTGTCACCGAATTTCTATATAGCGTCTCATTAGCGATGTTTATAGCGGCTGCCGGTGGCGGAGTCGCTGGTCTTTGGGCTTTGACCGGGACGCTGGGGGCGAGGTCGATATCGACAATGTGACGAGTGAAGGCTCGATCGATTTCTGTGACATCGGGTAAGCGATCAGCCTGCTGTTGGCTGGTGATCACGGAACCGGATGGCACGAATTTACCGGCGGGGATTTCCACGTCTTGAACGAGGGCGTGCATCATGACGATGCAATCGGCCCCGATGCGGGCATTAAAGACGGTGGAGCGAAAACCGATAAAACAGCGATCGCCCACATAGGCAGGCCCGTGAATGAGTGCCATGTGGGTGATGCAGCTGCCCCGGCCAATCCAGACTGAGTATTCTTTGCCGTCATCTCCCACCACACGACTTTTTTCTAAACCGTGGATGATTGCCCCGTCCTGAATTTTGCTGTCGTCGCCAATGTGAAAGGGGGTTCCTTCATCGGCGCGGATGGAAGTCCCCGGAGCAATCACCACTCGCGCCCCGATCTCGATAGCGCCACTGAGGTTAGAGAAGGTGTGGACTTTGGCACTCTCGTCTATGCGCGTTTCCTCTGGGGATTTGGTCCGCTTTTTCGGACTAGCCGCCGTTGTGCGGACGACCATAGTTAGTCTTCCTCCATACTGAATTTGGCTGGCTGGTTGTTAATTAACTGTGTTTGGGTCCTATCGATGTTTAACCAGATTGGCGAAATTCGTCTCTCTTGCTGTAGAGGGTGCGATTTTCTACGGTTATCGTGTCAATAATCCCCACCACCATCGCGTCAAGGGGGCGATTGTTCTGTCCGTCTTCGATACGGGCGGCTCCTCCCCGGGACACTAGCACCCATTCATTAATCCCCGCTCCGACAATATCACCCGCTACTTCGTATTTAGGCAAAAGTTGCCCTTGAGCGTCGATGAATTGCAAAAGCAGAAGTTTCACTCCCGTCATACTGCGCGGTTTCAGGGTGCTAACGACGGTTCCGCAAACTTTGGCAATTTGCATGGAATTTGTTTACACTAAAAGTTAGTTGCGCTCTAGATTCGTCTTAAAGGTTGCGGGTTAACACTTTCACGAAACTGTTCCACGGCTTCTGTATAACGAATGGGAAGAACGTATTCGAGGTTTTCGTGGGGACGGGCGATGATGTGGGTCGAGAGGACTTGACCACCTTTAACACGATTAGACGCCGCTTCTGTCCCCGCCGATACGGAGGCCTGTACTTCCGAAACGTCCCCCCGGACGATGACGGTGACGCGACCACTACCAATTTTTTCGTAACCTACTAGGGTTACGCGGGCGGCTTTTACCATGGCATCAGCCGCCTCGACGACGGCCGGGAAACCCAAGGTTTCCACCATGCCCACTGCAATTGACATAATATTTTTGTCTCCTAATGGTTGGCTTTCTTCGACTCTATAGATGCTGACCCCGATTAACGGTGTTTAATAGCTGCGGAATTGCTCTACTTCTTCGGTGTAGCGAATGGGCAGCACGTATTCGAGGTTTTCGTGGGGACGAGCGATGATATGGGTAGATAGCACTTGTCCTCCGTTAACCCGGTTGGCGTTTTCCACTCCGGCAGCCACAGAAGCTTGCACTTCTGAAACGTCTCCCCGGACAATGACAGTGACGCGACCACTACCGATTTTTTCGTAACCCACTAGAGTCACCCTGGCGGCCTTGACCATGGCATCGGCCGCTTCCACAACGGCGGGAAAGCCTAGGGTTTCAATCATTCCTACTGCAATTGGCATTTTTTTGTTCCTCGCTTGTCAAGCCAAACTAAACTATTAATTTCGTTAGCGTTATCAACTTTGTTTCAGTCAAATTCTTTCCTTGTTACTTTTCCTGCTCTAGCTTTGGTGGCAGTCGGGATCGTGGCAAGGTGGGTAAGACCATCCTAGATTTTATCTCGATCGTGACCGTTTTCATCCACTAATTTTATTTTCTAGGGCTGGTTGGTAAAAATTTGACGAGTCAGGCAAAATTATCAACCTAAAAAAAGCATAGGAAACTATGACACCTTTGACAATATAAAACATTATGATTATTTCTCATCTTCAGGTTAACGAAAGTTAATCATTCCTTCCCTTCGTCCATCAGCCTCAGCAATTCTCAGGAGATTTACCGCCGAAACCTTTGCTCTGACTGCATTTCCGCTTTAACTTCTCTCTTGGCAGCTTGATTCCATCTGCCGGATTTAATGGCAGATAAAAGCCTATTTTTCCCTGATTTCGGCTTTTTTATAATTTTTTTATACTATATCTGCACTTCCCCCAGACAGAAATACTAAAAAATTGACAAAATCCTTACTGCAGGTCGCTTCTCAGAAAAAATTGACGCGCCACTAGGTACATTTTCTGCTTGAAAGTAGAGCGATCTTGTTAAATTGTAGCTTTTGATACTGTTGCGGATGTGATAATGTGTATTGTTGTTTTCAATCGCCCTTGGGGTTGGGTGCGGCTGTTGCTTGAGCCACCCTGTAAGTAAGTATAATTAAATTGAAGCGGCAGAGAAAGCCGATCAGGAATATTTAGAAGGGCGCGATCCTGGCAAATCTAAAGCAGAGTTGAAGGCTGAGTTAGGATGTGGCGTTACATCATCTTAAAACCAGCCAAGCGTTATAAAACGGTTACAAGGAAACACCAAAATGAGAATCCTAAGCTTAAGCAGATTGATATGATGATAATGTATTTCCCCGGGGGTCAAAAATGTTGTTGAAAATCGTACAAATCGGCAATTCTCAAGGAATTACAATTCCTCAAGCGATTATGGAACAGTGCGAACTCACTGATGAAGTCGAAGCGATAGTCGAGGGTAAAAAAATTATTCTGAGTGCTAAAAAGAAGGTGAGAGAGGGTTGGGCTGAGTTGTTTGATGACGAACCCATCGAAGCAGAGTTACAGGATTGGTTAGGGGTGGAAAATGAGTTTGAGCGAGAAAACCAATGGTAGAAAGATTTGCCGTAGTTCTAGTAGAACTCGATCCGACTAGGGGTTCTGAACTGCAAAAAACCCGACCTTGTGTTATTGTTTCCCCTAGGGAGATCAATGCTCGGTTGAGAACAGTAGTTATTGCTCCAATCACCAGTACGGTTAAAAAATACCCAACCAGAATCCCGATTGATCAAAAAAATGTGCAAGGCAGTATTGCCTTAGACCAAATTAGAGCGATTGACAAAACCAGAATCGTCGCTCAAATTAGCCATCTCGACGAACAAATGGCAATGTTAGTGGCTGAGCGCTTGGTTGAATTTTTTCACTACTAATTTTTGGATTATAGTTCGCAAAGAGGAAATATCTCAATTGTCCCAGGTGCATCCCTAGTTAGGGAGAGGAATGTAAAGATTTATTAAATATAGAGAAATTGCGGCATGAGATATGATTGATCTGGTTGCCTATTAGTCTAAGTCAAATGAACATTGAACAAGTTATCATTAAAAACCTCAGAAAACTTCCCTTAGAAAAACAACAAGAAGTGTTATCCTTCACCGAATCTCTCACCTCAAAAATTTCCCTCCCTTCCCCAGATTATAGTCTCACTCCCCAGGAAAAAGCTCAAAAATGGCAGAAAGTAATCGCTAAACTTCCTAAAACAAGTGCGAATTTACCTGATGAAGCTTTACACCGTGACACTATGTATGAAGACTAATGACTCAATATTTACCGGATACTAACATTTTGCTTCGGGCGGCTGATACGTCTTCAGCAACTTATTCTCTTGCTAATAATGTAATTACTCAAATCGTTGAAACAGCTAATGAATGTGTTATTATTCCTCAAGTTTTAATTGAATTTTGGGTAGTTGCAACCCGACCCCTTGATGTTAATGGTTTAGGTTGGACTCCAGCACAAGCTACAAATTATGTCAATGATTTATTAGATAACTTTACATTAATTGCAGAAACGCCGGATATTTTTCCCCTTTGGTTTCAATTAGTCACCATCTACAACATTAAAGGAAAACGCACCCATGATATTAGGCTTCTTGCTGTCATGAAAGCTTCTAACATTACCCATTTATTAACCTTTAATCCTGATGACTTTATCCCTATTCCCAATATTACCATCGTTCATCCGCAAGATTTGATTAATTCCCAATAATTAAGCAGCAAATCCGACATACCGCACCAAAATCCCTCACGGAAGCGGATAGTTCGCCCGAGCAGGAGTAAAACAGGGGAAAACACCTGAAATTCCTTCCTCTGTGAATCACTGTCTTATGGCGAAAGGAGAAACAGCAGTCTAGAAAAGAGTTCTGGTATTATTTATAGACATCGCCGCGAGGTTTAATAGTTGTAATGACCTATAGATTGTTGTCTCTATCTTCAAAAAACAACACTCGATACTTACCTACTCGCAATCTTAGTTCATCTCTTCCGTAAAGGGGTTTAATATCTAATTTTGTAGAATCCGAAATCAAAGTATCCAAAGCTTCAAGAAGACGAATTTGATCATTTTTAGGCATCCTTTCTAAGGAGCGTTCTGCTTGTCTAAGTAGAATATAATCAGCCAAGTTTATCTCCAAATAATTTGTATTTTAATTCTGTTGAAGTGATTCCAGTATCTCGACCGGATAAATAATCTTGCCATGCTGCTTGGCTTTCAGCAAGTTCTTCGACTGGAATTATCTCATCGTCATCTTTTGGCGCTACGGTCGGCTTGATGATAGTTTTTAAATCCTCTAAAAGTCGCAACTTATCCGTAAGGGGAAGATTCTCTATTTGGCTGAGGATTTCATAGTAAGTTGTCATAGACCTTGATCGTATCAGATAATCCGAACACACCTCAAATAATACCACATCCAGATACTAACCAAAAATGGTAAAAGCGGTGGGCTGTTCACAACCGACTTGGTTCTGCGGTTTCTTTATCGGGATTAAGAAAGGAATATAAAGATTTATTAAACTGTAGCTTAGAATACAGTTGTGGGGGGGGGAATGTGTATTGTTGTTTTCAATCCCCTTTGGGGTTGGGTTATTGCTTGATCTGGCTGCGAAGGAGGCGATCGCATTTAAAACGAAAAATTACGCCAATTCAAAAATAGCCGCAGCCACCATCATTATGAGACTTAAATCATGTTCTCAAGTAGCTACTATAGCTCTTGGAATCAGCAGATCTATTCTATTTGGTGCTGGTTCTGTCTAGCAGTTATCTTAATGGTGAGGTACGAAGTTTTCGTTTTGGGGAGTCAGTCGTCGGTCATCGGTCGTCAATACCAAATTAGGTTACACTTCATCTAGCTTATGAAAAACGCTGTATCACCTACTTCAGCAGTAGTTCTTTCTACTATCGTTGCTGGTCTGGGATTTTTTGTTGTCGATGTTAATGCTGTGCAAGCGACACCACTTGTTAACCTGCCCAATCTTCAGTCAATTACTTTTTTTGAGACATCGGGTTCGAATACTCCTTATACATTTAATGTTAATAGTCCTGAACTTCTAACTAAGCTTTCAGCACTTAATTCGACTTCTAAGGACTTTGTTGGAGTCTCGACAGAGTTCTACGATGTTTTTTACAGCGATTCATTAGGGAATTTCGATGCTAGTGGTATGTATGTAACTGTTGAATCAGTTTATGACCGCGAACTTCCTGCTGGCGGGGGTCTAAATATTGCTGAAGTACAGTTGAACTTTACAAGTGGAACTGAATTTGCTAATCAGGTTACTGCCTTCACTGCACTTGGAAATAATGCCATTCTTGGATCACAGATCAAGGCAATTGATGGAAACTTATCAACTACCACCACACTGGGAAATACGGTGGGTCAAAACAAGCGACTCTCCCTCACACTTGGTTTTGCTTCTACGGCTATTCCCGAACCCAGTTCTATTATTGGTCTTGCAGTCCTCGGCACTCTCGGCGCAGCCTCAACCCTCAAGCGCCAAATAAAATCATCTAAATCCACCGAAAAAGAAACCACAAAAGTAGGCTAAATTGCTTCTAAAAATACCATAAATGCCCCTTCATTTACTCCCTTGAAGGGGATTATTTTTTCCTTCATCAACAATCTGTAAAACACTGCTGTATAAAGGTGCAGCAACCCAAAATCCTGCTTGATTGATCAAAGCGTCTAGCAAGGGTTTCACCTCAGAGATTAACCCTCGATTTTTGGCCTCAACCAAAATGCCCAGAATTCCTGTGTATCGAAGATTAAGTCTAGTAGCAATTCTACGACCACGACGCTCATCAATCAAAACTTGATCTGCTCTTAACTCAAGTGCCAAAGCAATAGCCTCAGCTTCTCCCCTATCAAGTTCATCAGCAAGAAATTCAATGACTGTGCGGTTAGTTACGGTTCGAGTTTGAATCCAATCTAAGGTTTGGACTTCTATTGAACCTGCTACCGGAAAATCAGGCTCAGTTAATTCTCGATAAACTGCTTCGGGAATAAAAACTATTTCGTAAAGTTGTTGTAGTAGATAAAGTTGATTAATAGCTGCAAGATTGTTGATAGGCGATGTATCACTGACAATAATCACAATCTGCCCATCTCCCGCAAGTTCTTAATATCCTGTTCAAAATCTTCGACATCGTAGTGTACTGGAATTTGACGACTTGCCAGTAGGTGTTGAAAAGCAATACGATTCATTCGGGCAAATCGACTCGCTTGAGCAAGGGTGAGCTTCTCTTTTTGAAAGAGCATGACCGCAATTTCCTGCCTCATCTCAGCTTCAGTCAT
>SFAQ01000078.1:0-46340 GCA_007096525.1 Microcystis wesenbergii Mw_QC_B_20070930_S4 | reverse complement strand
CTCGTACCGATTCTTTAACCTCTTTACGGGAAAAGATGCGCGAATATTTAGCCAGTGGTTTACGTTTGGGTTGGTTGATTAATCCGCAACAGCAGCAGGTGGAAATCTACCGACTAAATTGCGATGTGGAAATTATTAATTTACCTGCTATTTTATCTGGGGAAGATGTGTTACCCGGGTTGGTTTTGAATTTAACTAAGGAAGGATGACAGGGAATAACAAAGGGAATGACACCGCATCAGGATAGCTCTATTTTGTCAAAATATTTCCAGAAAAGCGATCGATTGTCAGCTTGGCGGTGTATAATCTCTCAATATCTCCCAAAAAAAACAATCAGGATTTCAGGAACAGATTCTCTCGCTACTTCTTCAAAAAAAGAGGAAACTCTCAGTCACAACATTGATATTTGTCAATAATGTCACCTAAAATTTTCAATCATCACTTTACTCCCCTCAAATCCCTCTCTCTGGGGTTATTTCTCCTACAAGCTTTCACTCCCCTCACCCTAGCAGCCCCCCCGCGAGAACCGGATCAAACCGTCGGCTGTGATATTCTGGTGGTGGGTGGTGGTTTAGCCGGTGCCGGTGCGGCCTACGAAGCTTTATTATTAGGAAAAACCGTCTGTTTAACCGAGATTACCGACTGGGTGGGGGGACAGATATCTTCTCAGGGAACCTCCGCATTAGATGAAAGACGGACACAAAGAGAAAAATTATTTTTCCCGAAAGGTTATCTAGAATTTAGGGAAAGAATTAGAAAGCATTACGGGAAACGCAACCCCGGAGAATGTTGGGTAAGCGGGTCTTGTTTTTTGCCTTTTGATGGACATAAATTATTATTTCAACAGTTAGAAGACGCTGCCAAAAAAGGCAAAGGAACCCTGAAATGGTTTCCCTCCACGGTAGTCAAAGAATTAAATATTGAAACTTTACCCAATCGCGGTACCGGTCAACAGATTACCAGTGTAATTGCTATTCAACATAGTCCCGCAAAAGGTACTCCTCCCCTAAATACCGAGTTTTTATCGCAAAAAATGGAGGATATCTATCGCTACGAAAATTCTCCCCGTTTTGATAAGAAAATCCTCCGTTTTGTCCCCAAATCCTCCCAACCGAATCAATTAGCAGATTGGTATGTGATTGAAGCGACCGAAACCGGGGAAATAATCGGATTATCAGATATTCCCTACCGTTTAGGTGTCGATAAGCGCAGTTATCTCGAACCTTCTTCCTCTAGCGTCACTGGCGACCCCTACTGTACCCAAGGCTTTACCTATACCTTTGCCATGGAGGAAACAGAAAAACCACAAACCCACGAGAAACCCGTTTATTATGAACGCTATGCCCCCTATTTTAGCTATGAATTGCCGCGATTAGCCGATTTTGACCTCGTTTTCACCTATCGTCGTATTTGGAGTCCGCAACTGGGTAAAGAGAAAACCTTTGGGGGAATTACTTTCACTGAATCCGTCCCGGGGGATATTTCCATGCAGAATTGGACTTGGGGAAATGATTATCGTCCGGGGACCGCTAAGGATAACTTTATCTACACCCGTGAACAGTTGCAACAGTTAGGACAGTTATCTCCGGGGGGATGGATGGGAGGATTACGCACCGAAACCCTCACAAGGGGCGAAGAACACGCCATTTCCTACTATTATTGGTTAGTAGAAGGAACCACCGATTCCCAGTTAGGAGACGGGGTAAAAGTTCCCCATTTGAATAACCGTTATCTCTCCGGTTTTGATTCTCCCATGGGGACTGCCCACGGTTTGTCAAAATATCCCTATATTCGGGAAGCAAGACGGATTATCGGTCGTCCTTCCCTGACTTTCCCCGCTGGTTTTAGCGTCACAGAAATCGATATTTCCCGACAAAATTTTCAAAGCGATTTCTATCGTCAAAATCTTTCTCCAGCAGAATATCGGCGCTTAATTGCCACCTTGGCAGGATTAGAGGGATTTTCTGTACTTGATGGGACATTATCCCCCGACAAGGCCGTTAAACGCAAGCGATCGACTATTTACCCCGATTCCGTCGGTATCGGTCACTATGCGATTGATTTTCATCCCTGCATGACGGAACATCCCCCCGAAAAACCGGGTAATACAGAAAAAGCAGGAGAAAGACGGGGACAAGGGCAAGCTTACCCTTTCGAGATACCTTTAAGGGCTATAATTCCCCAAAAAATCGATAATTTACTGATAGCCGGTAAAAGTATCGCCCTTAGTCATATTGCCGCGGCCGCCTATCGTGTCCATTCCTTCGAGTGGTCTTCTGGGGTAGCTGCTGGCATCACGGCCGTGTATGCTTTAGATAATAATGTACTGCCCTATCAATTGGTAGAAAGTGATTTTCTCATTGGGAATAAACAACTGCGAGAATTACGGCAAAAAATCGACGCAAGTGGTAATCCAACTATTTTCCCCGATGCCTCAATTTTCCGGTCGATGGATAATTGGTATTAATTAACCGGAATTGCAGGAGTCAGGAGATGGCTTTTTATTTTATTCTCCCATCTCCCTTCTCCCCACTCTCCTATAGCTTTTAAACAGGATTTAGTATAATAGGAAAAAACCCCATCTTTGTTCAAGATGGGGCAAGGTAAAAATCAAATCAATCTAAACAGTAACAGGTTCTCGATCGAGGGGTTTAACGCGATCTAGCAGGGTCTGCAATTGTTCCCCTTCAATCACCTCTTTACTGAGGATTTCTTGGGCAATTTCTTCGAGCAAATCGCGATTTTGAGCCAGGATATCTAGGGCCTGCTGATGACCATTTTCGACAATCTCTTTCACTTCATTATCGATCGCTTTGGCCGTATCATCGCTCACCAAGCGCCGGGGATTCATCATACCATCTCCCAGAAAACTATTCTGTTGACCTTTTTCGTAGGCTAGGGGACCTAAGGTCTTACTCATACCATAAGTAGTCACCATGCGTTCGGCCAAATCCGTCGCCCGCTGCAGGTCATTAGCGGCCCCAGTAGTAATACTACCAAAGATAATTTCCTCGGCGGCCCGACCACCTAAAAGAGTAGCAATTTGGTCGCGTAATTCCGTATCATCCATAAGGAAACGGTCTTCCGTGGGCATTTGCAGGGTATAACCGAGGGCTGCCATGCCGCGAGGCACGATCGAAATCTTGGCAACTTTACCACCCCCCGGCATAACTGCACCGACGAGAGCGTGACCAACTTCGTGATAAGCGACGATTTTCTTCTCTTTTTCCGAGAGAACCCGGCTTTTCTTCTCTAAACCCGCCACTACCCGCTCGATTGCCTCATTAAAGTCCTCTTGGGCGACGGTGCTGCGTTGATTGCGCGCTGCCAATAAAGCCGCCTCATTGACTAAATTAGCTAAGTCAGCACCGGCAAAACCGGGGGTACGAGTAGCAATCTGTTTTAAATCCACATCCGAGCCTAATTTTACCTTACCTGCGTAGATTTCGAGGATTTTTAAGCGTCCAGCCAAATCGGGGCGATCAACTAACACTTGACGATCAAAACGTCCCGGGCGTAAAAGGGCGGGATCAAGAGTTTCTGGGCGATTAGTAGCAGCCAGCACGATCACCGTCGCATCCCCGGCGTTAAAACCGTCCATTTCCGTCAATAATTGGTTTAAAGTCTGTTCCCGTTCATCGTTTCCTCCCATAAAATTACCGTTAGCGCGAGATTTACCGATCGCGTCTAATTCATCGATAAAAATAATACAGGGGGCTTTTTTCTTGGCCTGTTCAAACAGATCTCGCACTCGGGCCGCACCTGCACCGACAAAGAGTTCCACGAATTCCGAACCTGAAATACTAAAGAAAGGAACTCCCGCTTCTCCGGCTACTGCTTTTGCCAGCAGGGTTTTTCCTGTCCCCGGCGGACCGACTAGGAGGACACCCTTGGGAATCCGCGCCCCGATTTGAATGTAACGTTGAGGATATTTGAGAAATTCGACGATTTCGGCCAATTCGGTTTTCGCTTCTTCCACACCGGCCACATCTTTAAAAGTGGTTTTGGTGGTGTCTCCTTCCACATAGACTTTAGCGCGACTTTTGGTAATCGATAAAGCCCCGGCTGGACCACCGCCACCGCTGCGAGCGAGGAAAAATTGCCAAATACCAACAAAAATCAGGGGAGGAATCACCCAACTAAGAACACTACCAATCCAGCCATTTTTTGGCGGTGGTGCGGCGGCGAATTCTACGCCCTTGGCTTCTAGACGTTTGGGCAATTCTAGGTCAAAAATCGGTGTAGTGCTGAAAATTCGTCCGTAGTTGCCCTCTTGGTCGTTTTTAAGCTGATAACGAATCTCATTCTGTCCCACGGATACCCTAGCGACGTTACCATCTTCCACTTGGTCGATAAAAAGACTATAGGGAACTTTGGGGACGCTAGGTCCAAATAATTGCGGGAAAAGAAGGTTAACAATCAGAAATAAGCCGCCTACGGCTAATAAAACATTACCGATCAGGCGAGATTGTGAAGGAGGTTTGCTTTTTATACTCATTGCTGGGCCTGATTGATTAAAATTATTCTCTATCCTCCCCTCATTATAGGCTGTTGACTGCTCAAGTTCAGATTGAATCAGGCGGGGGGATTACCGTCGTCTTCGGGCGGTTTTTGCCCTAGTAAAGCCTCTAGACGAGTTTGGGCAAGCTCAAAATCCGGCGCAATCCCTAAAGCTTTTTGATAACAGGCGATCGCTTCTTCTTTTTCGCCTAAATTTTCTAGGGTACTGCCGCGATTGTACCAAGCTTGATAAAAATTATCGTCCGCTTCTAGCACCTGTTGCCAACATTCTAAAGCCTCTTGCCAACGTTGCAGTCCGTATAGGGCGCTGCCTCTAGCGTTAAGGATCTGGTGATCGTTGGGGGTGATTTCTAGGGCGCGATCATAACTATTTAAAGCTTCTTCGTAGTTACCGACCATGGCTAAGGCACTACCCCGATTATGCCAGGCCGAGGCTAATTGGGGATCGATCTTCAAGGCCTGTTCCCAATCAGCGATCGCATTTGACCAATTGCCTAAATTTGCCTGTTCTAAGCCCTGATTAAACCAATCTGCGGCAGTTTCAGGGTTTTTACCTTCCTGTGAGGAAAATTGAGCGATGAGACTATCAATAATGCTTTCTGCGTCCTTATTTTCGATGCCTAATTGTTCGGCCATTTGGCCCGCTAGGGTAGGATCGTTTTGCAGACGGTTAAATAATTCATCGAGGGTGAGGGTTTCTAATTGGGGATTTTCTGGGTCAGTACCGTTAAAATCGCTAGTTTCACCCGAATATAAGAGATTTTCTGGAGGTTGCGGCAGGGAATAACTGCCCGGGGCCTCATCTTCGCCGGCGTATTCCCAGATTAAAGTGGCAGTTTCTTTGGTGTAGAGTTGATAACCGATCTCGTAGGAAGCTTCACCAATACGTTCAATCCCCGGGAAAGCGCGGGCTAATTCTCCTAAACGGATCATTCTGGTGGCGAGAATTTGGTTAAGGGAAGCGGAGGATTGCAGACGGGTTCCAAAACGCTCTAACCATTCTACCCAATCTTTTTGCCGACCTCGATCGCCCAATTGCTCAAAAAATCTCAGAATTCTGCCTTCGTGCCAACCGTGGGCCACTCCATCGAGTAACTGCATATAGAGAAACTCGTAATCCGTATCGGTTAGGGGAACAAATTCGATCGCTTGTACTTTCCCCTTTCCCCCTTGTCCCCCCAAAAGTCGGGTAAAAAAGTTTTCGATCGCACGCCAAAGTTTTCTTAAAAGTCCCTGCATTCTAATCTCGACACTGGTTTTATTAATCTTGCAAGCATCACCCAATTAGTCTAGCAGTTATCAGTTATTGGGGAATAGGGGTCAGGGGTGGGGAAGATTTTTCAGGGATCAGTAAACAGTAATCAGTGAAAATACTCCTCACCTAATACCGCTTACCGATCACCGATAACTTAATTATTGGCCATCACCCAATTAACTAGAGTGCGGACGGGAAAACCGGTGGCCCCGGCATTATTAACGCCATTTTCTTTATCGGACCAGACGGGTCCTGCGATATCTAGGTGGAGCCAGGGAGTATTATTAATGAATTGCTTCAAAAATAAAGCGGCTGTAATGGAACCGCCGGGGCGCGGGCCAGTGTTTTTCATATCGGCAATTTGAGACTTCAGTCCCTCGAAATATTTTTCTTCTAGGGGCATCGGCCAGAATTTTTCGCCGGCCAATTTAGCGGCCTCTTGGAGTTGAGCAGCGAGACTCTCATCGCTACTCCATAAACCGGCGATATCGTCCCCCAAAGCGATGACACAGGCCCCGGTTAAAGTGGCTAGATCCACGATCGCATCCACCTCTAATTTTTCCGCAAAAACCAAGGCATCGGCTAGGGTTAATCGTCCCTCGGCATCGGTGTTATTGACTTCAATAGTTTTGCCATTAGAAGCGGTTAAAATGTCCCCGGGGTGCATAGCGCGACCACTAATCATATTTTCTGTAGCCGGACAGATAAAGTGTACTTCCACTTCTGGCTGTAATTGGGCGATCGCCTTAGCCGCGCCTAGGGTAGCGGCACCACCTCCCATATCCATTTTCATGGTTTCGATGCCACTGCCGGCCCCTTTAATATTCAAACCGCCGGAATCAAAGGTTAAACTTTTGCCGACGATTGCTAGTTTACGTTTCGGGGTCCCTTGGGGTTTATAGATTAAATGAAGGAATTTCGGGGGAATATCCGAGGCTTTGGCCACTCCTAAGAAGGCTCCCATCCCCAAGCTTTCGCATTCTTCCTGTTCCAGAATTTTGAGACTTAATCCGTATTCGGCAGCAATTTGTTCGGCGGTTGCTGCCATGGTCAGGGGGGTGACGGTATTAGCAGGAGCATTGACTAATTCTCTGGCCAGAATCACTCCAGAACAGATTTGCTCGGCTTTGGCGATCGCTGATGCTTGCTCTCCTAAACCCAATAACTCGACGGTTTCTAATTTGGCTCCTTTTTCCTCCTTAGTGGACTTGAAGCGGGTATCATGATGAGTGGCCAGCAGCAGCCCTTCTGCGATTGCGACCGCAGTGGCGGACTGATCACCAACTACTGGTAAACTGATGGCCAGAGCTTGGGTTTTTTGTTGTTTGGCCAGACGAGCGATGGCAGCGGCCGCTAGACCCAGGGTTTGCAGGTCGAAATCGGCAGTTTTTCCCAATCCCACCAGGATTAATTTGCGAATCGGACCTCCACCTAGACGAGTCGCCGCACTGCTGCCTAATTTTCCCTCGAATTCCGTCTCGGAGATGAGATCTCCTAGGTTTCCCCCTAGTTTATCGTTTAATTCTGCCAATTCTCCTGCAATCTCGATGGCTCCTTCTGGTAAACCTAGGGCTAAAGTATCTCCTGTCCAAGTAAGGAGCGAGGTGTCAGTCGATCGAATATCCATTCTTTATCTCGATAATTCTTTGCAAAATGCTTCTATTAATCACTATACTGTAAGCTCTATCAGTTATCATCGATCATCTATTCAGGTTTAGTGGCTCCCTGCCAAGAATCAAGGTCTAGCTCTTGCTAAAATCATTGTCCCTGATTGCTGATGCTGACTGGGGATAACTGCCATAGATTCTACTACTTAGAAAAAAATTATCAAGTTTGTGTCGATCACTCAAGGAGAAATTTTTATGGAAATATCTCGTCCTAATCAAGCAGAATTAACCGCAGAAGAACAACAGGAACTAGAAAAGTTGCGGGCTATTATCGAACAGGCTAGTGTTGATGGCGTGATCACTCAAGGGGAAAGGGAAAGAATCGCCCTAGCTATGAGGTCTGATGGTAAAGTGACCCTAGAAGAATTAGAGTTAGTCAGAACTTTAATTACCGAAAAAGTCACCAAAGGGGAATTAGTTCTTGATTATCTTTAAACTCTGGAAAATCGGATCAAAAAAAAGACGGGGTGAAAACCCCGTCCTATTTGTTAAGAATTATGACAAATCCTTGACTTGTGATACTAATTGTGCTACCACATCTTGAGCGCTACCAAAGAGCATAAAAGTTTTAGGATTGTAGAATAATTCATTTTCTACCCCGGCAAAACCCGATCGCATACTGCGCTTAATCACGATCGTGTGCTGTGCCTTATCCACGTCCAGAATCGGCATTCCATAAATCGGACTAGCTTTATCGTGACGGGCAGCGGGATTAACCACATCATTTGCCCCAATAATTAAAGCCACATCGACGCGCTCAAACTCAGGATTAATATCATCCATATCGTAGAGCTGCGGATAGGGAACATTAGCTTCGGCCAATAATACATTCATGTGTCCTGGCATTCTTCCCGCCACGGGGTGAATAGCATATTTAACCTCAACGCCATTTTTTTCCAACTGTTCAGCCAATTCTCGCACTGCGTGTTGTGCTTGGGCCACTGCCATGCCGTAACCTGGTACAATCACCACAGAACGAGCATAACCGAGCATCATTGCCCCTTCCTCTGAATCGATCGCATGAACCGATTTATCAAGGCTAGAAGTGGAGCTCGCTTCACCTCCGGCACTAGCACCTGTACCAAATGCCCCAAATAGTACACTAGCCAGCGATCGATTCATGGCTTTACACATAATCTGAGTTAGGATAATCCCCGACGCACCCACCAAAGCACCGGCGATGATCAACATACTATTCATCAGGATAAAACCGACTACGCTGGCGGCAAGTCCCGAAAAAGAGTTTAAGAGCGAGATAACCACGGGCATATCGCCGCCGCCGATGGGAAGCACGAATAAAGCCCCGAAAATTAAGGAAAGTCCCACCAAAGTCAGGAAAACATCGATCGAGGTGGGATCGAAAAAGAGATAGACACTACCCCCTAAAAAGGTGAGTAGTAAGAGAATGTTAAAGGGTTGTTGGAAAGGAAAAGTTACGGGCGCGCCACTGATTAATTCCTGTAATTTGGCAAAAGCGAGGACACTACCGGTAAAAGTGACACCGCCGATCAATATACCCAAAATAGCGATCAGTATCGAGTCAAAGGCAATATTTTCACCACTTTGCAGTAAACGCCAGTATTCGCCCATGGCAATTAAAGCGCTGGCAGCACCGCCTAAACCGTTAAAAATCGCCACCATTTGGGGCATAGCTGTCATCGGGACTTTTTGCGCCGAAACTAAGCCGATAATTGAGCCAATCACCAGCGCCACGGCGATTAAACCATAGCTGAGGATTTCTTGATTGATTAAGGTGGCAATAATGGCGATTAGCATCCCGATGGCGGCCAGAAAATTGCCTTGACGGGCGGTAGCGGGGGAAGATAATTGTTTAAGACCGATGATAAATAAAATGGCGGCGAGTAGATAGGATAACTCGATCCCTGTGATCAGGGCATTATTCATGATTTAGCCTCTTTTTTCTTGAACATTTGCAGCATTCGATCGGTAACGACAAAACCACCGACCACGTTAACCATCGCCAAAATAACGGCAATTAACCCTAAAATTACGGTTAATTGGTGCCAATCCGTGCCTCCGGCGATGAGGAGCGCACCGACAACGGCGATACCTGAAATTGCATTCGCTCCCGACATCAGGGGTGTATGGAGAGTGGGAGGAACTTTATTGATTACCTCGAAACCGACAAAGGAAGCGAGGACAAATACCACTAAAGCGGTTAAAAGTTGGGCAGTCATTGGTTAAAGAAATAGGGGATAGGGAAGTGGGGGGATGGGGGATTGGGGAAGTGGGGTGTGGGGTGTGGGGTGTGGGGTGTGGGGTGTGGGGTGTGGGGTGTGGGGAGAATAAAGCTGCCTTCTGCCTTCTGCCTTCTGCCTCCTGATAGCTAAAAAGCGGATAACTGTTCACTGAGGGCGGATTTAATGCGTTGGTTGCGGATTTCGCCGGCGTGGGTGACACAGGCACTATCAATGATGTCATCGGCAAAATCGAGGTTTAAACTGCCCTCTTTGCTGACTAAAAGCTGTAGCAGCATTTGCAGGTTTTTGGCATACATCTGGCTGGCATTGGTGGCCACTGTGGCAGGAAGATTAACGGCTCCGACGATTTTTACCCCATTTTCGATGATTTCTCGTCCCGGTTGGGTGTAGGCGCAATTTCCCCCCTGTTCCGCCGCTAAATCAACGATTACCGATCCCGCTTTCATGGTGGCGATCATTTCTTTGGTGACTAGCAGCGGGGCCTGTTTCCCCGGTACTTGGGCGGTGGTGATCACCACATCAGCCCGCTTAATTGGTTCGGCTAGGGCTTGACAAATGCGCTCCTGTGTGCTAAGAGAAACCTCTTTGGCATAACCGTTATCGGCGACGGTATCTTCTTCCAGGGGCATTTCAATAAATTTCGCCCCGACACTCTGCACTTCTTCTTTGACTTGGGGACGAATATCAAAAGCCTCCACCACTGCCCCCAAACGGCGGGCGGTAGCGCAAGCTTGCAATCCAGCAACTCCTGCCCCCAATACCAGCACTTTGGCCGGGGCGATCGTACCGGCGGCGGTAGTCATCATCGGGAACATTTTCGGCAGTTGCACGGCGGCGAGGAGTACCGCTTTGTAACCGGCGAGGTTAGCCTGAGAGGAGAGGGCATCCATACTCTGGGCGCGACTACTGCGGGGAATTAATTCCATGCTCAAAGCGGTGATCCCGCGATCGGCTAATTTGGCAATGCGCCGGGGTTGACGCAGGGGATCGAGAAAGCCGATGAGGATACCTCCACTTTTCAGGCGATCGATCTCGCTATCGCTAGGAGGGACGACTTTGAGAATAACATCGGCAGTTTCATAGATATATTCGCTGTTTTCGCTCAGGGCGGCTCCCACGGCACTATAGGCACTATCGGCAAAGTTGGCACTAATTCCCGCCCCATTTTCGACAATTACCTCAAATCCCGCCTTGACTAAACGGGCGACGGTATCCGGCACTAGCGCCACCCGCGCCTCGCCTTGGTCACTTTCTTTGATTACGCCGATTTTCATGGCTGGGTTTCTCCTTAATAAGTCCTTCTCTTGTCTTATGCTGTTAGGGTAAGGGTTTCGTTAAATGCGATCGATCCCTTGGGATAATTTCGAGTCAAAATTGCTTTTCACTTCCATCCTAGCTATCCTCACCTTTCTGGCTCTTTTTCGGGGTAAATCTTAGGATTATCTTCAGAATTAAAGGGTTTGGAGCGCCATTGTTTAGGATTTTTTCCTAATGATGAGGTACAATGTTTTCGTTCTGGGAAACGTCGAAACGGTTAACATTAGCCGATCTTCGTCCTTAGATACCAGATTAGGCTATACTTCATATTGATGAGAAGGGCTGTAATACATCTCGACAATCTCAAAGTTTTACAGTTCTTTTAACTTCGATCGCAATTGCTCTAATTCTGCATCTACTACCGAATCCCTGACGGTATTTGCTGGGGGTAAATCGCGTTGATTAGAAGTTGTACTGGGTAATATTCCCCCGGACATTTGTGCTTTTAGCAGTGCTAATTCATCATCCACATCGCTACCCGCTTCTAGTGGATCGATGTCAACCAATTCACCGTCAGCTTGACTACTGGCTTCTGACTGCATAAATTTTGCTTCCATGCGCTCAAAAGCTGAATTGTAAATACTATTGTTCCCATTCTCAAAAATAGTTAAGTTTTTTTGTAAAGTATCGACTTGAGTTTTAATTTGTTCGATCTGACTTTTGATAATATTGGCGATATTAATATGATTCTCTTTTTGTCTAAAAGCCTCTCTAACAAGGGAATAATCTACTTCATATCTAGCTAATTTAGCTCTCCTATCCCATTTTAAAATTTCCGCTAGTTCTTTATTGTATTGTTGTTCGGCTCTTTTTTGTAAAGTGATTATTTCGGCCATGTCTAATCTTGGTAATTTCTTTTCGATTGCTATCCCGTCCAATTCGTCATAAATTTGACTAGGATATTGCCATTGTATAACTTTTTCCTCTGGGACTTCAAAAACTGCCTTGTCAATGATAGTATCTATACTGCCGATACTTTTTTCGTTAATCTTCCTTTCTAAAATTGGCAATTTTTCTTTCAGTTTATCAACTTGGATATTCAGTTTTTCCAGTTGATTTTTAATAATATTTGCGGTATTAATGTGATGTTTTTTCCTTATATTAGCTTCTTGTGCCAAAGACTCATCACCTTTATCTAGAGCGAGTTTAACTCTTTCTTCCCATTTTAAAACCTCAGCTTGTGCTTGTTTGTACTGTTGTTCGGCTCTTTTTTGTAAGGCAATTACTTCGATAATTGAGGAACGTAAATTAGATAAATCATCCCGCCTAATAGTGATGGTTAATTATGACTAGCAATTAATATTCCCTATCTCAACGACAAAATTAATAAATAGAGACGTACCATAGATAGTACGTCTCGACGCTCTCAAAGTTTTACAGTTCTTTTAACTTCGATCGCAATTCCTCTAATTCCGCATCCACTGCCGAATCTCTGACGGTGGTTGCTTGGGGTAAAGTGGGTTGACTAGAAGTTGTACCGGGTAATGCTCCCCCGGACATTTGTGCTTTTAGCAGTGCTAATTCATCATCCACATCGCTGCCCGATTCTAGTGCAGCGAATTGACGTTCCATGTCGCTACCAGTGATTTCACCGATCGCTTGACTACGGGCTTCTATCTGCATAACTTTTTCTTCCATGCGCTCAAAAGCGGACATGGAACTACTGGTATCGATACTGCCGAGGGTTTTTTGGATTTCTTCGTTAGCTTTTGCGGCTCTGGAGCGAGCTACTAACATATTTTTCTTGGTTTTTGCCTCAGAAATCTTACTTTCGAGTGCAATCAAGTTTTTTCTTAGACTTTCTACCTGTACCGTTTGCTGATCCAGTTGATTTTTGAGAATGGCGGCGGTTTCCGTGAAATCTTTCTTGCGTTTAAGAGCTTCCCGGGCGAGGTTTTCATCCCCTTTAGAAAGGGCTAATTTGGCTCTTTGTTCCCATTTATTGGCTTCTGACTGGTCTTTGCTGTATTTTTGTTCCGTTTGTCGTTGTTCGGCGATCGCTCTAGCGACCGCTTGACGTACCTGTACTAGATCCTCTTGCATATCACTGACAGCTTGTTCCAGCATTTTTTCTGGATCTTCAGCCTTGCTCACCATATCATTGAGGTTAGCTCGGACAACTCGGCTAAGGCGATCGAATAAACCCATGACGCTCTTGTTCCTCTCGGTGTGTACTAAATCAGTTAACTGTTCTTAAAATTTCCCATGTTGCCTAACGGCTTATTTTCCAATATAAACCACGAGAGCTAGGTTAGGGGATAGGAGTTAGGTGTTAGGAGTTTCCTTCCCCACACCCCACACCCTACACCCTACACCCCACACCCCACACCCTACACCCCACTTCCCACATCACTCATCCAAGTTTTCTTGTTTTAACTTGAGTAATTCCGCTTCAATTTGTTTTTGTCCCTCTAAATCTTGGAATTGTCGCTCTAAGGGGTCTTTATAGTGGATTAAATCGGCTTGGGATTCGGCTTCTAGGACTTTTGCTTCTAATTTCTCGAAAATAGTCCCCATCTGACTGCTGTTCAAACTGCCCATAATTTCTTGGGCTTTTTGACTGGCACTCGCCGATCGCAATCTGGCCAGATAAAGGCTTTTCTGTGCTTTCATGTCAGCATATTTGCGTTCAATTGTCAAGAGTTCTTTCTTTAACTTTTGTATAATAGCCGTCTGTTGTTGCAGGGAGGTTTGTAGGGGGGCGATCTGACTTTGATAGGTTTGCCATTGGCTGAGAGCCTGGCGGGCGAGTTCCTCGTTACCGTGATGTAGGGCTAATTGGGCGCGTTCGTGCCAAGTTTGAGCGGCTTTTTCCTGTTGTTGTCGTTGGCGCTCGGTGCGTTTCTGGGTAGCGACGGCTGCCGCCAGGGCTTGTCGCATTTGGATCAATTCCCCTTCCATCTCCAAGATCGCTTTTTCCAGCAGTTTTTCTGGATCTTGATTTTCCTGAATCAGACTATTGACTTGGGCGCGAATTGCTTGGCCCATGCGCTCAAACAAACCCATTACCGTCCTCCCGATACCAACCCTAATAGTTTACCGAAGTGCCGCTCCTATCAATAATGATAGAACTAGGGACGGGGGACTGGGACGGATTGGCTGTTTCTGAAGGTGCCGGACTACTGGGAGAGGGAGAAGGGGATACTTGTAATTCTGGCGGTAACTGTTTCATTAACTCCGTGGCATCCCGTGGGTTTTGATTAGCCAGACGACGGGCTTTTTCCCGTTGAAAAAAGGGTAAATTAGCGGGTGATTCTTCTCTTTGGCGTAATTCCTCTAACATTCGTTCGTTAATGATCGCGGTCGAGGGTGCAGGGGTGACTTGGGGCGGGGGGGGCGGTGGTGCGGAAACTAGGGAAGATACTGGCGGAGTGCCGGGGTCCGGGGGGGCGACGGGTAAAGATTGCTTGAGTTTACTGACGGATAATTGATGGGCCGGCATTGGGGACGGTGGCGGATTCGGCGGTAAGAGGGCATTAGTCAGATTTCTAGCGCTGGGGGGACTCTGAACCACTGCTGGGGCGGGAATGTTAGCGATCGGGCTAGTTTTAACGGGAGCAGCGGGAATATTAGCGATCGGACTGGTTTGAGGAGTTTTCTGCACTGGACGAGCGATCGCTATCAATCGATCGAGGTGGCGGGAGTTATTTTTGCGCTGCCCCAGCAGGGAATTCTCAGCTTTCCTCGGGGTGGGGGGGGTGGTGGTTAACCATTGATTGAGACTGAGGAGAATATTAGCAATTAAAAAGATCGCCATTGCCCCGATACCCCAAGGGGTAAAAAAGACATCTTTAGCTGGGGGATAGACGTTAATAATAGCGGCTTCCAGCTGTTCTGGTTCCTGAGTGGGATCAATGGCTGAACTGGGTTGATGGACGATCGAGAGAGGGGAATCTTGGGGGGATGGGGATTGATCGGATTTCATGGCGGATATCTAGGGCAAGGATATTAAAGGTTATGCTGAAAAGTTAGCAGGTTTTTTCGTCCCAGTGTAGCGTGGTATCCCCTAGATTTTCCCTATGTCTTTACATTCTCTTGCCAAAATTTTGGCGACTATTACTCAACAGGCGGGTTGGGAAGAATATCGCCACTATGATCAAGTGCTGCAATTATGGCCAAAAATTATTAATCCCCGTCTGCTTGAGCAAACCCGGCCTTTTTCCCTCAATCGCGGGGTTTTATCGGTGGCTACCAGTAGCGCCGCTTTAGCGCAGGAATTGTCTTTACAACGCTATAGCTTATTAAAACGGCTTAATAGTCAGTTAGAGACTCCCTTGAGCGATATCCGCTTTTCTGCTGCCCGTTGGCAGCAAGATAGTCAGTTAATTCCCCTAGAAGCGATCGCCCCTAATTCCCTCAGAGATCATCCTAGTTATGTTGTCCCAGAAAAACCGCCAGAAAATCCCCAGCAACCGGACGCTTTAGAGAGTTGGAGCCAGAAAATACGTCATAGAACTCGATCCTGGCCGATTTGTCCTCGTTGTCAGTCTCCCAGTCCCTCTGGAGAGCTTGAGCGTTGGCAATGTTGTGCTTTTTGTTTTGCCCAGTCGGGCGGGGTAAAAGATTCAATTTTTTAATACTATTGTGGAAAGAGTGGTTTTGAGTCAGGAATCAATAGGACTATCTTTTCTGTCTTAATTGAACCTGTATTCATCAATTCTATCGAGCTAAGGCTTGATCCCCGCTTTGTTATCGCCGATACTAGACCCAATAACCTCAGACACAACTGAGTTAAACTCTTCAGTTTTGCGACAGTGCTGCTTTTTGCAAAGTAACTATTAAAAGATTCTAAAAATAAAATTTTTTTTGGGGATCACTAGAAACTATATGGCATATCAGTTGTAGCTATGCTAGTCAGGAAAATACCCTTGGCACGGGGTAGGACAATATTACACAGAGCGAAAAGAGAGTCATCCCTTGAGTTCCTTATAATCATCTTCCTTTTAAAGCCAACCCATGCAAGCCGCAAACTTTCTTACTTCTTCCTGTCGATACTGCCGATACTATCAAACCCAAGGTCGGCGCGGTGGCACTTGTCAACAACTAGATGTTCCCGTCGAAGCTCATTGGAAAGCCTGCGCTCTAGCGATGCCTCCTTTTGGCACTGAATGGCAACAACTCAATCGGGTGGTTAGTTTAGAACAGTCTCTAGAATTAACCTGTACGGTGTCGCCCACTCCCGTGGTGGTTTCCCCTAGTCGTCATGCTCCCCGACAACCGATGGCGGTTTAGAAGCTCTGGGGCCGAAACAGGAGCAAAAAATTGGCGTTGCCCATTCAAAATTTGAATTCACCCTCCCACATCTTTTAGAGTGCTATTTTTGAGATAATAGATGAGTTGATTGCCAAGATAAAGCTAGGAAAGGCGATAGGCAGTCGGCAGGAGTCAGGAGATTATTTTTATTTATTCTCCCCACTTCCCACACCCCACTTCCCGATAATTAATGTCGCCAGAATGCCCCTGATGACTTCTCATCGTCCCTTAAAAATTGGTATAGTTGGCACAGGGTTCGCCGCTCAACGTCGCGCTGAAAGCTGGCAAGCCGATAATCGCGCCCAGCTTTTGTATGTTAGCGGTAATAGTGCCGAATCGATCGCTAATTTCTCGCAAAAATACCAAATTTCTGCCCTAGATTCGGCACTAAGCCTGGCCAGTCATCCTGATCTCGATCTGATTGTCATTGCCAATGTTAATCAGGCCCATGCCTCGATCGCCCGTACTGCCTTAAAATCTGGTAAGCACGTTATCGTCGAGTATCCCCTAGCTTTCCACCCGAAAGAGGCAGCAGAATTAATCACCCTAGCCGAAACCGAGAACAAATTACTGCACGTCGAACATATTGAACTGTTGGGGGGACTCCATCAAACCCAACAGCAGTATTTAGCCAGCCTCGGCAATATCCACCTAGCCCGTTATACCACAATCGCCCCTGGCAGACCAGCACCCCGGCGCTGGACATTTCATCGGGATTTATTCGGTTTTCCTTTGATTGCGGCCCTTTCTCGTATCCATCGCTTGACTAATTTATTTGGGGAAGTGGAGTCCGTATCCTGTCATTGTCGTTATTGGAATGCCCCGGAATCCGATTATTTTCTGGCCTGTTTGTGTGAGGCGCAGTTATTATTTAAAAATGGCTTAATTGCCGAAGTTACCTACGGCAAAGGCGAAGTTTTTTGGCAAAATGAGCGAACTTTCACTATTCATGGCGAGACGGGCAGCTTAATTTTTGAAGGGGAAAAAGGGCAGTTAATTAATAGTGAAGGTAGCCAAGCTTTAGAAGTGGAAACCCGTCGCGGTCTTTTTGCCAAAGATACCGCCATGGTGCTAGATTATCTGTTCGATCGGATTCCCCTTTATGTTACTCCCCAAGCCAGTCTTTATGCCCTAGAAGTGGCCTACGCTGCCTATCAATCTTCTTTGTCGGGAAAAACAGTTTTTCTGGGGGCTAATTAAACCGACTTAGACTTTTTGAATTAACTTTCTTCCTAGTAAACCTTGGGGACGAACTAACAACATAATAAAGAGAATAGCAAAAGCGATCGCCTCTCGATAACCGGAATATTCTGCGGGAACAAAAGCTTCGGCAATACCCAATAATAAACCACCGATTACCGCTCCGGGGATACTTCCCAATCCTCCTAAAACAATCACTCCTAAACCTTTTAATCCGAAAGCAATACCGAAATAGGGGCCAGCGATACTAACACTAGAACCGACTAAAGTTCCTGCTAAACCTGCCAAGGCACCACTAATAAAAAAGGTAATCACGATAAATTTTTCGGGATTGATCCCCAACAAACTGGCAGTGGTAACATCTTCAGCTACCGCTTGTAAAGCTTTGCCCATTTTGGTAAAATTAACCCAATAAGTCAGTAAAGCTACCATAACTGCTGAAACCAGAAAAATAATAATCTGAATTGTACGAATTGCCACCGGGCGATCGGCTGTACCAAAATTGATTGCGGGGGGAAGATTGCCATAAATATCATCGGGAAAAGTATAAATTTCTGCCCCGAATAAGTATTGAATAACATTGACAATCACCACGGCTGCCCCTAGGCTAGAAACCAGAGTTAAGAGAGAATCGGAACCCCTTACCCGGAGGGGTTTAAAGGCTAATCTTTCCAGAAGAACCGAGGTGAAACCTGAAAGGATACAGCCTAGCAAAAGTGCCAAAAAAAAGGGTAAGGAAAAGGGTAATTTGGCATTAGCTAATAAACCATTAAAACCGAAAACTCCCCCCGCTAGAGCATAGGTAAAATAGGCACCGAGGGTAAAAATTGCGCCATGGGCAAAATTGATAATCCCTAAAATGGAAAAAATCAAAGTGTAACCGAGGGCAAAAATAGCATAGACACTACCGATCGATAAACCGTTTAAAACCTGTTGAAAAATCGTTACTAGATCCATTGTCAGGGTTAGCTAGGGTAACTTTTGATTATAACTGACGGTCGCCACCACATCCGGTAAAGGACGCTGCAGTTTATATAACCAGAATAAACCGAAAAGACCGACAGCGATCGCTCCTAAACTAATTATTTGTGCCATTTTCAGAGGCCCAAACATTAAACTATCGGTGCGTAGTCCCTCGATCCAGAATCTACCTAGACTGTAGGCGATAAAATAGACTAGGGTAAGGGTGCCAATTTTTAATTTACTGGGGTGTTTTAAACCCCAGAAAAATAGATAGATGAGTAGGGCAAAAACTGCCAGATTCCAAAGAGATTCGTAGAGAAAGGTGGGGTGAAAATAATCGACGGTGATATATTCTAAAGGACGACTAGCGGGAGGAATAAACAACTTCCAAGGTAAATTAGTCGGACTGCCAAAAGCTTCCGAATTAAAAAAGTTACCCCAACGTCCGATCGCTTGACCGAGAATAACTGAAGGTGCGACTAGATCGAGTAATTGCCAAAGAGAAACCCGATTAATGCGGGCAAAGATTAGGGCTGCCAGCAAACCCCCGATAATTGCCCCGTGAATGGCGATACCTCCCTTCCAAATGGCGATAATATCAGCGGGATTTTGTGCGTATTCTTGCCACTGAAAGAGAACATAGTACAGACGGGCTGCAGGTATAGCCCCCACTACCAACCAAATGGCCAAATCAGCGATTAAATCGGGATTGATCGCTCTTTTTTGGGCGAGGTACTGGGAGAGGGTGACACCCAATAACACCGCCATAGCGATGAGAAATCCATACCAGCGCACCGAAATTGGTCCGATTTCCCAGAGGACGGGGCCGGGAGACTGAAAGATAAAACCTAAGAGCATAAAATTATTAAGAATAAAAAATTTTATCTTTCCTATAGTATCTTATGCTATGATAGAATACTGTGACATATTTGCGGATGTGGCGGAATTGGTAGACGCGCTAGATTTAGGTTCTAGTGTCTTTGATGTGTGGGTTCGAGTCCCTCCATCCGCATTGACCTTCGGGTCTTTGACGTGGTGCAAACAGTGTTACAGTCACAGATTCAAGCAAAAATCCCATGCTTCCATAATAATCAAAGGGTGAGCATTGCCCACCCTTTGACTATTAAGCAGTTACTACCGGGGAAGCTAACCGTTTAAAGGTCAATCTTTCATCGGCCACATCGACAAAAATCGTGTCTCCCCCTTTGAATTCGCCGCGCAGAATTGCCTTAGCGATCGGAGTTTCCACATATCTCTGTACTGCCCGTTTTAAGGGTCGCGCACCGTACACTGGATCGTAACCAATTTCTGCTAGATAATCGAGGGCAATATCGGCAAATTTCAGGGCTAATTTTTGTTCCATCAAGCGGTCGCTGAGATTGGCTAACTGTAGTTTGACAATCGATCGCAGTTGTGCTTTTTGTAGGCTATGGAAAATGATCGTTTCATCGATACGATTGAGGAATTCGGGACGGAAACTATTCCGCATTGCTTCCATCACTCGCGCCTGCATTTCTTCGTAACGAGACTCATCTGCTGCCACGTCTAAAATGTATTGAGAACCGATATTACTGGTCATAATAATGATTGTATTTTTGAAATCAACCAGATGACCTTGAGAGTCGGTTAAGCGCCCATCGTCAAGGATTTGTAACATAACGTTAAAAACGTCGGGATGGGCTTTTTCAATCTCATCAAACAGGATGACAGAGTAGGGACGACGCCGGATTGCCTCGGTTAATTGTCCCCCTTCATCGTAGCCGACGTATCCCGGAGGCGCACCCATGAGACGGGAAACGCTGTGTTTTTCCATGTATTCGGACATATCGATGCGAACTAGAGCCTCTTCCGTGTCAAAGAGATTGCGTGCTAAAGCTTTCGCCAATTCTGTCTTACCAACACCCGTCGGACCGAGGAAAATAAAGCTGGCCGTGGGACGGTTGGGATCCGATAAACCGGCGCGGGAACGTTGAATCGCTTCGGCTACGGCTGTGACTGCTTCCTCTTGGCCGATGACACTTTCGTGTAATTCGTCTTCCAGATTGAGGAGTTTTTCTTTTTCCGATTCGATTAATTTATTGAGAGGAATTCCCGTCCATTTCGAGATAATTTCGGCGATATCCGATTCGAGAACTTCTTCCCTTAATAAACTTTTACCGGTGGTTTGTTTGTCAGCCAATTGAGTTTCTAGGGCGGACATTTGCCGCTGCAGATCGGTTAATTTTCCGAACTTTAATTCGGCGGCGCGATTATAATCATAATCTCGTTCGGCCTGTTGAATTTCCAGATTAACTTGTTCGATCGCTTCTTTAACCCCACGAACTTTATCGATAATCTCTTTTTCCCCTTGCCATTGGGCATTTAATCCCGATTGTTCTTCCTTGAGGTTAGCCAGTTCTTTTTCTAACTTTTCTAACCGTTCTCGCGAAGCTGGATCATATTCCCGTTGTAGGGAAAGTTTTTCCATTTCTAACTGGAGAATTTTGCGATCAATTTCATCGAGTTCTTCCGGTTTAGAAGTGATTTCCATCTTCAATTTGGCCGCCGCTTCATCAACTAAATCAATGGCCTTATCGGGCAAAAAGCGATCGCTAATATAACGATTAGAAAGCAGTGCCGCTGCCACTAAAGCATTATCGGCAATTTTCACCCCATGATGCACCTCATAACGTTCTTTGAGACCGCGAAGAATCGAAATAGTATCAACCACATTTGGTTCATCAACTAAAACTTCTTGGAAGCGTCTTTCTAACGCCGCATCTTTTTCGATATATTTGCGGTATTCATCGAGGGTAGTGGCTCCGATACAACGCAATTCACCCCGGGCTAACATTGGTTTTAATAAATTGCCCGCATCCATTGCCCCTTGAGTGGCTCCCGCACCGACAACGGTATGAATTTCATCAATAAACATGATGATATTGCCTTGGGAATCGGTGACTTCCTTGAGGACAGCTTTTAATCTTTCCTCAAACTCTCCGCGATATTTTGCTCCCGCAATTAAGCCGCCTAAATCGAGAGAAATGAGAGTCCTATCTAACAGAGATTCTGGCACATCACGGTTAATAATCCGCTGGGCTAATCCTTCGACAATGGCTGTTTTTCCTACTCCCGGTTCCCCGATTAAAACTGGGTTATTTTTAGTCCGACGCGAGAGAATCTGAATCGTGCGACGGATTTCGTCATCCCGTCCAATTACGGGGTCTAATTTTCCTTCCCGTGCCAATTGGGTGAGATCCCGTCCGTATTTTTCTAGGGCCTCATATTTGCCTTCTGGATTCTGATCGGTCACTTTTTGACTACCTCTAACTTGTTGAATAATTTCCTTGAGTTTGCTTTCGGTAAGTCCGAATTCTTGAAAAATATTTTTACCGAAGCGATCATCTTTAGCGTAACCTAAAATCAAATGCTCGATCGAGATAAAGTCATCTCCAAATTCTCGACGATAATTTTCCGCTCGATCGAGTAAACTATCTAAACTACGACCTAAATAAATCGAGTCGCCGGGGTTAGAGATTTTCGGTTGACGACGGATAAAGTCATCGGTTCGATCCCGCAAACGGGCTAGACTAATATTAGCTTTACTAAAGACACTGCCCGCTAATCCCTCCTGTTCAAGAAGGGCTTTCATTAGATGTTCGCTTTCGATTTGTTGCTGGCTGTTCTGTTTGGCAATGTCCGGCGTTTTGACGATTGCCTCCCAAGCTTTTTCTGTAAATTGTTGTGGATTGGTTGGCTGCATTTTCTATAAGAGATTACTTTTATACCCTAGAGATTATTCTAGATTGACCGGTTTGTTGGCTTCTAGGGGCTTACCGTACCTAGTTCAGGGGGATTTCCCCTCAATGGTGCGATTTAAGCGGCTAAAGTTTATAAGCTGTCAGGGATTTAAACTGCGTCTGGGAAATTTTAGTACAAATGCTCGGACTTTCAACCAAGCTAAAATCTTAATTATTAAAGATGTTCACTGATGACTGATGACTGATACTAAATCCAGTTATTAAAAACTGATTATTTATTCTCCGTTTTGCATGAGTGCATGAGTAGAAAACGGGTTTCTCAAAGAAACCCGTTTTCTGTGAGTTACTCAACGGATTTGATATGATTACTGTTCACTGATAACTGATAACTGATGACTGATTACTGATTACTGTTCACTGATTACTGATTAACGCTCACCATAAAATACCATCTAAGCGATTAAAGATTTAACTTTACTAATGATACCAACTGGGTCGATACCTTGATGAGGGAATTGTTCCCATAAACCGCCACAACCTTCATGGTGAGTACCGATGTAGGCGTATTTAGGAGTTAAACCGCGTTCGAGTAACCAAGAACCATAACGGCTACCTAAACCCGTGCGACGGTTAAATGCTTCTACCACTAAAACAAAGGGAGAACTACCAACTTTAGCGATAATTTCTTCATCCACTACATTGAGAGTAGATTTATTAATTAAACCCACGTCGATCCCTTCTTGTTTTAAGCGTTCCACTGCATCTAAAGCGCGATATAAACCATCGCCAAAGCTGATGATATAACCGGCAGTGCCTTCCCGAATTACTTCATCTTTTCCAGGGACAAAGGTATAACCATCGCCAAAGAAATTATGACCGTTAGTATCAAGAATATTGGGAGTTTTAGAACGAGTCGAGAAGATAAAACGTAGGCCGGGTTGATGGAAAGTTGCCTCGACACAAGCGGTCATTTGTGCCGCATCGGCCGGAAAATAAAGACGGGTTTCGTAACCGTCATCTAGTCCATTATCGGCAAAGAAATTATTCAAACCAAAGTGACAGGTATTATCTGCCATGTCATCGATACCGGAATGGGAAAAATGACATAAAAGATTAGAATAATTCAAGCGGGCCATGGTGATTTCAGAAATACACATTTCTAGAAAAGCGGCAAAGGTGGCGAAAATTCCCTGTTTACCTTTTTCCATACCAAAACCTGCGGCCGCCGAAAGATTGCCCCTTTCCATAATACCGGAAGGAATAAACACTTCGGGATGTTTATCGTGGATAATTTTCAGACCGCAGGAACCCTCTAAATCGCTATCTACTACTAATACCTTAGCCTTGCGTTCTTCCTCGCTCATTTTGCCTAAAAGACTGACTACAGCTTCGCCGAAAACGTTGCGGTTAGAACCCCATTTATCCCCAGAACCGAGGAATTTATAGTCATTAGAAGGCTTCTTAATACTGTTGAGATATTCCACGGCGGCACTGTGTCCTTTTGCCTCTAAATATTTCAAAGCCAAGGGGACAGAAATCACATCATGGCCGTGGTTAGAACCTTCTAAACCTTCAATTCCGGGACACATGGGACGTTTATTAATAATCGCAATCGGGCCAGGAGTATTAATTGCTTCACAGATATTGCGATACAAACTATCGATATCTTCCCCATCTCCCACTAACACTTTTACGCCATGGCCGGCGAGAGTTTTAGCCACATCATAACCGGGTAAATATTTGGAAGGATTACCGGCAATCGTCACATCATTATCATCAATAATCAGCTTAACATTGATGTGTTGAGCTACGGCTAAACGGGCAGCTTCTGCGTCATTGCCTTCCTGTTGAGAACCATCGGAACCTAAACAAAAAACGGTTTTTCCGGGGTTAGCTAAAGCGACACCGTTAACGTAGGGCCACATATGTCCTAAACGGCCAGAACTAAATTTGACGCCGGGGGTTAATCCTAATTCCGGGTGTCCGGGAAGTTTAGAATTGGCCTCGCGGTAGTGCATTAATTGTTCTGCGGGTAAAGAACCTTCTAACGCAGACATGAGATATTGAGTACCGACGCGGTGTCCCGCTTCATCGAAGAAGATTGGTACAAATTGACTAGGTTGACTGCGGAAAAGAGCATCGAGAATCACCACTTCCGGGACGGTATCGTAGGGGCCGCCGGTGTGTCCACCCACACCCCGGGCCGCACCCGTGGCAGTAAAAAAGATGATAGCATCGCGACAGAGTTGAATATTGGCTTTTAGGGCGCTTCTTTGGTCGTCGGTGAGGGTGGGGTTACTGGGGTCGAGACTGATGGGTTTATAGGCACTCAAATCGATGGGAAAGGTTGTCATCGTAGATTTTCCTTAATGTAGAGAAATAACTATAGTCAGGGAAATCATAGCCTAGAATGTCACCCGATCGATTGAATAATTTCTTATCATAGATACCCCAAACAAAAAACGAGCGCCTAAACCCTAATAATTCCATCTTCGCCCTTTTTCGCCACCGCTTCGCCATCCTTTACCGTTCCGAGTGTCGAGGTGGACAAATCCCAATGGTTCACCCTAGCCTAACGCTCCAAACCAGTGCAAATCGAGCCAAGCTTGAAACCCACATTCCGCACCCTCAACTGTCACATAAGCTGTCCCGCTCCAGAGGCTTGAGTAAAAATACTTAGAGAGTGAGGCTTTTTTGGGTACCCGCAAGGGGGTATTGAGAGCCCTAATTAGGAGAAAATAGGAATTGTTTGACCCCTCTCGCGGCGGGCGTTGTTGTGCCATGACTCAATCAACAGAAATTGAAGTTCAGAATCTAGACCATCTAGGATTGGTAGCCGGAATTATAGATGAAATAGGAGGAGACAGGGGGGAAATCTTTACCTAATCAGATTTTCACCGGTCGGCATATAATTGATTGTCATAAAAGATGATAAAATCCTCAAAAGTAGTAACTTTTTCTGGCAATTTGCCCTGTAATCAAAACGAACAAAAGAGAGAATTTACTTCTCTCTTCTGCTCATGAAAATTATGCCAATTTTTAGATAACCGAGGGGAATTTATTCTATTTGTAATTGGCTCTCGTGTCTTTAACCGCCGCCCAAAAAAATAGGGCTGTTAGTGGCACACTTGCCGCTAGAATTAGGCCAGTGGTGGTATTGCCTAAATCCGGTTCTCCCGAACTAATTTCAAAGACACAACCCACACCAGCGATCGCTGCAATACAGGATAATAACAATAAAACGCCGCTTTTCGGGGTCATTTTCACTCCTCACCTAAATTAACTAATGCCTTTATTTTGTCACTTTCTCGACCGGTTTCACCGCTTGCACGGAAAAACCGTGTTTTTTTAATTCTTCATTGAGTGCCAAATCGTTATCTACTCTATCCACGAACATGACACCATTAAGATGGTCCATTTCGTGTTGAATTACCCGCGCTAGTAAACCGTTAGCTTGCAGTTTTCGCGGTTTGCCCTGTTCATCTTTATAACTCACTTCGATCGATTGGGGACGGATGACATCTAAAAACACATCGGGAATACTCAAACAACCCTCTTCCGCTTTGCACAATTCCCGACTATAACCGATAATTTGGGGATTAATCAGAATTAGGGGCGGATTTTCGGGTTTATCGGTTTCACAATCGATGACAATCAATTGTTTATTGACTGCCACTTGGGGAGCTGCTAACCCGATACCATTGGCACTATACATAGTTTGCAGCATTTCTCTGGCTAATTGACGAATGCTGTCATCGACTTTAGCAATCCGCTTGGCCGGTTGACGCAAGACTCGATCGCCGAGATAATGCAGTTCTAAAGGGGGTTTTTCTAATTTGCGTTTTTCTACGGTAATAGTGGCGCTCATAAACTTAATTATCGATGGGATGCACAATTTTGATCTTAGTCACTGGCTCTGGGGCAAAAAAACCCAGACCCTTCATAAAATTTTACACTGATCACAGACAGTTCGTCCATATCAGGGGGTGGGAAGTAGGAAACTTTTTCAGTAAGCAGTAATCAGTGGGGGAGAGGGGAAAAGGGAGAAGGGAGAAGGGAGAGGGGGAGAAAAAAGCTGATTGTAACCGGCTACTTATTAGTAATTGGTATTCCTAACCATTGGCTTAATTCCGCTGCTAACCATTCAATTTCGGGTTGACTCAGATATTCTTTTGTCTTACTGCTAATAGTATATTCTTTAGTCCCCGCCCAAATAGTTAAAGCCATCGGCATATAAACTCGATCACCGTCATCATCTTTTGTCTGATAACTATCAGCTTTGACCAGTTTATTAATATGTTGCCGTGCCATTTTCTTTTTACCCGGAAGTGTCAAACCCCAAATTCGCTGATAGGCAACAATTTCTTGACTATCAATAGTGATAATTTCCTCCCCTTTGAGACAATAAATAATCCCGCCAAGCATTCCTAAACCCACGAACCAAAAAGGCAAGGAAAAGAGCAGAAAAAACCAACTTATCCACAGAGGAATGGAAACGGCTCCTCCTGTCCATACTAATAAAAAAGCGTTCCAAGCAATGGCAAAGGTTCCGGGAAAAATTAATTTAGGGGTAAAACCTTCGGGAGGTAAAAATATTCTAATTTTCTCCTCACTTTTTTGCAACTGTACCCGACTCCCGGCGGGTTTTTCAAGGTTCGAGGAAGTTAATTGCATTTCGTGGAGAGTATTTAAAGCTTGATTTGCCGCCTGTGCTGAAATAAACCTTTTCTCGAGACTAGGTTCGATTAATTGCACTAACCAATGAACAAAAGCAGGGCTTAAATTGGCTAAATTATTTAATTGAATCTTCCCATCTTTTTGGGGTAAATCGGCGGGATGAATGCCTGTAGCTAGATAGATTAAAGTAGCCCCTAAACTGTATAAATCAGAAGCAGCAACGGTGCGACCACCGAATTGTTCTGGGGGCATATAACCGTAGGTTCCGACGATAGTTAAAGTGGCCTGTTCCTGTTGGGCAACAGTCTGGACAGAACCAAAATCAATTAAATAAACATTACCGATACTATGGCCAGATCGATCTTTTAGTAGGATATTACTAGGTTTCAAATCCCGGTGGATAATTGGCGGGTTAAGTCCATGGAGATAAATTAAAATACCTAGGATAGATTTAGCTAATTCTTGCAGATATGCTTCACTAAATTTGCGACCGTTTTCTATCTGTTCCTTGAGAGATTTAGCCTCGATATAACTCTGAACAAGGGCAAAACCTTGATAGGTATCGGTGTGAACTTCAAAATAGTCGATATATTCAGGAATCGAGCGACAATCTAGATGTTTAAGAGTTTCAGCTTCCCGTTCAAAAAGTTTTAAATCTGTCCATTCAAAATCGGGACTGAAGATTAATAATTTGACAACAACAGTAGCGCCAGTTTTTAGATCTTGGGACAGAAACGTGCGTCTTCCGGTTTGTTTACCTAACTGACTTTGAATTTGGTATCGATCGCCTAAAATTTGCCCTGGCAGCATAGAATATATTCCTAGGATAATCCTACTTCTAGGCTAATCGAGAAATTTCTAAACTGCAAGCTAAGAAAACGGAAGTTTGACCGAATCATCAAAACTTTGGCATCTCCGATGATAACTGCGGCGAAATTCAATTATATCGCCCGTTTTTCGCTAATCCTCGGACTGGACTGAGGGAGGTATTTTTTCAGGAGACCTCTTGTAAAAATCAACAATTGTTGTTAGGGTTAGGAGTCAGTAGTCAGTAGTCAGGAGAATTAAGAATGAATAATAATCAATTAAATTGTCTATTTACAGATTTTATGCCATTTAATCCTTATTTTTGCCGTTTTTGAACCCTGAAAAATTAATTATGCAAGAGGTTATGGGTTAAAAGAGAAAATAGGCATCAGAAAAAAAAATGACCTCTCTCGGTCTGGAAAGTTTTAGTACAAATGTTCAGAATAGCAACTGCGGCGCTGCCATGCAGTCTGAAGGAGTAATTTAGATAGTCAACAGCTGAGGGTACAAGGGAGCAGCCAGTTTAATTCCGATCGAGGTGGAGTTTCCTGATATAGTTTTAAAAGCAGTCGGTTCAAGACAAAAAGACATGGTTACTAGGGGCGAACGAGGAGTAGAAGTGAGGAAAAACGAGAGCTTTTCTCTGGCTTCCTATCTGGAGGAAAAGCGGTTAATTGTCGAGTCAGCTTTGGATAGCTCTTTAGTTATCGGCAATCCTGCCAAAATCTACGAGGCGATGCGCTATTCTCTCCTCGCCGGTGGCAAACGTCTGCGGCCGATTTTATGTCTGGCTACCTGTGAATTGATGGGGGGTTCCCTAGAGATGGCTTTACCCACCGCTTGCGCCCTGGAAATGATTCACACTATGTCATTAATTCATGACGATTTACCCGCCATGGATAACGATGATTACCGACGGGGGAAATTAACCAATCATAAGGTTTTTGGCGAAGATATCGCTATTTTAGCCGGGGATGGTCTCCTGGCCTACGCTTTCGAGTATGTGGCTACCCAGACTCGTAATGTACCTCCCCTACAGATTTTAGAGGTAATTGCCCGTTTAGGTCGCACGGTCGGGGCAGCGGGTTTGGTGGGGGGTCAGGTTTTAGACTTGGAATCCGCAGGAAAACCCGATATTTCGGCAGAAACTCTCGGTTTTATCCATACTCAGAAAACCGGATCCCTGTTGGAGACTTCTGTGGTGTCGGGGGCAGTTTTAGCGGGGGCAAAAGCGGAAGATATAGCTAAATTAGCCCGTTACGCTCAAAATATTGGCTTGGCTTTCCAAATTATCGATGATGTTCTCGACATCACGGCGACAAAGGAGGAATTAGGCAAAACCGCCGGCAAGGATCTACAGGCACAAAAAGCTACCTATCCCAGTCTCTGGGGGATAGAAGGGTCCCGCCAGCAAGCTCAACAGTTAATAGATAGTGCCATCAATGAATTGAGTGGCTACGATGAGGCCGCTGAACCTTTACGGGCCATCGCTGAGTATATTGTTAATCGTAAAAATTAAATTAAACGAGTGAGATTATGCAGGACTTCCAGCAGGTGTTACACAATCAAATACTGCTAATCTCTCTTTTAGCTTGTTTCACTGCCCAGGGACTAAAAGCGCTGATTGAGTTAATCCGTGATGGTAAGGTGAGTCTGCGCTATCTAGTCTCGTCGGGGGGAATGCCTAGCGCTCACTCGGCGCTGGTGGGGGCCTTGGCTACTGGGGTAGGATTACAGATGGGTTGGTCTAGTGCCGAATTTGCCATCGCTGCGCTTTTTGCGGTTATTGTTATGTATGATGCGGCTGGAGTGCGTCAGGCAGCGGGAAAACAGGCCCGGATTCTCAATCAAATTATCGATGAAATGTTCCAAGGGGGCAAGGAATTTAACGAGGAACGTTTAAAGGAATTAATTGGTCATACTCCTTTTCAAGTGCTGGTCGGTTTAAGTTTAGGTATCGGTATCGCCATCGTGATGCTCTGTCGTTAATTGAGGTGTTTTCTGGGGTTTAGATAAACTAGATTTAATAACTAAAATTCGGGGTAATCACTTATGTTACAATCCCTAAAAATTGAAGGCTTTCGCGGTTTTCAAAGTTTTGAGATGGCCAATCTTGGTCGAATTAATCTCTTAGTAGGTAAAAATAATAGCGGTAAAACTTCTATTTTAGAAGCAATTCAGTTTTTGTATGTCCAAAATATGGATATATTTCTTGAAACTATTAGCTATAGAGGCGAGTTTAGTTGGTCAGAAAGTAATCGCACTAAAGTTTTTGAAATTTGTCATTTATTTCCTGGGCATGAAATCATCCCAAGTAAGGAAATTATTATCATTGGATCTAGGGAATCACATCAGGAAAGTGTTACTATTTCTGTTAAAAGTATTCCTATACAACTATCTCTATTTTCAGACAAAAATGATGATTTAAATAATGATAATATTTTCGACGATGAGGAATGGAATAAACTTCTTTTAAGTATTAGATGGAGTCAATCACAAAAACCTATTGAACTGGAACTTCTTGCCAACGGTACTCTTGCCAGAGATTCCATAAGAAGAATGGCTAGTTTAAGCAGAATTTCCCATAAAATAGGTATTGATAATAAAATTGAATTGAGGTTCTTAACACCATTTTCTCTAACAAGTTCTGATATGGCAGCACTTTTTGATAACATTGTTCTCTCTCCTTTAGAAGATTTAATTATTGAATCTTTGAAAATTATTGAGCCAAAAATTGAAAGGATAGCCAGTGTTGGTTCTGGCAAGTATTTAACTTCAAATAATCTAGGTGTTAGAGGTGGGTTTTTAATCAAAATTAAAAATCATGATCAACCTATACCTATTGGCAGTTTAGGTGATGGATTTTGGCGAATGTTAGGATTAGTTTTAGCGATGGTTAATCTTGAAAATGGAATTTTATTAGTTGATGAAATTGATAGCGGATTGCACTTTACTGTCATGACTGATATGTGGAAAGTCGTCTGGGAAACCGCCAAAAAACTCAATATTCAGGTATTCGCCACCACTCACAGCCGCGATTGTTGGCAAAGTTTAGCCGAATTAATTACCGAAGAAAAAATTGCTGATAATGAGATTACTATTCAAAGGATAGATAGGGAAAAAAGCCAATCTGTAATCTTTGATCCAGAAGAAATTGTTATTGCCGCTACAAGTAATCTTGAGGTGCGGTAACAATGCCTAAAATAGAGACAAAAAAGTTATTAGTGGAAGGTGCAGAGGAATTGAGAGTTATTCCCCAATTAATGGAAGCAAATGGAGTTACTTGGAATAGAGGGGAAGAGCCACTGAATATCATAAATTGTGATGGTGTTGAAAATTTACTAAAACCTAAATACATCTCTGCACAACTAAAAACTCCTAACGGACTAACTCATTTAGGAATTGTCATAGATGCGGACGAAGAACCTGATAATCGTTGGAAAAGTTTATATAATGTCTGTTTACCAAATCTCCCTAACTTACCTCAAAATTTACCAGCAGCGGGATTAATTATAACTCTAGAATCGGGGATAAAATTCGGTGTGTGGATGATGCCAGATAATCAATCTAGAGGGATGTTAGAGACTTTTTTAGCCTATTTAGTTCCCGATAATAATCTTTGGCAATATACACAAAACAAGGTGATAGAGGCAAAACAACAAGGGGCAACCTATAGGGATTATCATCTAGATAAGGCTAATATTCATACCTATTTAGCTTGGCAATATCCGCCGGGGAAACAACTTCACGATGCAGTCAAACAAAGAATACTTAATCAATCCCATCCCCAATCGGCAAAATTTTTGAGATGGTTACAGGAGTTATACGAGATTTGAGAGAACTATGGATCGAAATGGGAATGACAGCCCCATAATATTTCTCTGTGCTTTGTTAGATAAAACCTCTTGCAAAAAGACTTAAATTAATCGTGCCGCGGGGGTTTATTGGTCGCAGAACCCGCCGGAACGACCTTGGAGGTGGGGGGGATACCCTTGAGGGAAATGAGCGTATTCATCACCGTTTTTGCCACAGGAGCGGCAACAGTGGAGCCAAAAGTATTCGCCCCCTTGGGTTCATCCACCACCACCAAAACCACATAACGGGGCGATTCGATCGGTAAAATCGCCACAAAACTGGTAATTTTAGCGTTAGGTAGATAACCCCCCGTCGGACTAGCTTTTTGTGCGGTTCCCGTTTTGCCTCCGATGCGATAACCGGGGATTTGGGCTGCTACCCCCGTCCCCTTGCTGACAACGGTTTCCATCATTTCCACCACTTGTCGGGCTACGGTGGGAGAAAAGACTTTTTTGCTGGGATAATCGGGCTGCCAGTGCAAACGGCCGCGGTCGTCGGCTAATCCTTTGATCACATGGGGAGTTACCAAAGTGCCACCATTGGCCAGCGCACCGTGCAATTGTACTAATTTTAAAGGCGTTAGGGATAAACCTTGACCAAAGGAAGCGGTGGCCGATTCAATGGCATTATCCAGAAATTGTTGTTCGGGTTTGAGATATCCTGATACTTCTCCGGGTAAATCTACACCAACTCTTTGATTTATGTCCAATCCTAATAAACTTTTATAGAAATCAACTCGCCCCATTTTTTGGGCAATTTGCACCATGGCCACGTTACTAGAGGTTTGCAGGACTCGGGCCATATCTAGCGCCCCATAACCCTGTTTAGAGGCATTTTTAATCGTCCAGGGACCGACAGTAATTGCCCCCGGATCATTGACTACTGTACTAGCTTTAATTGCCCCTGCTTCCATGGCCATGGCGATAATAATTGGTTTAAAAGTTGACCCCGGTTCGTACTGATCGGCTACGGTCCAATTTTTAAATAGAGCCACATTGGCTTTATAATATTCATTGGGGTTAAAAGTTGGCTCACAAACTAGGGCTAAAAGAGAACCATCAAGGGAGTCCATAACGATGACAGCCCCCCGTTTAGCATTAAATTTTTTTAGCTGTTCTCGTAGGGCCGTCCGGGCGGCTCTTTGTAGTTTTAAATCGAGGGTTACTTCTAACTGTAATTCATCAAATTGAAAGATACCATCGGGAACAAAAGCTGGTAAAATTCGCCCGTCTCCCATACGTCTTGTATTGACAGAAAAAGGAGATCTTTCTAATAACTGACTGGAACCTCGTTCTAATCCTGCTTGGCCACGATGTTCTTTATCTACATAGCCAATCACGTCGGCTGCCACATCGTCTTGGGGATAATAACGAGCGTATTTTTCCTCTAATTCTACACCGTCAAGAGATAATTGTTTTAAGCCCCTAGCCACGGATTCAGTTAATTGATTGGCTAAACGAATTCCTGTTTCTTTTTCTTTAAATTTTTGAATGAGTTGATTAGTGGGAATATTTAATAAAGGAGCTAATTTATCAGCCACTTCTGCTGGGGGAATAGCAAACAGTTTTGGGTGTACATAAAGAGTATAAATTAAGCGATCGGTCGCCAAAACATTACCATTACTATCGACGATCGCCCGCCGGGGAATATAGGGTCTAATACTTGTAGTTTGCTGTTGTCTGGCTCTTTTTTGTAATTCCTGCGCCTGTACTATTTGCAATTGGTACAATCGCCAAGCTAAACCCAAAATACCCATGACTAAAACCAACCACACCGCCACCAATCGCCCGTTACTCACAGGCAAATTTTTTAACTGTTTTTGCCGTTTTTTGGCGGTTAAATAGGACTTTCTGTCCCGGATCCTGCCGGAGGGCGATCGAGTTTCTTTACCTCTAAATCTGGGTCTTTTTGTGTCAGTCATGAGCAGTATCTTTCAGTTATCAGTAAACAGTAATCAGTGATCAGTAATCAGTAATCAGTGATCAGTGATCAGTAAACAGTAATCAGTAAGCGTTTCCTAAGCTAGTGAGGTACACCTATTTTTCTTCCTTTTTGCCTTTTGCCTCTTGCATGAGTGCCTAAAACCCATAACTTTTGTACCTCAGCAGACTGAAAAATGCTATATTTAATACTGCACACTTAAAAACTCACATCTGATAACTTTTAACTTACCCACTGATAACTGATAACTGTTAACTTACCCACTGATAACTGATAACTGATAACTGTTAATAGGCACTTCTCGGTCGAGAATTGACGGTAGATTGGGGTTGAGGAGCAGGGGACGGTTTTAGGTTAGGAGCAGATTGACGCTGTAAAAAGATAGTTTGGAAGGGTTGGGGATGAGTTAATCCAGTTTCGGGTTTTTCTGCTTGTTGAGCTAGTTGATGTTTGAGGGTTTCATTGGTGGCTAAAAGATGGCGCTCGTGACGTTGCAGTGTTTCTAGTTTACCAAATTCTTTGTCCCAAACCTTGGGAATATATACCGTCCAAGCATACATTCCCAGAGTCGAACCCAACAGACAAAAAGTAATCACGGCCACTATTCTTTCTAGGAGGCAAAGGGAACGTAATTGACGCGAGGCCACTTGTTTTTCTGTCGGGGCCACGGGAACTCTCGCCACCGATTTAGTCGTCGGTTTGACCATTGGGGTCGCCTGATTTACTGGTGATTGGGGACGGCGTTGACTCCCCTGGCTTTTTTGGCGAGAAACGGGAACAGGAATATAAGACTTATGGGCAGCAGACATGATTTTCTCTCAATATTTCTAGCTAGTGGTCGTTGTCAAAAATTAAGTTTCTAAAATTAGGAGTCGGTCATCAGTAGTCAGTAGGAAATATTTAATTGATCACTGTTGCCTTTTTTCCTTTTTACCTTAAAATCACTGTTCTAGTTCTAGACGTAAACGATATAAAATAGTTTGCGGATGAACTTGAGCGAGAATTTGATTAATCACCGTACTCGGTCCAGATGCCCCCCAACTACAACCGCGTTCTAGATAGATTTTAGCGGCTTTCCCGATGATATAGGTTCCATAAGCAGCAATTGCCCCCTGTAGGAGAGCGGTGCTACCGTAGAGGGTTAAAGAAGTGGGATTTTCAAAAATACTCGCCGCTGCCGCTGCCGTTTTGCCCAAACCGATAATCACAGTGCTGAGGATTTCCCCCACCAGCAACCCCGCACTACTGAAAAGTAGAGTCCGCCAGAGTTGACCAGCTTGGTGACTGGTAATCGGCAAGCCGTACAAACGAGCTAAAGCCCGAACTAGAGTCAAATCGACGATTGAAGCCCCTAGGAGGTCTAAAATAGCGATCGGATTAGCCGCAATCGCTAAAGCCTTATATTTCGCGTATTGCCAGATAATTTCCTCCGCTTGACTGTCCCGCAGTTCCAGGGTTTTTCTAGCGATATTTTCCTCCGCTTCTTGGCCTTGCACTAAAGCATTTAGGGACAGCAGCGATCGCCCTTCCCGATTTAAAATCGTTAAGAGTTTATCTTGCAGCTCCTCAATTTCGGGGGGAGGGGTTTCCCACTCAGTCACCACGCGCCCATCGGGGTATTCCACCCGGACGGGAATCGGTTGCGGTTCGGCGGCTACCATAACTATCTCATCGCTAGTTAACAAATCTTCTAACGTTTTTTCGTCCCGATTGGTTCCTAATCGCTGTAACTGCTGAAAAATCTGACGGCGATCGGCCTCCGGATAGAGATCAATCTTATTAAACACCAAAATAATCGGTTTTTTCGCCTGGCGCAATTCTGCCAGGGCTTCGTATTCAGTCCGGGTAATATCCCCCGCGACGATAAATAAAATCAAATCGGCACTTTTAGCGACTTCTCTGGCCATATTCGCCCGTGCTTCTCCCTCAATCTCATCCAATCCAGGGGTATCGATTAATTCTATCTGAATTTTACCCGTGGCTGGTGTCCAACGCACCGATCGCGGCCAGCGTGTCACCCCGTGCAGCGGGCCGGTTGCCAGGACTTTTTGACCGACTAAAGCATTTACCACCGAGGATTTACCGCGACTGACTAACCCGAAGGCCGCCACCCGAATCACCGTTTCATCCAGTTTAGCCAAGGCCGATTTGAGGGACTGTAAATCCTGTTTAACGGCGGCCTGAAGTTGGGGATCGGGGGGATAATTCCAATGGCGGCGAAAACTGGCATACCAGGTTAAGGCCTGTTGTAAACTAGCTTTGGCCTGATTGTAATGAGTTTCCTCAAGCGATGGGATCTTAGTCACGGTTGATTTTTTTACCAAAATAACACGGGAGCATGAAAGCCATTGTCTTTTTAAGCAATGGATGAAATGCGACTCGACGGGTTTCAACCCATCCTATCCTTTTCCTCTAATTTTAGACTATAGAGTTCTTGCATAATTAATTTTTGATATTCAAAAATGAGAAAAATAGGCATAAAATTGCCTAAAATCCCTAAATAGAGCATTTAATTGATTAATGCTCATTCTTAATTCTCCTGACTACTGGCTCGGAGACTCCTCACCTAACGGGAGATTTTTGATTTTTGCAAGAGCTAATCTAAGGATGGTCGGTTAAAATGCGTCTTAGCTGACAAATTCCAACTAAGGCCTGCGATTCTTTCCTAGCAAAAGTTTAACAGACGTGGCTAGGATAGTTCACCAATAATCGAGGCAAGCTTTAGGCCTACAATAACCATTTTGGGGCAGTTAAGAGAAATAACTGGCATTTACCGAGGGGATTTTGTTGATGGGGAACCTCTAGACCAATTATTCCCGCTTTTTTGACCGATAATTTTCCTTGAAACTTGCCCCAAACTAGCATTTCCGTCCAATAGCCTAAATCCGGTTCGTGTCCCACCAGTGCGATCGCATTTTCCTCTCGCTGATAGTCGGACTTTTGCCACCACTGCACCCAATCTTGAATATTGCCGTTGGGCGATAGGGGATTAAATTGCTCAATTTTACGGCTTAAACCCGCTTTTTGGAGAATTTCGGCGGTTTGCACGGCACGCACCAAAGGAGAAGTGAGAATTAGGTCAAATTTCACCCCCAACTGTCCTAATCTTTGGGCAACTTTAGCAGTTTTGGTCTTACCTTCTTCGGTTAAAGGACGTTCCCTATCGTTGAGATAATCCCCCGATTGTCCTGCTAATCCATGACGCACAAAATAAAGTTTCATATCAGTGTTAGGTCGGTCTTGGCGATGATAATAGATAGCTGAGGTCTAATAGCTAGGTGCGAATTACCTTTTCATCGGGGTTAACTAGATGGGAAAGTTTCTGTTTAATTTGGGTGTCATAGACTTCCCACTTGAGTTTTGCGTATTCGGCATTATTATTAAAACCACCGAGAAAACCGATAGGAATTTCAAAACCTCCGGCCATGTAACGACCACCACCAAAAAAGCGACCTTGGTTATCCTGTCCGAAAGCTTCCTTGAGAAATTCATCGGGATCTAGGGTAATTTTACTGGTACGCATAGAACCAATGACTAACTCGATATCCTCATCTTCATCGTGAACGATACCATAAACTAAAGCCGTGTGAACATTTTCCTCTGTCACCAAAAAATCGGCAGCTTGGGGAATCGCATCCCGGTCATCATAACGCAAATAACCGACCCCGGCGATCGAATAATTATTTTTAATAATACGGTTTTTTAGGGCCCGTTCGATCACATCCATCACCCGTCGGGATCTGGCCGATTGCAGGACAGCGTTTAATAATTGAGCATCGTAGAAACGACTGAGATAACCAGCAGCAATAAATTCACATTCTTGCGCTTGCATTAAATTATTCGTATCCGATCGCAATCCGTGCATCAAAGCTGTGGCACACTTAACATGGACGGTATCGCTAGTATTAAAATTTATTAACCCTTTTTGGATATATTGGGTTAACATCGCCGCCGTTGCCCGGATTTGGGGACGAATATCGACAAATTCTGCGTCTAGATCCCCTTGGCGAGTATGATGATCAATCACGACAATAATGGGAATTTTTGCCTGTTTAACCAGAGTGGTTAACTGACTATTGGTTCCCTGACCATCGACAAAAACACAACCCTGATAAACCGAAAGATCTCTATCCTTGAGGGTATGGACTCCCCAACGTTTAGCCGGTAAACCCGTTAGTTTTACCAAAGCGACATTTTCCTGATGGGAGAGAGTCCCCGCATAGACTATATCACAGTGAATATCGTACTGTTCGGCGATAATTTGATAGGCCCAGGCGCTAGAAAGGGCATCGGGATCCGGGAAATCCTGCATCACCACAATTTGATTTTCGCCGCGGTGATTTTCCAAAGTACGTCGCAGGCGATCGATCAGGGAAATAAGTAGGGTATCATTACTAACCGTGACTGGAGGAAGGGGACATACTGCCGGCGCTTCCCCTACCACTACATCAGTTTCGAGGGACTTGGCAGGAACTAGACTCAGTAATTCAGCCATCATTTTTAGAAAAGTTCGCTTAAGGGTAGATTCAGTCAGGATTTTTTGAGCTAATCAATTTTAGACGATATTCTCGCTCGATCGGTTCATCTCAATTATTAAGCTTTTCTTGCCACTAGCTCCTTACTCTGGGGCCATAACTCTAGTCTATCAAAAGACCCCTCCCGTTTGTTCTGGGAGAGCGGTTAGGAGTGAGGGCAATTAACCATCGCTGCCATTACTTGAGAAGATAGATACTAAGTAGGCCTGCAAAATTAATTTCCTAGTAGAGACAGGAGACTCCGAGACAGGAGACTCCGAGACGGGAGACGGGATACAGCTATTAGGGATCGGATTTGAGTTTTCAGTTCTCTGTTTGCTCACCACCGCAGAAGTCTGACGGAGTAGTAGCTTAGATGTGTAATTAATTGTGCTTAGATACTTATACAAAATCCCTTAATTTTCCCCTCACGCTCGACCATCTACCTAATTCTTGAGTTAAATTTCATGGCCCAACTGGACAACATCGAAGCGATCGAAAAAAAGCTCTGGAAAGCGGCCGATACTCTGCGAGCCAATTCTAACTATGCCAGTAACGAGTATTTTCTGCCCGTTATGGGCTTGATTTTCCTCCGTCATGCCTACAGTCGTTTTCTCAAGGTTAAAAGAGAGGTAGAGGCGGATTTACCGAAGCGACAGGGTAAAACACGCCCCTTAACCAAAGAAGATTTCTTGTGCAAAGGAGCCATCTATCTCCAAGAAAAAGCTCAGTTCGATTTTCTGGTGGCGCTCCCCGATAGCGTCAATCGATCGACCTCCTTAATGGAAGCAATGCTATCGATCGAGGGGGATTATCCACCTTTAGGGGGTATTTTACCGAAAACGGAGTACCAAGAACTAGATAACGTGGTATTAGGGAATTTACTACGGATTTTAAACCCAGAAGAGTTAAAAAAAGCCGATGGGGATATTTTCGGGCGAATTTACGAATATTTCCTAACACAATTCGCTAATCTCAAAGCTCACGAGAACGGAGAGTTTTTTACTCCCGTTTCTTTAGTATCTTTGATCGCCAATGTTTTAGAACCCGATCACGGATTGGTTTTCGATCCTGCCTGTGGTTCGGGGGGAATGTTTGTCCAGAGCGCACATTTCGTTGAGAGACAGCGCATCAATCCCCAGATGTTAACTTTTAAAGGGTTAGAGAAGAATCCGACCACGATTCGTTTAGCCAAGATGAATCTCGCAGTTCACGGTTTAGAAGGGGATATCCAAAAAGCGATCACCTACTACGAGGATCCGCTGGGATTGGCCGGGAAAGTGGATTATGTAATGGCCAATCCTCCCTTTAACGTGGACGAGGTGGATAGTAAGGTAGATGGTGATGAGCGCTTACCCTTCGGATTGCCAGGAGTCAATAAAAATAACAAAGTTTCCAACGGTAACTATCTATGGATCAGTTACTTCTACAGCTATCTCAATGATCGAGGAAAAGCCGGTTTTGTTATGTCTTCCCAAGCTTCCAGCGCCGGGAGAGACGAAGGCAAGGTAAGACAGAAGTTAATCGAGACGGGAACGGTGGACATAATGATCGCCATCCGCTCTAACTTTTTCTATACCCGCTCCGTACCCTGCGAGTTGTGGTTTCTCAATCGAGGAAAACCCGCCGAGCTTCAAGACAAGATATTAATGATCGATGCCCGCAATATTTACCGGAAAGTAAACCGGACGATCAACGATTTTAGCCCAGAGCAGTTACAGAATATTCTCTCGATCGTCTGGCTCTATCGGAGCGAATCGAAGCGTTTTATCGATTTGGTTGTCGGTTATTGCCAGAGTATCGATCGAGAGTATCAGGGATCGATCGCTCTTTTACAAAACTATCGCGAGCATCTGGACAGGTTAACCGAGGCCCTAGAGAAATTTTATAATCTCATCGATGAAAAAGACGGAACATGGTTAGAACTCCGAACAGCATCTGAGCTTTTCAAAGATGACATCGATAAATACGCCGGTTTCGCTCCGATTTCCTATAACGCTGATGATTTAGAGACTTTACACGAGGCTGTCCGTCGTTATCACGAATACTGCGAATTTAGCCGGGATCTGGGCAAACAGGCGGATCTGGTGAATAAGTTATTAGGTCGAGCGATCGAGCGTGCCGAGAAGGATCTGGGAGCAAGAGATAGTAAACTGTGGTGGAATTCCCGCGAACTCAATATCTTACGCAAAGAAGCCGATACAAACCGTCAGAATGCGATCGAACAGCTTAAATCGGTTCGTGGTTTCTACCGTCACGCTCACTGGTTATTAGAAAGGTTCCCCGATGCCAAGCTGCGGGATGTGGAAGGGTTGGTTAAAGTGGTCGATCGCGAGGAGTTACAGGCGAATGATTGGAGTTTAACCCCCGGACGCTATGTCGGCGTTTCCCCAGAGGAGGAAGATGAGGGTTTCGATTTCGAGGAAACGTTACGCGAAATTCATCTGGAGTTAAATGATCTCAACTCCGAGGCGATTCGTTTAGCTGATGAAATTGCGAAGAATTTTGAAGGGTTAGGAATTTAAAAAAGAACTTGGGTATATTTCCTTAAAGGAGACCGATGGAGATAGCGATCGTGTCTAAATTAAAATACGGTGTTTATTTTCTACCCTACAATCCCGATTTAGTCCCTAGAGCCAAGGAAATGCGAAAAAATCCCACACCGACAGAAAAAAAGTTATGGGCTTTTCTCCGACAATTTCCTTTAAAAATGTGGCGACAGCGACCGATCGATCATTTTATCGTTGATTTCTATTGTCCGAAGTTGAAATTAGTGATCGAGGTGGATGGGGAGGTTCATCTTACTCCGGAGGCAATGGCTTATGATGCTAGAAGAACGAAGGTTTTAGAGGGATACGGATTAACGGTGATCCGTTTCACGAATGATGAGGTTAAATACGATTTCGAGGCGGTTTGTGAGAAAATATCGGGGTTTATCTCTTCGCTTCCCGTCTGTACGGAGCTTGGTGATCCCCCCTAGCCCCCCTTTTCAAGGGGGGAACCGGAACCGGAACCGGAAGGGGAACCGGAAGGGGTGCTGGTGGTGAGACGGGCGCTACGGCTGCGTAAGTCCCCCTTGAAAGGCTTGGTAATCCCCCCTAGCCCCCCTTTTCAAGGGGGGAACCGGAACCGGAAGGGGAACCGGAACCGGAAGGGGTGCTGGTGGTGAGACGGGCGCTACAGCTGCGTAAGTCCCCCTTGAAAGGCTTGGTAATCCCCCCTAGCCCCCCTTTTCAAGGGGGGAACCGGAACCGGAAGGGGAACCGGAAGGGGTGCTGGTGGTGAGACGGGCGCTATGGCTGCGTAAGTCCCCCTTGAAAAGGGGGATTTAGGGGGATAAAAAGTCCCGCTTCTCACCAGTGATTCCCAAATTTGGTAAGTTAGAAAAGGTTACATCTGCGGGCGATTTGTTTAGCTGATGAAATTGCGAAGAATTTTGAAGGGTTGGGGATTTGAAACAATATAATATCCTATATCCTTGTATTTATATATTTTTTCGGAAACAAAAATGGAATGGAAGAATTGTAAGATCGAAGATGCACCAATCGCAATTATTGATGGTGATTGCGGTAAAAACTATCCAAAACAAGGTGATTTTTTAAACATAGGACATTGCTTATTTTTAAATGCCAGTAATGTTACAAAAAAGGGATTTGATTTTAATAATTGTCAATTTATAAGTGAAGATAAGGATGAAAAATTAAGAAAAGGAAAGCTATTTCAACATGACATTGTAATGACAACTCGCGGAACCCTGGGCAATGTTGCTTATTATCATGAAAAAATTGGATATGAACATATAAGGATTAATTCGGGAATGGTAATATTTCGTTGTGATCGCAATAAATTATTACCTAATTTTTTCTATTTGTTTATTTGTTCTCCATTGTTTATAAATCAAGTTAACAGCTTACGCAGTGGCGTTGCACAGCCACAATTACCGATCAAAGATATTAAAACAATTAAAATCAAAATTCCACCCCTTCCCATTCAACAGAAAATCGCCGATATCCTCTCCAAATATGATGATTTAATCGAAAATAATCGCCGCCGCATCGATTTATTAGAACGTTCAGCCCGCTTACTTTACAAGGAATGGTTCGTCCGTTTACGCTTCCCCGGACACGAACACACCCCGATTATTGATGGTATTCCTGAAGGGTGGGAGAAAGTAAAATTACAAAGCATTATAAAAATTTTTCATGGGTTTGCTTTTAGAAGTGAGCAGTTTGTCGAGCAAAAAACTAACACCATTGTCGTTAGAATGGGAAATTTTAAGGAAGAAGGGGGATTAAAATTTGAAGAAAAAGACAACAAATATTTGATCGAAAATTCTTACAATGAAAAATATTTATTAAAGCCTAGGGATTTACTGATGGTATTATCTGATGTAACTAGGGATGGAAGAATCATTGGTAATGTTGGCTTTGTGCCAAATGACAACAATCTTTATGTTTTAAATCAGAGAGTGGCTAGAATAGAAGCTCCCGAAGACTTAAAATTATATTTATATTGTTCTTTTGGATCAAGTTTATACAAAAATCATTGCTTGTCGCGAGCGAATAGTGTTACTGTTTTAAATTTAAAAAATGATCATATTTACGAATATCAAATATTAATTCCAGATCATCAAAGACTATTGATTTTTTCGGGTATTGTGAAATCTATCGTAAATAATATTCATGTTCTCGAACAGCAAAATCAAAAACTAAAACAAGCGCGTGACATACTACTTCCGAAACTTATGAATGGAGAGATCGAGGTGTAGAGGCGAAAGAGCGATCGCACCTGTAAAAATCCCTGAAAATTGGCAATATTAATAAAATAAACCACTCCCCCGCACGATCGACCCTATGACCACCGAGGATAAAGTACAAAAACTCACCGCCAACTGTCTGCGAGATCAACTTGGTTGGCAGAGTGTCTATGCTTATAATCAAGAGGATTACGGTGAAAACAGCCTGCTCGGACGGCAAAATCAGAAAGAAGTTATCCTCAAACGCTACCTAAAACAGAAATTACGAGAATTTAACCCCAACCTTCCCGAAGAAGCCTATAAATCCGCCATTCTCCAAATCGAAGAAATCAACTCTAGTCAAACCCTTCTGGCCACCAATCAAGAGAAACATCAACTCCTTCTCGATGGAGTACAGGTGAGCTACCGCAACGCCAAAGGAGAGCTAATTAGACAAACCCTAAAAATCCTGGATTTCGACCAACCCAGCAATAACCATTTTCTAGCGGTTCGAGAACTGTGGATACAGGGGGAAATCTACCTCCGTCGCACGGATTTGGTAGGTTTTGTTAACGGCATTCCCCTACTCTTCCTAGAAGCGAAAAACCTCAACCGGGACCTAAAAGCGGCCTACGACGAGAATTTATCGGACTATCTTGATACTATCCCCCATCTATTCGCCTATAACGCCTTTGCGATTTTAGTTAATGGCACAGACGCGAAAATAGGTAGTTTCTGCGGCAAATACGAACACTTTCATTCATGGAAACGCCTGGCCGAGAGTGACCCCGGCATTGTCGATATGGAAACCATGCTAAAAGGAGTCTGCGATAAAAATAACTTTATCGATCTGTTGGAAAATTATGTCCTTTTCGATAACTCCAGTGGCAAAACCTGCAAGATTATCGCCCGAAATCACCAGTTTCTAGGGGTTAACCAAGCGATCGATTCTGTGAAAAGATGGCGGGAGGGTGGGATAAAAGATAACAAACTAGGGGTTTTCTGGCATACCCAAGGCTCCGGAAAAAGCTACTCTATGGTTTTTTTCACCCGTAAAATTCGCCGTAAACTAGGCGCAAACTATACCTTTGTTATCTGTACCGATCGCGAAGATCTAGATAAACAGATCTACGATACCTTTGCCGGTTCCGGATTGACCAATAACGAGCAAGAACTCTGCCAAGCTTCCAGTAACGAACACTTACAGAGTCTTCTGGGAGACCATAAAGCCTATATTTTCACCCTCATCCAGAAATTCAACCAAACCGTCAATCCCGACCAACCCTACAACTCCCGAAACGATATTATCATTATCAGCGACGAAGCCCACCGAACCCAGTACGGAACCCTGGCCAGCAACCTCCGGGCTGCACTCCCGGGCGCTGGTTTTATCGGTTTTACCGGCACCCCTCTAGTCAGCAACGACGAGATCACTAAACGCTATTTCGGGGATTATGTCTCCACCTACGACTTCCAGAGAGCGGTCGAGGATAAAGCCACCGTTCCCCTCTACTATGATGCAAGGGGTGATAAACTCTCGATCGCCGTCAACGACCTCAACGAACAGATCGCCGCCAAAATCGAAGAGTTAGAGATCGAAAATGTCGAGATAGAAGACCGTTTAGAAAGGGAATTAAGAAGGGATTACTATATCCTGACGGCCTCGAAGCGGTTGGATGCGCTGGCCCGTGATTTCGTTGAACATTACAGCACCGCTTGGGAAACAGGCAAAGCTATGGTGATTTGTATCGACAAGCTCACCTGTGTCAAGCTGCATCATCTGATCGATCGTTACTGGAGCAAAAAAATCCAACAACTGAAACAAGACCTCAAAAAAATTACCGATGACCAAGAGGAAAACTATCGTCAGCGTCAGATTCAATGGATGGAAGCAACCCTAACGGCCGTGATCGTCAGCGAGGAACAGGGAGAGATCGACAAATTCCAGAAACAAGGGTTAGATATTACCAGCCATCGCAGTGTGATCAAAAACGGCTTTCAACTGGCGGACGGTAAAAGAATCAGCCCAGAAAATGCCTTTAAACAAGCCGATCACCCCTTTCGGATCGCCATCGTCTGCGCCATGTGGTTGACCGGTTTCGATGTTCCCTCCCTCTCCACCCTCTACCTCGATAAACCCCTGAAAGCTCATACGCTCATGCAAGCGATCGCTCGTGCTAACCGGGTTAACGAGGGCAAAACCAACGGTTTAATCGTGGATTACTGCGGAATCCTCAGAAATCTCCGCCAAGCTCTCGCCGATCTCGCCCAAATTTCCGATCAGGGACGCAGGGAAGACCATCTTAGTCTCGACCCCACGAAACCGCAAGAAAATTTACTGGATGAATTGGCCCGATCGATCGAGGCAGTTAAAGAATTTTTGGGGGAAAGTAACGCATCCCTAGACGCACTCCTCGAATATAAAATACCTAGTTTTGCCTTCAATAAAGCTATTAACGACGCGAAAGAAGCGATCAATCGAAGTGATCAGGCCCGACAAAATTTTGGACTCCTCTCTCAAGAGGTCTTCCATCTTTTTAAGGCCTGTCTTAATCAGCCATCGGTTAATCACTACCGTCCGGCTCACGACACGATTAAACTTATCTATAAATGCATTCAAGGTGATCGGGAGAAAATAGACATCGGGGAAATTCTCTTGGAAATGCGATCGGTAATCGACGGGGCGATCGATGTAACCACCGAAGCGAGGGCCGATGATACCCCACTGTACAACATCAGTAAAATCAACTTCGAGCGTCTGAAACAGGAATTCGCTAATAGCGATCGTAAGAATACCACCGTCCAAACTCTCAAAAACGCCATCGAAAACCGTCTCCGAACAATGCTCGAGCAGAATCTGCAACGGACGAACTTTCAAGAGCATTACGAGCGGATCGTCGCTGATTATAATTTCGAGAAGGATCGGGTGGCGATCGAACAGACCTTCGAGGCCTTATTAGAATTTATTCAGGAACTCGATCGAGAGTCCCAACGGGCGGTTAGCGAGGGATTAGACGAGGAATCCCTGGCCCTGTTCGACCTTTTAACCAAAGAGAATCTATCACCGCAAGACATTGAAAAAATTAAACAGATCGCCACGCGGCTTTTGGAAACCCTAAAACAAGAGAAACTAAAGATCGATCGTTGGCTAGATAAAGAATCCAGTCGGGCGGAGGTTAAAACTACTATTCACAACTTTTTATACAGCGATAATACTGGTTTACCCGTCGATCTCTACACGGAAGAAGAAGTGGAAGAAAAAACGGAAGAAGTCTTCCGCCACATCCAGCGAGTTTATCCGAGTCTGCCTTCGCCTTATTACAGCGCGGCTGCCTAGATTCTGGACTGTCCATATTTCGCTTTTCCAGAGTTGCTGATTTTAGCTCTAATAATCATCACCGTCCCTAAAGATTTGCTCCGATTTTTTGTAGTAAAGTTATACTATTAAGGAAGCAAAGACGAAATTCTAGGGTTAAGCAATGGTTAGACAACTCGACGACAGCCCGAAAACCACAATCGTCTATCCCGATAGCGATGGTAAACCGATGGCCGACAATACAAGACAATTTCGCTGGATTACGACGATTAAAGCGAATTTAGACTGGTTATTTGCCAATAATGCCGATGTTTTCGTTGCCGGTGATTTACTCTGGTATCCCGTGGAGGGAGATAA
>SFAQ01000077.1:0-8459 GCA_007096525.1 Microcystis wesenbergii Mw_QC_B_20070930_S4 | reverse complement strand
TGACTGGCAAAACCAGAGATTCGGTCGCCTTGTGCAGGTCAAAGCCTGAGTTGCCCATCGAATTTTAGACCTAACTCCTCGGAATTTGAGAACTCTATCAACATGCGATTACCCTGACATGGATGGGGACACCTTGCTACTCGATGCCGTTGATAAAATCTTCGCTATCCTAGATAGGTGCGATTGTGTTGTTTATGACTTTCAGCACAAAGATCCCACTCATGTCTACGAAGTTTCTCAGCCAAAATTATTCGAGGTTTTTTCCCGTGATCGGATCGAAAAGGAGATTTTTTGTGCGGGTTTCTACGCTTCTAAAATTGGTTTATTCGATGAAAATCAGCGAGATTGGCTCATAGAACAATTGCGAGCAGGAGAAGCAGAAATTCTCTATCCGATGGCTCCCGATCAAACTATCGTCAATTATATGATGATGCGATCAAATTTTTCTATATATAATCTAGCCCTTCAATTGCCTAAAGAAGAACGCACCGGCTGCTGTGTCACCTCTCCCCATTTTCAGGCTTTAGATAATATTCTTTATGATCGAGGCAACCGCTTGACATATATTCACTACATTGGTTTATCTTCCTCTCTGTTCACGCGACTTTGTAGTGGTGAAAATCTCGATTTTCCCTATCGGGATATTTTCTTACACTATCGTTATCTCTACCAACCTAGTCAACGTCCTGTTTTTACCGATAGTCCCAAACCCTATCAACCACCGACCCCAACCTTTTGGCAAAAAGTAACCAGAAAACTCGGATTAGGAAAATAATAATTAGGAGTGAATAATCAGGTTTCAGGCTAAAAATATTGACCAATTGACTTAAAACTAGAAATATCACTTCATATTTCCTGGCAGCAGTAATTTTTCCAAGACTTACAGGAAATCAGGAAACTTTCTGGGTTAGATATTGTCATGGCTACTTAATAGAGTTCTTGCATAATTAATTTTAAAGCCCTAAATAGAGCATTTAATTGATTAATGCTCATTCTTAATTCTCCTGACTCGGAGAATACTGGCTCGGAGACTCCTCACCTAAGGTCAGATTTTTGATTTTTGCAAGAGGTCTAATGATCCTTGGGATTTGACAGTGGAATTAGAGAAACGAAAACAAAGATAAAAGATCAGATAACACCTGACAGAATTGCTAATAGCATTCGTTTACTATGGCAGGATCATGAGGGATTGTTTTTAATTGTTGAAGGCTATAGTGATAGACTTATTTATGAGCGATTTAAATGAGCAAGAGGTTAGGCTGACAATTGCCTCTAATAAAAATAATGCTATCAAAGCATTAGCCATCTTAGAGAAGAAAATTTTCGCCGAGTTGTTGCTTAGATGCAGATTTTTTGAGAATAGAAGAGAAAATTACCGACAGGAATAATCTCTTTTGGACCGATGAACATGATCGGGAAACGATGTTAATTAAATCTGTTGCTTTCGATCAATTATTAAAAGCACGAGGAAGGGAAGAAAAAATTCAAGCTTTCCCCAAAGATATTAGAGAAACTTTGCTGAAATTAGGGCAGCCAAAAAGAATCTGTCAATAAATGTTGACCCATGGCAATCTAATAATCATCCTGATAAAATATTCTGATTCAGCTTATTGCCTTAAGTTTGAGATGATATATTTAACAAATCTAATCTCACTGAAAGATTAATTTAACCTTGATCTGTCGCCTGGCGGGGATTGATTCGATTTCTTAACCTTTTAATAAATTGATTTTTTCCCCGGTCAGGCTAGAATCAGTAGGATTAGCATCGAAGATAATCGGGGTAACTTGGCTTAATCTGAGGCAATATAGGCTAAAAAACGCCATAAATACTCAAATTTAGGCTGAAGTGGCTTCTTTCTAACTGTTTAATCTCCTATTTGCCTACTAAACTCTATGACTAAAGCTCCTACCGTAACTTCTGCAATCGATCTTAAAGATTCGCAATATTACTTTAACCGAGAATTAAGCTGGTTAGAATTTAATCATCGCGTGCTTTATGAGGCACTTGATCCTCGGACTCCCCTACTGGAAAGATTAAAATTTACCGCCATTTTTTGTGCCAATCTCGACGAATTTTTTATGGTACGGGTGGCAGTTCTTAAACAACAGGTAGAGGCAAATGTAGCCGTTTTAAGTGCCGATGGTAGGACTGCCTCGGAACAGCTAACCGAGATCAGTAAACGTCTGCGTCCCCTTGTCCAGCAACAGGATCATCTTTTTGAACACACCCTGAAAAACCTCTTAGTAGAACAGGGAATTCATCTGATTAACTATGTGGATTTGCATCAAGAACAGCGCAATTATCTACATAATTACTTTGAACAAAATATTTTCCCCGTTTTAACTCCCCTCGCGGTGGATCCTAGTCATCCTTTTCCCTATATTTCTAATCTTAGTCTCAATTTAGCCGTAGTCGTTCGCGATCCCGACACCGATAAAGAACTATTTGCCAGGGTGAAAGTACCGCAGGTTTTCCCCCGTTTTCTGGCATTACCCAGGGAATTACGCCACCAAGACGGAAAAGCTTCGATTTGGACAGGAGTACCGCTTGAACAGGTGGTAATGCACAATTTAGAGGCACTTTTCCCTGGCATGATCATTCAAGAATGTTATCCTTTTCGGGTGACGCGCAACGCCGATATCTCCGTCGAAGAAGATGAGGCCGATGATTTATTATTAGCGATCGAGGAAGAAGTACGCAAGCGCCGCATCGGTAAATCGGCAGTACGTCTAGAAATTCACAGTTCTACCCCTAGCAATATTAAAGACCGGATCATGCGCGATCTGGGACTTGAGGAGATCGATGTTTACGATGTGGATGGACTGTTGGGACACAAAGATTTATTTTATTTTCTGTCTTTACCCTGTCCCGAACTGAAAGATCCGCCTTGGAATCCTGTCACCCCACCGGTTTTACAGGGATTGCGAGAAATAGTTGACGGTAACGAAGACGGTATCCTAGAACAGGATGGCGAAGATATTTTTACTTTAATTCGCAATAACGATATTCTCGTTCATCACCCTTACCATTCCTTTAGTGCCTCAGTACAACAGTTTATCGCCCAGGCGGCCTATGATGCCCATGTTTTAGCGATTAAAATGACTTTGTATCGTACTTCCGGAGATTCCCCGATTGTCAATTCCCTGATTGCAGCGGCGGAAAATGGTAAACAGGTAGCGGCGTTAGTGGAACTAAAAGCTCGCTTTGATGAGGAAAATAACATTACTTGGGCGAAAAAGCTCGAACAAGCCGGAGTTCACGTTGTTTATGGCTTAGTTGGTCTGAAAACCCACACAAAAGTGGTTCTCGTGGTCAGAAAAGAAGGGGATAAAATCCGTCGTTATTTCCATATTGGCACGGGTAATTATAACCCAAAAACGGCTAAATTATACACTGATTTAGGCCTACTTAGCTGTCGCGAGGATTTAGGGGCAGATATCACCGATTTATTTAACTTTCTGACCGGATACTCCCGTCAGCAATCCTACCGCAAACTTTTAATTGCCCCGGTGAGTTTGCGAAAACGGATGTTAGCAATGATCGATCGCGAGGTCAAAAACTGTAAAAATGGCGGTACGGGGCGCATTGTGGCGAAAATGAACTCTCTTGTCGATAAACCGATTATAGAAGCCTTATACGCCGCTTCTCGTGGTGGGGTGCAGATTGACTTAATTATTCGTGGGATCTGTTGTTTACGGCCCGGATTGCCGGAAGTGAGCGAAAATATCCGAGTAATTAGCATTATCGGCCGCTTTTTGGAACATTCCCGCATTTTTTACTTCTACAATGGTGGTCAGGAGGAGGTGTATATTGGTAGTGCCGATTGGATGACACGGAACCTGACTCGTCGCGTGGAAGCAGTGACACCCATCGCTGAACCAGCGATCGCCAAGGAACTGGAAGAAATTCTCGGGATTATGTTGTCAGATAACCGGCAAGCATGGGAATTACAATCCGACGGCAGTTATATTCAGCGTCGTGCTGCCAACCAGGGACAGGAAAGCAGTACCCATGTAATTTTAATGGAAAAAGCCCTTAAATCTGCGGGTGTTAGTCAATAGGAACAGTGATCAGTTATCAGTGATCAGTTATCAGTGATCAGTTATCAGTGATCAGTTATCAGTTATCAGTGGGTAAGTTGTCAGTTATCAGATGTGATACTAAATCCAGTTATTAAAAACTGATTATCTATTGCTCCTTTTGCCTATTGCCTATTGCCTCTTCTAATATGTAGCCTATACTCAACGGATTTAGTATGACTAACTGGTTGAGAGGTTAAACCATCTCAAAAGCTGAGAGCAAGCATCTTGATCTGTATTTTCTCAACCAGTCAAATCAAGCAAGAATCCTAATAATAATTACCGACTTTGCGATGGTGAACAGCCGTTAAACTATCAGGTTTAGAAACGCGACCATCGGTGACTTTATTGTAAACAATCCAGTGGTCAGCACATTCCATACGACTAACTACCTCACATTCTAAATAAGCGAGGGCATCGGCTAAAATTGGGGAACCATTATTAGCGGTGCGAGTATTGACTCCTGCAAAACGATCTTCCCCAGGTCCGAAACGTTTTAAAAAGTGTTTCATCAGGGTTTGATAATTGCCTTCTTCCAGAATATTTAAAACGAATTGATCCCCCACTTGCAGTAAAGACTCGATCGCCCGATCTTTGGCCACAGCAACGGTAAAACCGGGAGGATCAAAACTTGCTTGAGTCACCCAAGAAGCGACCATTGCCCCGCTTCTGTCTCCTTTCTTAGTGGTAATAATATATAAACCACCGCTAATCCGTCCGATGGCTTTATCGAGGTCAGTATCGAGGGATTTTCTTTGTTTAACTTTTACCTCTTGGGTTAATAGTTGTCCCATATCTGTCCCCGCTTCTTCACAGCGTTGATAGAGACTCTCGTTAGGAGTTTCCGCGCTACGAATGGGATCGAAAGCTTTGGTTAAGCCAACTTCGAGAAACTTATTAAATAGAGGTAAAATCGGTTCATCATCATCCCCTTGAGATTCAAACATTCCGAGGTATTGTTTGGGGTTAACCGAGGCGAGAATTGTGCCTAGATTCCCCGTAATTTCTTGGGCATGAATACCAGAAACGGGGGGAGTACCGATGACGATTCCCACCGCAGAAGAAGCTAATTCTTTTACCTCTTGGGGATCGGCGGATTTCAGGTCTAGAGTTTCTACAGCTACACCGGTTTTAGTAATACCTTTGGCAATAGATTGACAGAGGCGATCGCTATAACCATAGTCGGAAATATAGAAAACAGCGACGGTTTTTTCTGCCTTAGTTTGTGCCTGACTCCAATCACGATAATGGCTTAATAATTCGGTAATATTATGTTTTAATACCGGTCCATGACCATTAGCCACGAGATTAATATTACCCAAGGGTTCCATCCGTTTCATCGCCGCTAGTACGGAACGAGCATTAGGAGCCATTAAACATTCATAATAGAAACGATAATCCGGTTCAATAGCACTTAATTGCTCATCGTAAAGATCATCGGAACAGTAGTGCATTCCAAAAGCATCACAGGTAAATAAAATTCCCGAACCGTGATCGTAGGTAAAAATAGTATCGGGCCAGTGTAAATTAGGAGCGTTAACGAATTCGAGAATGTGACCGTTGCCTAGGTCTAACTGATCGCCATTTTTAACCAGTTGACGTTGAAAAGGATGATGAACTAAATTCTCTAAAAACTGAATTGCTACTTTCGACCCAACGACGGTAATATTGGGAGCAAGTTGCAATATATCTCTGACCAAACCACTGTGATCGGGTTCGGTATGACTGATAATTAAATAATCAATTTCTTGGGGGTTAATTAATCCGTTGAGATTATCCAAATATAGTTGACGGAATTTTTCGTGAGAGGTATCCACAAGGGCGATTTTTTCCCCACGAATCAGATAGGAGTTATAAGTCGTACCGTTTTGTAATCCGAATTCAATATCGAAGCGATCGCGATCCCAATCGAGGGAACGAATAGCAGTAGTGTCTGCGGTGAGATTGGCCACCTGCACGGTGAGACGTTTTGTTTTGACTGGTGTAGCAACCATCGAACCTCTCCTTATTGTTAAGTTTTTTATACTTTGTCTCTATTGTGCCACGAGAAAATTAAGTATGGAGATTTATTTTCTCATAATTACTGATAACAGTTATCTTAATGGTCAGGTGGGAGTCGAGCGTCGATAGCGAATTAGTTTATACTTCATCTTTATGAGAAACGCTGTATATGGATGTGTATGGGGAAATGGGTGTTAAGCTAAGACGCATTTAAACCGCTTATTCTTAGATTAGCCCACCCTCCCCCACCCCCCCTTGCCCCTAGGGCTGTTTCATTCTCTCAAATGTCATTCTCTCAAATCCTTATCTGGTAACGTTTTTAGTCGATTTCTCCGAATAAATAGCTGAAAATTTCTAAAAACGTCGTGCTTTGCTTACCGCATAAGCGATTAAAGGTAGCAAAAAAAGAATTAGATTCCGAGAATGAATCAACCCTACCCTTGCCCCCCCGACGTCGGGGGGGTTGGGGGGGTTGCCTTTTGCCTCTTGCCTTTTGCCTCTTGCCTCGTCTCAACAAGCAATTTAAATTAGGAACAGCTTATACATTCCAGTCAAATTAAATTTGACAACTAGAGAGCGCTTTTCTACGGGAACACAGAAACGGGTAGAATCGATCAATGCAGTTGTTTTCTTTCGAGGTGTCGTCATTACTAAGAAAGCTACCCGTTCCTTGGCCGGTATTGCTGGAATTGTCGCCGTTGCCACCTTAATCAGTAAGGTTTTTGGTTTAGTCCGCAGAGTGCGTTAATGAGTAAAGTGCCTTTTAAATCTTGAAATTTTACCCCTTAATCAAAATATTTACTTCAGGAAAAATAACCTCAGCCTTATCCCAAAACTCATCGGTCAAAGGTTGATTATCAGGGTCATTCAGGGCATTTTGTTCGATTTCTTCCTCAGTCATCGCATCAATCTTTGCCCAGTCAGTTTGACCCTTCATTTTCGCCCACTCTTCTAGCGAGACTCTGGTGATATGTTCTTTGTTCACGTTGATTTGCCTTCCTAGCACTAATAATACGACAGACAGAGCCGCGTAAGGTATAAACAATGGAGAGAACTCGATTATCAATGATTCCCAGTAAGATGATTCTGACTTCACCGTAATCTTGACGGTCATCTACACGCTCAACGATGGGATTGGTAAAGACGGCCTGAATGTTAGCAAAATCTATCCCATGTTTGTCTATATTAGCCTGACATTTATCCTCATCCCACTCAAAAAACTGCGGAATCTTCATAATCCATCAGCTGACTAACGCGATCGCCTTTTAAAAAAGGATTCAATTATCCCACTAATCGAAAAGCAGCATCAATCGGCAATTGTAACGGTAAGGATTGATTCCAGCGTTTCGAGAAAAATAAAATCTCCAAATTCTCAGTCTCCCCAGAAGTCGGATTTAGACGAGCGACAATTTCATCCCCAATCTCCTCCGACTCTTGATCTGCATAAGGAGAACAAACATCTACATAAAGAATATCTCCCGTCGGGTCATAGCGAAAAGTTAGATTTTTTTCCATACCATTATTCCCCCTGTAATTTTTCGGGCTGTGTATATAGGGTTTGCGGCAAAAAGTTTTTCGGTGGTGGTAGGGTGTGGGGTGTGGGGTGTGGGGTGTGGGGTGTGGGGTGTGGGGTTTTACCCATTTTCACCTGGTCAATTACCTAATTTTCAGGGAAAAAGTCCCGGAATTTTCCCCTCAATCACTCCAATGGTCGGCACTTTTTGAGGTCAAAAAAGTCTAAAAGCCTTATCCAACAAGGTTTTTAGATTTATTCAGCCAACCCTATATAGTCACGATCCAATGACGACTAAGAGCAGATTGGGAAACCACCACCACAATTAAAAATTGTCCCGTCCGAATCTGCGATCGCTTTTCTGCGGGAACACAGAAACAGGTAGAATCGATCAATGCAGTTGTTTTCTTTCGAGGTGTCGTCCCCCGGTTTTCTGTTAATTCTCCTCGGTGGCATTAACGGCCTCTTTCACAGCGCTTTGGTCAGTGTTTTGGCCAAAAGAGATAAATCCGAGTCCGCGCCGATTGTCGAGACTGTCACCACCCTAGTCAGTGCGATTTTATTAGCTGTCACCGTCTTTTTAACAGTTCATATTTATCCCCCGATGTGAAAATTGGCGGTCTTTGTAGGCAAGGGTAAAAGTGGATAAATAATCTTGACCGTCTAAATCGATATTAAAGGCAGAAAAGCAGACCCACAGACTACGTTGATCAACGGCGACAGAGCGACTAAAAATTTTACTGAGAGTATTGGCGGTCAGTCCAGTTTGTTGGCTAAGAATGTCTAAGGTGCAGCGAGTGTTTTGTTTTATTTCCCAATTCACTTTAGCACGGTGCAGTTTTTGGTAGCCAATGGGGGTTAATAT
>SFAQ01000076.1:0-6062 GCA_007096525.1 Microcystis wesenbergii Mw_QC_B_20070930_S4 | reverse complement strand
AAGTTCTTGTTGTTGCTCTGGAGTCATTTTTGTCTTTTCCCCACTCTTTTCTCTATCCCATACCCAATTGATGCTTTTGTCAAGTAGTTTATTTGTTCTTCAGCTTTGACTTGCTCCCCCCCGGAACCGCATGAATCACTTGATATTCTACTTCTAACATCTGACTCAACTTCCCCTTATTATTGACTTTTTAAACTTCTGCCATTGCTAGTTTAATTTTCTGTTCAAACTCTTTAACTGACAAGCTATCTTCGGTATAACTAACTGCAAGGGAAGCTGCAATGGAATTAATCTTAACTTCCGTCACTCCCTCAACCGACTCTAGTATTTGCTGGAGTTGAGTGGCATAGCCAGCATCTTTCCGCAGTCGAGGAATCCGCCAGCGAATTCGTCCGGCAATTTGATGGACAATTTCCGGGGCAGTCGATGGCGGAAAAGTTTCCCCCATCGGGATAGATTCTTCTAACTGCTCCACTTCTGCTCGATTAGATAGCAGCAAGGATTCTCCTAGTTTATCAATGCTTTTTGCTACCGCTGCTAAGGTTTGATGGAGGCTTTTAATCAGGAGTTCACCCACTTCGATGATCGCTCTTCTGAAGGTTTCCCACCAAGCAATAGATGTCTCTGCTACTTCAGCAATGACTTTAGTTAAAGTCCTTTCCCAATTGAGAGGAGGAACATAGTATTTAACGACGAGGACTTCCACTTGTGTTTCTTCTGCAACTGTTAAATCAAGCAAGCCGCGTAACCTTTTCTGAATAACTTGTTCATAGAAAGTGACCACTGTTAGGCTGACAGGAACAATCTCAAAAGTGGTGGGAGTTAGCCCCGCCATTTCCCCATCAATAGTAATGGCTTGGGGGGGGATTGGTTGTCACCTGCACTTGTTTGGCTCGCAGATAGCCGATGTGGTGGCTTTCTGTTGGCTGGTGAATCAGTCCACTTTCAAATAACTCGATCGCGTTGGCTAGGGCTTCTAGGGCATCGCTGGGGGTGAGAATCGTCACGTCTAATAAACCATCGTCTGGCTTGGTTTGACCGACTCCCTGAGCCAAAATTGATCTAGGCGGGGCAATATTAGCTACCGTGACAGCGGCAGCAGAGACAGTAAATTTCTCATTTTCTGTGGCAATTTCCGCCGTAAAAGGTACGAGATTTTGTAAGCGGTCAAGTCCCGCTAAAATATAAGCCAGAATGTCGAATTCGTTTTTTAATTTTCGATCGGCTTCCTGTACTGTTTCCGCCTCGAAACCAATACCCGCCAGCAGCAGCATGGCTCTGTCGTTACAGCGGGCTGTATCAATCGTCAGGGTCGCTCCCTGTAAAATGGCAATACAGGCTTCTTCGATGGTGGTGGGCAATCCTAAGCCGTTGGCAAAAGCATTGGCTGTACCGCGAGGAATCACTGCTAAGGGAATGCCTGTGCCGATGAGAACACTCGCTACCTCCGAAACCGTTCCATCGCCTCCAGAAGCAATAATTAATTCAGCACCTTGTGCCACCGCTTCACGGGTCAGCTGCTCGGCTGCTGCTTCTAAAGAGGTAAGGTAAATAGTGAGAGCAATATGGGGTTCCAATAAGTTTTTGATCGTTGCTAGCTGTGCTTCGGCATTGCCCTGTCCTGAGACGGGACTGAAAATCAGGGAGGCACGGCGGAAGGCTCGCGCTCGCTTTAGCCTACTGCTGGGTTGCGGGATAATACTGGCAAACATGATTAGCCGCTAATGACTGATTTGTTTACAAGTGATTAGGTAGGTAGGTGCGCCAATTCAAAAATGAAGTGCATCAATGTCTGATGATAATTCATAGAATACCTCAAAAGGGGTTCGATAGTCAAGACATTTTCGAGGACGATGATTAATTAATTCTACAGCTTTTTGAACTTCTTCCTGCTTGACTATTTTAAAGTTTGTTCCTTTCGGAAAAAATTGCCTTAGTAAACCATTTGTATGTTCATTTAATCCTCTTTCCCATGAGTGATAAGGAGTAGCAAAATAGAACGATTCTGATAACACTTTACTCAATTCCTCGTGACCAATAAATTCTTTCCCATTGTCACAAGTAAAGGTTTTTATCTTTTCTTTGTCCATAGGTTTAAAGAGTTCCTCCGTTACTTCATTCATCTGTTTTGATGTTTTATTTTTTCCTAGTCCTGCTACTAGAAACTTTGAGGCTTTATCTACATGAGTGACTAAAACTCCTAAATGATTTCCTCCGATTATTGTATCGCTTTCCCAATGTCCTATTTCTTTTTTGTCTGCTGCTATCGTTGGTCTTTGTTCGATACCTACTCGATTGGGAATCCCTCCACGCTTACCTTTCAGGCTTCCTCTTTTCTTCCTTTTCTTTCTTCCTTGCCTTAAATATTCTTGATATTTTCCCAGCCCTTGATAATTTTGATAAATCATTTGATAGATTGTTTCATGACTTACCCACTCTTCTCCTTCTGTCTTTAAACGACCCGCTATTTGTTCTGGACTGTGATAGTTTTTTAATCTTGTCTTTATCTCTTTTATTATCCATTCTGTTACATTATTAAATGTCGTTTTGGATTCTTTCCTTCTTGTATCTGTTAAGATTTGAACCCTATCTGGTAAGTACCATCCTTGCTCTGTTTTATTTCTTGGTAATTCTCGACATATTGTGCTTTGTGAACATCCAATCAACTTGGCTAGTTCTCTTTGAGATAATTTCTGTTCTTGTTGTAGTTGATAAAGATGATTACGCTGGTCTATGCTAAGATGTGAGTAGTTCATTAGTTTGTCTGTTTGTTTTGATCAATATCCGACTTTAACTGATGAGCTTTCCTCTGTCAAGCTTTTCAGGTGATGCACTTCAGACTTGAATCGGCGTTCAGACATTCATAAATAGCTGAAGAAAAGTCAGAAAAGTTTTCATAATATTTACCATATAAACATTTCTTTTTGACAAATTTCCACAGCCTTTCAATTAAATTTAGATTAGGCGAATAAGACGGCAGATAAAGTAGCTCTATTGACAAAGAAAGAGCCAAGTCTTCAACAATTTTACATTTCTGATAGCGGGCATTATCTAATACTAGAGTGATGGGAATTATTAGTCCTAAAGCAGCTATTTTTGACCAGAGTTCACAGACTTGAGTTGCTGTAATATAAGTTTCATTAGTAACCAGAATAACTTCATGAGTTATGGCATTTAATGATCCTAAAACATTAAAGCGTTTACGCCCGCTCGGTGACTTAACGAAAAGTCTCTCAAAACACCACACAAAACCGAGAAAAGCTCCCATAACAAAGTGAGCGGCATCAACAAAAAAAACAGCCCTTTTTCCTTCTTTAGCCTCATTTAGTCTTGGTTCTAGCTTTTTTTCTTTGTAGTCTTCTTGTTCATCTGGGTCAGCTTTAGAAGGAAGAGAACCTACTTTTAAACATTTCATTTCCATTGACTTTAAGAATTTCCTCACTTGGGTAGGACTTCGTTTTATTCCTGTCAATTCTTCTATTCTACATACAGCTTCATTTATTGTGGCTGGTGGGTTTTTCTCAAAATATTTTTTGAGGGTTTCTCTTTGAGACTCTAATTCACTTTTAGGGCGATATAAGTTGATTTCTTTTAATTTTCTATTCCGCCTTCTTGATAATCTCTAAGATAGGTTAATAAGGTATTTGGCGAGATTCCTGCTAACTGACAAATTTTTTGGTGCGGTATCTTTTGACTCTTTAACCAAAGAACTTCCATCTTCAGTTGAACCCGGGGATGGGGATGATGAAATCTTTCATAATACAGTGAGTTCTTTTCTTCTTCTGTGAATTCTAGGTTAATCATGTTTTTAATGAGTGCTTTGCTTCTAATTATGACTCTTAAACTATATTATTGTCCTTGAGTAAAAAATGCAAGTTGTAGCCGTGCAAAGTATATCTGTACACAAATAGGTATTTCTCGTGAAGAATTTATCAACTCTTACAATCGAAGCTAAACAAAATATAACTTGCTATTGCCAATTCTGTAGGGTGCGTTAACTTAGTGTAACGCACCGCTAATGTTTGGGATAAATTGGAGAAGCTTCAAGGCGATCAAGTGCGATCGCTTTGAAGATTAAGAAAAAAAAGGAGAAAAATCATGCGGTATCGTTTTGTATTTGAGCCGACTTCTTTGAAAAAAAACGAATCAGAAAATGAAGAAACATCTAAAACCAAAGAAACCATGATCGAGAATAGTTGTGAATATTTTGAAAATTGGCAAACCGCTAAATTTTACTCGTGCCACAAGGACTTAATTGATGCCACACAATTTGACTCTATAGAAGAACTAAAAAACCATCTTGAGGGATTAGCAAAAGAGCTTAGAAATGATATTCCTCCCGGCTTTTTAGATGAGGTGGTCGAACATTATATAAACAACGTTGATTTTGAAAAGATTGCTCAATTTTTTTTGGGACGGGATTATGATGACATTTTTGACGATTACCCCGATAAATATAACAACGATGAATATAACAACGATGAATATAACAACGATGAATATGACGACTGCGAATACTGGGAACAAATGTATGATTTTTGCGATAATCACGAGGAACCAGAAGATTACAAAAATCCCTATCGGTATGATGATTATGATACGCGAGAAGAGTATTACGATTACTACAGGCAAATAGATGATGATTATGCTAATTACGAAACAGAAATCGACATCAAAAAAGTCATTTACGGCGACTGGTATTGGTAGCATATCTAATCAAAATCTAATATTATAGCCTCTAACACCAAAGGGTGCTACAATATTAGAGCAACTAATCTAAATTGTATATGAGTAAAGTAGTCAGTTTTTCCCTGAACAATAAACAGCTAGAAACCTTAAAGGCACTATATCCTAACGATTCTGTAAACCTTTCGGCAAAAGCGGCTATCTTATCTATATTAGACACATCTAATCTAACACTAAATAATACATATGTTCTATCTAGCTCGATAACATCTAACTCTAAATTAGATGAGAGCGGACTTTTTAACAGTTCCGTCAAAAAGGAAATAGATGATCGCATCGACAATCTAGAGCGGGCATTCTCCGATCAGTTATTAGCGATCACCGAGAGAGTGTCGGGGGTAGAGGCTGAAAATCAGGCACTCAAAAACGCTTTTTCCGCATTTATGGGGAAAGCCGTCGGGTTGGGTAGAACTCAGCACACCGAACCGCTCTCCCTGCCTGTTTTAGAAGGGATTCGGGGTGATATAAACACAGCAGAGGGGGGAACCTTTACAGAATCCCCCCATCTGTACCCAATCGAAACCATAGAAACCCCAAAAGAAGATATTCCCGCCCAGGGTGAGAGCATCTCAAAAGCTATTGACAATTGGCCAATTTTGTGATCCGCTTGCTTTGTGGGCATTTCAGGTGATACCAGTCAATCAGAATAGTTACGAAATCTTCACATTTGGTCGATTTTTGCTTAACAATTGAGATGGCCAATTCTCCTCAAATATGCCTGAATCGCTCTCTGGGTAAGCAACCCATATAAAGTTCATTTTGTCAATGATTGTTAAGATGCGCTTACCCTGGGTTTAATACCAGGGCTTTGTTTTGCGTCAATGTGAAGTGTACCTCAAAACTTGGGGGTTGCCAAATTTGAAAATGCCTAAATTAGGGCAGCAAATTATTAAGCAGAGGAGCTAGATTTTGAGGACGATAATTGGGATCAGCCTTAAGTCGTTCGACCACACTATAATGAACGGCAACTTTTGAGGATTCTATCGGTCGCCATCCTTCACCAGCTAAGGCATACACCCCAGTCACGCTATTATCAAATTTAGTAGTTGGCTCTGGTTTAATCCAGAATTCCTCACTATAACTTTCAGTTGAATCAAACTCCAATCCTAACTTTTTAGCCTCGTGGATTATCCATTGTAAAGTATAATCCGATAGCCCCCGATATTCTTTAGTTCCTCCACCAATACAGCCATGTTCACCAGGGTAATCGCACGTCGTTTTGTATAAAATGTAACAGACAGAGGTGACTGAATGTCGTGCCTAGCAGGGCGAACTGAGAGGAGTTAATCTGAGAGGAAGTAAAAAGTTACATAGTG
>SFAQ01000075.1:0-8439 GCA_007096525.1 Microcystis wesenbergii Mw_QC_B_20070930_S4 | reverse complement strand
TTGATTATACCTCTGTTATTTCTCTTAATTTCATCTATTTTGACGTTGAGTTGAACCGCATTTGTAACATTAATTTACATTTTGTAATCAAAATTTACTTTGAGCCAACCCCATTTGCTATCTATTATCAATAACTAATTCTTGTTGAGAATAGAATTCCTTTGGCAAAAAGTCTCTAACTCTTTTGACCACTGATTTCTAGCTGATTTTCTTACATCGAACTCAGGTAAACATTGTAAAGTTTTATTGCAGGATTCAACACTTCTGCCTTTTTTCTTTGATTAGTCAATCTAGATATAGATAACTTTTACTTATCATTAGTCGTTGCCTGAGTACATAAATACTAAAAAAATCTCTAATTTTTTAGCCCCTATCATTTAGCGATCGCTATTGGACAAAAACTTTTCCATCTACTGACTTTTTATAAGTTCTCAAAAATTGCGCCCCTAGTTATCGTTTAAGATCGAACTATCAACCTTGGCCAAATTTGAGAGATAAAGGTAATGGCTCGATCGCACCCCGTTCCTAACTTGCCGGTAGCCCCGGAAAAACGGCAATTCAACCTGCGGTTACTGTTGCCCCTAGCTGTTGTGATGGCCGCCGGTTATCTCGGTTGGCGACATTTTGCCCCGGTCCCCCCAGCTACGGTACTCAATGTCAGTGGCAGGATTGAAGCAGACGAAACTGATATCGGGGCAAAAACTGGCGGACGAGTAGATCAAATTCTAGTCCGGGAGGGCGATCAAGTAAAAGCAGGACAAGTGATCGCAGTAATCGTCGATGAGGAAGTGAATCAACAACTGCAAGCAGCGATCGCGTCTGTTAACGCTGCCCGACAACAGGAAACACAAGCATTGTTAGATATTAGTGTGGCCGAAAGTCGCATTCAAGAAGCGGCAGCGAACTTAGTCCAAGCAAAAGAAGACTCCTCCGGACGAGTTAGCCAAGCGAGTGCCAACGTTGCTGCCAGTCAAGCGGCAGTAGAACAGGCAAAAGCGGAGGTAAAACAGGCAGAAGCGGCAATAATTAGGGCAGAAGCGCAATTAAAACTGGCTTTAGCCGATCGGGAACGTTACGATCAACTATTTAGGCAAGGAGTAGTTAGCCAGCAACAATTCGATCGCACCCGCACCGATGCCGACGCAGCCAAAGCAGACTTAGACACCGCTAAAGCGACTCTTGTGGCGCGACAAGCCGCCATTAACACTGCGCTAGAGCAACTGCAAGCCGCACGGGGAAATTTAGCCCAAACCCGTTCTACAGCCCTTAATCCCGTCATTCGCAGTAATCAGTTAAGCGCTTATCAACAACAAAAAGAACAAGCTAAAGCCCGATTAGCCATAGCCCGGGCAAATTTACAAGCAGCGATCGCTAATCAACGACAATTGCAAAAACGCCTCGACTCTATGGTGGTAAAAAGCCCGATTAGTGGAGTGGTTCAGGATCGACCTTTGCAACCGGGGGCCGTAGTTACCAGTGGGAAAACCCTTCTCACCGTCATCGATCCCCAATCGATCTATCTGCGCGCCTACATACCCGAAGGGGACATCGGCAAAATTTATGTGGGCAAACCGGCGCAGGTATTTCTCGACTCCGATCCCGATCGCCCCTTAGCTGCTAAAGTGAGTGCGATCGATTTGAAAGCATCCTTTACTCCCGAAAATATTTACTTCCAAAAAGATCGCGTCCGGCAGGTATTTGGGGTGAGATTGGCGATCGATCAGTCGCAAACCTACGCTAAACCCGGGATGCCCGCCGATGCCAAAATTGACTTGAAATAGCCATGGTTTCCTCCGTCGATACCTCTTTATCCCCCTTAATTGAAGTCGTCAACCTCCAGAAAAACTACGGCAATTTTGCCGCCGTCAGGGGGATAAATTTCCAAGTCTATCCGGGGGAAATTTTTGGCTTAATTGGTCCGGATGGGGCGGGAAAAACCAGCACCTTTCACATTCTGGGCGGGGTGATCAACCCATCGGGCGGTTATGTGGATTTAGAGGGAAAAAAGCCCCGTCACGTCCGTCAAACTATCGGCTATTTAACCCAACAATTTTCCCTCTATCTTGACCTCAGCATTGATGAAAACCTGCGTTATGTGGCCAATTTGCGCCAAGTAACCGAGAGGGATTTGCAAGCGCGTCGGGATAAATATTTAACTTTAATGAACCTGAATCGCATCGGCGATCGCCTAGCTGGTCAACTTTCCGGGGGCATGAAACAAAAACTCGCCCTCTGTTGCGCCCTGATTTCCCGTCCCCAAATCCTACTTCTCGATGAACCCACCACCGGAGTTGATCCCGTCTCTCGGCGAGAATTTTGGGATATTTTAGCCACTTTAGCCCGCGAAGGTATAACAATTGTGGTGGCTACTCCCTACCTCGATGAAGCGGAACGTTGTCACCGCATCGCTTTGATGTACGAGGGAGAAATTCACGAGATCGGAACCCTCAGCCAATTGCGCCAACGTCTCGGTTTACAACGTCTGGAAATCCGAGCGCCCGATATCGCCGCTACCGCCGAAAAAATACTTCTTTTGGTGGATGGACAAAATATTAATGACGTGCAGTTATTTGGTGATCGCATTGATGTTTTAACCAGCAATCCCAAGCAAGCGACAACAATTATTAAGAATGTGGTCGATCATCTCAGCGATATCCACCCTAGCGAGGCAACCCTAGAAAACGTCTTTGTCAACCGTCTGCGACAACAGGGTTCCGATCCCCCTTTTATCCCCTTACCAAAGTTTAAATCCGAGACCATCACCACGGGAATAGCGATCGATGCTAGGGATTTGCGGAAAACCTTCGCTAATTTTTGCGCCGTCAAAGGTGTTACTTTAACCATTGACTACGGAGAAATATACGGCTTATTGGGGGCGAATGGTGCGGGAAAAACCACGACAATTAAAATGCTGTGTGGGCTACTTTCCGCCTCTGGGGGCGATATTTCCTTAGCTGGGCGTAGTCAAGACCTGCGTAATCCCGCCTTACGGCAAAAAATCGGTTATATGAGTCAAAAATTTACCCTTTATGATGATCTCACTGTGATCGAAAATCTGGAATTTTACTGCGGGGTTTATGGGGTTCCCCCGCGCTACCGTCGCCAAAAAATCGTTTGGGTTTTGGAAACCGTGGGATTAATCGGACGGGAAACAATGTTAACCGGAAGACTGCCGGGAGGATGGAAACAACGCGTCGCTTTTGGCGCTTCCGTAATGCACGAACCGGAGATACTATTTCTCGATGAACCCACTTCTGGAGTTGATCCCCTAGCGCGACGACAATTCTGGCGCTTGATTAACGATTTGGCTCGTCAGGGAACTGCGGTATTAGTGACAACCCATTATCTCGAAGAAGCGGAACAATGCAATCGTCTGGGTTTTATGGTAGCTGGAGAAGTGGTGATGCAAGGTTCCCCCAGTCAAATTAAAGCAGCACAACCGGGGCAATTAATCGAATTACGTCTCGATCGGGTGCAACAAGCGGCAGAAATCTTAAAAACCCGTTTACAAGCTTGGCGCGTCTCGATTTTTGGCGATCGCTTGCACCTCACTCTCGATTATGCCGACAGGGAAATTCCAGAGATAAAAAAGATTTTCAGCGCCGCGGGAATACAGGTACAATCCTTGCGTTTGCTTCCCTTTTCTTTAGAAGACGCATTTATCAGCGTTGTGCAGAGAATTAATCAGGGTTGATCAAGCTTTTTGCTGGTAACTTGGATAATATATACCGTTTCCTAAGCTAGTGAGGTACACCTATTTTTCTTCCTTTTTGCCTTTTGCCTTTTGCCTTTTGCAAGAGTGCCTTTTGCCTAAAACCCATAACTTTTGTACCTTAGCAGACTGAAAAATGCTATATACCCGTTGGCTAATCTTTACTCCTGATCTGGGGATTGTTCCAAAAGATGCTCTACGATTCGCTTAACTTCTGTACGGATACCAGTGACTTCGTTGCGGAAAAACTGCCGATCGCTCTCAGCTTGGGGGTTTGGGGAGTAGAACCCCCAAAAGCTGGGATTGAGTGATAAAACCGAAAGTAACGCCCAATTTTAGGAGAAAGTTTCCCCGTAAAAATCCCTACTTGTTAGATTTACAAAGATGAGATGCAGCCTTTAAAACTGCTGCAGAAATTTATCCGTAATTGGGCAATTTTATGAAACGAATTCTCTCTCAATGTCGTAAGGAATTAGTGCAGTTTAGTCGTGATCGACTTACCCTCGCCCTCGCTTTTATTTTGCCCGTGATGACTCTTTTTATCTTTGGTTTTGCTATTCGTTTAGAGGCGAAAGATATACCGCTTTTAGTGCAAGATCAAGATCGAACAGTTTTTAGTCAAAATTATAGCGATCGCTTGTTCGCCACTAATTTATTTATTCCCGTGGTTTGGGAAGGCAACCCTGAAACCGCTTTAGATCGAGGTATTGCTAGGGCAATTGTCGTCATTCCTCCCGATTTTAGTCGTAATCTCAAAGCTAATAAAACCGCAGAAATACAAGCGATCATTGATGGTACAGATGCTAATAATGCCAGAATTATTCGCAATGCTATTAAAGCGACTACTCGCTCTTTTTTACAAGCAGAAAACTTAATTTCTGCCACTATTCCTATCGAAACTGCCACCAGACTTTGGTTTAATCCGGGACGACAAGAATCTCTCTATATTGTGCCGGGGGTTTATGCTGTGGTTTTATGGATTTTTCCCTCACTTTTATCCGCGATCGCTATGGTACGAGAAAAGGAAAAAGGCACAATTTTACAAGTTTATGCCTCCGCTCTCACTGCCGGAGAATTAATACTAGGTAAATCCCTCGCTTATCTAATAGTAGGAATCGGAATCGCCATCGGAGTTATGGGTTTAGGCAGCCTAATTTTTCAGTTAAGTTTTGCGGGTGATCCAATGCCATTACTGTTAGGAACTATCCTCTATTTATGGGCAAGTGTGATGTTTGGATTGATGTTAGGTGCGCGTACCAGTAATCAAAATTCTGCGGTACAAGGTGTGTCTTTAGTGGGTTTTCTCACTGCTTTATTACTCAGTGGTTTTATTTATCCCTTAAGTAATATTCCCTTTCCCCTCTCTTTAATTTCAAATATAGTTCCCGCTCGTTATTATATCGAAATTACTAGAGATGCTTTTGTCAGGGGTGTGGGTTGGGCAGGTATTGGAACTAATTTACTTATCATTTTTCTCTTGGGAATGGTCTTATTTTTATTGGCAATAAAAGCTCTATCAAGAATGCAGTTAGGAGAATAATAAGATGTTTAAGCAATTATTTACAGGTCGTTTTTTCTCTTTGGTTATTAAAGAAATTCGCCAGATATTACGCAACAAATCGTTAATTATTCTCTTGATTTTCCCCCCAACTATTCAACTCTTAATTTATGGATTTGCGCTTAATCCCGATGTGCATCATATCAAATTAGGAATAGTCGATTATGCCGCTACTGCTGAAAGTCGCTCCCTCATCGCTGCTTTTACCGAAAATCAGATTTTTGATGCTGAAATGATCACTTTTGATGAGAAGACATTAACCCAACAGGTGGAAACAGGAAAATTAAGCGCAGGTTTGATAATTCCCCCCGAATTTAGTCGCAATCTCACCCAAGAAAAAACCGCATCTATTCAAGTCTTTATCGATGGAGTGGATGCCAATACCGCAGGAATTGCTAAGGGTTATATCAATCAAATTGTCCAGGAATTCGGCACGGGAAAAGTTAATCAAAATCGGACACTTCCCATCTCAACACAAGTAATTTTCTTTTATAATCCCGGACTTTCTAGTAGTTGGTTTTTTGTCCCCGGAGTCATGGGATTAGTATTAACTCTAATCGGTTCGATCGTTTCCTCTATCACCGTTGTTAAAGAAAAAGATACGGGAACTCTTGAACAATTACTGATGACTCCTGCCGCTGCTTGGGAGATTTTACTAGCTAAATTTGTGCCTTTATTCATCCTCCTTTTGGGTGATGTTTTGTTAGCATTAACCATCGGTAAAGTGATTTTTAATGTGCCATTTCGGGGCAACTTTTTCCTATTTATGGCTTTAGCTAGTCTCTATATTTTTGTTAGTATTGGTGTCGGTATTATGTTAGCGACACTCTGTCAATCCCAACAGCAGGTAGTTTTAACCACCTTTTTTATCAATTTACCCATGGTACAACTATCAGGAGCGATCGCACCGATTGAAACGATGCCGCCATTTTTTCAATATCTCTCTCTTTTTAATCCTCTCCGTCACTACATAGCTATTATCCGCGGTATTCTTTTAAAAGGTGTCGGTTTAGAAGCTTTATGGGTTCATGTATTGGCTCTGATTGGTTTCGCTGTCATACTTTTAACTATTAGCACCAAACGTTTTCGCAATCAGTTAAGTTAGAGAAAAAGTGGTTCTTCCGAACTTACCATGTAAAATCAACTAGCAAAATGCCAATTTAATAAACATCTGACAGGGGGACAAGCGAGCTAGAAAACTTGCCAACAAAGGCTTCTGGATTCTCTCACTAGAAATAGATCTAGCGATTCTAGGCAAAAAGCTAACGAAAGAATTAGGGATAGGAGCGAGCTTACTAAAAATTATTATCAATAAGTGAGAGATGGTGCGGCGAACTTTTTCGAGCTAAAAGCATGAAAAGCTTACGATACATGGATTTCAGCCTTCTTGTCCCCCTGTCAGGTCCGAGTTACTAATAGCTCACGAATCTTTTGATAGGTGTAATTAGGGTCTGCTGAAAAAGTTTTTCCTGGGGGTAGGAGTCAGGAGTCTCCGAGTCAGGAGCCGGCAAGAAGGATAATGCAAGGTTTTTGAAAGTCCCAATCCTATTTTCTTGCACTAACATCGGACTTTAACAGGTCAAAAGCTTTATTTTAAAAGGGTTTTACCATTATTCAGCAAGCCCTAATTAGGGCTTGCTGAAAAAGTAAGGGGGCAGCAGGAGAAAGATAATTGATTATTCAAGCCGATTGAGAAGATAAGTTTTTGTTGAGATAATTCAGAGAAAATATAACTTTTATTAATAGCAAAGGGGAGAAAACAGGAGAAAATTTGTTCTTTCTCGAAAAAAGCACAAAAAAAAGCACAAAACCTGCCGAAGCAGGGTAGAAAGATTGATAACCAAAAAAGTGACAGAAATGGCTGTTTGAGAAGTTGAGGGAAGTTTTGCCATCACTCGATTGAGGTTAAATCTTCTTTTTGCTTGACCAAATTTCCCTTCAATAGCATTACGAATGCTTTCATCTTCAAGAGCTTGTTTTTTCTTTTCTTTACTAATATTTGCCGGCGGTCTTCCTAAAGGGGGTCCACTCATTCTAATACCTCTTTCTTGACAGTAAGCTCGATTCTCCCGCGTCCGATAAATTTTGTCTACATGAACGGATTCAGGATAGAAGCCCGTATAACGCTTAAATTCTTCTATTTGTTCTTTCAAGTCCCCAGATTCATTGAAATTATCCCAACTTAGACGGTCTAAAAATACATAGCCATTGCAACAGCTTGCTGACAGTTTAGCTCCGAATTCCACTGGTTTTCCAGCTTTTCCTCTGACAATTGGACGTACATGAGGTTGGGTTAAACTGACGATTCTGTTCTCAATACTCTGTTTTTTATTTGACCACATCCATAACTGTTGGCGGTAAACTTCTGCGACAACTAGCAGCATTTTATACTGCCTTTTACTCAGCCAAGAAAGCGAGGCTCCGACCGCCATTAACTGCTCAATATGAGCTAAGTTTCTTTTGATATATTGGAGTTGTTTTTTAATAGCTTTTCTCCGTTGTTTTTGAGATGGTCTGCGTCTTTTAGCCACTTCTAAGTAAGCTTTTCTGGCTTGTTCTCGGTAAGTTTTCGGTTTTTTCGGGAATTTGTCTTTGATGGGTTCGTAGAGGGAGTCGATAATTTCTTCGGTTTGTTCTCTGGCTTGATTTAATATTCCTAAGTCATTGGGATACCTAATGTCAGCCGGCGCACAGGTGGCATCTAAAATTAATTTTCCTTGATTTTTCGGCTCACTTTCTTCTTCTCCCTTTTCTGCTTTTTCGGGCTTTTTTTCTCCCCTTTGAAAGCCGCTTAATCCTCCCTGGTTGCTCACCATTTTTTTGTTGACTTGGTTGACTAAATTAAACCCGATTCTTTCTCGAAAATAGACTAACATTGAGGCTTCAAAGGGAGCTTCATTGCTGTAAGCCGATAGCCCTAAAAAGTATTGTAGATAAGGGTTCTCTCTAATTTGTTCGACGGTTTCCCTATCACTTGTTCCCAACTTCTCTTTAATGATTAAAGCTCCCAACGCCATCCGAAAGGTTTTGGCTGGTGCACCCATTTCTTCTGAGAAGTTTTGGGCATATTCTTCTTCAAATTCTGACCAAGGAATTAGATTGGCCATGATAACCCAACGATTGTCTGGGGATAATTTCCCCTCCGAGGGAAACTCGAAGTTTTCTGGTG
>SFAQ01000074.1:0-7419 GCA_007096525.1 Microcystis wesenbergii Mw_QC_B_20070930_S4 | reverse complement strand
CGTGTAATTGGTACTTGGGCCGATGTGTTAAACCGCGCTGGTATCGGTATGGAAGTAATGCACGAGCGCAACGCTCACAACTTCCCCTTAGACTTAGCTAGTGGCGAACAGGCTCCTGTAGCTCTGACTGCTCCTGCTATCAATGGTTAATTCCTAGTCTGAACGAAAAGGCACTCCCGCAAGGGGGTGCTTTTTTGTTGTTAGAATAGAAGGTGGTTTTTTGAGTTTGAGGTTGAATTGTGATCAGTTTAGAACAAGCTTTAAATACTGTTGAGCAACTATCTTTAGAACAACAGGAAATGTTATTAGAAATTTTACAAAATCGTTTACTTGATATTCGTCGTCAAGAAATTGCTAGGGATGCTAGGGAGTCAATTAATGCTTTTCATCAAGGAGAATTTAAACCTCAACCCCTAGAAATTATTCTGAGAGAATTGAGAGAAACTTTAGAATAGATATTATGAGAGAACTGGTTTTAACGCCTAAATTTAAGCGGACTTTCCGTAAGTTTGTTCTCAGAAATCCTCAACGACAGAAAGCCATTGAGAAGACATTGGCACAAATGAGGGAAGATATTTATTTTTTGAACTTGGGAACTCATTCATTAAAAGGGGAATTATCGGGACTTAAAGCTTGTTCTTGTGGTTATGATTGCCGGATTATTTTTTCTATAGAAATTGAGCCAGACACCCAGGAGGAAGTTATCATTTTACTTGACATTGGTACTCATGATGAAGTGTATTGATAAAATGTTGTTCTCAAACAATCATCATTGATGGGAAATTTTGGATTCAACGAGATGGTACTGAGGAAGGAGTCGCTTCCGACCTCCTCAAAGCTGGTATCCCTCCAGAACGCATTGTTTTAGGGTTTCTTAGCCAAGAATTAAGGCAAGATTCCCAATTTGCTATTACTTAGTACATATATTCTGTAGTGTGCGATCACTGTTTTGGTGGCTGCGATCGATCGATGCTATTATCACTATCTCTGTAGGCTTTCTATATTTTTCTCTCTCGGTGGGATGTTTTTCTGTATGCTGGTAATAGTTTCCTTTTTTTAGCCGCATATCTCCCCCCCTATGGTCGATAGTCTTCCCCTACGCAATTTAAAATATTATTGTGAAAGATTCGCCTCTTTGAATGTCAGTAAAAAAAGAGGTAACGCTCAATATAAACCAATTTTACTTTTATCAGTTATCGATCTAATTTCACAGGGATTAATCACGGAAAATAAAATTTTTGTTTCTGATGAATTAATTAATACATTTAATAAATACTGGAATATTTTATCATCTCAATATGATGGAGGTTTGCATTATCCATTCTTCCATTTACAAAGCGAAGGATTCTGGTATTTAAGATTAAAGCAAGATTTTAATGGGCTACAGCCAAAGTCAATGAACAAACTCAAATTAGCTGTAGAATATGCCTTTTTAGATGAGGAATTATATGATTTGCTTCAAGATCAAAATTATCGTCAAGAATTAATAGACACTTTAATATCAGTATGGTTTTCATCATCTCAAAAAGAAATTAGTGAAATATTGACTATTAATACTAATTTGCAGGATGTAAGTACGGAAGAATTATCAATATTCGATAATGTAGAACAGGAGAAAAAATTCTATCTACGAAAATCTTTAATAAGAAGTGCTTTTTTTCGTAAAGCAGTAGTTTATATATATAATTATCAATGCTCTTTTTGCGGTCTTAAAGTAATTCACTCCTTGACACAAAGTATTGTCGATGGCGCACATATTAAACCCTTTGCTAAATTCTATGATAACCAGATAAACAATGGTTTATCTCTCTGTAAAAATCATCATTGGGCATTTGATCAAGGATTATTCACAATTGATGATCAATACCAAATTATTATCACAAAAGATTTTGAAGAAGTTTCACCGAATGCAAAGTCTATAAAAGATTTTCATGGCAAAAATCTTATACTGCCTGATAATAACGAACATCTGCCTAATCTTGAATCCGTAAAATGGCATAGAGATAATATATTTAAAGGTTAAATTTATGATAAATAATGTTATTTTTGGTGAGCAAACACAGATAAGTATTTTTCCTTCTAGAACCGTTGATGACTTTGTTATAGACATTGAAATAATTACAAAAGAAATTCAAAGTTTATATCTTTCTAACAGTATTCCATTTGTTATAGGTTACTCAGGAGGAAAAGATAGTAGTGCTGTTGTTCAATTAATTTGGAATGCAATCAGCAAGCTTTCCATTGAGGAGCGTCATAAAAAAATTTATGTAATGACTACAGATACTCAAGTTGAAAATCCTCTTGTATCTACTTGGGTTAAGCAATCTTTAGCCAGAATGAAAAATGAAGCTAAAATGCAGCAGATGCCTGTAGAACCTTATTTATTACACCCAGAAATAAAAGATACTTTTTGGGCTTGTTTAATTGGTAAAGGCTATCCTGCACCTCGCCAGGGATTTCGCTGGTGTACTGAAAGACTGAAGATAACACCAACAAATCATTTTATTCGTCAGCAAATTCGAGAAAATGGTGAAGTTATTCTTATGCTTGGTACAAGAAAGGCTGAGAGTAATAAACGTGCTTCAACAATGAATAAATATGAAATTAATAGTTTTCAAGAACAACTTAATCTCAAGGAGAATATTAGTAAACCATTACGCTATAGTGGTAGCCTTCCCAATGCAATTATTTATAGCCCTCTAGAAGATTGGCGTACTGATGAAGTATGGATGTACTTAATGCAGTGGGAAAATCCCTGGGGAGGAGATAACAAAGAATTATTAGCAATGTATCGAGGGGCGACTGCGGATAATGAATGTCCCCTAGTGGTAGATACTTCCACTCCTAGCTGTGGAGATTCGCGCTTTGGTTGTTGGGTGTGTACGATGGTAAATAAAGATAAATCGATGGAGGCAATGATACAGAATGACGAAGAAAAAGAATGGTTACAACCACTTTTAGACCTTCGCAACGAATTGGATATAGAAGATGACCGACCAAAACGGGATTTTCGCCGTATCTTTGGGAAAGTGCAATTATTTGAAAGAAACCTAAATGGAGAAATATCGATCGAACCGATACCGGGCCCTTATACTAAACAATGGCGAGAATATTGGCTGAGAAGGGTATTAGAGGCTCAGGAGAGCGTGCGTACTAATGCACCGGAGGAGATGAAAGATATTACCCTAATTACCACGGAGGAACTCAGCGAAATTCGCCGGATTTGGAGGGAAGAAAAGCACGAATTTGATGACCAATTACCGAAGATTTATAAACAAGTGACTGGAGAAACTTTTCAAGACCCGCGACCGGGGGCGGATAATAATCTTTTAGGGAGTGAAGAATGGGATATTCTTGCCGATATCTGTGCCGAGGATTCCATGCACCTAGAATTATTGGCTAAACTAATCGATACGGAACGTCAATATTTTCTCAAAATCTCTCGCAAGGGTATTTACAAAGACCTAGAAAAATGCTTTGAGTCTAGTTCTCGTAGTAAAGAGGAAGCGATCGAAAATGCTCGTTATGTCTATGATCTAAAGAATGCCGCTCAAAGTGGCAATATTGCCCAGGTAAAAGAACAACTAAAAGAGAGTTTTAGTGAACCGGAAAAAGACCCACAAAAACAGTTAACTTGGGCTAGTATGAAATTCCCTACAACCGATGAGGAGGAGGAATAACGGACTTATTTTACCCGTAAACGTCCCTGGATTTTCAAAGAGGACAAGGAAGATTGTTTACCTGATCCTACTTTGAGATTCACATTGAAAACCTTGAGCGTGCCAAGTTTCTAAATCAACGTAATTTAAGGGAATGACTTGCCAACAGGGGGGATAGATTAATTGTCCGACAAAAGCCCAAATTATACTTCTAGTCACATCTAACCCAGTTTTTAGCTTTGATTCGTGATTACCCGGTATACCAATTTCTCGGACTGTATCGATTTCTACTGCTATACCATGGGATTGCAAGTGAATTTCTGCTAACCATTTAGCCCGGGGTAAATGAGTAGGAGAGGTGACAACTTTGACTTTATGTACTCCCCATCGTTTTAAAATTGCCACAGCAAAGAAAAAATTGTCGAAGGTAGAATCGGCACAGTTTTCTAACCAGACATTAGTTTTTGGCGCTTTTGCTCGTTCAAATAGTAAGAAAATACAGGGGTCTTGGGAGCCATGGGAAATCAAAATCGGTATATTGGGGTATTGCTGGGCTAGATTGGCTGCATAAATTTCTCGACGAATGCTGCCCCCCAACAGTAAGATGGCATCAACGGGTTTTTGTTGATTAATTGGCCAGCGGATGGCTAAATTAATCGCTAAATTAAGGATAATAAACCCAAAAACCAGAATCAGAGTTAGTTTTAACCATCTTTGCCCATGCCGGTGTTTACGGGCAACATTTTTCGGTTTTTTCGCCATTGTTAGAGACGGTGTAACAATTGTGCTTTGATAATTTTTTCTGTGGGGTTGAGTTTGACTAATTGTGAACCTGTGCCGTCTTTACCCGTGACTGTGACAGTTTCTACCTCTAAGGGCAGTTGTCGATTCTGATTGGTACTTAATAACACTATACTCCCCGCCCGGGCTGCTACCATGGCCGCTAAACTATCCTGTTTGTTGACGAATTGTAAAGCGGGTGAACCAAGATCGCCTAATTGTGATAGACGTAAATTCTCGATCGCCAGTCTTTTTCCGTAACCTAATCCCGAAATCAGCAGCAGATTTTCCCGATGAGGGAGAGAAACACAACCAGCTAGATTTTCCCCGTAGCGCAATCGCAAAATTCCTACACCCTGGGCAGATTTACCCATCATTGGCAATAATTCCTCGCGCACGGGATAACGCAACACCCGACCGCTACTGGTGGCGATCGCTAAGTCCAAGCCCTCCTGAGTAAAAATAGCAGCATATAGGCGATCGTCTTCTTTCAATTTCATCAGGGACAAACCCCGACTACCAACCCCCTCTAATTCATTGATGGGAAGTCGCTTTATTCGCCCCTGTTGACTCAGTAAAAGCAATTCTTGATTTTTTTGAGGTTCTGTCAAGAAAAATTGATTTAACACCGCTTCTGAATCTTTTTGGGCGGTTTTGGTCAGCAGACGGTCGATTAACACCGGTTGATTCGCTTGCGGGGGGACTTCCCGGGTAGCAATCGGGTAAGCTTTGGCATTATCGAGGATAACTAGGAAATTTTCCCGTTTTTCGATCGCCTGTTGATAGATAATTAAACCCTGGTCCGGCGCTCGCTCTTCTGGTGTCGTCCAACTGATTTTATCTTCGGCATCAAGCAATAAAATCGCATTTTCTGGGGGTTCTTGGGGCGTAAATAGGCTTAAACTCGGTGTATTCTCACTCTCAGACTTTTTCTTAACTTTATTCTCCTGTTTTTTAACTTCTGACTTCAAAGGGGGTGTAGGGTGTGGGGTGTGGGGTGTGGGGTGTGGGGTGTGGGGTGTGGGGAAGGAAACCTCTTTCATCTGTGGGGGTGAAAATTTTTTCATCGGGACTGTCTCCTGTTTTTTCACCACAGAATCCTGTTTCTTCCCTTCTGTCTCCTGTCGACCGTCTCCTGTGTCCTGTTTTTTCACCACAGAATCCTGTTTCTTCCCTTCTGTCTCCTGTTTCCTGTCCCCCGACTTGCCGGTGCGAATTTTTGTCCGTCTGCTATCGGCGAATTTTTTCTTTAAAGAGCGCAATTCTTTTTTCAGAGACTTGAGAAACTCCTGACGGTTATGGAGGAGGGTTTCCAACTGTTGAATTTTTGTTTGTAATTCCGTCGCTTCCGTCTCTAACTTTTGTCTTTCCAAACCAGTTAAACGACGTAGAGGCATAGCTAAGATAGAATCAGCTTGAGGGTCACTAATGCCCAATTCTGCCCGAAAACGGTACTTAGCCGTCGTCCCATCGGGAGCATTTTTGAGAATATCCACCACTCGATCGATATTCTGCAAAGCTAATAATAAACCCTCCACTAGGTGTAAGCGATCGCTGGCCTGTTGCAACTCATCGCCATACTGACGGGTGAGAGTCGTTTCTCGAAAGCGCAAGAATTCCTGTAAAACTTCTTTTAAAGATAACTGCCGGGGTTGATTATCGACCAAAGCAAGGATAATCGCCCCAAAATTAGTCTGTAGGGCCGTTTGTTGGTATAAAGCCGCCAAAACCTGCTGCGGTTGACTTTCCCGCTTTAATTCAATCACCACCCGAATGCCTTCGCGATTACTTTCATCGCGGATATCGGCAATTCCCTCCAATTTCCCTAAATTAACTAATTCGGCGATTTTTTCAATCCATGCCGCCTTATTCACCTGAAAAGGCAACTCAGTAACCACAATTGCCGTCCTTTCCCTGCGGCGCTTGCCCTCAATGATAATCGTTTCAGTTTTCGCCACTCCGCGCACGGGAATAATCCCCCTACCGGTGCGATAAGCCTCGCGAATGCCGGTATTATCTAAAATCTCGCCTCCCGTGGGAAAATCGGGCCCGGGGATAATTTCTACTAACTTTTCCTCGCTTAAATCGGGATTATCAATCAAAGCGATTAAACCTTCCACCACTTCCCCTAAATTATGGGGGGGAATATTAGTCGCCATCCCCACCGCAATACCCGAACAACCATTAAGAATCAGTATCGGTAACTGAGCGGGTAAAACAACGGGTTCCTGTTGAGAATTATCAAAATTACTGCTAAAATTAACGATAGCTTCGCTAATTCCCCCTAAAACCGCCTGATCACCGATGCCTGCCAAACGGGTTTCTGTGTAACGCATGGCCGCCGGGGGGTCGTTATCGATCGAACCAAAGTTACCATGGCCCGACAAAAGTGGGTAACGACTGGAAAAATCCTGTACCATACGAACCAGTGCTTCGTACACTGACTGATCGCCGTGGGGATGATATTTACCCAACACATCCCCCACCACCCGCGCACATTTGCGAAAAGGGCGATCGGGAGTTAAACCCAGTTCGTGCATAGCGTATAATATGCGACGATGGACTGGTTTTAAGCCATCCCGTACATCCGGCAAGGCTCGCCCCACGATCACACTCATGGCATATTCTAGATAGGAGCGTTCCATCTCTTGGTGTAAGGCCGTGGGTATAATTTGACCACTAGCTAAGAAATCCAGTTGTTTGGCCATGAGTCTCTCGTTTTCAATCTGTCTAGCTGTGAATCATAAGGCATTTTGCCCGTTTTAACTTAGTGTCAGCATTCGTCCCTCGCACTTAGCGCTTCGGGGATGAATGCTGACTTTGTATATAGACAATTCTCAAAAACCGATGGTATAATAAGTATATCGTGCGAAACGTTTAGGCATGAAACAAGGCTGAAATGCCCGAAATAACCGCCTAGTAAGGTCTTCAGTCCCTTGACTGAATCTAACAGGTCAACTCCGACCAACCTTATAACTGT
>SFAQ01000073.1:0-6311 GCA_007096525.1 Microcystis wesenbergii Mw_QC_B_20070930_S4 | reverse complement strand
ACAAAAGCGTTTAAACTCTTCTGGATTCAAATTTTTTACTTTTTCGTAAGTCATGGTTTTTCTGAGTGTTTTACTTTATTATACATAATCAGTTCCTATTTTTGCAGGAGGTCTAATAACCCGCTTCTTCGAGTATCCACGCAATCCATTCTGCCCACTGCTTGTCACGCCCATTATAGCTGACAAAAAAGTGCTTCTTCATCTGTTCTATCATTATGGCTCATAGCGTTGATGAACCAATCCTACTATTAATCTTCCCGTTAATCAAGTTTTGATCTTTTACCATAAAACAGGAATCTTAGCCAAGGCCTCAGTTATAAACCGTTTCGCTAAATCTCCCGTCCCAGAATTCACAAAATCTTGTACTGCTAAGGTGACAAGCAAACCTGCTGTTAATGGCTCAGTCATTTTTAAATTTTCCTCTAATAGTAATTCAAATTGGGTTTGAGACTCTAAACGTTTAGAGAAAAATAAAATCTCTAAATTTTCAATCTCTCCACTCTCAGGTGCCAATCTGCCAATCGCCAATCCGCCAATCGCCAATTGCCAATCTTTGGGTACGTCCAGATCTAGAATCAGCACAATTAGCATGGTCAGAAAGAGCATAAAGAAAGCATAATTGACAAAACGGAAGGCAGCAGTTAGGGCAGCTAAGATAATTGGAATTATTATTAGTAGGTTTAGAGCTTGAATCTGCAAAACTATGGGAGTTACTAAGATTACCCCTAAAATAGTGCCACCAATGCGCTGTATAGCCTTTTGGATTGTGCCACCATAATCTGGCTGGAGAACAAACAGCACCGTTAAAGCTATCCAATAACCGTGATGCCAATGGAGTAGAATGGATACCAACATGGCAAAAGTAGTGACAGTGGCTAGACGGATGGCCGCGGTAAAATTAATCGACTCAAAAGTCCAGTTATTTTTCAATATTTCCCAAAAAGGGGTGACAGGGGTTAAGGGAACTGATGGTCGTGCAATCTTGACTTGCTTTTGGTGATCGAGGAGTAGGGTAATAGTGGCATCAATTTGTTCTGCCAGATTGTTCAGAATTAGGATGAGTTTATGGAGATTAGGTGTGATGGTTTCTGGGGAATTACTGCCAATACGGAACTTTTTCTTTAAGTCTTGCACTTGCTGCTGTAAAGTTGTGAGCATCGCCAAGGTTTCTTGAGCAATTTCTTGGCGATCGCTTGTATTCCTCAATTTAACTATATCATCCAGGGTTTTCATTACCTCGATCAAGGTTTGGCAGGCTTGCTTAAGCTCTGGTCCCATCTCAGCCAATTCCCTCTTGTTTTGTCCTACAACCACTTCTGTCAGAGCAATTACTTCCCGATAAATATCAGTTAGCTTCTCAATCAGAAAAATCAAGCGCTGGCCTTCAATATGAGTGCCAGGTTGACTAATATAAACCTCGTGCCAGAGGCTACGAGCTTGGGCGATCATTGTTCCAGTTTGATGTTGTGCTTGGGATGTAGAAACATCCCAGAGTTCGTCCTTATCGGCAATCTCAACTCGGGCAACAGTTTCGAGAAAATGGGTCAAGCTTTGGTAACTGGCAATGATGGCTTGTTTAACTGGCCTGTAGGGATCGTTGAGCCATATTACCCAGGGTCGAACCATTACCCAAATGCCGGCCAATAAGAGTAACCAAAATCTTTCTAGGGCAAGATCCAGATTGCCCGGTAGGTGAGTAGAGATAAACCAAAACAATGCCACTACCTGTCCGATAGCTGTAGCTGTACTTCCCAGCACACTGATAAAGTTGAAGAGCAGCAACAAGGGAAAAGTGAGGATAACCAGCAACCAAGGCATCTGGCCAGTCACTGTTCCCAGACTCATGACCCCGGCACAGCCTAAGGTAGCGATCGCCAATCCTAATAATTTATCTCGGTAACTGACAGAGAGGCTACCCAGGAATAAATTAATCAAAAATGCAGCCAGAGCAGGTAAAATAATGAGCTTGAGATTACCCATCAAGAGGCCGATGAGCAAGGGTAGGGCTATGGCCATCGCTGATTGGATGCCATAGAAGAACCTTAGTTGACTCAACTCGGGGTGAATTTTCTTCAAAGTGCTAACCATTGGAGTGATCGGGGGTAAAATCCCTGGACTTTTTCCCTGAAAATTAGGTAATTGACCCCCTCAAAATCGGTAAAACCCTACACCCTACACCCTACACCCTACACCCTACACCCCACACCCTACCCCCACGAAAAACTTTTTCAGCAGACCCTACTTAGGTGTCAGGAGAGATGTCTGGGCAGACTATTGATACTCTCAATGTTAACCTTAAACCAACAGTTACTCATCCTTTTCTATGGCAGAGAGCGATTCTGGTCCCACATCCCCATTGGATATCTTGGGCAACATTCCAGCCCGATTTTTAGAGGCCAAGCACCGGCTCAACCAGGTCGTCCTGTGGGCGGCAATTGTTGGCATTCTAGCTGGTTTAGTGGGTACTTGCTTTGGGATGGCCGTACACCGCATCCGACCGCAACGGCAACAACTGGCTGCCGCTCTGGCTGATTACCCGATTCTGAATTGGTTAATTCCTAGCCTAGTAGCCGGGGGGATGGTCTATGCCAGCTTCTGGCTGGTGCGGAGGGTAGCACCAGATACGGCTGGCAGCGGCATTCCCCAGATTGAAGGGGCGCTCGACAACCTCTTGCCCTTCGACGGTTGGCGAGTCCTGCCGGTCAAGTTTTTTGGCGGGATGCTCTCCATTGGGGCGGGGATGATTGCCGGTTTTGAAGGGCCGACCATTCAAATCGGAGGCGCTATCGGTAAGATGGTGGCTGCTTTCGTCGGGGCTTCCTCTGAACAGGCGCGTATCCTGATCGCTTCGGGAGCAGGGGCCGGCTTAACCACAGCTTTCAATGCCCCGATCGCCGGTATCTTGTTTGTCACCGAAGAGGTGCGCCCTAAATTTGACTCGTGGATTTTGTCCTACCGTTCAGTGATGGTTGCCTCTATCACGGCGGCCATTGTCCTCCGGCTGCTTGTAGGTCAAGAGGGCTTCATGAAAATCACCCATTTCGAGAGAGTTCCTCTAGGGACTCTCTGGATGTTCGTGATTTTGGGGGTTGGGCTGGGAATCGTTGGCTATTATTTTAATTTTTTCCTGTTTCGTTCCCTAGACTGGTTTGGCCGGCTGCGGGGACTTCCTTACCAACTGCTGGGGTTATTGGTGGGAAGTGCGATCGGTTGGCTCGGTTGGCTCTACGCTCCCTTAGTTGGCAGTGGCGATCAATCGGTCATCTGGACTTTTAATAGTGAGGCTCCAGGAGCGGTCTTGCTGCTGGTTTTCTTAGGGCGCTTTCTCCTAACAATGATTTGTTATGGTTCCGGGGAAATTGGCGGGATTTTTGCCCCGATGTTAGCCTTGGCTACTCTATTCAGTTTAGGGCTGGCACAAGTGTGCGATGCTTGGTTTCCGGGTCAACTGCCCCAACCCGGGGTTTTTGCCGTCGCTGGGATGGGGGGATTAGTGGCGGCCACGGTCCGCGCTCCCCTCACCGCCGTCATGTTGGTGATGGAATTGACGGATAATTTTTTGGTGGCACTGCCGATTTTACTGACTTGCATCTGTGCTGCCATCACAGCCCACTTCTTAGGTGGCGAACCTGTTTACAGTGTCTTGCTCAAGCGCATTTTGGACAAATTAGAGCGGCAACCCCCCAGCGATCGGATTTAACCCATTACAAGAAAACGGGTTTCTCAAAGAAACCTGTTTTCTAAATAGTTTCTCGAAGAAACCCGTTTTCTTGGTGACTTAATGCTTCTTTCCAGGGTTCATCATAATTGACTGAAATTGCTAGGCGCACTGATGGCGTTTCCACCTTGACTTAGTAGGTCAATTTCGCTAGATTACGCCGAGCAAGTCTGATTTAGATGGGTGATTTGCTCAGGAGGATCGGGTATTTGTCACAGGGGACTTAATTTAAGGTAGCATATAATTAAATGCGTTTTGTCTGCTAAGATAATGCTCAACCTTTCAAAAGACATTCATTCTCTAACTGAGTTTAAACGAAACACGACCCAGTTCTTAGAGCATCTCAAACAAACCAAAGACCCTTTGGTGCTTACGGTTGATGGGAAAGCAGCACTCGTCGTGCAAGATGCGGAATCCTATCAGACACTTCTTGAAGCTGCTGAATTGGTTGAGACGCTTAAAGGAGTCAAGCGTGGTCTTGAAGAGATGAAGCAAGGCAAAGGTAAGAAAGCAGAGGAATTCTTCTCTGAATTGTTCGACAAACTGGACAGTTCTCCATGAGCCAAAAGTATCAAGTGGTCATACAACCAGCAAGCAGAACAGGGAATTGAAAAAGCCTATCTGTGGTTCAGTAAAGATTCTCCTCGAAAAGCGAGGTTGTGGCTGGAAGGATTGTACAAAGCAATTCTGTCACTAGAGCAAATGCCTTACCGTTGTTCACTTGCTTTTGAAAATAATTTCTTGGAGGAAGAAATCCGACAACTTATTTATGGTAAGGGACGTAGTGCCTACAGAATTCTCTTTACCATCACTGGCGATATTGTGCAGATTCTTTTCGTGCGCCACGTTGCACAGAAGCCTTTGTCAAGTCAAGAAGATGAAGAAGAGTAGAGGCGTAGGTTATACGCCCATTGTTGTCCTAAATTGTGACGGCAAAGTTTTGATAGGTAAGGTTATATAGCAAATAATGGGTTATTTAGGACGCTTTCAATTTTCAAACTCTTATCTGAACAGGGTTTCAGCGATGGATTGTCCTAAGCACCTTGGTCTTTGCTATACTATTTTTCTTTATTCGTGGCAGGCATCCTACACCATCTCTGCCATTACTTTAGAAAAAAGGTGTTAATTAAACAAAGAAATTACTCACTGTCAGGCTACCTAAAGCTGGTAAACTACCAGTAAATCCAGTGATATTTATTAATAAATCATTGCTGGATTGGAAGCCAGCCGTGCTATCATTAATAACGAGGTAAGTTCCGGCGATTGCACCCCCTGTTACTTGCACTAGGGCGGCACTATTAACCGCTAAGGCTTGATTACCTGTAGTCGCTCCATTGGCATCAGTAAATACTTGATTGATTAAATTGTCTAAAGTGGTAGCCGTGCTATCAGCAGCGCGACTGAAATTGCTAGGCGCACTCATGGCGTTTCCGCTTTGAGTTAGTAGGTCAATTTTATCACTATTGATGGCAAAATCTGTGATACGATCGCTTGTTGATATGGTGGATTGGCCAAATTGGAAGATGAAGGTATCTGCACCTAAACCACCGGTTAAAGTATCAATTCCCGCACCTCCATTGATTTGATTAATGCCACTATTTCCAGTGATATTATTGTTACCAGCGTTACCTGTACCATTAATGGCTGTAGTCCCGGTTAGGGTGAGGTTTTCTAAGTTATTACCGAGGGTATAAGTAACCGATGATTGAACAGTATCTGTACCTTCGTTGGTGTTTTCTGTAATGGTGTCGGTGCTGGTATCAATTTGATAAATATCATTTCCTAAACCACCTACCAAAGTATCAATTCCATCTGCACCATTGAGGGTATTGTTCGCACTATTTCCAGTGATATTATTGTTACCAGCGTTACCTGTACCATTAATATTATTAGTGCCAATTAGTTTGAGGTTTTCGACATTGTTTGGTAAGGTGCGAGTGAGAGTGCTTTGCCAAGTATCAGTAATGATAACTTCTCCTATTCCTCCTTCGGGGTTAATGGTAGCATTAACGGGATTTGACAGGGTTACTGTAAAAGCTTCATCGGCTTCATTGAGGTTATCATTGAGGATGGGAATGCTAATAGTAGCAGTGGAAGTATTAGGTGCAATGGTGATAGTTCCGGTTTTGCTAGTGTAATCTACATTAGCGGTAGCGTTAATGGGTGCAGTGGTATAGTTGAAGGTAATTGGTTGCGGATTGGGGTTATCAACCGTGACGGTGAGGATGGCATTATTATCTTTACCTTCCACTACGGTGATGTCGTTGATGGAGAGTTGGGAGGGAACACTGGTATCATCATTGGTAATTGTCCCCGTGGCTGCGTTAGGAGTACCTACTGTATAACCTGTCCCGGTCGCGAGGGTTAAAATGACGGTTTCATCAGATTCAACTGTAGTATCAGCAGTAGGGTCAACAGTTATAGTAGCAGTCGCTGAACCAGCAGCAAAGGTGACAGTATTGGTAGTCCCTGTACGAGTGTAGTCGGTATTTAAAGTAGCTGTCCCTCCCAGGGTGTAATTGACGGTTAAGGAATTTGTGGTGGAACCTGTACGAGTGAAAGTGTAGATGAGATTAGCTGTACCATCTTCAGT
>SFAQ01000072.1:0-41301 GCA_007096525.1 Microcystis wesenbergii Mw_QC_B_20070930_S4 | reverse complement strand
CCTTCTTGCAGTACATACACTGGTACAAAGAAAGAGGGCAACAAAGCTTGAAACGACCGACGACCGACGACCGACGACCGACTCCTAACCCCACCAACAAACTTTTTGCCGCAAACCCTAATTATGCAAGAACTCTAATGAAAAAAATACAACAACTCTGCTTTGTCTCTGGAGTTGCCCTAGCGACTCTGGCAACGGCTAGTGCGGCACAGGCTGCTTTGGTGGTCGTCCCTGCTGACTTGGCTCCTGGCGCTCAGTATCGTTTGGTCTTTGTCACCTCCGGCACACGGGATGCAACAAGCGCCGACATCAACGATTACAATACCTTTGTCACCAGTCAAGCCACAGGGGGAACCGCAGCGATTGATACGGCTCTCGATCTGGCTTTAAATGCGGCAGGATTTAACCCGAATACGATCGAATGGAAGGTGATCGGTTCTACTGCCACAGTCGCTGCCCGTGATAATACAGGTACTAATCCATCGAGTCCGGGTGTTCCCATCTACCTCATAGATGGCAACCGAATCGCCAACGATAATGGCGATCTCTGGGATGGCAGCATCATACGACCGATCGATCGAACTCAAAACGACACATCCGACACTTTTTCATTTATCTGGTCTGGTTCATCTTCCAATGGCGAGGCATTAATTCCAAATCTATTAGGTGATTCATTCGTCGCTGGTGGTTTTACATCTACATCATCTAATGGTTGGATAGATGCGCAAACTGCGATTGATCGTGTCAATGTTAGATCGGTGTATGCGCTGTCAGGTGTGTTGACCAAGCCAGGCGGCGGAGGCATCACTGTCCCCGAACACACGAGTATTCTTGGTTTTATCACCCTAGGCGGCTTAATGCTAGGGGGTGCTGTCCGCAAAGGCAGAAAATAATGCCCCAGGGAGAGGAGACGCGGGTTTCCTCTCTCTTTTTTTGGGGGTTTTGATACCTTGGAGAAGTCAGCTCCTACATTTCATCGGGGTTAATTCCAAGGGTTCTGAGCCGTTCAGCCAGCCGGATGGCTTTTTGTTCCGCCTCTTGTTTAGCCAGACGTTCTTGATTGGCAATTTGGCGTTCTTGAGTAGCGATCGCCTCAGCCTCTTGTTTAGCCAAGCGTTCTTGAGCAGCGATCGCCTCAGCCTGGTTCACTCTTTCCTCAGCCGTTAGATAGCGATTTCCTGACTGGTCATACCAGTATAACCATTCCCGATACCAAGCAATATGTTCTCCTTTCTCGTAACCTAGCGCCAAGCCAATTTCTGGCAACCAAACTCGATTATTCTCACTCTCTAGAAGTTCATATTTCCCTGAGATTAATTTATATACTTCTAATCTTTGTCGGTTTTTAAATCTTCCCCTTCTGCCACTGAAAGGATTGTATATTACATAATACAGAATCCCTAGGCTTTGGTAATTTAAGAATTTCTCCTCATATTCACTATTATACTTCTCGGAAATTACCTCTAAAAACAAAATCGGCAAGATATACTTTTCTCCCCACAAAACATAGCTTAACCGACCTCTTTCTCCCGTATCATGGTTGACTCCAACTGCTAAGAAACCATCGGGGACAAAAGCTGATTCGTCTGGATTATAATAAACAGCCATATCTACCCCAAAATACCAATCATCTCGACGGTTCCAAATTAAGGCTAATAAATTTAGCAGCAGATTGGGAATATCATTCTGTAACTGATTGTCCACTGGAGTTTCGTCGGAAGAGGGCAATTCTTCGGCGCTGGGAAGAGGGCGATTTTTGTTATAGGTGAGGTTAACCATAGCTCCGGTAAGCACAGAGTTTATCCAACAAGGTTTTTAAATTTATTCAGTCAGCCCTATTTTAATGATCGCTGCCGTTTTCCTGTACCGATCCTAACTGTTGACGCACATCATCGATCGCTAGATTTAACTGGGCAATTTTATCTTCTAAACTGCGGCGGGCCATTTCCATGCCTTCCTCTGGAGTCAAGCGTCCATTGCGGATGCCCTCCAAAAAAGACTGATTGTCAGCAGCAGCTAAACCACGACGGCCGCGATTAGCCAACACTGTCCCCAAAACACCGCCCACTAAACCACCGACAATCGCACCGGCTAAAAAACCGCCCGTAAACCCATCTCGCTGACTCATAATCCCTTTTTCTCCTAATAGGTTCCAAAAGCTCGATCGCCGGCATCGCCCAACCCCGGCACGATGTAACCGCGGCTATTTAATCCTTCATCGATAATAGCCGTATAAATGTTCAAACTGGGATAATTTTGACTCAATTTCTGTAAAGCCGGCGGAGCAGCCACGACGGAAATCAGGCGAATCAGGGCAGGATCAACGCCTCTGCTGGTAATTTCTGCCATTGCCGTTGAAATTGATCCCCCCGTGGCTAACATCGGTTCAAGAATTAAGACTCTTGTGGCCGGATCAAAACTGGCTGGTAATTTATTTAAATAACAACTCGCCTCTAGGGTTTCCTCATTTCTGGCTAAACCGAGATGATAGGTACTAGCTAGGGGTAAAAGGCTTTGGGCCCCTTCCAACAGGGCTAATCCTGCCCGTAAAATCGGGACTACGGCGATCGGTACGCTAGGATCGATAAAAGTAGCCGGACATTCCGCTAGAGGGGTTTTAACGCTAGTTTCCAGGGTTGGCAACCATTGCCGCGCCGCTTCGTAGGTTAACCAGCGCCCTAGTTCCGTCATCGCTGTTTTAAACAGTACCGAGGGGGTATTTTGATCGCGTGCGATCGCCAGCCAATGCTTAACCAGAGGGTGTTCGGGAACATAGACGCGCAGTTGTAAAACCATGAAAACACTAGAACTCGATCGAGGGCTAAACTTTATCTTAAGCGAAAAAGCCGTCAGGATTCAGTTATCAGTTATCAGTTATCAGTTATCAGTGATCAGTAATCAGCTTTTTTCTCCGTTCTCCCTTCTCCCTTCTCCCCACACCCCACACCCCTAAAACCCAACCCCCAAAACCAGGTTAAAATATAAAAGCAAGCCAGAAGCTTGCGAGTGGCTTCTGACTTGGCTAATTTTAACGACGACGGGTTCTTTGTCGTCTCCGGGCTACTGCTTTACGCTTTCTCTTTTCTTGAGGGGTTTCAAAAAATTGATGCTTTTTGATATCCGCATAAATTCCCGCTTTCGCTACCTGTCGCTTAAAACGACGCAGGGCTGATTCGATCGCCTCGTTCTGACCAACTACCACTTGGGTCATTAACCTAATTCACCTCCTGTAATTGCTCTCTGCCTAAAAAATGCCAACTTCTCATTATAGCACAATCTAGGGTAAAAAGCGATCCAAGGCGGCCTTTAATTCTTCGATTTCTGTCTCGATACTACCTTCCTGGGCAGCCCGGGCAATACATTCGCTCAGATGTTCGTCGAGAATAATTCTGGCGACACGATCAATCGCCCCGCGAATAGCGGCAATTTGCATCAAAACTTCAGGACAGGGACGATTTTCCGATACCATCGTCTTGATGCCGCGAATATGTCCTTCGATGCGCGAGAGACGGTTAATAATTTGCTTCAGGGAAGCTTCGCTATGGACGTGGGGAGTCCCTTTTGACTCGTGGTCATGGCCCGTCTCGTCGTGGTTGTGAAGGGGGTCGAAAGGGGTAATTTGATTAGTCAAGGGCTTACTGTCAATTCAGTTATACTCTCTAGTGTGCCACAGTTGCGAACCCCAGCCCCTAGGATGGTTTTGTCCGGTTTAAATTTCCGTTCAGGGGTCTTCGCTTTGCCAATCCGGGCAATTTTCGCCTTGATTCCAACCGGAGGGATGAAATCGACAAATTAGACGCTGACGGGTTTCTCGACTCTGACCGTAGGATTGACCGTGGTAGTGACGACAACCGGTGCAGGTTTGGGGACGGGAGCAAGGCACTTGATTAAAACCAAGTTGCGATCGCAAAATCTGACACTGCGATTGATAATTGTGCCAGTTTTTGTCAATCGCTCTTTGTCGGATAAAATTAGCCCTATTCATGATGATCAGTGATACTAAATCCTGTTTAAAATGTATAGGAAAGTGGGGTGTAGGGTGTGGGAAGCAAAAAGTTGATCACTGATCACTGAAATAACCTACTAATGATAGTTTAGATTGACCATGAAAAAGATGATATTGACTTTACTATTAGCTTGGCTTTTAGTTGCTAACATGAATAGCCAAGGGGTTTTAGCGGTGACGATCGATTTTCAATGGTTGGGAAATCAAGGCTATACAGCTAAAGGTTCTTTTAGTTATGATGAAAAAACGGCCCCGACTATCTTTTCGGAAAAAGGTTCGGGAAAAACGCAAGTTTTAGAAAATTTTCAAGTATCTTTTTATGATAATAGTGGTCAAGAGATCGCTAAATACGATAATGTCAGCGAGGGAATCTCCTCGGCTAATTATTTTCAGTTTAATTTTAATACCAAAACCGGTCAAGTTTTCGGAGCGATCGATCTAGGGGGTGAAGGGATGGGGGAAATCTATCTTCAAGGGGTGGTTAACGATAATTTGGCACTCTTGCGGGTGGAGTCGGCAGATCTGATCATGGATGAGGATGATTCACCAGAAATTATCACTCAGTTTTGACTAAATCGATCGGGAAATTAGGGATCATCCTAGCCTAATTTTTCTGCTAATTCTAACCAGCGATCAGTTAAATTATCAATTTTTTGACTCAATTGAGCTAATTCTTCGGTCAGAGCGGTTATCTTGGTAAAATCTTCTAGGGGTTCTCCATAAAGTACCTGTTCAATTTCAGTTTTTTTTGCTTCTAAAATTGGTATTTGTTTCTCGATATCTTCGTATTCTTTTTTCTCTTTAAAAGAGATTTTTTTATTGACAGGTGACGGAGAAGCTTTAACAGTTTTTGGGGTGACTTTTTTTTCTTTTGGTTCCTCCTCCTCTTTTTTCTGATCGAGATAAAGGGAATAATTACCCGGATATTGACGGATATTACCCCTGGTTTCAAAAGCAAAAATAGTATCAACTACTCGATCGAGAAAATAGCGATCATGGGAAACAACAATCACACAACCGTTAAAGTCCTCTAAATATTCTTCTAAAATTGCTAAAGTCTGCACATCGAGATCATTGGTGGGTTCATCTAAGATTAAAACATTAGGCGCACTCATCAAAACTCGTAGTAAAAATAAGCGTCTTCTTTCTCCTCCAGAAAGTTTATAAATTGGTGCATACTGTTGATCGGGAGGAAAGAGAAATTTTTCTAACATCTGGGAAGCGGTAATCACGCTACCGTCTAGTGTTTTGACTAATTCGGCCACACTTTTCAGATATTCGATCACTCTTTGATTTTCATTGATATTGAGATCATCGGATTGTTGATCGAAGTAACCAATATGAATAGTGGAACCGATGTCAACCGTGCCTGAATCGGGGAGAGTTTTCCCGGTAATAATATCCATGAGAGTAGATTTTCCTACTCCGTTACTGCCAATAATACCGATGCGATCTTCGGGAGTAAAAATATAGGTAAAATCTTTAATTAAAGTGCGATCTCCGTAAGCTTTCGAGATCTTTTCTACTTCAATAACTTTTTTGCCGATGCGTCTTCCTGCGGTAGCAATATCGACTTTTCCTTCCACCTGTTTAAATTCCTTATTACCCATGGACTGAATGCGATCGATCCGCGCTTTTTGTTTGGTACTGCGCGCTTTTGGTCCCCGGGATAACCATTCTAATTCCCGTCGTAAAACTCCCGCGTGTTTGCGTTGACTACTGGCGATCGATTCTTCCGCTAAAGCTTTTTTTTCTAGATAATAAGCGTAATTTCCCCCATAAGTAGATAAGTCTCCTCGATCGATTTCAATGATGCGATTAGTCACTCGATCGAGAAAATAGCGATCATGAGTAATTAATAATAATCCTCCCCGAAAACGGGACAAATAACTCTGTAACCACTCCACCGAAAGTGCGTCTAAATGGTTGGTGGGTTCATCCATCAATAAACAGTCAGGATCGGCTAAAAGTGCGGTAGCGATGGCGATTCTTTTGCGATATCCCCCCGATAAATCTCCCACGCGAGCATTAAAATTATCGATGCCCAGTTTACTTAAAATAACTTTAGCATTAGTTTCTAAATCCCAGGCGGCAAGTTTATCAATTTGTTGCGAAACCCTTGACAAACGTTCCATAATAGTATCCAGATTTTCTGGCTCATGGACAAGGCGATCGGACAATTCCTCGTATTCCTTGATTAAAGTCATGCTTTCGCCACTATCGGCGAAAACCTGCTCTAAAACCGTTTTCTCGTCGTCTAGATCGGGTTGCTGGGGTAAATAGACGATTTTCATCCCCGAATTGATTTGAATTTCGCCACCATCGATCGCTTCCAATCCGGCGATCATTTTCAATAGGGTCGATTTTCCCGATCCATTCGTACCGATCAGGCCGACTTTATCGCGATCATCGAGGCTAAAACTGGCATCTTTGAGAATTTCCTTGATACCGAAGTCTTTTTTGAGCGATCGAACCGTCAGCAGTGTCATGATTTCTGGGAATAATCCTTCTTTTCTATTGTAATCTCTAGACTAATGCAAGCGCTAGATTACGGCGTTTCTGATCAGTGGGAAATGTTCAGGCATCAAATAGGGTTGCAATACCTGAAATAAGCGCCTAGTAAAGTTTTTAGCACCTCGGCTGCCTAGAAAAGGTCAATCCCGACCAATCTTATAACTGTTTATGTGTGCCGATCTTTTGTACTAATGTAGTAGCAAACTCGGCTATTGAAGCGGGGAACGGGAAAACAGAAATGACAAGTAAAAACGGATTACAACAGAGAATTTATCATATTTATTCTTAATTCTCCTGACTACTGACTACTGACTACTGACTACTGACTCCTAACCCTAACAACAATGTTTGATTTTCACAAGAGGTCTATTGATTATTATTTATTCTTAATTCTCCTGACTACTGACTCCTAACCCTAACAACAATGTTTGATTTTCACAAAAGGTCTCATGAATTAATCGAGGAGTAAAGAAAACACACAGCCAAGCTTTTCAGCGATTCAAGTCACCTAAAAACTCGACAAATAATCGAATATTATTACTGAGTAATGTTTACTAATAACGGAAAAAGCATCCCGATACCTTCTCCCTATCACCCCATTTACCTATTTTGCCAAAGCTACTTTTTTGCGACCATAATAAACAGCAATAAAAGCGCTGACATACATCCATAAACTATAGACCATTGCGGGAATGGCTAGATCGGGATTCTTTAATAAACCGGCAGTGATAGCAATAGCTAAAGTGCCGCTTTGAATACCTACTTCAATTGCGATACAAATTCTTTGGGGAATAGTTAATTGAAATAAACGACCACTGAAAAAGCCAATTAGGGAAGCAGTCGTATTTAAAATGATCACTGCGATGCCAGTTTGAGCGATAAATAAAGGTAACCGTTGCCATTCTCTCAGGATTAATAAGCAGATAATAACCGCTAGAAAAATTACGGCCAAACGATTAGTTATCGGTTCCAGACTTTTGGCCAGTAAAGGGAAGTAATGGCGGATAGTCATACCGATAATCATCGGTAAAAGTATAATCAAAAATATCTGCGCCATAGTGGAACCAATGGGTAGGGATATGGCGGCACTTTCACCCATAAAATGCTGGAGAGTTAAAGTAGCTAAAAAAGGTATTGTGAAAATGGCGATGATGCTACTAAAAGCGGTTAAAGTAACAGAAAGGGCCACATCTCCCTTAGCTAAATAGGTTAAAACATTGGAGGAAGGACCGATGGGGCAAATGGCGACAATCATTAAACCGACGGCAATTTCTGGCCGGAGAGGCAAGAGAGAAGCAATAATAAAGCCGACGAGCGGTAGGATAATAATTTGATTGACTAAACCGATCAGGACTGCTTTGGGATAACGGGTGATACGCTGAAAATCGGCGGCAATTAATCCTAATCCCATGCCTAACATTAAAACGCCTAGGGCAACGGGTAAGAGGATATTAGTAAAAAAGTTGGCCTGCATGGGATAAAAGCGGAGAAGATACGCTTATTTTCCCATAAACTGACTAACTTATTCGTCTCCCCAGTTACCGATTTTGCCGACCAAAAAACCCGGTGTGCAGGGGAGGTTAAATTGTAGGAGAAATTCAACCCTAGGGATTTTAGTCCAGTTTCTCCCCCTGGCTCCGGAGTGAGATAATAGTCATAGTTCAGTTGGTTGGTGGCAACCATGGGATTACAGCTAGGGAACTGCTGATGCGACTGCCACTTTCGACATCAGCAATGCCTAGGAAATGTTGCCGCAGGACTTCCATCAAGAATAACGAGGGCAAATTTTCCTTCTAAATCCCACAATCCTTGAATTCCCTTCCATTGATAAATTGCTAGGGCGATCAAGGTGGTAGATTTTTGGTGGACGATAGGTGAATTTTCGCAGTGTTTTCCCTTCTCGATCGAGGGGCAGTTTTCTGTCATCTAAGTTGTGTGTAAACATAGCAACCCTCCACATCCCTACAGTTCTATTGTACCTTTATCCCTGGTTCGAGTGCGGGAGAATGTAATAATCTGTATTATTCGTCAGAGAAGACTCAACCTTTGTTTGTTTTAAATAGGGTTTGCTGAAAAACTTTTTCAGCAGACCCTATTTAGTCATCGATTAGCTCTTTGTCCACTGGCAGATCGCATTGTTGTTCTCGAAAACGGTAAAATTAGCGAAGTAGGAACCCACACAGAACTGATGAGCAAACGAAGACGATATTACCTTATGTTTACCCGTCAAGCTAACAGTTATCAATCTAAAAAACCCCAGTGTGCAAGGGAGGTTAAATTGTGGGAGAAATCCAACCTTGGCGATTTTAGTCCGGTTTCCCTTGCCGCTCCGGAGTGAGAGAATAGTCATACTTAGTTTTTTGTCCCGATCGAGAGTATTTTCTGAGATAGATCATTGCCGATCTGGGGATAAAAAACGGTAATTTCGCCCGATATAACCTTTTATTTGCCCCTATGACTGTCAAAATCGCTCTTAAACCCAATCAGATTCAAAATCTCGATCTCTCATCTTTAGAGACTATTATTCAAGATTATCAGTCCCGATCAGCGATCGCCGAACTGGAACAAGCTCTACAATTAGAGATAGATTATCCTCGCGCTGAGGGTGATATGCGAGAATTATCGGAGATACCGGAAGTTAGGCTGTGGTTTCTGCGTTTAGATGCGGTTTATCCTTGGTTAATCTTTATTCTTGACCCAAAACATGGAGAAATCGCTCGTTATGCTGCTATGTTGGTCCCGCATCAATTCCATCGCGGGGAAGGAATTCAATATAACCCCGAAGCTTTAGAGATTTTTGTGATGCAAAAACTCTTTATTTTGTCTGATTGGCTGAAAAGTCAGCAAATTCCTGCTTTATCTCGCTTAAAATTTTTCGCTCAACAGTTTGGTTACGATATCGACGAGGAATTTCTCTCTAGTCTCTAAAGACTCCCTGGGCTGACTAGATAAGGTATTTTTAATATATGGCAAGCTACTGTCTCGCCCAATTTAGCGCCACCAATACCCCTATCAGAGAATCATGGATACAAAATCCTTTAAACGCACCCTACAGCAATCGGATAACTATAACCGCAAGGGATTCGGTCACAAAGAGGAAGTAATGGATGCGATGACCAATGAGTATCAAAGCGACCTGATCCAAAAAATTCGTGAAAATAATTATCGTTTAGAACGGGGTGACGTGACGATCTATCTCGCTCAAGCTTTTGGTTTTTGTTGGGGGGTAGAACGCGCTGTTGCTATGGCCTACGAAACTCGTCAACATTTTCCCCAGGAACGTCTCTGGATTACTAACGAAATTATTCACAATCCCTCGGTTAATCAGCGTCTGCGCTCCATGGCCGTGGGTTTTATTCCGGTGGAAAATGGCCAAAAAGACTTTACTGTGGTGGAATCGGGGGATGTGGTGATTTTACCTGCTTTTGGGGCTAGTGTCTCGGAAATGCAAATACTTAACGATAAGGGTTGCATGATTGTGGATACCACTTGTCCCTGGGTTTCTAAGGTCTGGAATTCCGTGGAAAAGCACAAAAAAAGCGACCACACTTCGATTATTCACGGCAAATATAATCACGAAGAAACGATCGCCACTAGCTCTTTTGCTGGCACTTATCTAATAGTTTTAAATTTGGCTCAGGCTAATTATGTCGCTAATTATATTCTCCACGGTGGCGATAAAAACGAGTTTTTAGAGAAGTTTAAAAATGCCCATTCCCAGGGTTTCGATCCCGATCACGATCTAGATTATATCGGTATTGCCAATCAAACCACGATGCTGAAAAGTGAAACGGAGGAAATTGGCAAACTCTTCGAGCATACTATGTTGAGAAAGTACGGACCGATCGATTTTAAAGATCATTTCATGAGTTTTAATACCATCTGTGATGCCACTCAAGAGCGTCAAGATGCCATGTTTGAACTGGTGAAAGAACCGCTTTCTTTAATGGTGGTAATTGGCGGTTATAATTCTTCTAATACCACTCACCTACAAGAAATAGCGATCGATCGTGCCATTCCCTCCTATCATATCGATAGTGCCGAGCGCATTCTCCCCGGTAATCGCATCGAACATAAACCTTTAGGTGGCGATTTAATCATCACCGATAACTGGTTAAATGAGGGAAAAATTATCGTCGGAGTGACTTCTGGTGCTTCCACTCCCGATAAGGTGGTAGAAGAGGTAATCGAGAAAATTTTTGCGCTCAAATCTTCTTTAGTCCCGGGTTAATTAGTCTGGGTGTGTTAGCCTTTGGCAATGGCTGCATCTCATATCACAAACAGGAGATGCAGCCGATATTTTTATCAGTGGGATTGCTCATAAAGTAACGACCGCAATCTTGACATTGACGTTAGAACCGTTGGGTTCTTCTCGTTTTTGTCTGGAAGGAAGAGCCAATATTTTCCTAAAAACGACGGGTTTTATCGATTCCGTAGAGGATTCCCGTCACCACGGAAGAGAGAATTAATAACAAAATTAATCCTCCGGGTAAAAAAGATAATATTCCCATGCCTCGTAATATATAAACTAACACGGTCACTAATAGGAAACCGAAAAAAAGAGACTTTAAATAACTAGAATTTGAGCGCATTTACTTAGATTAACAGTTCCTCTTGAGTTAAGTTTAACTTTTCGGCAATCATTGCCAGGATTTTTTCTTCCCTTTTTCCGTTACTGATAGATTCCAGTAAACGGCGATTGAGAATAATTTTTTCCCCGTTGGATAAGGTTAAAATAATCCGTCGGTAATTAGAACCAAAAAAGCCTTTGTAATCTTCTATCTTTGCCTCAACAATTATCTCTAGAAGATAATCACTTTCACTTCTAAAAATTAAATGTTGTCGCTTACGGGTTAGGGTAGCCTTGCCTTGATTAAAGACATAACTCTCCCAATAGCTGGCATCATAAAGTAACAATAGACCAGACAATAAGCATAACATACCCCAGAGATAATAGGGATAATTATGATGCTGTTCTAGCACTGCTGACAAGGTATCTAGGGAACTTTTGGCAATAATTCCCCGATTTTGATATCTATTCACAAAACTCTCAAATCGGGTTTTAAAATCACTAGCTGACTGCACATCCCGAAAATTCTCGATGTAGAGATGGTTATTTCTTCCGACCAATAAAACCGTGTTATTAACAGTTTTTTTCTGCTCAACACTGATAAAAACTTCTTGATAGACAGCCGTAGCTTTAATGTGAGTTAAAGAAAAATTTTCCCGACTAGAAACAGGAAAATTATACTCTTGGACATATTGACAATCTATCCTTTTTGTGCCTAACCTCATGCAGTTGAGATAAGCGCGCTGGAAAAAAACTACATAGGCTAAAAACAGCAAAGGAAACCCAGCCAGAAAAAAACCCAGAAAAGGACGATATTTAGGAGCCTTATTCTCTAATAAGAGTGTAGTCAGCGTTTTTTGCTTAACTCGCATAGGAAACCCTACAGGTACTTTCCTCTAATTCTACTACAGGCTTTTTCGGCATCCTTCTCAGGATCGATTTATTTAACCTGCCGGGGAAAATTGTAATGATTATTCACGAAAATCTGACATCGGTCTCTAGACTGGCTCTATCTTGACCTTTTTTGTGCTGGTTTGCCAAGGTAAAACCCTGTTTATCGAGTTTTTGTAAAGCTTTGGCGTTTTTTTGTTTATTCTTTGTATTTAAAGTAAATATATAAACAAAGCTGTTTTTATAAGTTTTTGCTAATTTCAGAGACTTTATAAGCTCTAAAAAATTATTTATCTAATTTTTACGCTTTTATTCTCACTTTAGCTATAGCAGATAAAAATTGAGCCTCTTGCCAAGGGGCGGGTAGATGTTCAATAATTGCGATCGAAGCACTGATAAACAAACTCACCATTCAAGCGTACATTTAGGAGAACTTCCATGCCTTTAACACTCGCAGTCTACGGAAAAGGTGGCATCGGTAAATCGACAACAAGCTGTAATATTTCGGCCGCTTTAGCTAAAAGAGGCAAAAAAGTCCTACAAATAGGCTGTGACCCCAAGCATGATAGCACTTTCACCCTCACAGGCTTTCTTATTCCCACAATCATCGATACCCTACAAGAAAAAGATTTTCACTACGAAGACATCTGGCCCGAAGACGTTATCTATGATGGTTACGGTGGTGTCAAATGCGTGGAAGCGGGTGGCCCTCCGGCCGGCGCCGGTTGTGGCGGTTACGTCGTCGGGGAAACGGTGAAATTATTAAAAGAATTGAACGCTTTTGATGAATTTGACGTGATTTTGTTCGATGTTTTGGGGGATGTGGTCTGTGGAGGATTTGCCGCACCCTTAAATTACGCCGATTACTGCATAATTGTCACAGATAACGGCTTTGATGCTCTTTTTGCCGCCAATCGCATCGCCGCTTCCGTCCGTGAAAAAGCGCGCACCCATCCCCTGCGACTAGCTGGATTAATTGGTAATCGCACCTCAAAACGCGATTTAATTAATAAATATGTGGATCATGTTCCCATGCCAGTGTTAGAAGTTTTACCCTTAATTGAAGATATTCGCGTCTCCAGAGTTAAAGGTCAAACTCTCTTTGAAATGGCCGACAAAGACCCGATGTTAAGTTACGTTTGTGACTATTATCTCAACATTGCCGATCAGATTTTAGCCAAACCAGAAGGAGTTATTCCCAAAGAATCTGCCGACCGGGAGTTATTCACTTTATTATCGGATTTCTATCTTAATGCCGATAAACCCAAAGTTAACGCCGAGGCGGAATTAGAGCTAATGATGGTTTAATTCCGGAAAAAATCTCGTCTGGTGGGTTAAGGAAAACCTGGCCCACCACCCAACTCGATGATGATAATTTTTCCCTCTTATTGGGAATTATAATAGAGAGAACATCATTATTCAGCCAAGGGGACAAAATGAGCAACTTTGAGGAATTAAAAGCAAACTTACCGAGGCAATGGTTAGATTACTACCAAAATAATCAAGCTTGGATTAAGTGTTTAATGAATTCTAGAGGTTCGTGGCGAAAAACTCCCGACGGAGGTAAACGTCCTAGTGCTGACATAATTATAGCGGCAGCAACAGCTTTAGAACCTAAGTTATCAGTGTGGATGTATCCCTTGTGTCAACTTAGTTCCGATGGCGACAAACTGCTAGAAGTCTTAGGACTAAATTTTGATTCTGAAAAAAAGGAGTTGGAAAAATCGGGAAAAGAATTACTGATTTCTACTTCGCACACTGAATATCTCAACGGATTCCGAGAAAAACAATTATCAGTCGAAAAAAACAAAGTAATTATTTTTGAGGAATTGCTAAAAATCTTACCAGATAAATGGTTAGATTACTACCAAAACAATCAATCTTGGATTAAGTCTTTAATGGATTCTAGAGGCTGGTGGCGAAAAACATCAGACGGAGGTAAACGTCCGAATTTTTACATCATTATAGGTGCAATGACCGTTTTAGAATCTCAATTATCAGTGTGGATGTATCCCTTTTGTCAGCTTAATTACGATGGAGACAAACTTCTAGAAGTTTTAGGATTAAACTTTGATCCTGAGAAGAAACAACTAGAAAAGAAAGAAACAGCATTAAGTAATTATGTATATCCTACTGAGGATACTGTACTGCAAAAAATCCGCCAAGAGTTACAACGAGAAAACCTAAATAAACCAAGTTAAAGGAGAACTAAAAAACATGACCGCCATTCAAGAACCGAGCGCTTTACAATTTGATTGTAAAACTGACTATTATCTCAACATTGCCGATCAGATTTTAGCTAAACCAGAAGGAGTTATTCCCAAAGAATCTGCCGACCGTGAATTATTCACTTTATTATCGGATTTCTATCTTAATGCTGATAAACCCAAAGTTAACGCCGAGGAAGAATTAGAGCTAATGATGGTTTAGATTATTTTGTAGGGTGGGTTAGGGACAGCGTAACCCACCAATAACCACCAATAACCACCAATAAAGTCTTTTTCTGGGTGGGTTACGACGAATAATTAACTTAGCCTAACTTATTGTCGCCTAACCCACCCTACCCACGAATTTTATCGAGGACTCGATGATGATAATTTTTCCCTCTTATTGGGAATTCTAATAGAGAGAACATCATTATTCAGCCAAGGAGACAAAATGCGCAACTTTGAGGAATTAAAAGCAGGACTTAAAGATAAATGGTTGGATTACTACGAAGTTAATCAATCTTGGATTAGGGTCTTTATGACTGCTACTAATTCTTGGATAAACACTCCTGATAGTGGAAAACGTCCTTCTTCTCAGCTAATTCTGGGAGTAGCTACTGCTTTAGAAACACAATTATTTATGTGGATGAGTCCTTTTTGTGTTCTCAGTCACGATAGTAATAGAATTGTCGATGCTTTAGGATTAAATTTTGATCCTGAGATAGAACTCAAAAAACGAGAAAAAGAAAGAGAATTAAGTAATTCTGTCTGTGCTACTGAGGATCCTGTACTGCAAAAAATCCGCCAAGAGTTACAACTAGAAAACCTCAATAAACTAAGTTAAAGGAGACACCAAAAACATGACCGCCATTCAAGAACCGAGCGCTTTACAATTTGATTGTGAAACTGGCAACTATCACACCTTTTGTCCGATTAGCTGTGTTGCTTGGTTATACCAAAAAATCGAAGATAGTTTCTTCCTTGTTATCGGCACAAAAACCTGTGGTTACTTCCTGCAAAATGCTATGGGAGTGATGATTTTTGCCGAACCACGTTATGCCATGGCCGAATTAGAAGAGGGGGATATTTCCGCTCAACTAAAAGACTACGAAGAACTAAAACGCCTCTGCTTACAAATTAAACGAGATAGAAACCCTAGCGTTATCGTTTTTATCGGTACTTGTACCACCGAAATAATCAAAATGGACTTGGAAGGATTAGCACCAAAACTAGAGTCAGAAATCGGTATTCCTATCGTGACAGCGCGCGCTAATGGTTTAGATTATGCCTTTACCCAAGGGGAAGATACCGTCCTCGCTGCCATGGTGCATAAATGTCCCGAAAAAGTTAAGCACGAAGAGGAAAAAGAAGAACGGAATGCCATCCAAAAACTCTTAACTTTTGGACGTAAAAAAGAAGAAATTAAACAGGAAGAATCGGAATATAAAGACCATCCTCCTTTAGTTTTATTTGGTTCCGTTCCCGACCCGATTGTGACTAATTTAACCCTAGAATTAAAAAAACAAGGAGTTAAAATAGATGGTTGGTTGCCAGCTAAACGTTTTACTGAATTACCGGTAATTGAAGAAGGTTATTATGTCGCTGGTGTCAATCCTTTTCTATCACGAACTGCCACCACTTTAATGCGTCGTCGTAAGTGTAAATTAATTGGCGCACCCTTTCCCATCGGTCCAGATGGAACCCGCGCTTGGATAGAAAAAATCTGTTCAGTTTTGGGAGTAGAACCGCAGGGATTAGAGGAAAGAGAGGCAAAAATTTGGGAAAGTTTAGAGGATTATCTGCAACTTGTGCGCGGTAAATCGGTCTTCTTTATGGGGGATAATTTACTAGAAATTTCTCTGGCACGTTTCCTAATTCGCTGCGGGATGACTTGTGATGAAATCGGTATTCCTTACATGGATAAACGCTACCAAGCGGCCGAATTAGCATTACTAGAAAAAACCTGTAATGATATGGGTGTTCCCATCCCGAAAATTATCGAAAAACCTGATAACTACAATCAGATTCAGCGCATTTACGAGTTAAAACCCGATTTAGTGATTACAGGAATGGCCCATGCAAATCCCTTAGAAGCGCGGGGAATTAACACTAAATGGTCGGTAGAATTTACTTTTGCTCAAATTCATGGTTTTACCAATGCGCGAGATATTTTAGAGTTAGCTACTCGTCCCCTGCGTCGCAACAATAACCTCAAGGAATTGGGTTGGGATAAGTTAGTTAAAGAGTCAGCAAAAGTGTAAGTTTGTTTTCAAAAGTGTACAGTCATCGGGTAAGGAATTGATTTTCCTTACCTTTTTTCCAGTGATTGTTTGCTGATTCTGAGGACAATTCTTGTTCAAATGCTCAACAAGTGCATAAAATAAAAGTATCGTCTCCTTTATTCCTTAGAGACTGTTAGGGTTAATATGCAATGCTCATCGGATTTAGTGTCGGCAATTATCGCTCTTTTAAAGATGTAGTCACTCTCAGCATGGTAGCTGCGGAGGATGCCTGTGGTAATGATGAGCTTGATAAAAATAATGTTTTTAAGGTTAATCAACAATTTAGTTTACTGAAAAGTGCCGCTATTTATGGAGCAAATGCCAGTGGGAAGAGTAATTTAATTCTGGCATTCAATTTTATGGGACGGTTTGTCATGAATTCTGCTAAATTACAAATCACTGACAAAATAGATGTGGAACCCTTTAGATTAAGTACCGAAACTGTTGATAAACCATCCTTTTTTGAAGTAGTTTTTCAGCTAAAAAATAAAACTTATAGATATGGATTTGAAGTAACTCAAAAGCGAGTAGTTTCCGAATGGTTATTTTGTACGCCCAGAAGTCGTGAAACTAAAATTTTTAATCGGCAAGGCGATAAAATAGAATATAGCAAAAATATTGAACAAGGTAATATACTAAGAGGATTGACAAAAAAAAATACTCTGTTTTTATCACTAGCTGCTCAATTTAATAATTCTCTAGCGGTGGAAATTGTCTCTTGGTTTAGTCACTTAGGTGTTGTGTCTGGGTTAGATGTGGAATTATTAAAAGCGATTACGCTTGAGCATCTTTCTAATAGACAAGATTTGATTGATGATGTAACTAAGTTAATTAAAAAATTAGATTTAAGTATTGACAATCTCAACCTAGAAATAGAAAGCAGAAAAATTTCCTTAGACAGTCTCCCGCAAGATTTACCGGATGTTGTCAGAAATATCATCAGTCACTCTAGCGGTGAAATAAAGTCCGCTACCATAAAAACCTATCATCCAAAGTATGACTCAACAGGTAAAATGATTGAGTTAGAAATTTTTGATATGGACAATCATGAATCTGATGGAACTAAAAAGATTTTGGCTCTGTCAGCACCGATTTTAGACACTTTGCAAAGAGGGGAAGTTTTAGTAATTGATGAATTGGATGCCAGACTTCATCCTTTAATGACTAGAAGTATAATCGAATTATTTAATTCTCAGAAAACTAATCCCAAAAATGCTCAACTTATTTTTACTACTCACGATATTAATTTACTTAGTTATAAATTTTTAAGGAGGGATCAAATTTGGTTTACCGAAAAAAATCATCAAGGAGCAACAGATTTATATTCTTTGGTGGAATTTGCTGATATTAATAATAATGATACCTTTGACAAAGATTATATTCAAGGTCGTTATGGCGCAATACCTTTTATTGGTGATTTAAGTACAATTATTGGTAATTACTATGGGGAAAAATAGGAATACTTCTGATTATTTGCGTCGCCAAACTAAGACTAGAGAAACAAGAAAAAGATTTTTAATTATTTGCGAGGGAGAAAAAACTGAAGTTAACTATTTTAAGGCTTTTGCTGTTCCTAAGAAAATTGAAGTTATGGTGCAAGGTGAAGGTAAAAATAGCTTGAGTTTAGTCAACAAAGCTATTCAGATTATAGATAATCTAAAACAAGATGACTCATTTGATCAAATCTGGTGTGTTTTTGATAAAGATAACTGTTCTAAAGAGCAATTTAATCAAGCGGAAAGACTGGCTAAACAAAAAAATATCAAGATTGCCTATTCTAATGAAGCTTTTGAAATTTGGTTTATTTTACACTTTCAATATCTGGATATTGTCACATCCCGAAGTGAATACCTAAAAATTTTAACTACCCAGATGAAAAAGTATGGATTATTAAACGAGAAAGAAAAATATGCAAAAAATCGAGAAGATATGTACGAAAAATTAAAGCCATACCAGACAACAGCAATCACTAATGCAGCAAAACTTATTCAAGATAGAGATGAAGCCAAAAAACATCCTTTTGATGCCAATCCCTCAACCACAGTACACGAATTAGTGCAAGAACTTAATATCAATAGTCGTCCTTAAGCTTAATTCTCTTTTGTCAATAATTAAATATTTAATTTTAATTTAAACCTAAAGTGGTTATAATAACTAAAAGCCTATTTAACCAAAGTAACTGCTCTTAATTTGATTTAATTTGATTTAAATGTCCAATAACTTATCTCACCAAAAACCCTATCATCTCAACTTTAGCAGTGAGGATTTAGGCACAGTAAAACCGACTATCACCCTATTATCGGGGGAACCAGAACGCTCGCGCTATATTGCTGAAACTTATTTACAAAATGCACGTTTACTATCGGATTATCGCGGATTAAATAGTTATCTTGGCTATCTAGATAATTCTACCCCAATTCTTCTGGCTACCAGTGGCATGGGTGCGCCATCTTTGAGTATTGTGGTTAATGAATTAATACAAGTGGGAATTAAAACTATTATTCGTATTGGTACTTGTGGCGCAATTCAAAATAGAATAAAAATTGGTGATATTATTATCTCCCAAGCGGCTTTATGTAGGCAAGGTGCAGCTAATGATATTGCTCCCCCAGAATATCCCGCAGTGGCGGATCCTTTTTTGACAGTTGCTCTAGTCAAGGCGGCTCAATTTTTGGGAGTAAATTATCATTTAGGTATTACCGCTTCTGTGGATAGTTTTTATGAAGGACAGGAAAGAATCCTGTCTTCCGCTAACCCTTATCTTCAGCGTCATTTAGAGGGAATTACGGAAGAATATCGACGTTTAAATATTCTCAATTATGAAATGGAAGCGGGAACTTTATTGAAAATGGCGGGGGTTTATGGATTTACTGCCGCTTGTATTTGTGCTGTGATTGCCCAAAGAAGCAAAGAGGAAGGGATTAGTGTAGAAAGCAAACAACAAGCCATCGAAAAAGCGATTCAGGTGGCAATATTGACTGTTAGCAACCTCTCCCTATCCTCAATTGATTAATTTTCAGAAATCATCTTCATTAAGACTTCCTCTTTTTCCTGACTTTGGGGATAACAGGAGATAAGTTTAGCGCGTAATTCCTGAATTGATTTAATCACATTATCGGCTAATTCTTGGTCGCCATTGCGCCAGCCAAGGGGTGCTAAATGGGTGCGATTGGCTAAGGGAACTACTGGTTTTAAGAGTTGTTGACTTAGTTCTTTAATGAACCAGGCTACCGTATCTTTAGCCTGTAGGTCCTTAGCAAAGGCGATAATTTCCAAGAGTCGAAATAGGTTACTATTGCTAATTAAACAACGGGTTTCCTGCACGTTTGGCTGTACATCTAAACCCAAACTCTGCACTAATTTAGCTAGAGCAGCTATGGGAATTGCACTATCTATGCCAGCAATTACAGGAGCCAGTAAAAGCGAGGGTTGATTTTTCAGAGATACGTCATGGATAGGGGTATTATTCAGCGATTTTTGGATATCTTCGGCTTGATTTTTACCGACACAACCACTCAAAACCTGTTCTAGTTCTGTGTTTTCCACATCACTTAAAACCTCTAAAAGGGAGATATATTTACACCCTAAACTATGGCCCATCCAAAAATAATTAGGATTACCAGCAGTGGGTTCCTCTAAATACAAATCAAGGTTATCTTCATAGCCTAAAAACTTAGCTTCTCCATAAATAGCCTTTCTCAATCCAATCAAATCTTTGACCATTTCTATGGAAACATTCCAATGGCGAAAAGTAAAACGATAGGGAATAGCAATAATAGTATAGCCTCGTTCAAAGACTTGTTTGAGTAGATAACGATAGAACAGATTGGGAAAAGTGCCGAAGAAAGCACCACCGATAAAATAGACAACCCCAATCGGTTTAGGATTGATAGCAACCCAGTTAAATTTTATGGGAATAAACTTAAATTCTGCTGTCATTGTTTTTCGGTATGTAATTGTTAATTTGGCAATTAGGGAAACAATCTTATAATGATTAAAAATCTCGGCGGTCAAAATAATTGATCGCCTTGTGTAAGTAGAGTACATTAATTTGCTCAAAAAAGTGTATTTTGTTGCGAATATGTAATAATTTTTGACCAAAGTAAATTCTCACCCAAAAAAATTTGGGGCGGAGATTAACCCACCCCGAAACGTCTTCTTAGTCTTCTAAACTAATCTTGACCGGATTAACTTTCCAAATCTCTTGACAATATTCCCAGATTGTGCGATCGCTAGAGAATTTGGCCATACGAACCGAGTTGAGAATCGACATCCGCGTCCACTTGTCCCGATCGCGATAAGCTTCACTTACCTGTTCCTGACAATCAGCGTAGGATTGATAATCAGCTAAAAGCATATACTGGTCATCGTAGAGGAGAGAATCAACGATCGGCCTGAATAATTCCGTGTCACCATGGCTAAAATAACCACTCTTAATTCGATCGATCACTCCCTTCAATTCGCGATTATTTTTGTAATAGCTCATCGGTTCATAACCGTGGGCCTTCTTAGCATAAACTTCTTCTGCTGTCAAGCCAAAAAGGAAGAAATTTTCTGCCCCTGCTTCCTCGCGAATTTCGATATTAGCACCGTCCAGAGTCCCGATGGTGAGGGAGCCATTCATGGCAAACTTCATATTACCAGTTCCAGAAGCTTCCTTACCCGCCGTGGAAATCTGTTCGGACAGATCCGCCGCCGGATAGATGCGCTGACCCAAAGAAACGTTAAAGTTAGGCAGGAAAACCACTTTTAAACGACCTCTGACATCAGGATCCTTATTAACAATTTCAGCTACAGCATTAGTTAACTTAATAATTAACTTAGCCATAAAGTAACCCGGAGCTGCCTTTCCACCAAAGATAAAAGTGCGCGGCACGATATCGATGTGAGGGTTCTGTTTAATGCGATTGTAAAGAGCGATAATGTGCAGAACTGCCAGATGTTGGCGTTTGTATTCGTGAATCCGTTTTACCTGCACATCGAAAATCGAATTAACATCCACCTCGATATTGCGGGTTTTCAGAATATAAGCCGCTAAATCGGTCTTATTCGCCTGTTTGATTTCATACCAACGCTGACGGAATGCGGGATCATCAAGGTATTGTTCCAGTTTTCGCAATTCCTTCAGGTCTTTTAACCAATCATCGCCGATTTTTTCGGTAAATAGTGCCGATAATTGGGGATTGCTCAATAAAATCCACCGGCGCGGGGTGACACCATTGGTTTTATTGTAGAATTTTTCTGGCCAGAGCATGGCAAACTCTTTCAGGGTGTCTTTTTGCAGTAACTCCGTGTGTAAAGCGGCGACTCCGTTAATCGAGTGACTACCCACACAGGCTAAATTAGCCATGCGAATTTGTTTATTACCCCAACCAGCTTCTTCAACTATCGACAATTTGCCCAATAATTCCTCATTATCGGGAAACCAAGTCTGCACATCCTCGAGGAAAAAGTGATTGATCAGGTAGATAATTTCTAGATGTCGGGGCAGCAGTTTGCCGAGTAGAGCCGCCGACCAACGTTCTAGGGCTTCCGGCAATAGGGTATGATTGGTATAAGCGAAGGTTTTTTGGGTAATTGTCCAAGCTTGTGACCATTCTAAGCCGTTTTCATCCACTAACAAACGCATTAACTCAGCGATCGCAATGGCAGGGTGAGTATCATTCAGTTGAATAGCGGCGGTTTCGTGGAAATTTTGCAGATTTTTGTGGCTTTTTAGGTGAATGCGAATTAAATCTTGCAGGGAAGCGGCCACAAAAAAGTATTGTTGGGCCAGACGTAATTCTCGACCGGCGGGGGTGTTATCGTTGGGATAAAGGACTTTAGAAATGGTTTCTGCGTCCATTTTTTCAGCCACGGATTGATCGTATAACCCGGCGTTAAAAGCCTCAAAATTAAAGGATTCACTCGCTTCTGCTTTCCAGAGACGTAAAGCGTTCACCGTGTTGGTTTTATAACCCGGGACGGGGGTATCGTGGGGAATGGCTAAAACCCGACGTTCCGGCAGCCATTGTACCCGTTCCTGTCCCTTATCATCGTGATAGATTTCCGTCCGGCCACCCAGTTTTACTTCCACACTTTCATCGGGACGGGGTAGTTCCCAAGGATTGCCGAAGCGTAGCCAGTTATCGGGGATTTCCACCTGCCAACCGTTTTGGATGATTTGATGGAAAATGCCAAATTCGTAGCGGATACCGTAACCGATGGCGGGAATTTCCAAGGAAGCAAGAGAATCAAGGAAACAAGCCGCTAAACGCCCTAAACCGCCGTTGCCGAGGCCGGGGTCTGGTTCCTGTTCGATAATTTCCTCAAAATCAAGACCTAATTCCTCGATCGTCTCTTTGATTAGGTCATAAATACCCAAATTAGCGAGATTATTACCTAAATACCGCCCCATGAGAAATTCGGCGGAGAAATAGCAGACGAGTTTAACTTTTTCTTGTTTGTAGGTGTCGGTGGATTTCAGAAAACGACGCAGGAGACGATCTCGAACGGTGTAGGCAAGGGCGACATAGTAATTGTAGGGACTAGCATTAGTGCGGTTAACCCCTTGCAAATAAAATAGATTGTCCAGAAAAGCCCGTTTTAGGGTTTCGGGACTCATGCCCGTGCGATCATCTTCAATTAAAGTGGGGCATTGAAGCACTTCACGCCCATCAGCTATATAGGTTGTCTCCATGGGTTTTTGTTGTCCATATATTCGGGAGTTGATCGCCGATCATACCTGATGACGATATCCTTTATAGTTTACTTGTTACCTTTTAGAGAGACTCAGACATTTAGATTTCTATTGGTTTTGAGCGAAACGGCGATCGTAATTGCCGACAAAAAAAAGGGTGAACCCTGTCCACCCTCCCACAATTATTCACAAAAAAAGCTTAATAGCGTTTTTTTCTGTCACCACCACCACCATTGAAGGGCGCGCGCTCTTCACGCTCGCGGGCCTCGTTAACTTTAATTGCTCGTCCCATCCAGTCAGCACCATCCAGTGCATCAATCGCGGCGGTTTCCTGGGCTTTACTTTCCATTTCCACGAAGGCGAAACCGCGTTTGCGGCCTGTCTCTTTGTCAACGGGGATATGAACCCTTTTAACCTTGCCGTACTCTGCAAAGACTTCGACCAGATCTTCTTGGGAAATCTCGTAAGAGAGATTACCAACAAAAATAGACATAATACTTGAATCCTCGATCAATACTCGAAACGGTGTGGAGACACAAAATTCAGGGAGAAGCCGAACAATACTAAAGTAAAAGACTTACCGAATTAATACTGAAAACGAACTTGAACACTAATCTTGACTCTCGCCCCGATCATAACACAGAAAGATTGGAGTTAATGTTAACTTTTATTCTCCGGGGCAAGAGACCGTTTTGGCCATCGGTGGCTACTCCCTCAACCGCCAGCCTTTTTTTCCCGACGAAATAACCAAATCATCAGGGCCACCACACCAGTTTGTAGGGCAAAATTGGGTAAAGCGGTGGCTACGTCCCTAGCTGCCGCTAATTGGGCCAGAAACACCACCGCACCGATAAAACCAGAGGCCCCTAGACCGAGATAGATAAACTGCCGCAGCCCTCGGTAGGGATTGGCCGCTTCCTCTTTCAAGCGGGCGTATTTTTGGGGATCGAGTCGAGGGGATTTGCTCATAAAAAAATCTTTCTAGCTTTGTATCTATTGTCCGTGATATAATGGGAAGTTGGCAATGTGCCGATGTAGCTCAGTGGTAGAGTAGTTGATTCGTAATCAATTGGTCGTGGGTTCAAATCCCATCATCGGCTTGGGGTTTTACCTCCCGGAAGTTGACTCAGAAATACCGAAGTCCGGCTGAATAAATCCAAAAACCTTATTGGATAACACTTTTAGACTTTTTTAGACTTTTTGACCATCCAACGGTGTCAGACCCTGGATTGATCGGAATGGGTAAAACCCCACACCCCCCCTACCCCCCCGACCCCCCCGATGTCGGGGTGGCAGGGGGGGTGGGGGCAGGGGGGGCCACACCCTGCTCCCACCAACCAACTTTTCCGGCAAACCCTAGTTACTGAAGAAAAGGTTGAATAATTTCGGCGATCGCTTGACGTTGGCAATCGTCATATCCCCAGCGTTCTAGAAAGGCTTGATATTCTCCTTGTCCTGTGTTTAAACTGGTGGCTAATTGTTGTAATTTTTTCCCCAAGGCTGGCGATAATAACTGCTTAATTAGTTGACCAGTTTTTTCTTGGACTTTCTCAGAACCTCGAGCATTTTCTTCATCTCCTTGACTGCGATGATAGATGACCATTGCCGTGGACATAGCCAAATTTTTGACTAATAATTCATTCACCAGTATCGGGGAAGTTTTTAAAGCGGTGATTACCTCCAAACTAGGATGTTCCGTATAGGATAAATCACTGGTTAGGTAAGTAACAAAAAATCCTCTAGCTCCATTTTCTGTGGAGACTAGAGCAGTAAGTTTTTCATTGATTACATTGACATCTAAAAACTCAATTTGACTTAGTAAATCTTGAGTTTGTTGGATAGCATTTTCAAAAGTTACACCCATAACATCAATAGCCTTCTGTGAAGTTTAAGAGAAAAATACTAAGCATCTAAAGTATTTAACCAATTAGTTAAATCCTCCACTGTCGAAAAATCCAATAAAGCTTCCCCCACTCGTTCCAGATCATCAATATTCAAGGTCATAATACGACTCTCTATATCCACATCAATAGCTCCTAACTTACGTTTAATCAGACGAATAATTAGATTTCTTTCTCTTGCTAAACCCTGTTCTAAACCCCGTTCTAAACCCCGTTCTAAACCCTGTTCTAAACCCTGTTCTAAACCCTGCTCTAAACCGCGGCGCATCCAACTGGTGGTAATCTGCATAACTCCCTCCTGTTCGGGTTGAATAAATGTGCTAATCTCCTGTTGAAATTCTATCTCCTCGGACGAGTTGAGATTGAGATAGGTATCGACAAAGCCTGAAATCAATTGCATTCTAGCGGCATCTAATCTTAATGTTACCAATAATCTTAGACATTGTGCCTTAACTTTTGCTCTATCCCGAGGGGCAATTTTCATCTTGGCCATCAAAGCGGCGGCGACGGGATTAGCTTGATTGAGAAAATCTCGCCAATTCAAGCGATTTAACTGGACAACTTGATAGTTAAATTCTAACACTTTTAAGTCAGGAAACTCAATTTTATATTGACGAATTGCTTCTTTTTGTGGACGATCATAAGAGAATATGACAATGGGATAAACTGGTAAGGCAAATTTTTGATGCAGACGAGCGAAATAAGTAAACATTCGCCGATTAAATTCTGCTTGAGAGCTAGACTGTGCTTCTAGATGAATTAAGAAAAATGATGATTGTCCTCGAAATTGAACTTGGGCGACTAAATCACTTTCATACTTTTCTCCTTGCGTAACATCGGTAAAGACTTCTTTGTCTAAAAATGTGATCTGATTAGGCTCTAAATAATTGATAATCTCAGGAAAAAATAACTGAATAAATTCAACAAAAAAAGTCGAAATTAATTCCTTAAATAAACGATCATGGTCAATAACATTATTCATACATAATAATTATAAACGAGGAATCCTTCAGCTTATCTTCATAACTTTTTGTAGTAATTATCAAGGATTTTCCAATGACCAGCACTAGGAGACAAAGAAATTAAATCCTCGATATTGCCTTCCATAGTAGCACAAATTTGAGCGAGGGGTAATAGCAAATCCTATGGTAAGACGAGTAAGGACGAGGAGATAAAATACCCCAAAAAGCGTACTTAGCCGCACATCCAAGTTCAGAGCAAATGAAAGATAGATACAGAGCAAGTCAAGATTCGGTGGCAACAAGAAGATGGCACTGGTTAGGTAAAATATCTTGAGGATGGACAATCAAAAATGCGGCAGTAGCTGTCGGATTAGATTATCAATATAGTTTTAAAATTCTCAAAATATCTAATCAATTAGGAGAAGAAGGAGTTAAAAATATCAAGAAAAAGAGTCAGGAACATCCGAGAGGAAAAGAACCTTTATTGAAGGAAGAACAATTCCAAAAATTAAAATTGAAAAAATTAAGGGAAATTTACGGTAATTTTGCTGGTTAAATCAATTCCCTGCTATCTCCATCCCAAATTACTGCTAGTACAAAAAGTCGATCAACTTTTAAATTATCGATTGAGAATAGAAATAATTCGATGATTTTGAGGAGTTTTTTCCTGAATTATAGGACGTAGTTGTTGCACCAGTTCCTTAGAGCGTCTTATTCTTGCTTCTGGTAATAAATGCTCATGGGTATCGGCAAATAAACTAGAATCTGTTTGCAGATTAAGAGTTTTTGGATTGTAGATTAAAGGTACTATATTAGACAATTCTTCAATAGTTTTTTTAACATTTTTGACAGTGGTTTCATCGGTCTTAGCATAAACCCAAGAGAGAGAAACTACTAAATCAGCACCTTTAGCTTTTAACTCCTCTTGAAATTGAGCGATGCGTTTGAGGGAGTGTTGAGAAACAGGTCGTTCAAATGTTCTAGCCCACCATTTACCTGTACGATGTTTGACTACGGTAGGATCTCCTTTTTCTGTGATTGGGTCTGATAAATAACCCCTAGCTTTTCCTGTTTGTATAACATCAACAGCAGTTTTTACTATAGCGCGTAAACTAGGAACTCCCATTAACCAAGTCTCGGAAACTAATTGTTCTAAGGGTATATTTCCTAAACCCGGTTTTCCAATGGCAACACCAAAGGGAACCGAACCAAATAAACCATCACCATAACCAATACCATCATCATCCAGTAACATTAAATATTCAGGACTGAGAACAACTATATCCCCCGGACGTACCTGCTCTAAAATAATTGGGCAAATGACATTTAATCCCAAATCTCCCTGTAAACCAAAGTTAAAAACTGGTATTTTTAGCTCCTGTTCGAGGAATTGAGAGTTAATACTATATTGTACTCCCGACCCCCCCGCAAAAATTATTCGTCTCGGTGCATCTATCTGCTTGGCAAAAGAGGCTTTTTGCTCGTACATTTGTAGGAGCCACTTTAATTCACCACCGTAGTGTACGTTATAAAAAAAACCCAAAGACCAGGCCACCCCAACGGTAGCTAACCAAGGCCAAAAAGTAAACATTTTCTTCATAAGTTTAGCTCCTAGGTTTGAAGAACCAGAGGACAACTAGAGAATAACTAATTCTAGTTAAAAAAAGAGATAATTGTCTTATCTTTTCTGCCACAATTGCCAAATAGTTGCCACATATTTCCGTCCTTTTGACAAATAATCCCAGAGATTAATTCCGGTTTTACTCTCACCATAAATGCGGGGAACGCAAAGATAAGGAACTTCCACTAACTTATAACCTAAACGATTGGCACGGGTTAATAAATCAATGCAGTATTCTCCATAATCTCCCTTTAAGCGAATTTTTTCTAAAACCTGAGAACGAACGGCAATAAAACCACTGGTATAGTCGTGAACTTGATTGCCTAGCATCACGATGGCCATGCGATTAATAATCCAGCTTAACATCCGGGCCATGAGTCCGTGGGCAACATCATCACCCCCCGGAATCCAACGAGAACCTAGGGCCATATCAGCTTTTTTAGCTCGAATTGCTGTGATTAATTGCGGCACATCTTCTGGAGGCATAGACAAATCACAATCCATCCAAGTAATAATTTTAGCCCCATACAGATTAATCGCGTCGTCAATACCTTTTTGTAGAGCCGAAGTTAACCCTTTCTCGTTGATTCTGCGACACAAAATTACCCCCGATTGGAATTGCGAATCTTGGGGAGGAGTGGGATATTGTTTGGCTAAATCTTCTACTATCTGCCAAGTTTCATCGGGAGAATTATCATCCACCACTAGCACTAAATAAGGACTAGGAACACTAGCTAGTAAACGTTCAATTAATTGACTAATATTATCTCGCTCGTTATAAGTGGGTAAAATCGTACAGACTAAATCATTAGCTGCTGGGGTAATTGTTGGCTTATCCTCGGATTTTTTGGCTAGTAACCCTGTCTCAGAAGCAGATATAACTATTTCATAGAAAGGATATTTACCAATGATTCCAGAGCGATTTATGCCAATTTGAAACTTTTGTCCATCTTGGCTAAATTCCAGTTCTTCCGGTGGGGATTCTAAGAGTTGACAAGGGCGATAGGGATAGCAAACGTAGGGAAAACTAGACAATCCTTGACTGACTAATTCTTGGCATAGTTTAACCATGGCTTGACTATCTTCCACGCGGAAGAAAGTTTTTTGTTTCTCCAGACCAAAACCCAAAACTTGTGCCGCGTATTGATGAGAGAAGACAACAATAGAATTAGGATTCTCTTCTATGCTTTTGATAGCTGGTGCTATCCCCTGATGGGTTTTATAGAAAAATTCTCCACCTTGATAAATGTTTTTATAGACACCTATTGCCAGTAAGATTAACAGTAAAACCAAGCTTCCCTTGGCTAGTAAAACTTCTTGGTTCGCTCCTATAATTTTTACTTGTTCCACCGTTAATAAGGTAACAAAGGGGATAAGAGGCAATAAATATCTCGGTCCCCATTGTTTCCCTCCCACCATGACTTCTCCCGGGGCAATATCGACTAAACAAGACACCCCTACTGTGTAGATAAAATAGAGAGCATAGACAAAAAGCATTTGTTTATCTAGAGATATATTGGCGATGTCAAATATATAACAACTGGCTAAAAGTATCAGGAAGTAAATTATATTGTCCTTGACTAACGCCTTGGTTTTGACCATTCCTTGCTGGCGAAGATTGACGAGAACAGCCAAGATGATAATCGCCGTTACACTAATTAAAGTTACGGGAATATCCTTGGCAAAATTCAATTGTTGACCGCTCCAAGTGAGCAAGTAAGCTAAGGGAATTATACAGATAGGAAAATGCAGCAAAAAAGAGCTATTTAACTGATAAAAACTGGTCAGAGCTTCTTGAATACGTTTCTTCCAAGAAAACTCCTCAAGGACTAACAGAGCGTGAACTCCGAGAAAACGATTATAAATTAACTTATTGCATAACCACAGTAAAAACACAATAACAATCATGCCTAGCACAAAACTAAAAGCTATTCGATTAGTTAGCAGAAATTCAGAAAAATTAAGATTTTGCTCGGTTGAATACCAAGCAAAAATTGAGGTTTGTTCTGGAGTTAAACCCAAGAAAACTAATAAAGTTAAAGTTGCCACTAGGGCCAGACATTCCGAGCGGAACCATACTGATAAACCCACTAGAAATCCGCCTAATAAATTGGGCAGCCAGCCACTATTAGCTGTATCGGGTAGAAAAAAAGCGATAACAATTCCCAAAAATCCTAAAGCGACAGCGAGGGTATGTTCACAATATATGGCACTGTATAGAGTTAAGGGAGAAGCAAAAATCAAAATAACTAATCCCAAAAGACCCCCCCAACTGTCCAGGGAAAAAGCGGGAATTGCTCTCGAAAAACTGAGCCACAATACCCAAGTTGATAGGAGGGGAATCAAGTAAAACCCCCGATAACCCCAAAGTTTATAAAAAAGGGAAGTTAGCAAAGAGAAGGGAAAAGGAAAAGAGATATAATAACGTTGATTTAAGTAGTAGACAAAAGGGGGGCGATAACTGTATAAACCCTCTTGCCAAAGACGAGTAACCCAAGCTTCTGCGCGCTCAACTAAGTCAAATCGCCATTGACCATTACTTAGCTGACGAGCTAGTAAAGCTTTCAGCGCTCCATCGCCATTAAAAAAAACATCCTTGGGAACTGAAATACATAGATATAGGGAATAAAAGCAACCAGAGGCAATTACTACCCAAGATAAAAATTCCGTGCCAATTATCATAAAAGTCGGTTTTTATTCAAAAAATTTTCATCAATTTTTCATCCCTACTCAGCCTCAGCAAAAACTTGCTGAACTGCTTGGGCTACTCGCTCAATTTGCTCGTCCGTGAGAGCTAAACCGCTAGGCAGATAAAAACCCCTGCGCGCCAGTCTTTCAGCCACGGGACAGGAAACATTTTGCAATAATCCCATTTTGTGAAATACCGGTTGTTCGTGCATACACCAGAAAAAAGGACGCGTACCAATCTGATGTTCTCTGAGGCGTTTCATCGCTTCCATAGCATCAAAGTTAACCTCATCTTTGAGAACAACACCATAAACCCAATAAATATTTTCGGCATAATCGGTTTGAGGTAGGGGCAATTCTAGACAGGGGATATTTTGCAATAATTCCCTGTAGCGTCTGCCCATTTTTCTCTTGCGCTGGACAAAAGTTTCTAGCTGTTCTAATTGTGCTAAACCCACTGCCGCTTGCAGATTAGTCATCCTCAGATTCCAGCCCAGTTCTTCGTGAATAAAACGTCGTTGGGGCTGAAAATATAAATTTCTCAGGGAACGACAACGCTCAAAAATATCCTCTTGGTTGGTGACAATCATGCCCCCTTCCCCAGTGGTAATATGTTTGTTGGAATAGAAACTAAAGATGCTGATATCACCGAAACTACCACAGGGTTTACCTTGATAGGTTTGACCGTGCATTTCAGCCGCATCTTCAATAATTTTTAAACCGTATTTTTGAGCTAATTCTAAAACTGGAGTCATTGCCACTGGTAATCCGTAGATATGAACCACCATTATCGCTTTAGTGCGGGGCGTGATTTTTGCCTCTATCTGTCCGATATCCATGTTCCAAGTCTGCGCTTCGCAGTCCACCACCACGGGAATCGCCCCGGCTTTGACAATGGCAGCTCCGCAGGAAATGATGGTAAAAGTGGGGAGAATCACCTCATCCCCCGAACCAATTCCTAAAGCGACGATGGCCGCTTCTAAGGCCATAGAACCATTGCACACGGAAACGGCATACTTTCGCCCAACAGCGAGGGCAAAATTTTCTTCAAATTTCTGAACGAAGGGACCTTCCGAAGAAATCCAACCGCTATCAATACATTCGTTAAGATACTGTTTTTCCTTGCCCGCAAGTAGTGGCTCATTGACGGGAATAAAGCTACTCATGCTATCTCTGCTCCCGCCATTTTAACCACAGTTTCCTCAATTCCTGTAAAGCGAGTTTTATCCTTATTACCAACGTAGGGACCCTGTTTGACTTCAATCATTTCTAGTTCTTCTAAGACTTGGAAACCATGGCCACCTTGTATCAATAAAACCACATCCCCATCTCTCAATATATGACTTTCTAGATATTGTTGGTCGTCATCATAGAAATCTACCCGCAGTTTTCCTCTTTTGATAATTAAGACTTCCTGGGTAAAAAATACTTCCCGTTGTACTTTGTTATGAACGTGGGGCATAATACTTTTTCCCGTCGGGTGTCTCATATAGGCCAACTGTTGGGAAAAATCATCGGGAGTTAGGAAATGAATCCCCTCTTGGTTAAACTCTCGTCGGAGAATTATCGCTAAAACTTTACCCTCTTTCGTGATTTGAGAAATTGGCAAAGAGCTAAATTGACTTTCTGGCTTATTTTTCTGATTTTGTTGGCGGAGAAAATCTAAAGATAAAAAGTCTGAAGCTAGTTTAAACACGAATTTAACCCCCCCTGTGGAATGGTTGTGATAAAGGCTGAAATTAATTGACAGCAAAGAAGCGGCGAACCAGTGACTAACTTTTGTCACCCCCGGTAGGCCAATTTAATTTAATTAACTAAAGCTTAATCTAATTAACACGATGTTAATTTAGTTAACAGAAGGTTAATCCCGACTAAGGCAAGATGCTTCTACCATACATTTAATAAAACACGGGAGCATCTAACTTTAGAAATAGATAGAAATACTTAAGGGGTAAAAAAATAGGATTAAACAGGGGTCTCATTAAGATAAGCGGAACGATGGCGAAGCACTTGTGGAACATTTAGAACACAAGTCCGAGCATTTGTACTAAAATATCCAATAGACGGCTAACTGCTATATTTTGTGATGACGATATAAATAGCAAAAACTATAGACGAATAGCTATGAGCTTTGGTGAAGAATTTGAATTACTGCTGCGGGCCCGTTATCCTCTCATCTATGTTACCACCTTAGAAGAAGAACGTCTCGAAAAAGCGATCGCCGATATTGCCAAACAGAGCAATAACCGTGCTGTCTATGTCTGGGATTTCGTGGATGGTTATCAAGATAATCCCAATAACGAGAACTTTGCTCGGCGTAATCCCCTCCAAGCTCTTGAATTCGTCGAAAAGCTGCCGCCTAACATCGCCGCAATCATAATTTTACGCGATTTCCAGCGCTTTTTAGAAGATATTTCCATCGCCAGAAAATTGCGAAATCTGGCCCGTTCTCTGAAATCTCAGCCCAAAAACCTAATTATCGTCGCTCCCGAACTGTCTATCCCCTCGGATCTAACCGAAGTAATCACCGTCGTTGATTTTCCCCTCCCCAGTGGCGAAGAAATTAAACAGGAAATCCAGCGATTAATCGCTGCCACCGGACAACCCCTCAAAGAACCACTCCTCGATGAATTAGTGCTTTCTGCCCAAGGATTATCCCTAGAGAGAATTCGTCGGGTTTTAGCCAAATGTTTAGCCAGTCACGGCAAAATTGAGCCAGAGGACGTGGAATTAATTTTGGCAGAAAAACGCCAATCGATTCGTCAAACCCAGATATTAGACTTTTATCCCGCCACAGAGCAGATTTCTGACATCGGGGGACTAGATAATCTCAAAGATTGGCTGATTCGTCGCGGTGGTGCTTTTAGTGAACGCGCTCGCGCCTACGGTTTACCCAATCCCCGGGGTTTACTATTGGTGGGAATTCAAGGGACGGGTAAATCCCTGACAGCGAAAGCTATTTCCCATCATTGGCACTTACCCCTACTGCGTCTAGACGTGGGGCGTTTATTTGGCGGATTGGTGGGAGAATCGGAATCGCGTACCCGTCAGATGATTAATCTCGCCGAAGCTTTAGCTCCCTGTGTGCTGTGGATAGACGAAATCGATAAAGCTTTCGCCGGAGTGGAGGGAAAAGGCGACGGGGGAACCACCAGCCGGGTTTTCGGGACGTTTATCACTTGGTTAGCCGAGAAACAATCGCCGGTTTTTGTCGTCGCTACAGCTAATAACATCCAATCTTTGCCCCCGGAAATGTTGCGAAAAGGACGCTTCGATGAGATATTTTTTGTCGGACTACCTAGCCAAAAGTCCCGCGAGGAGATTTTTAGCGTTCATCTGGGGAAAGTCCGGCCCCATAATCTAAAAAGTTATGATATAAAGCGACTAGCCTACGAAACTCCCGATTTTTCGGGGGCAGAAATCGAACAAACCATCGTGGAAGCGATGCACATCGGGTTTAGTCAAAATCGCGACTTTAGCACCGATGATGTGCTTGAGGCCGCTAGTCAGATTATACCCCTGGCTCGCACTGCTCAAGAACAGATCCAGTTTCTACAGGATTGGGCTAAGTCCGGTAAAGCTCGTTTAGCCTCTCGCGATGATCGTTTTAATGTTAATCCTAACAGTTAATTTAGCACCAATATGAAGCGTTTATCTGGTTTATTGCAATTTATGGTCGGTTTTGTCCTGGGAGTGGCGATTTTGGTCGGTGGGGCCACTGCTGTCGCCTATATGCTTCTCTCTGGCATGAATTCTAATCCTCCTAAACCCGTCTTTACCGAGGAGAAAAAAGAGGAAACTAAGGAGGAAAAAACCGCCGTCAAACCTTCTCCCACCGCTACTACTCCCGTCCCAGAACAACCCCAAGCTGAGGTGAAAGAGTCTCCCAATGCCCCGGCACCAAAAGCTTCCCCGAAACCCAGTCCCGAAGCAAGAAAAAAAGAAACCACATCCGAGGGTTATCAAGCGCGGGTGACATGGCAAAGCGGTTTAAGTCTGCGCTCTCAACCTACCAGTCAATCGACTCGTCTCGGCGGTCTCGATTATAATACTAAAGTCAGTGTGGTGGGAACCAGCAGCGATGGGCAATGGCAGCGCGTGCGTCTGTCCGATGGTCGCGAAGGTTGGATTAAAGCGGGTAATATTTCCAGAGTCCAGTAAATATTTAGCTACACTTCGCTTCTCATCAGGATTTTAGGCTTCTTTGTCACCCCGTCAGAGCAAGAGCAAAGCACAGACAGAAGCGAAGCATAAACATCTTCAATGCTGCTTTTGAGAAGGAGACGGGTTGCTAAAGCCTCTATAATAAGTAGCCATAGAGATGCCGACAACTTCCCCTGTCGATAGCGAATAAGGAGAAAAAAAACCCAGTGTTTGTCCTCAAAGGTTACGAGTATTTTCTAGGATTTCTGCTCGCTTGCAGTTTAGTACCAATCCTATCCCTAACTGCCTCCAAAGTCCTGCGGCCTAGTGGTGGCGGTCCGGAAAGACGCACCACCTATGAATCGGGGATGGAACCGATCGGCGGTGCTTGGATTCAGTTTAACATTCGTTATTATATGTTTGCCCTCGTTTTCGTGGTTTTTGACGTGGAAACCGTCTTTCTCTACCCTTGGGCAGTAGCTTTCAATCAATTGGGCCTATTAGCTTTTGTAGAAGCATTGATCTTTATTGCTATCCTTGTGGTTGCTCTCGTCTATGCTTGGCGGAAAGGAGCCTTAGAATGGTCATAACGGCCATAATTTTCCTTATTTTTGACTTTTCATGAGAGGATAACCCGATGAGTCCCAACCCTACCAGCGAATTTAAGCAAATTATCGAACAACAAAGCGAAAAAATACTCAATCCCATCGAACGCACCAAAGTTACCCAGGATTTATCGGAAAATGTCATCCTTACCACCGTTGATGACCTGTATAACTGGGCGCGTTTGTCAAGTCTTTGGCCGATGCTATACGGTACAGCTTGCTGTTTTATCGAGTTCGCAGCCTTGATTGGTTCCCGTTTTGATTTCGATCGCTTTGGTTTAGTTCCCCGTTCTAGTCCCCGGCAAGCCGATTTAATCATCACTGCCGGTACAATTACCATGAAAATGGCCCCCGCTTTGGTGCGTCTGTATGAAGAAATGCCAGAACCTAAATACGTTATCGCCATGGGTGCCTGTACGATTACGGGGGGAATGTTCAGCAGCGACTCCACCACCGCAGTTAGAGGGGTAGATAAGCTTATCCCCGTGGATGTCTATATACCCGGTTGTCCCCCCCGTCCGGAAGCGATTATCGACGCGATTATTAAACTGCGGAAAAAAGTCGCTAACGAATCTATTCAAGAACGTGGTACTGTCCTCCAGCAAACCAATCGTTATTACAGCACCACCCACAAAATGCAGGCCACGGAACCGATTCTCACGGGTAAATATCTGCAATCGGCCACCCGTCAAGCACCTCCGAAAGAGTTACTAGAAGCCACTGGTATGCCTGTTCCCCCCGCTCTTTTGACCACGAAACAAAAGGAAGAAATCTAAATGACTGAAGAAACGACAGCTATTGTGCAAGCTGGCCCCACTTCGATTTGGTTAAGCGAAAATGGTTTTGAGCATCAAGCTTTAGAAGCTGACCATAGTGGTGTGGAATTGATTCAAGTAGAACCAGACTTTTTAATTCCTCTGGCCACTGCTTTATACGCTTATGGTTTTAATTATCTCCAATGTCAGGGCGCTTACGATTTGGGACCGGGGAAAGAATTAGTTAGTTTCTATCATCTAGTCAAAGTAACCGATAATGTCGATAGTCCCGTGGAAGTGCGCTTAAAAGTCTTTCTTCCTCGAGATAATCCCCGGGTTGCTTCGGTTTACTGGATTTGGAAAGCCGCTGACTGGCAAGAACGAGAAAGTTATGATATGTTCGGCATTATTTATGAAGGACATCCCAACCTGAAACGGATTTTAATGCCGGAAGATTGGGTCGGTTGGCCTCTACGCAAAGACTACGTTTCTCCCGAATTCTACGAACTACAGGACGCTTACTAAGTCGAGAAAAGGCTCTTCTAGGTTCTGTGTGATAAGTTTAACTTACATAGGATCGATCAATCTTTGTGTCCTTTGTGTCTTTGTGGTTCGTTCCAGGCTCTCGCTAGGAGGAATGTATCTTAGAATACATTTTACCCACCAAATCCAAGAGAGCCGAGAAAATAATCACTAAGTAGGGAGGCAAAATTATTTGTAGGATGGGTTAGCGCACTTCGTAACCCATGCAGGCGTTGGGTTTCATGCTTCAACCCAACCTACGTTCATCTTATATTTAATTCCACCCACCCACTTAATATCGGGTTAGAAGATATTTCTAGCCCGATTTTTGTTGTTGACTATTTAGGGTTTGCTGAATAAATCTAAAAACCTTGTTGGATGATATTTTTAGACTTTTTTGAAATCAAAAAGTACCAGCGATTGGAGTGATTGGGGGGAAAATTCCTGGACTTTTTCCCTGAAAATTAGGTAATTGACCGCCTGAAAATGGGTAAAACCCTACACCCCACACCCCACACCCACCAACAAACTTTTTCAGGAAACCCTATTTAGTCGGTCTAATCTACATTTCGTAGCCAAACTTATTGGCATCTACTTCTTGTAAATTAATATCGATTAAACCGTATTCTAACCAGCGTTGGGAAACCTTGACCGCCATGGCAGGATCCGACTCCAAAGGTTCCCCCCATTCGTGGTCAGTTTCAGGATACATTTTTGTCGTGGCATCAATTCCCATTCTCCCCCCCAAACCGACCTTTTCGCTGGCAAAATCGAGGCTATCAAAGGGAGTTTCCGGGAGAATAAACACATCGCGAACCGGATCCACTTTAGAACTAATTGCCCAAACCACTTGCCGGGGGTCGCGAATATTAATCTCCTTATCGACGACGATGACAAATTTAGTATAGGTGAACTGGGGTAAGGCACTCCAAAAAGCTAAGGCCGCTCGTCGCGCTTGTCCGGGATAGGCCTTATCAATGGAGATAATCGCCGCTTTATAGCTTAAAGCTTCCATAGGTAGGAAAAAATCCCTGATTTCCGACACCTGTTGCCGTAAAATCGGTGTATAAATACGATTAAGAGCGATAGCCATCATCGCTTCTTCCTTGGGAGGACGACCGCTAAAAGTGGTTAAATAAATGGGGTCACGACGATGGGTCATGCAGTGGAAATGAATCAGGGGTGAATCTTCCACACCGCCATAGTAACCCATGTGATCACCAAAGGGTCCATCTGGCAATACCTCTCCGGGAGTAATTGTTCCTTCCAGGACGATTTCTGAGTCGGCCGGCACTTCCAAAGCGAGGGTTTTACATTTGGCTAACTGTACCCCGGAACCGCCGTACAATCCCGCAAACAGCCATTCTGAGAGATCTACGGGGATAGGAGTGGCAGCGGCCATGATAATCAGAGGATCAACCCCTAAAGCGATGGCTATTTCTAATTTTTTGCCCATTTGTGCCGCTTTTCGCAGGTGACGCGCCCCACCGCGCACGGACAACCAGTGGACGGTCATGGTATTGTGAGACTGTAGCTGTAAGCGATAGACACCGACGTTAGGGGTTCCCGTTTCGCAATCTTTAGTAATTACTAGCCCTAGGGTGATAATCTGGCCTGCATCGCCGGAATAGGGGCGAATCATCGGAATTTTCTTTAAATCTACTTCATCCCCTTCTAAAATTACCTGTTGACAGGCAGGGAAAAAGTTACGGTTGGGTTTGGCTTTCAGGACATCAAACAACACTTTACCAAAATCGATCGCTTGGGAGAGTTTTTTCGGGGGTTTCGGTTGCTGCAACAGGGCGAGTTTTTTGCCTAAATCTTCCAATTCTTCGGGTTTATTCAGGTTCATCGCCCAACAGATGCGTTCTACCGTTCCCATCAGGTTAATAGCGACGGGAAACTCGGCCCCTTGCACGTTTTCAAACAGTAGGGCCGGTCCCCCCACCTGCAGCATCCGATTAGCGATCTCGGCAATTTCTAAATCGGCAGAGACCGATGCACTAATGCGGCGTAATTGGCCACGATCTTCTAAAAGCTTAATAAATCCTCGTAAGTCTCTAGCCATGATGAAGAAATGTAAATAAATCCCTGTCTCTATTATCTCTTAGGGCGGCAGTTTCGGTGGGGGATAGTCACCGTTTTGAGAGTTGGAGGCGATTCTCGTCTAGAATTAAGTAAAAAAATCCCCATCTTACCAGGGTCATTCCTACCCCTAAGTTTATGCTTATTCAGCCCAGAGGTCAACATGATTAAGGATATTGAAATTAGCAATTTTAGATGTTTTGAGCATACCAAAATTGAAGGTTTTGAGCGGCATCTCATTTATGCAAGTGAGTAATTATACTTGTCCCTCAAACTGGTTTCTAGCAAGGCTTTCAAAAGAGCTTGACATAAAACCTGATTTAGGGGTTACAAAGGTGAGATGCTCCCAATTGGCGGTAAAAACAATTCAGGGAAAACCGCCTTGTTAGAGGCAATATTTTTATATAGTTATCCCTATCCAAATACTATTCATCCCTACATCAGAGGAATCATTCGTAGGCAATCTTTAGCAGTTGTTCGGGCTGTTCCCAAAAATGCTTGGGATGATTTATTATTCAATCTTGATAGAAAAAATATTATTGAGTTAAAAGGCTCCCAATCTAATCAAGGAGATAAATTGGTAAAAATATCGATTTCTGGTTCTCTTAAAGATAGTGTTCTAGGCATCTCTGAAGACTGGCAAAAATTATACGATTTTATCGCTAAAGATAAATCAGTTATTTCTATCTTAAATATTCACACAAGTTTTGACCATGATCATGACTCAAATGATGAGCAAATGAACTATTTTTTAATTGCTAGTTCTAAGGAGATACTAGCTTTACCTAATGGGGGTGATGAGGAACCAGTAATCATTGCCGCATCTGCCAATAAATCTTTGAAAGAATTGAGCGAGTCCTATACTAAAATAGTTTTTAATGAACAGGAAGAAGAAGTGCTAAAAGCTCTACAAATTATCGATCCGTCCATTGAGAAAATAGAAAGTTTTTTTCTGGGTGAACCAAATTTATATCTGAAAATAAAAGAGAAAAAACGCCTACCCATATCTCTGTTTGGTGAAGCTATTAATCGTCTGATAGAGATGATTTTTGCTCTACTCATCAATCCTAAAAAAATTATTTTTATCGATGAAATAGAAAATGGTCTTCACTATACTGCTTACCCAGATATTTGGAAAACTTTATTCCGATTAGCTATGGAACTAGATAGCCAAATTTTTGCTACAACCCATAGTTTAGAGATGATCCAAGCTTTTGCCGATGTGGGGTTAGAATATTATCCAGAACAGGGAGCCTATTTTGAACTAGCAAGGAGTCCCAGAACTGATCAAATTATCGGTATTAAAAGTGAATTAGATATCTTAGATTATGCTCTCAAGCATAATGATCGAATCAGAGGTGAGTAGAATCGTGGCTAATGTAATGATTGTTGAGAGTCAAGATGATGCGGCTTTTTTACGAGCTATTATTGAGCATATTAATGAATCGAATCATCTAAGGATAACTATTGTTGAATTTTATATTCTAGACGGAATAGAACGAGAAAATTATCGTAGCCTTGAACAACGACTGAAACGACTTAATAACACCCTGCTTAAAGATGATATTCAAAAGATAGGTATTGTTTTAGATTTAGATGAACAAACCAGAGAAGAAAGACTTGCTCTGGTTAGTCAATGTATTCAAAGAGTTTTTAGAGAAGCAGCCAGGATAGATGATACCCAAAAGCTATTTCAATTAAATGCTTCTAGGAATACTCAAATAGGTTGTCATTTTCTTCCTGTTGATGAACAGGGGGAACTAGAGACAGTGTTGAGAGAAATTAAAACCCAAGATTCTCCCCATGCTGATTGTGTAGAAGCTTGGCGATCCTGTCTTGCACAAAAAAATATTGATATAAATCGTAAAAAAATTGATAAATTGTGGATTCAAAACTATATCAGGGAAGATACACCATCACAGAATGAAAAAAGAGAGGCTAAGAAATATTGTAATTTATCCCATGCTTTAACCAAAAAAGACATTTGGAACTTTGAGCATGAAGTATTAAATGAACTCAAAGAATTTTTACAACTATTTGCTGTCTAATCAAAAATCCCCCTAGAAATCTAGAGGGATTGAGAGATATATGGAGGGCAATTTAGAAGTAAATTGTCCCACCCCAGCGCTCGTCTAGACGGGGAGCAACCAACAGATAAGCGGCGACATTATACACATCATCTTCGGTCAGATTGCGTAATTCTGGGAAGATATCGGGACGGCTAACATTGGGATGAAATTCGCTTAGATCATCTTCACCATCGTAACTGGTGGGATGTTCTAGATAATCGATCAATGCTAACAGATTATCTCTGGGAGGTTCCGCTTTTGCCAGATCGGCCAGACCCAAACTGACGTTATTATTAGTTTTGGTTTTACCTTGCAGGTGACACTTAGTACAATTGGCGACAAAAAGTTTCTGTCCTTCCGTCGCTTGTTCAGAAGTCAAAGTCACCGATTCCCCTGCGTCATTGAGGGTGATGGTGAGGGTTTTTTCATTGAGTTCTAAGGCACTAGCGCCGTTAAGATTGAATTGTAATACAAAAAAGACTACAGCGATCGCTGCCACAATCAAACGTTTGATCATTGTTCTCCTACTCGCAATTGTTCCAAGAAAGGGAATTTTAAGGTGACTAAAAAATTTTCTCCTCTGGGAGGGTGTCGATCAATTCTAAGTGATCACGGACACCGAGAAGATCGCAGTTGGGATTGACACTCCCGTCGCACTCATGCGAGGGATTCTTGGTTCATCGAGTTTCCTTAATCTGGCAGGACGTATCCAACCAAACCAGAGGGAATCTCTCCCCAAGCGTGAGTTCCGGTATGCCCTACCGTACTTAGTCCCTTTTTGAGAATATTGATAGCGGCGTT
>SFAQ01000071.1:0-6184 GCA_007096525.1 Microcystis wesenbergii Mw_QC_B_20070930_S4 | reverse complement strand
TTGATAATTGACCACTGTTACATTTGGTAAATCGAGGAGTTGATCAAAATTTATCCACATAACCCACCTCCTGTTCTGTGTTACTATTATACCATGCTCACACAGAACCTAGAAGAGCCCTAATTTTTAGTTTCTAGTAAAAACTGAATGATATGTTTTCTAAATTCGTCGGCGACTTCTTTGGCCTCTTCTAAATACTTTTCATAGCGATGGGTATCTTTTAAAATATTAATTCCCCCTTGATTAAAGTCTTTTTTTTCTGCCCATTCTCGGGCAATTTCTTCAATGGGGTCGCAACAAAGATGAAGTGCCTTCTCAACGATTAGCTCTTTCAAATGTTCGTGCATATATTCTCGGGTCATTGTCGAACTCCTCCTTGATACTTTCCTGGAGATTTTAAAGGAGGGGGACAAGAGAATGCCCCCCTACAAAATTGCAGTTATCGAGTGGGTTTCTCGTTCGGTCAATTAGGGATTAGGATTGGGACGTTTCCTCTACGGAAGTGATTTGAGTCGTATTTCTTGCCGCCGCTGTTTCCGCTTTCGCTTCTGCCACTAAATCTTGCCAAGATTGACCAGCTTCGACAAAAGTAGCTTGCAGTTTTTCACTAGCTTCCATCCCTAATTTGATCCCGCTTTTGGCCGCATTGCGACCGGTATCTGTAATAGCTTTGCCGGTCTGGGGACTGGCTAAACCAACTAGGGAACCCAATACTAAAATTGCGACGACTCCAACACCGCCAACAACCAGTAATTCTTCCATAAAAACCTCCTGAATGAGTTGTTCACTATTAACTGTCTATTTTTGGCTAGTTGCCTTAGCTTTTTTAGCCGTTCTGATTTCGGCCTGTGCTTCCGCTACCAGATCGTTCCAGGATTCGCTGGCCTCAGCCAGATAGGTTTGCACGGTGTCAGCGGCTTCTGCGCCCCACTTGATTCCCTGTTTGGTCATGTCGCGCCCTGTTTCGGCGACCTTTTCCCCAGTTTCAGGGTTGCTTAAGGCCCCAATAGCTGGTGCGATCGCCAGTGCCGCCAAACCAACCCCTAGGGCGAAAATCGGTTCAATACCTAATAAAAATTCCATGAGACCTCACAAATTTGCTCGATTTTGGATTTTGTTTGACTGTTAGACGTTCGCCGCATCTCGATAGGTCGTTTTCTCGCCACCGAGAGCCGGGCGCAAGCCGTTCAGTCCGGCTAAAATTGCCGAACCATTATTGATGATAATTGCTAGGAGCGGATCGAGGGCAAAGAGAACCCCCACCGCCAGCGCCCCAAGGTTAGGAATGCCCACAATTAAGGCATTTTGGTAGATAATGTCCATCACTTGCTTGCTGATCTCGATCGCATGGGTCAAGCCGCTGAGATCGTTATCCATCAGTACCACGTCGGCAGTTTCCCGAGCGATGTCGCTCCCTGCGGCAAAGGAAATCGAGACATCGGCATAGGCGAGGGCGGCGGAGTCATTAATGCCATCGCCGATAAAGGCAACGGTTTTCCCTTGCGCTTTCAGTTGCTGCACCACTTCCACCTTCCGTTCTGGAAAAGCTTGGGCGTGGACCTCATCCCGGCGCATTCCTAACTCTTGGGCCACCGCATCCGCTACCTGCTGCACATCGCCGGTGAGCATATGGGTGCTGATTCCCTGCTGGTGTAACTCAGCAATTACCCCGGGGCTTTCGGTGCGGATCGGATCGGCATACATGATAACGCCAATTAGGATGCCATCCCGGGCCACATAAGCCAGAGAAACGCCTCCCGTCTTAAACTGCTCACTGGCACTAATGTCGATCCCTTCCGTTTTCATAAAGCGGCTGCTCCCCACCAGTAGCTGCCGCCCTTCGATTTGGGCGACCACTCCCAACCCAACCCGATAATCCCACTCCTCGCAGGTTTTCGTTTCCGTCCCCTGTTGTTGGGCCTGTTGGACGATGGCATGGGCGACGGGGTGGCTCAACCCCTGTTCCGCCGAGGCCGCCAGACAGAGAATTTCTGCCGGAGTAACTCCCTCGGCGGTAACTTGAATGTCGGTGACGGAAGCATTGCCCTGGGTCAGGGTTCCCGTCTTGTCAAAGACGACGCAATCGACTTTTGCCAGCATTTCGATCGCCCGGCCGCTGCGGATGTAAACCCCGGTCCGGGCAGCGTAGGTTAATCCGGCTAAGACGGCGGTGGGGACAGATACGCGGATGCCAGTGCCGAAGTCGAGGGTGATAATGGCCGTTGTCCGGGCTAAATCTCCCGTGAAAGCAAAAATGCCCGCCCCAATCAGTAGGGTGGGCAACACGGCAATGTTGGCAAATTTGGCGGCATAGTTTTCTATGCGAGTATCATGGGCGGGAGCGGCTTTCATCAGTTCCACGACTACGCCGGCGCGGGTATTATTCCCCGTCCTTTCCACGAGAATTGCCAATTGTCCTTCCACTAACAGGGTGGAAGCATAGACCTCATCATCTGCTTCCCGGTGGACGGGAACCGATTCTCCCGTCAGTTTCTGTTGGTCAATTAGTCCCTGTCCCCGGATAATCTTGCCGTCAATCGGGATTAAGTCTCCCGGATAGACGATGACGATATGGCCTTCTTTTACGTCTTTGAGGGGAACTTGCACTTCTACGCCGTCCTGTTCGATCCAGGCATATTTGCCCAAACTGTCCAGTAAATCTAGGGTCTGGCGTTCGCTGGAGCGAGCGGTGACATCCCGAATTACTTCCCCAGATTCGATCAAACTGATCATGAAGGCGGGGGGAATGAAATGGCCCTGGGCGGCGCTGAGGGTGATGGCAAGGGAGTCGAGGAAATCGACGGTCAATTGTTTTTCTTCGCTGATGCCCTCCCAAGCTCGCCCGTAGGCCGGCAGACAGGCGGCTAAAATTAACCCCCCAACGAGCAAGGGGGGGAGTTCTAGGGGAAAGGCGACAAGAGCGAGGGCTAAACTGGCAGCGGGAATGCCGAGCCGCTCCCAATAGTTAATTTCGTGGGATGTTGGTGCTGTACCTGCCTTAGCCTTTAGGAGATAGCCGCGATCGGCTTCTTCCATCGAGAGTAGGATATATTCCCGTAGTTGTTCGGGGGAAATTTCCTCGTAATTGTATTCAATAATCAGGGATTCAGCCGCCTCATTGCAGCGAACTTGTCCGATGACATTACTATCCTCTAATATTGCCACTAAGTTGCTGGCATAGTCAGGATCGTAACCCAGGCGCTCGATTTTGACCCGCCAGCGTCCTTCGAGGGAGTGAAGGAGTTGATAGTCTTGGGAAAATTCGTGGGATTTGGGGACAATTGCCGCGGTTTCGTTGAGTATGTCCGGTTGGACAATTACTTTTTCTGTCGTATCTGTGAACGTCATCTTGATCGGTGTTGGTTGGTATCTGCTTGACACTGACATAAACGGCGTTTTATTGTCAGGAGGTAAGACGGGGAATCAACCCAGAACTCATGTCTGCAAGGAAGCTGTCTGTACTTCGTCGAGATTAATAGCAGACTCCAGTATAGTTGACATTACCGTGCTGAAGTTTAAAAACGCGATCATTATTGTCTGAACTAAAGCTTAGAGGAGTACCAGCTTGACTCTTGCCTCTAAAGGTATTATTGCCCTGATAGGTTGTTGGAGCTAGTCCCACGGGTTGCATTTGTGGGGGAGTGGCCGCTCCAAAGGTATCAGTCGTGATAGATTGACGCTCTTTGCCCTGGCAACGCAGAGAATGCCATTTCCTGGACTGGGTGCTTCGGCTAAAACAGGCTTAATGGGCAAGCTGGGCAAGGAAAGCAAGGTTACGGCCGCCCTCGAGGGCGGCTTTATTAGGAATTTTTAACATTTTTCGGCAAGGGGTAAATTAACTTTTGGTCATTGTACCAAAAAAAGTGAAATTTGGCCAGATTTTTGCGGCGGATCGGTTTTTTTTCTCACTGGGTAGTGATTCGCTAGTAAGTACCGCGCGCAAAATTAATTACACATCTAAGCTCTCAGCCGTCAGCCTTTTGCTGTGATCAGTAAACAGTGAACTAAAAACTCAAATCCGATCCCTGATAGCTGTCTCCCGTCTCGGAGTCTCGCAGTCTCGGAGTCTCGCAGTCTCGGAGTCTCGACTAGGAAATTAATTTTGCACGACTACTTAGTGGTGAGCCGTCTTGCTTATCTGGTATGAAGTGTGTAAAGTATTTATTAATAACTGGACTTCCCCCCTACAGAAATACTAAAAAATTAACAAAACCCTAAACTGGGTACATTTCCCCTTGAAAATGGCTGTACCGTTGACTGCATCTAGAGTAGTCTATTATTATTGTGTTGCTTTAACTCAGACTATGTAAGACTTTTAGCCGTAGCTAGTATATTCATACGGGGTAAGTTCAGTGATAACGATCGAAAGCCTTGAAAACACAGGGTTTTTTTGGTACGCAAAAAATAGTTTTCTTGAACTATCGATCGTGTTATGTCAATAATAGTCGCTAGAACTTAGGTTTTCCCTAGCTTGTTGAGAATATCCATTTTTAGAACATTTGTATTGTATTTGAATAATTCCTTAACTTATAAGGGTTTCAAGGATTGTCTTTGTCAAGAATGCTTCCTTGTTGCGGTGACTAATTACGAGAGATATTGTACAGTATTGAAAAATAAGTACCGCGCGCAAAATTAATTACACATCTAAGCTCTCAGCCGGTCTCGCAGGGAGTCTCGCAGTCTCGGAGTCTCGATTAGGAAATTAATTTGGCACGACCCCTAGAGAATATCAATGTTTAAAAAATCTAAGATTACAATTGTTATTTTGATAACCCTTACCTTTTTAGCTTTGGGAGCTACATCGGCAATGGCGATACAAATTTTTGTCAAAACGATAACTGGCAAAACCATAACTTTAGACGTTGAGCCATCTGATACAATTGAGAATGTAAAAGATAAGATTCAAGACAAAGAAGGTATTCTCCCAGAGCAGCAAACTTTGATATTTGCTGGTAAGGTTTTAGAAGAGGGGCGAACTTTAGCTGATTATAATATCCAAAAAGAAAGCACATTACATCTAATCCAAAATTCACCGGTAACTGTTTTTGAACCTTCGGTAACAACCGCTCTAATTTTTCTAGGGTTAGGGGCTATAATAGTAAAATCGACGAATCTTGCTCAACAGCGAAAAAAACCGAAAAAAGGCTTTAAAATCGGGTAAAATAGTTCATAACTGAACTTCCCCTAGATATGGTGGCTAGGGTGATAAGTAGTTGAGCATTAGTGAAAACTTGGAATGGTCATGATTATGATGAAATTATTAGGATGTGTAGTCATTTTTGCAAGTTTACTGAATGTTACACCCGGGATGGCAAATCATTCCCCCCGACAAGTTGCTCAAGCGTCTAGCACTTCTTCGATTCAAGGTTATTGTTTTTCGGTCGCTAATGATGATCTGGATGCTACCGCGAGGATTTATATTCAGGGAAATCAAGTCACGGGTCGGGTAGAAGCTACGATCCATAATGAACAAGAATCCTATTATAGTTCCTATACTCAAACCTTACAAGGAACAAGAAAGGGGAATCAGTTAAACTTAAATATCACAACAAAAATTGAGTTAGACAACCAAAAAACTCAAGAAATCTGGACATTAACTTCAGATTCTTTGAATACGGGACGAGTCGTTTATCGAAAACAACCTTGTTTATTGTCTCAAATCCGGTTTGCACCGGGGACTAATAGCGCCACTGTTAATCAATCGGTTGTGCGAGGGAGTCGAAATATTTATCTCTTAAGAGCGAATCAAGGACAGAGAATGGAACTGAAAATTACATCGTTAGAAAATAATGCCGTATTTGATTTGATCGCACCGAATGGGGAAATATTGAAAACAGAAGCTACCCAATCTAGTCTAAAATTACCTGCTACTGGAAATTATGAAATAATTGTAGGGGGAACTCGTGGCAATGCCACCTATAAATTAAATGTTAAAATTCAATAGACCTCGACCTAATATTATCTTAAGACCAAAAGTCTTTCTAGTTAAGGAATCTACCCGAATAAAAATTATTTTAATTGCCTCATATTTTTTCAGTGAAATTAAATTAGCAACGATAGATATAAGATCTCTTGCAAAAGTAATCAAGATATATCCTTTTGTCGGTAACGAAGTTCGTAATTGTAGATACCAGCAATCAAATTCAATCTCAGACCAAATCGCCGTCTGCGATTTCTGTATCTT
>SFAQ01000070.1:0-58719 GCA_007096525.1 Microcystis wesenbergii Mw_QC_B_20070930_S4 | reverse complement strand
TCGTCATTTTTGAAGATTATTGCTTTAATTTATATCTTTTATTTTAGCATTTTTCTAACTATTTAGGAATATTTAATAACTTCTTTGCTCTCAAGAAAAATTGATAAGTTTTTATTATTGTTTCCCCTTATTAAGTATATATGTATTAAATAGTTCAAGGATTTTTGACCTTTTGTCATTTAGCGATCGCTATTGAATAAAAACTTTTCCATCTACTGAAAATACCCCTTTAGATGAGATAAGAGCGGATATGGCAGTGGAAGTCACCCTCAAATTGCCGGAACACTTACTGGAATATGCCAAGCGGTTGGGAGCCTCAACACAGCAAGAAATTGCAACTGTCTTAGCCGAATCCTTGCAATGGCTCTGGCTGACAGTTGGCGGATTTTCTCCCCCTTCCCAGTTATCGGATGCCGAAGTCTTGGCACTGGCAAATTCTCGGATGGATGAGGTACAGAACCAGCGATTGGGCGAGTTACAGACGAAAGGGAAAAATACAGCCTTGACAGAAGCAGAACGCTAGGAACTCTTAGCCTTACTGCATATCTATCAACTGGGACAGTTACGCAAGTCAGAAGTCTTGGCAGAAGCGGTACGCCGAGGCTTGCGGGAGCCACTGGTGGCATGAGTGCCATTCCCCCAGAGGTTCGCCAGCGAGTGAGAGAAAGAGCGGGCGATCGCTGTGAATATTGTTTGAGCCGTCAAGAGTACATCATGGGACTGATCTGAAATGACGATAAATCAAAAAGATTGGGATTGAATGGCCGTGATTACCACCGTATTGATAATATCGAGAACGGTACAACCGCGACTGAGATCATTGACGGGTTTTTTTAATCCCTGTAGGATCGGACCAATGGCTAAAGCTTTCGTTTCCCGCTGCACGGCTTTATAAGTATTATTACCTGTATTCAGGTCAGGAAAAATAAACACCGTTGCTTGGCCCGCCACCTCTGACCCCGGCATTTTTTGGGCGGCTACTTCCTTATCTACCGCCGCATCGTACTGAATTGGCCCTTCTAGCTTCAAATCGGGGCGTTTTTCCCTAGCGATTTTGGTCGCTTGTCGTACTTTTTCCACGTCTTCTCCCTGGCCCGATTGACCCGAAGAATAGGAAAGCAGGGCGATTCGCGGTTCAATTCCGAATTTTTGGGCGGTTTCGGCAGAAGATAGGGCGATTTCGGCTAATTCCTCGGCACTGGGGTCGGGATTCACCGCACAATCCCCATAGACCAAGACTCGATCCTCTAAACACATAAAAAAGACCGAGGAGACGATCGCACAATCGGGCTTAGTTTTGATAATCTGGAGTGCAGGCCGAATTGTGTGTTGAGTTGTATGCACTGCCCCCGATACCATACCATCAGCATCGCCTTGATACACCATTAAAGTGGCAAAATAGGAGACATCCTGAGCGTAATCCCGGGCCATATCGAGATTCATTCCCTTGGCTTTTCTCGCTTCGTAGAGGGTCTGCACATAGCTTTCAAAATGGGGACTAGCCACGGGGTCAATAATTTGCAGGCGATCGAGATCGAGAGTGATACCATGTTTTTTAATCACCATTGCGATCTCGTCCGGTTGTCCCAAGAGGGTTAAATCGACGATATCCTGTTTGATTAAAACTGTGGCTGCCTGGAGGATGCGCGGTTCAGTCCCTTCGGCCAAAACGATGTGACGTTTTTGCGCTTTGGCCTGTTGTACGAGATTATAGGTGAACATCTTCGGGGTAATCCCCTGGGTCCGCACAGTGCGAATTTGCGCTTCTAGGCGATCGAGATTGATGTTACCGTAAAAAAGCTGCAGACTGAGGTTAATTTTATCGTAGTCCGTCGAGGTCAGGGTGGTTCGCACTTGGTGGATGCGTTCGGCCGTGGTGTAGGTATCGGTGGTGACGGAGAGAATCGGTAAGGGATCGGGCAAACCTTCAATTAAACGGGCGATCGAAGGATTGAGGTTATCACCTGCTGTTAAGACTATACCGGCTAATTGGGGATAATTGGCCGACTGGTGGGCCTGTAACATCCCGATAATCACATCGCCGCGATCCCAAGGAGTGATAATTAAACTATCTTCTTTTAGCCGCTCTAGGGCATTTTGCATCTGCATGGCCACCACCAGAAAGTTACTAGCTAAACTATCTAATCTGTGCTGTCCGTAGAGAACTTTTGCCTGTAATTGTTGGGCGATTTCTGCCACTCGCGGGCTGCTAAGTTTGGCATTGTGGGGAATCACTCCTAGGGCATATTCTTGGGGAGGAAAAATTTTAGTCAGGGATTTCCGTAATTCGTCTATTTTTTCCGCTTCTGCTTGATTGATAATAATCCCGATTACCGTACAACCTTTATCTTGGTAGGTGTCGCAGGAAATCAGGATCGGACTAAGGACATCTTCGATACTGCGATGGTAGGCATTACCTAATATTAAGATGGGATGGCCGAGATTTTTGGCTATTTCTGTATTTAGTTCAAATTCAAAGGCGGAATTTTCTTGCAGATAATCGGACCCTTCACAGAGGATAAAGTCATATTTGTTTTCTAAGTTTTTAAACTTTTTGATAATTTTTTCGATGATTTCATCAAATTTTTGTTGTACCAATAACTCCTTCACTTCGTCGTAACATAAACCAAATGCCTCTTCGTAGGTTTGTTCTAATTTAAAATAATTGAGGATTAGGTCAATGTCTTCATCCCGATGACCTTGGGAACAGTCGAGAACAATTGGCTGGAAAAAGGCAACTTTATTAGTTTTGCGGAGAATTAAGTCAATAATTCCTAAAGCTACTAACGCTCTACCGCTTCCCGTTGCCGTCGTGCTGATATATAAAGAGTTAGTCATGGGTATATGAAGAATAATAACGAATAACGAGGGTGGTTTTTATCCCCCCTTTATCCCCCCTGCCCCCCTTTATCCCCCCTGCCCCCCTTATTAAGGGTAGGATCGTTTCATTCTCTCTTATGTCATTCATGAATCAACCTACTATGAGAGCAAAAACCTGTACTCCCCTGCTCCCTAGCTTACCTCATAAGCGATAAAAGGTAGCAAAAAAAAGAATTAGATTCGGAGAATGAATCAGCCCTACCCTTATTAAGGGGGGATAAAGGGGGGATTAAGGGCGTGAATTGTTGGGAAATTTTCGGGTAAACTATCTTTAGTTGTTGGCTAATCCAGAGATTTTTGTCACAAAGCGATCGCTGTTTGAATATCTACTAGAGAGTGATTGGCTATACCTTGTAATCTAGCAGTTATTTTGTCCGATTGCTGTTCAATGGTAACATTTTTTGCATCGACTTGATTTAATTTCCTCAGACTAAAATAAAGACTCCATAAAATCCTATCACCGGCTTTCCAGCTAGGGCTTTTTTTTCACAAAGATTTAAGCTTATCTCTCTACGATTGCCATTAAATTTTAACTAGAAGCGATTACCCCAGATTGTTGAAACCATTGGCTAATTCCGGCGGCTAAAACCTGCGCTAGTTGTTTTTGTGCCTGAGTATCGGTAATCCATTCAAATTCTTGGGGATTACTCATAAATCCTAACTCTAATAACAATGAAGGCCTACTATAGGGACGAGTTAAAGCTAAATTATTCCAAAATACTCCATAGGAAGGACGGTGAAGATTTTTGGTTAAATAATCGTGGAGAAAAACTGATAAATTATGTGCTTGGCTATGATACCAAAATATGCCGATTCCTTGGGTATTTAAGGCATCTCCATCATCGGGTAAAGCATTATAGTGAACCGATAGTGCTAGGGTTGGTTGCAGATTATTAATCATCTCTACTCGTGCTGGTAGGGATAAGTCGATGTCCGTTTCTCTGGTTAAATAAACTGTTGCCCCCAATTTTTCTAACTCCCGTTTAATTAATTTAGACATAAGCAAATTAATCTCTTTTTCCGGGTAACCCGTCGGACCGACAGCACCGGTTTCTTTACCTCCGTGTCCAGGATCTAATAAAATAACTTTGCCCTGTAAATTATCACTTTTTTCCGGGGGATGACGCAGGGTTAAGATTAAATTTGTCCCCTGGTAACGAAGACTATAACCCCACTGTTGTTTTTGGTTAAGATTAAAAGTGTATTCTATCATGGTCGGGTTGATTTGTCGCCAATCTAAACGTCTAACCAAAGGATTATCCACTAGAAAAATTGTATCGGTTTGGGCAATGGTATTATAAAGGGTCAAAATAAATTTATCATCTTCTTGTGCCACGGCGATGGGTACAGGATGGGAGAGGGGGAAAATAATTTCTGTTGCTTGATTGATACTGCGAGAAGAGAGACCGCGAATATGAGCATTATCTAGGACTTCATTAACTATTAAACGGGTTTCTCGCTCTAAAATCCAACCACCATAATCTAACCGTAACCAATCCCCTTCTTTCCCAGTGACTCTCGCTTTTGTGCCTTGGGGTAAAGGAGTTAAACGGGAATAATCACTACCCGGTCCCGTGCGCGCTACCCCTTCCGCAACTATAATTTCAATCACTGGTAAATTTTGATCGCTAATAATGTTAATTTCTCCTTGACTTTGTTGGCTAATCGATCGATTATTTAATTGTGCTGTAAAAATAGGTTTGCCTAAGTTAGCCTCTTGCTTAAACTGCTGACAACCTCGATAGTAACCAGTTTTATCCTCGGAATTCGCTTGATTAAGATTAGTTAAAACTGCGGCATTACTAGGCAGTTTTGTGGTTTGAGGTTGGGGTAAAAGAGGTAGGATTTTATCTCCTAACTGCACAGAAACCTGTGCTTGGGGAGTAGCAATCGCGCTAAAACAAATCCATTCCCCCACTAACCGCGTCTTCTGGACAGAAGGACTGAGAGAGTTATCAGCAAAAGCTAAGTCTTGGGGAATAACTGCTTGAGTATCTCGACGAATTATTTGACGATTAATAGTTTGGTTTTGATAGCGAATAGTGAAATTATTTTCGCCAACTTGTAGGGGTAAACTAGGGGCAAAATATCCTTTAGCACTGCGTTCAATCGGTTGATTATTGAGCAAAACTTGACCCGATGGAGGAGCAGAACCAATAAAAAAGATTCTAGAGGCCGTGGTTTGATGATTATCGGGGGGATAAACAATCATTAATGAGGTAGATTTGGCACTGACACTGTGATAAAAACCGATTAATAGGACTAAACCCAAACCAATTAAGATACTTTGCCCAAAAGTTCTCACCTTTAACCAGAATCGCCCCATATTATCCCCCTCTTAGCTGACAAATATTATCCTAGGACAAATTCTAGAGGTTTGTTGTTCGTCTTCTCAGTTGTACTGCATTTAAACTGCCTAGTGAAAATAGTAGTACAAATAATCTGACTTCTTCTCCCCTCTCCCTTCTCCCTTCTCCCTGCTTATAGACAGTCTTGGGGTGCTGAAGTTGGGTTTCATGCTTCAACCCAACCTACGTTCATCTTCTCCCTGCTTATAGACAGTCTTGGGGTGCTGAAGTGACCCTAATCCTTTATCATCAATATAGATTAACTTTTGTAAAGGAATCGGAGTTATGGCTTTAACCGTTGGAACAATCGCACCGAACTTTACCACCACCGACGATACTGGAAAAACCGTTTCCCTGTCGGATTTTCAAGGTAAAGTCGTAGTTTTATACTTCTATCCCAAAGATGATACCCCCGGCTGCACCAAGCAAGCGCAAAGCTTCCGGGATAACTACGAACAATACCAAGACAAGGAAATAGTAGTCTTCGGGGTGAGCAGGGATGACCAGGGTTCCCATGCACAATTTAAAGAAAAATATAGTTTACCCTTCCAATTGCTCGTAGATACCGATGGTGTTATCACCAAAGCTTATGATGTGGATGGGGGTGGCTATTCTAAGCGCGTCACCTATATCATCGATGCAGAAGGCAAAATTAGCCATGTAGATGAGAAAGTGAATACCGCTAGTCACGCATCGGATATTCTCTGCGTCGTCGGTTAATTTTCCCTAAAATCTTTTCTGGGTGTGTTAGGGCAGCCTAATACACCCGATATTTATCTTGAATGTCGGGTGAAGAGCCTCGATTTTACAGAAGGGATGAAACCTGACCAACATAATTTAGATTGGCTATTAACCCACTTAAGAACATCAGGGGTGGGTAAGTAAGAAGAATGTGAACATAGTCTGATACTAAATCCGTTGAGAGGTCTAGCCCGTAGTCATAGAGTTTAAATTAAAAGCCAACCCATGGCAAAAGATAGCCATTCAAGAAGCTATCAGAATGGGCATTCATTAGGAACAAATGTCTGAGATTTTGGATAGACTCTGCCAAAGAAAACAAAGTAAACTATGCTACTTGATGCCGCAGAAAGAGCTTGGTTTTCTCTATCCCGTTTTTGGGAAATATTTCTAGACATTTCTTCATATCTATTCAGAAAAATTAACAGAGGATTCTTGACCCTGCAGCTAGGGGAATATTTTATCCTAAAGATAGAACTCTGGTGCAGGGGATTTTATTGCTGACTTTCCCTGCTATTAAAATTATGACCCATCAAACTCTCAAACTCGCCGGGATGAGTTGCGCTGGTTGCGCTGATTCGATCGAACGGATAATTAAATCTATCCCCGGAGTGATTCGATGTCAAGTTAATTTTGCCATGGAACAGGTGGATGTGGACTATGATCCCAAGCGTACCGATCTTAACACTATTCAAGCAAAAGTTAGGGATGCCGGTTTCCAAGCTACACCGATAGCAGAAATTAATCTCGAATCCAGGCCAGAAACAGAACTACTCACTAAACTATCGATCGCTATTGTTATTAGTATTATACTTTTTATCGGTTCTTTGCCGATGATGACGGGTTTATCTCTATCTTTTATTCCCCACTGGTTACACGCTCCCTTACTACAATTAATTCTCGCTACTCCCGTCCAATTTTGGTGTGGTCAAAGTTTTTATAAAAATGCTTGGAAAGCCTTTAAAAATCGCACTGCCACCATGGACACTTTAGTAGTTTTGGGAACCAGTGCCGCCTATTTTTATTCCCTGTTTTCAACCTTCGGGAGCGATTTTATCGAAAAACAGGGGTTTGATTCCCATGTCTATTACGAAGCATCAGCTATCGTCATTACTCTGATTTTACTCGGTCGTTTCCTCGAAAAACGGGCCAGAAAAGAAACGGCTGCCGCTATTAAACAATTAATGGGATTACAGGCAAAAACTGCTAGGGTGATTAGGGAAGAACAGACGCTAGATCTACCGATCGAAGAGGTGAAAGTAGGAGATATAATTTTAGTGCGTCCCGGGAAAAAAATTCCCGTCGATGGCATAATTATCCAAGGCAGTTCTAGCATTGATGAATCGATGGTGACGGGGGAAAGTTTACCCGTGCGAAAAACCGTCAATCAACAGGTAATCGGGGCGACAATTAATAAAACCGGTAGCCTACAAATGCAAGCGTTACGGGTGGGAAAAGATACGGTTTTAGCTCAGATTGTTCGATTAGTGCAAACCGCGCAAGCATCAAAAGCACCTATACAAAGATTAGTCGATCGAGTGACTGCTTATTTTGTGCCGGTGGTGATGATTATTGCGGTAATAACTTTCCTATTTTGGATTCTCCGCACGGGTAATCTCACCCTCGCTTTGATTACAATGGTGGAAGTCTTAATTATCGCTTGTCCCTGCGCCCTAGGATTAGCTACACCCACCTCGATTATGGTGGGAACAGGACAGGGAGCAAAACAGGGAATTTTAATTAAAAATGCCGAAAGTTTAGAATTAGCCCATGGCATTACTACTATTGTCCTCGATAAAACGGGAACTCTCACCCAAGGGAAACCAACGGTGACGGACTTCTTGACTCGCGAGGGGGTGAGGGATGGACGGGAATTATCGCTGCTGCAGTTAGTCGTATCGGTGGAGAATCATTCTGAACACCCGTTAGGAGAAGCAATAGTTAAATATGGGCAGTTAAACCAGATTAAAACCCTAGAAGTAACCGAATTTGACTCAATAACTGGGTCAGGAGTGCAGGGAAAAGTTGGGTCGGATCTAGTGCAAATCGGCACACAACAATGGTTAGAAAGTCAAGGGATCGAAACAAAAGTTCTTAAAAAAGTCGCCCACGATTGGGAATGGCAGAAAAAAACCGTGGCGTGGATAGCGGTTAACGGGGGTTTAGAGGGGTTGATTGCCATTTCTGACGTTTTAAAACCTTTTTCTTCCTCAGTGGTCGCCAAGCTCAAAAAAATGGGCTTAGAGGTGATGATGATGACGGGGGACAACCTCGAAACCGCAGAGGCGATCGCCAGCGAGTTGGGTATCCGGCGCTTTTTTGCCGCACTCCGTCCCCAACAAAAAGCCGAAAAAATTGAATATTTGCAGAAAAAAGGGAAAATAGTCGCCATGGTTGGCGATGGCATCAATGATGCGATCGCATTGGCACAAGCGGACTTAGGTATTGCCATTGGCACGGGGACTGATGTAGCGATCGCTGCCAGTGATATAACCTTAATTTCGGGAGATTTACAGGGAATTGTGACTGCTATTGAGTTAAGTCGGGCAACAATGGGAAATATCAAAGAAAATCTCTTTTTTGCTTTTATTTATAACTTGATTGCCATTCCCATCGCTGCTGGAATCCTCTATCCTTTTCTGCTCAATCCGATTATTGCCGGTGCTGCCATGGCTTTAAGTTCCCTTTCCGTGGTGACGAATGCTTTACGATTGCGTCGAGTTCATCCCAGGGTGGGGAACAGGGTGTAGGGTGTGGGGTGTGGGGTGTAGGGTGTGGGGTGTAGGGGAGCAAGGGAGATAGGAAACTGGGGAGATGAGGAGATGGGGAGATGGGGAGGTGGGGGGATAATTTTCGTTAACAATTCTTAAGGAAAAACCAGAAAAATTAGCTGTACGGGGGATGATACCGTAGAAAAGGCAATAGAATAATCACCGTGATATGACTGACTCCCCTGAAATACCTTATTTATTACGCGCTGCCAAAGGAGAAATCTTACCCCGTCCTCCCGTGTGGATGATGAGACAAGCAGGACGTTATATGCAGATTTATCGGGAATTGCGGGATAAATACCCCAGTTTTCGGGAAAGATCGGAAAATGCCGATTTAGCGATCGAAATCTCCCTGCAACCCTGGCGCGCTTTTCAACCGGATGGGGTGATCATGTTCTCCGATATCCTCACTCCCCTGGCGGGAATCGGTATTCCCTTTGATATTATCGAAAGTAAGGGACCGATTATCGATTCTCCCATTCGTACTCAAGCGCAGGTGGACCAACTTAATCCCCTCGATCCCGATCAGTCTTTACCTTTTATCAAAACGATTTTAAAAACCCTGCGTCAAGAGGTGGGAAATAAATCCACTGTCCTCGGTTTTGTCGGCGCGCCTTGGACTTTAGCAGCATACGCAGTGGAAGGGAAAGGTTCTAAAAGTTATTCTGTGATTAAAGGGATGGCTTTTTCGGAACCCTCGGTACTGCACCAATTTTTAGATAAATTAGCGGATATGATTGCCACCTATGTCCGTTATCAAATTGATTGTGGGGCGCAAGTGGTACAAATGTTCGACTCTTGGGCGGGTCAATTAACTCCCCAAGATTACGATGTTTTTGCCTTACCCTATCAACAAAAAGTAGTTCGTTTGGTGAAAGAAACCCATCCCGATACACCCTTAATTCTCTACATTAGTGGCAGCGCCGGCGTTTTGGAAAGAATGGCTAAATCGGGGGTTGATATTATTAGCGTCGATTGGACTGTCGATATGGCGGAAGCGAGACAGCGTTTAGGTAAAGCGATGATGGTTCAAGGTAATATTGATCCGGGGGTTTTATTCGGTTCCCAGTCCTTTATTCGCGAGCGGATTATTGATACTATTCGTAAAGCTGGTAATCAAGGTCATATTCTTAATTTAGGTCATGGTGTTTTGGTGGGAACTCCTGAAGATAACGTGCGTTTCTTCTTTGAAACCGCTAAACAATTTAGTTATCAGGACTAGGGAACAGGGGATGGGGAAATGGGGAAATGGGGGGATTCAACTAATACCCCAAAACCCTAAAACCCCAACACCCAAAACCATTTTTACTTTTTACTTTCAAACTTTCCCCTAAATTCTGCTCTATCAATTAAAATAATGAAAAAGATATTTCTAACGGGTGTGAGTGGCTGTATTGGGCATTATATCGCTGAAATTTTACTGGAAAATCCCGACTATGAATTATATTTTTTATTGCGTAATCCAGAGAAGTTAAAATTTACTTATCAAGGGCGATCAAATGTTCATATACTTTTAGGCGATATGGAAAATATTGAGGTATATGCTGATCTTTTAAAAACAATGAATATGGCGGTTTTAATCGCTACCAGTTGGGGAGGAGAGGAGGAAAGTTATCAGATTAATGTGGTAAAAACCCTAGAATTAATTAGTTATTTAGATGCTCAAATCTGCGATAAAGTCCTCTATTTTTCTACCGCCAGCATTCTCAATCAAAATAATCAACCTTTGCCGGAAGCTGGGGAAATAGGAACTAATTATATCCGCACTAAATATATTTGTTATAGTAAATTTGCTGACCTAAAAATCGCCGATAAAATTATTACTTTATACCCCACTTTTGTCTTAGGTGGTGACGAAAATAAACCCTATTCTCATATCTATGGTGGTTTACCAGATGTGTTGAAATATATCGGTTTAGTGCGTTGGTTTCAAGCTGATGGCAGTTTTCATTTTATCCATGCTAAAGATATAGCTCAAGTGGTGAATTATTTAATCGAAAATCCTGCACCAGAAAGCAAAATTGTCCTAGGCAATCAACGTACAACAGCTAACCAAGCAGTGGAGGAAATCTGCGCTTATTTAAACAAAAAAATCTATTTTCGCATTCCTTTATCTTTAACCATTGCTAACTTTTTTATCAAAGTTTTTAACTTGCAGATGGAAGCATGGGACCGTTTTGCCATGAATTATCGTCACTTCACCCACTTTAAAACCTATACTCCTGCTGATTTTGGTTTAAAAAACTATTGTTCCACCCTCGATGATGTTTTAACCTTGCGAGGAATTCCCCGAAAAAACCCTAAGTAGTTGGACAAAATTAAATTTACAGTCTAGAAAGAGAGAACCCGGAACAGGGAACGGAAAAATATGTCTTACAGCGCTTTCCCTAAAGATGAAGTCTAACCTAATTCCGCGACCGACTCCCCAAAACGAAAACTTCCTACCTCACCATTAAGATAACTGCTATATCGGTGACTCTTAAATTAGTACAAGTATATGAACAACCGCGTGTAAGCATCCCACCGAAAAACTAATGCGCTCCGGGGTTTGGGGGCGGCGCCACGCCCCCAACGGGGGGTTTGGGGGGTAGAACCCCCCAAAAGCTTGGATTGAGTGATAAAATCAGAAATAAGGCCCAACTCTTAACGCCAAATAGATTAATCTTGAAATTGTCTAGCATGAAATTGAGCGTAACGACCATTAAGATTTAATAACTCCTCGTGATTACCCACCTCGATAATTTCACCCTTTTCTAAGACTAAAATACGGTTAGCTTTTCTGACAGTTGCTAATCGGTGAGCAATAACAAATACTGTGCGCTCCGTCATAATTCTTTCTAAAGCTTCCTGCACTAAAGCTTCCGATTCCGAATCGAGCGCTGAAGTTGCTTCATCTAAGATTAAAATTCTCGGATTAGATAAAACTGCTCGCGCGATGGCGATTCTTTGTCTTTGTCCACCCGATAAATTAACACCCCTTTCTCCCACATAGGTATAGTAACCCTGGGAAAGTTCACTGATAAATTGATGAGCGTTGGCAATCTTTGCCGCTTTTTCTACCTCTTGCAGATTAAAATCTCCCTGGCCAAAAGCGATATTTTGGGCTATAGTACCAGAAAAGAGAATATTTTCCTGTAAAACTACGCCGATTTGTCGCCGGAGACTTTTTAAAGTCACATCACGAATATCCACCCCATCGATTAAAATCTTGCCGGAAGTGGGGTCATAAAAACGCAATAAAAGATTAACTAAAGTGGTTTTTCCCGCTCCCGATGCTCCCACTAAAGCAATCATTTCGCCAGCGTGTGCAGTAAAATTAATATTTTTTAAAACCTGTCTATCCTCATTGTAATAAAAATTTACTTGACAATATTCAACTTCTTTGCTATGGGGCGGCAACTCGATCGCCTTCGGTTTTTCGGTAATTGTTGGCAGAATAGCTAACAATTCAAAAATCCGATCCATGGAGGCTTGACCCTGTTTAAATTGATTATAATTACTGGTAATATGGGCGATAGGATCGATTAACATTGCCACCGCCGCCACATAACTAACAAACTCAACACCAGTTAAATTCTTTTGGGAAATTTGCCAACCCGCAAGGAAGAATAAAAAGATAACTCCCATCGCTTGCAAAAATCCCACCACGACGTATTGTAAAGCTTTGGTGGATTCTGATAGGTATTGAGCGCGGCGATTTTCCTCCGCTTCTTGGGCAAAAAGCTCGGTTTGATAATCTTCAGCGGCGAAAGCTTGCACTACACGAATACCGCTAAAAACTTCGGTTAATAACGAAGAAAGGTTAGATATTTTCGCTTGGGCGCGACGAGCATATTGTAATAATTTTTCGCCAAAAAATCCCACCAAAACTCCCAACAAAGGAGCGATAATAATGACAGCGATCGTCAATTGCCAGTTAACAATAAACATATAGGCAAAGACGACAATTAACTGTAAGGCTGAGGGAATAAAATCATGGAAAAATTTGTTAATTACTTCCCCAATGCGATCGATATCTTCCGTTAAACGATAGGATAAATCACCAGTTTTTGCCGTTTCAAAGTAATTTAAGCCGAGGGTTTGCAGGTGTGCATAAACTTTTTTTCTTAATTCTAGGGCAATTTTTAAAGAAGCTTTTGCCATCAGGGAATCTTGCCCATACTGAGACATTCCCCGCAGTAAAAAAACCACTGCCCCCACCCCCGAAAGTGTCGCCAATGCTTGCACATTTCCCTCACCGATATATCTGGCCATTTGTCCAGCTAACCAAGCTAAAATCGGCCAAAATACCGTAAATCCGATCGTACAGATAAACGCCAAAATAATTGTTTGGGTTTGGGGACGGAGATAGGGAATGAGGTTCCAATAACTAGAGCGAGATTTCAAAATAATTTATCGCCTTTAAATATAAGTATTCGTGCAAAATTAATTTGCTAGTCGAGACAGTTATCAGTTATCAGTTATCAGTTATCAGTTATCAGTTATCAGAACGTAGGTTGGGCTTCGGCCGTGAGCTCAGCCGAACGGTTGAAGCATGAAACCCAACACCCCCATGGATTACGCTACCGCTAACCCATCCTACAAATAATTGTGCCTCCCTACTTACTGTTTACTGTTTACTGATTACTGTTTAGGCACTCTTGCGCTTTGGCCAGAGGTTAACTGAGAGGTATAATTAACCTTGCTTAGGTACTGAAGAAAAGGAGATTAACTAACAAATTTGCTTAAGGGGTTAATCGGGGGGTAGAGACGTTTTTAGTCCACGTCCCTACGATATTTTCCAACAATACAAAGTTATTCTGGGATTAAACCGCCACAGCTTGATTAATGTAGCCTAATTCCGTCAATTTGTTCCAGACTTTGGCGACACTTTCCTCTAAAGTCTCTAAATCGGTGCGGCATTCCACTTCCGGGTTAAAAGGTGGTTCATAGGGATCATCAATTCCCGTAAAAGACTTGATTTCGCCAGCACGCGCTCTTTTATATAATCCTTTCACATCGCGCTCCTCACAGACGCTTAAGGGAGCATTCACGAAAACTTCGACAAAATTGCCGATTTTTCCCCGTACTTCCTCGCGAATCTCGCGATAGGGAGAAATAGCTGAAACTAGGACAATTACACCGTGACGGGTGAGCAAATTAGACACAAAACCAATGCGACGGATATTTTCATCGCGATCCTCTTTACTAAATCCTAAACCTTTGGTGAGGTTCGTCCGCACTATATCGCCATCGAGAACCTCAATTGAATAACCTTCAGCGATTAATTTTGCCTGTAATGCCTCGGTAATCGTGCTTTTCCCCGCACCGCTCAATCCCGTTAACCAAATCGTCACGCCACGTTGTTTCATAGCAATCATTAATAATACTTAAATCCTGTTTAGCGTACCATATCTCAGGGATCAGTGATCAGTTACCAGTGATCAGATGGGAGTTTTCAGTTCACTGATTACTGATAACTGCTTACTGATAACTGAACAACCCCCAACCTGATTGAAACAAACAACCTGTCACCACGATCATTGATAATGTATGTTGAGTTACTGTCTTTAATAAGGTAATGTTTAAGAAATTCCCCCCTCACACCCCGCTCATTCTTGGACTAGGTTCTGGGGTTGCGCTTTTTACTCTCACCAGTCTCTTTCTCTTTCACCCGAAAATTCTCGCTTGGCTCGATCGCAATAGTGCTTCGGTTCCTAGCCAAGATCCTAGCCAACCCTCTGCCGTAGTTGATAGCGCTTCCTTACCACAAACCGAGCGAGATGTCAAGTTAAAAGATGTTGCTGATGCCAATGCGCCCTCTTTAGAGCGTAGTCGCGCCCGCTATCTCCTGGCCATGGATTTATTGAGAAAATATGAAGGGGGTCCAGCTTTAAAACAATTAGAAGGCTTAGAAAAACAATATCCTGTTCTCGCTCCCCAGATTCTACTCAAACAGGGACGCGCCCACGAATTAACCAATGATAGTGAAAGAGCGCGAGAAATTTGGCAAAAATTACTGGAAACCTATCCCCAATCGCCCGTAGTGGCGGAAGCTTACTACTCTTTGGGCAAATACGACCCCAGTTATCATGAAAAATTGCTCAAGGAATACCCCCGACACCCGCGGACTTTGGCTTTAATTCGCCAACGTCTTCAAGAAAATCCCGATCAATTTCCCTTATGGTTACAGTTAGCCAAGGCTAATCCTTTTGATCCTACCCTCAATCAGGCCCGCGATCGTTTGGTGAAAGACTACGCCAATCAGTTAACTCCGGCGGATTGGGCAATGATTGGGGCAGGTTATTGGCAGTCGGGATTGTACGAAAAAGCCTATAAAGCCTACGCTAAAGCCAGTCCTAGCCCCGAACAAGCCTATCGTTACGCTCGCGGGCTACAAATTGCCAAAAAACTGCCAGAAGCTCGCACCGCTTACCAAAAATTAATTAAAACCTATCCCCAGGCCCCAGAAACTGGGTTAGGATTACTGCGACTCGCCCAAATTTCTTCTAACCGCGATGCCATAGCATATCTAGATCGCATTGTCAAGCAATTTCCCGATCGCGCCCCGGAAGCTTTAGAAGCGAAAGCCAAATTACTCAACTCAACTAATGCCCAGGCCGCTAGTCAAACATGGCAGACTTTATTAAATAAATACCCAAAATCCGACGAAGCCGCCGATTATCGCTGGTTAATGGCCCAAAGAGCCGCTAAATCCGGTGATTACGCCAAGGCGTGGCAGTGGGCGCAGCCAATTGCGGTTAATAATCCCGATAGTCAAATTGCCCCGAAAGCGGCCTTTTGGGTGGGAAAATGGGCGCAAAAACTGGGCAAAAACCAAGAAGCAAAACAAGCTTTTACCTACACTATTTCTCGTCATCCCCATTCCTATTATGCTTGGCGCTCGGCGGTTTTATTAGGTTGGGACGTGGGGGATTTTACCACTGTTCGCTCCTATAATCCTACCACCGTCAAACCCGCCACCCGTAACGATACTCCCGCAGGTTCGGAAGCTTTCAAGGAATTATATCGAATTGGTGAAGATACGGACGCTTGGAATCTCTGGCAAGCAGAGATTGTCGATCCTTGGAATTTAACCGTTGACGAACAATTTAACCTCGGTTTATATAAACTCTCTCGCAATCAAAATTTAGAAGGAATTAACCTGATTTGGCGCTTGCGAGAAAGAGATACCCCAGAGGAAAAGGAAGCATGGAAAGTCCTGCGACAAAATGATAAATACTGGCACGCTTTATTCCCTTTCCCCTACTACGATAGCATCCTACAATGGTCAAAAGATAGACAATTAAATCCCCTGCTAGTGACAGCTTTAATTCGGCAAGAATCCCGCTTTGAAAAAGAAATTCGTTCTCCCGTGGGGGCAGTGGGATTAATGCAAATTATGCCCGATACGGGGAAATATATCGCAGGTAATACTGGCAATAAAAGTTATTCTTTAACTAATCCCGAAGATAACATTATGATGGGGACATGGTATCTCGATTATACCCACGGTAAATTCGCCGGAAATTCACTTTTTGCCGTGGCTAGTTATAACGCCGGACCTGGGGCAGTTTCCAAATGGAGACAGCGTTTCGATTTTAGCGATCCTGATGAATTTGTCGAGAATATTCCCTTTAGGGAAACTAAGGGCTATATAGAATCGGTGTTTGGTAATTATTGGAATTATCTCCAGATTTATAACCCCGAAATTCAAGAGCAAATGAAGAGAGTTGCTAACCCTTCCTAGTTGATTAATGGGGATGGGTAATTAACTCATTCCCTTAAAGTTATAATTAAATTGAAGATAGATACCCCCTTAATAAGGGGTGTGCCGATCCCCCCTTAATCCCCCCTTAATAAGGGGGGCATCTGACAGTTTTTAACACCTAGCTACTTACTAAGTTTTTTCCTGATTATGCAATCATTTAACTGGCAAACCGTCGATCGAGATTCTCCTTTTACTCGCCTAGATTTTCGGACAAAATTAACCATGATGATCGTGGTTACTCTCATCGCTTTTACTTGGGAAAGTCCCCTCGCTGGCGGTTTTCTAACTCTTATTGTCGCTTTAGCTTGTCTCTGGGCGGGGGTAAAATGGTCTTATCTCCTCACTATTTTAAAATTCATGGCTCCTTTTTATCTATTCTTATTAATTACCATGGGATTTTTTAATGTGGAACAGGTAAAAGCTTTAACGGGAAAAACTGAATTAACTCCCTTATTAACTGTCGGTTCTACTAAAATGACTGTGGAGGGAACCCTCTACGGTTTAAATGTGATCTTTAAAACTCTCACGATGGTTTTAATTATTCCCCTCGCTATTTTTACCACTGATATCAATCAGATGATGGTGAGTTTAACTAAAGCCAGAATTCCTTACAAAATAGTCTTTATTTTTTCCTCTACCCTGCGTTTATTTCCTCTCCTAGTAGAAGAATCTCGATCGATTATTTCTGCTCAAAGATTACGAGGATTAGCAATAGAAAAAATGGGTTGGTTACAAAAAGGAAAAATTTACGCTTCTATCGCTGTACCTTTAATTTTAAACGCTATGGCTAAATCGCAAAAACTAGAGGTAGTTTTACAAGCTAAAGCTTTCTCTGGTGATCCCGATCGCACATTTTTACAGGAATCAATCTTAACCAATAAAGACTATTTATTAATTATTGGCTTTCTATTTTTATTGGTTTTGGCAATCATTCTCTATGTAAAATTCGGGGTGGGAAAATTTGCCTGGTTGTTTTAAGCTCAATCCCTATTGTATAGCTCGATCGATCTGGGTATATAAAGCTTCTAAATCTCCGGAATTGTCTAAAACAATATCAGCTAAGGCAATTTTTTCGGCTAAAGGCATTTGATTATTAATCCGAGCGATCGCTTGTTCCCTAGTTAAGTTATTTCTAGTCATTAAGCGTTCAATTTGTTGCTCGAAACTGCAAGAAATCACCCAAATCTCCGTGACTAAATGGGTTAATTCTGCTTCAAACAATAAAGGAATAGAAAAAACAACTATTGGGGCTTCTAACTGCTCTAAATACCGATTAAAACACTCTCTAACGTAGGGATGAATCTGACTTTCTAGCCAGATTTTTTCCTCGGGATTATTAAAAATAATCTCTCCTAACTGTTGGCGATTAAGGGAATTATCCTCAGTTTTAACTTTTCTGCCATAACGCTGAAAAATTCTCTCTAAAATTGCCGAACCTTTTTCCACTGCTTCCCGGGCATAAATATCCGCATCAAGGACGGGAATTTTGTAGATATTTTCTAAATAATTAGAAACCGTGGATTTACCACAAGCTATTCCCCCTGTTAACCCGATAATTCTTCTCGACATAACACCCTAAAGTTATAAACTCTCTATCTGTTGTAAAACTCTTGCTTGTACTTGTTGATAGGCAGTTTCCACATCTCCTAAATCGCGACGAAAACGATCCTTATCGAGAATGCGCGCTTGGGCATCCTCTTGGGTTTTATCCCAGAGACGACAGGTATCGGGGCTAATTTCATCACCTAGATAAATTTTGCCCGTTTTATCAACTCCAAATTCTAACTTGAAATCGACGAGAATAATCTGGCACTTATCGAAAAATTCTTGCAGATATTGATTGATTTGCAGGGCTAAATCTCGTAACTGATTGACTTGCTCCTCGCTGGCAATATCGATCACTTTTATGCGATCAGGCGTTAACAAAGGATCGCCCAAAGCGTCATCCTTGAGGTAAAATTCTACAAGCGGAAAAGGTAAAACTTTCCCCTCCTTTAATCCCGTTTGCTTGCACAAACTCCCGGCGGCGATATTTCTGACTACTACTTCCAAGGGAATGATTTTAATCGCCTTGACGCGCATTTCCCTAGAACTAGGGCGATCAATATAATGGGTAGGTATTCCTAGGGATTCTAACCATTGAAATAGGGCAGTGGAGACAGTACAGTTAATTTCCCCTTTGCCGACAATTTGCCCGCGTTTTTGGGCATTAAAAGCCGTGGCATCGTCTTTGTAATAAGTGAGGAGAATATCGGGATCATCGGTTTGATAGAGAATTTTGGCCTTGCCTTCATAGAGTTTTTCCATAGTTATCATCCTCGGCATTGATAAACGAAAATCGATAGTTAATTAGATAGTGGCAGCAGTAAATTTTGGCGATCAACCTAGACAAAAAATTTATCTTATCAGGGGTATAATTGTTGAGAAAAATAATGTATAATTGCTGCTTAAGGACAAATGCCAACATTTGGCGACCGAATCTTAACCTATAACCAAAAAGTGTCACGATACCAGGGGTCAACTTTTGGCGAATCAGCCAAGTTTTTACTTGAATCCTCAATGATAGCCAACAATTGATATTATCTCCCATTACCATTACCGAAAAATCTAAAGAAATTCCGCAAAATTAACCGCCGTCGCCCTATGAATCAGAATCCTCCTAACGATGATAACCCAAATCTCCCCGATCGCCGCAAAGAGGATTTTCTCTATCCTCGCGCCCCCTATTATGGAGAATTTAAGCCAGAAAACTTGCTATTTAACGCCAATTTACAGGAATTTGCCCAAAAAGTCAGTTTTATTTGTAATCTAGAAACGGGGGGCAAAATCAGTTCTCTAGAAGCCTACCAAAAAATTAAAGCCCTCTGGAAAGACTTAAAACAGAGCAAAAAAGGCCTAGGCATTGGGGAAAATCCCTTTAAAAAAGATGATGATACCTAAAGAATAATCAGGAAAAATCTCCTCAGGTTATCAAAAATGCTGGGACAGAAATATTTTCTGCCCCATACAATTAGATGAGCAAACGCTTAAAAATTACCGTGATTTTGGATGGCACTTTCTAATTTTGCCACCACTTCCTCGACGCTAATTACTCCTAAATCGCCCGTGGCACGGGTGCGAATACTTAAACTATTAGTTTCCATTTCTTTTGCCCCCACCACTGCCATCACGGGGATTTTTTCGGTTTCAGCATTGCGAATCATTTTACCCAAACGTTCGCCACTGGTATCGGTTTCGGCACGAATTCCTAACAACTGCATTTTTGCTGTCACCTCTTTAGCGTAATCCAATTGACTATCACTAACCGGTAATAATCGTATCTGGACAGGGGCTAACCAAAGAGGAAAATCACCCGCGTATTCTTCGATTAAAATACCGATTAAACGTTCCAAAGAACCAAAAGGTGCGCGATGAATCATCACCGGACGTTTACGATTACCATCTTCGGCAACGTATTCTAGTTCAAAACGTTCGGGTAAATTATAATCTACCTGTACCGTTCCTAACTGCCATTCTCTTTCGAGGGCATCTTGGAAAATAAAGTCCAATTTTGGACCGTAAAAAGCCGCTTCTCCGGGGGCTTCAAAATAATCCATCCCCAAAGTTTGCACCGCTTTTCTAATCGCTGATTGTGCCTTTTCCCAAGCTTCATCGGAACCGATATACTTATCCGATTCAGGGTCACGAAAACTCAATCGCGCCTTAAAATTCTTTAATTGTAAACTCTTAAACACCGTCAAAATTAAATCAACAACGCTTAAAAATTCCTTGTCCAATTGTTCGGGAGTGACAAACAAATGGGAATCATCGACGGTAAAACCGCGAACTCTAGTTAATCCTCCCAATTCTCCCGATTGTTCGTAACGATAAACTGTCCCGAATTCTGCCAAACGCATCGGCAATTCTCGATAGGATCTCAAATCACTTTTATAGATTTGAATATGAAAAGGACAGTTCATCGGTTTGAGGACAAATCCTATTTCCTTACTAGCAGATTCCTCATTGTCTGCCATCATGGGAAACATATCTTCTTTGTACTTTTGCCAGTGACCGGAAATTTTAAACAAATCGACGCGAGCAATATGGGGAGTAACTACGGGTAAATAACCGCGTTTTAACTGTTCTTTTTTGAGAAAATCTTCTAACAAAGAACGAATTAAAGTTCCTTTGGGTGTCCATAAAGGCAACCCCGGCCCGACAGAATCCGAGAAAATAAATAAACCTAATTCTTTGCCTAATTTCCGATGGTCGCGTTTGAGGGCTTCTTGTTTGCGGCGCTTGTATTCGGCTAATTGTTGGGGATTTTCCCAGGCTGTGCCGTAAATGCGCTGTAATTGGGCTTTATTCTCATCCCCGCGCCAATAAGCACCCGCTACCGTCTCTAATTCGATCGCCTTAACGTTTAGTTCACTTGTATTATCTAGGTGCGGACCGGCGCACAAATCCCACCAAGCGTCCCCAAGATGATAGAGGGTGATGGGTTCTTGAATTCCCGCCAGAATTTCCAGCTTATAGGGTTCATTAATCGCTTTAATGCGCTTTTCCGCCTCTTCCCGAGAAACTTGCTCGCGAATCACCGGCAGTTTTTTATTGATAATTTTGACCATCTCTTTTTTGATGTCCTTGAGATCCTTATCGGTAAAAGGTTCCGGCACATCAAAATCGTAGTAAAATCCAGTTTCAGTCCAAGGCCCGATAGTAACTTGGGCTTTCGGGAATAATTTCTGCACCGCCATGGCCATAACATGGGAGGTGGTGTGACGAATGCGCTTGAGGTGGTCGGATTCGCTGGTTTTCGGTAGTTTAATCGGGGCTTGGTTGTCCATATCTCTTGAATTTACACCTTCTCTATTCTCTATTTTAATAGTAAAAGGAGTCTTTAGTCAGGAAAAAAATCAAGATAGATATCAATGCCATTTCCCCTCATCTCTAACCTCTAAACCCTCATCTCTATTTCCTGATGAAAAAACTAATTTTATTCTGTTTATTTTTGGGATTGGTTGCTTGCAATCCCTCGGTTAATACCACCGATAACCAAAAACCAAAGGTAATCTCCACTAGCACAATTATCGCCGATTTAACCGCAAGAGTGGGCGGTGAAGAAATTGACCATCAAGACATTTTAAAACCGGGGGATGATCCCCACGTTTATGAACCAGTTCCCGCCGATAGTGTGGCTTTAGAAAAAGCTGATTTAATTCTCTATAACGGTTATAATCTCGAACCGGGGTTAATTAAAATGATCAATTCTACGGGAATTAAAGCTAAAAAAGTGGCTGTGGGAGAAGCAATTAAGCCTTTACAACTGGAAAAAGAGGGGCAGAAAGTCCCAGATCCCCACGTTTGGGGTTCTGCTAAAAATGGTATAATTATGGTGGGAAAAATTCGAGATCAATTGATTGAATTAAGTCCGGAAGATAAAGAAATTTTTATCCAAAATGCCGCCCAATTAATCAGGGAATTAGAAAATCTTGATCGCTGGATTACTGCGGCTATTGAAACTATCCCCCCTTCCCAAAGGCAATTAGTCACCACTCATGACGCTTTTCAGTATTATGCTCATGCCTACGGTTTAAAAGTTGCAGGAACTTTAATTGGCATTAGTACCGAAGAACAACCTAGCGCCCAAACGGTGAAAAATTTAGCCGATGCTATTAAAAATCTCCAGGTTCCTGCTATCTTTGCCGAGACGACTATTAATCCCACTTTAATTACCACTGTAGCCGAAGAAGCGGGGGTAAAATTAGCACCACAACAATTATATTCTGATTCGATCGGTGCGGTGGGTACTGGGGGGGATAGTTATGGAAAAATGCTGAAAGAAAATACTCGCTCGATCGTGGAATCTTTAGGGGGAAAAGTACCCCAAGAAGGTCAATAAATAATTGGTTAAATTGGGTGTGTTATCGATTGCTAACACACCCGCAAAAGATGGTTATCTATTTCCCAAATCCTTTACCGCGATTGACAGCAGGTAAACAGAGACAATTGTTAATCTGTTCTTTTATGGTTTCATGATCGAGATTTTGACCGATAAGAACTAGCTGATTTTTGGGAGTACCTTTCCATTCGTCATCTTCGAGAGTAAAACGCTTACCACTGAGGTGAAAAATATGACGTTTCGGACTTTCATCAAACCAGAGAATACCCTTAGCGCGGAAAACGCTTTCCGGTAACTGATTATCGAGGAAATATTGGAACTTCCGAATCGAAAAAGGTCGGTCACTAGCAAAGGAAATAGAAGTAAATCCATCCACCTCTAAATGATTGGAATGGTCGTGATGATCATGATCATGATCGTGGTCGTGATCATGATCGCAATGGTCGTGATCGTGGTCGTGGTGATCATGGTCGTGGTGTTCTTCTTCTGTGTCGAAATATTTATCCGATTCAAATAGTCCGACGCTGAGAATTAAGGGTAAAGGAACCTGACTTTTGCTAGTACGAAGAATTCTCGCTCCTTCCTTCATGTCCCGGATTCTTATTTCTAAAGAATCCACATCCGCTTCATCCACTAGATCGGTTTTATTGAGAACAATAATATCACCGTAGGTGATTTGACTTAAGGCCGCTTGCGAGTTGAATAAATCAAGACTAAAATTGGCACAATCCACCATAGTGACAATGGAATCTAAACGGGTCATTTCCCGTAATTCCGTCCCTAAAAAGGTTAAAGCTACCGGTAAAGGATCGGCTAATCCCGTGGTTTCTACGACTAAATAATCGATTTTTTCGGGACGTTCGAGAACTTTATAAACTGCTTGAATCAAATCCTCGTTAATCGTGCAGCAAATACAGCCATTATTTAATTCTACCATACTGTCATCACTGCTGATAATCAGTTCGTTATCGATACCGATTTCACCGAATTCATTGACAAGAACAGCAGTTTTTAATCCCTGTTGATTGCTGAGAATATGATTGAGGAGAGTAGTTTTACCACTACCAAGAAACCCAGTAATAATTGTTACCGGTAGCCCTTTTTTTTGCACTGACATCGTGTTAATAGCTTGTGATTCGACGGTTTGCATAATGATTTGGGGGTGAGTATTCTGTCACTAAAAAGCGATTTTTCGGGATGAGATAGCTAGTTTTTCTCGATCAAACAGTCTCCACTCGATCGCCGACTATTTTTATTGTAGATATTTTTGGACCACATCCCATCCTGTTAGGGTAACAAAAAGAAAACCCAGAAACAATAAAAGATTAGTGCCGATGTGGAGAGACCGCGCTAGAGGTGGACGAGTTGTAATGTTTAGACCGCTAATTGCGGAAACAAAAACCAGAAAAACCACCGATAAACCCGCTATCAGGTGGGAAGAGTGACCTAAACTGCCATAATGACCGATTGTTCCCACTAATCCGATTCCCAGCAGAATTAAGACCAAAGCAACCATGATCAGGCCGCTGAGGAGATGAAAGGGTCTTAACCATTTCGGTCGAGATTGGCCCGCAAGTCGTCGATAACCCATGTTTACCCCCGAAACCGCTAATAAAAAATAGGCAAAGAGGGAAAATCCCATCGACCAAGCGGCAATTTTCCATAACCAGAGAAAGGAGGGGAGATTCATAGGGGTGGGATTATTATTAGCAAGGAAAGGGACGACCGATCGTGTTAATTTAAGTTTACCGGACAAAAATCAGCAAGTTAGGGCTAATATGTCTCATCTCACCATCGACACGGAAAATAATCAGCGTCAACCCTTTGAGTTACCGGGGGCTAAACCCCATTATAACCCCGATCGACCCGGACAAGTTAATCATATTTTTCTCGATTTAATTATTGATATTCCCCGACAAAGTTTTCAGGGCAGCTGTCAGATTACCCTCACCCCCATTCGTCAGGGAATTAGCAGTTTAACCCTCGATGCGGTGGATTTAAATATTAATTCTGTGTTCATTGAAGGTATCAGTCAACCCTTTGACTATGATCGGTCTCTCCTGACTATTCATCTGCTACAACCCACCACCGATAAACCGATTATCCTGACGATTAACTATCAGGTTAAGCAACCGCAACGGGGATTATATTTTATCAGACCCGACGAATACTATCCCGATAAACCGATGCAAGTTTGGACCCAGGGAGAAGAGGAAGATTCTCGCTTTTGGTTTCCCTGTTTTGATTACCCTGGCCAATTAGTCACTTCCGAAATTCGGGTTAAAATTCCCCAACCCTATATCGCTATTTCTAACGGGGAATTAATCTCGGTGGAACCCGTGGGTGAGGACAGAATTTATCACTGGTCACAAAAGCAAATTCATCCTACCTATTTAATGACTCTTGCGGTGGGAAATTTTGCCGAATTACGGGACTCATGGAATGGTGTTCCTGTTACTTATTATGTGGAAAAAGGACGGGAAGAAGAGGGCCAAAGAAGTATGGGTAAAACTCCCCGCATGATCGAGTTTTTTAGCCAAAAGTTTGGTTATCCCTATCCCTATCCTAAATACGCACAAGTTTGTGTAGATGATTTTATTTTTGGTGGGATGGAAAATACCTCCACCACAATTTTAACCGATCGCTGTTTAATTGATCAAAGAGCCAGCATCGATCATACTTGGACAGAAAGCTTAGTTGCCCATGAATTAGCTCATCAATGGTTCGGTGATTTAGTGGTAATTAAACACTGGTCTCACGCTTGGATTAAAGAGGGAATGGCCTCCTATTCTGAGGTTTTATGGACAGAATCGGAATACGGAAAAGCTGATGCTAGTTATTATTTATTAGGGGAAGCAAGAAGTTATTTAGAAGAAGATACTTCCCGCTATCGTCGTCCGATGGTTACTCATGTTTATCGAGAAGCGATCGAACTTTATGATTGTCATCTCTACGAAAAAGCTGCTTGTGTTTATCAGATGATCCGCTCTATTTTAGGGGAAGATTTATTTGAAAAAGCGATTCATACTTTTGTGCGGGATAATGCCCATAAAACCGTAGAAACTGTGGACTTATTACGGGCGATCGAAAAAGCGACCGGCTACAATTTATTATTCCTCTTTGATCAGTACGTTTATCGCGGTGGTCATCCCGATTATAAGGTGGCCTACAGTTGGGATAATGAGAATAATTTAGCCCAATTAACTGTCACCCAAACCCAGGATGAAAAGGAACTATTCGACTTGAAAATTCCCGTCGCTTTTGCCTATCTCAACTCTGAGGATCTTACCTACAATCTGCGGATTCACCAAAAAGAACAAAGTTTCTATTTTCCCCTAGCACAAAAGCCCGATTTTGTCAAGTTTGATCGGGGTAATAATTTCCTCAAAACCGTCACTCTTGAGTATCCCATCGCCGAATTAAAAGCGCAATTACAACAGGATCCCGACCCGATTTCCCGTATCTATGCAGCGACGGCCATTGCTAAAAAAGGCGGTTTAGAAGCGATCGAAGCTTTAGGGACATCCCTAGAAAATGAGCCTTTTTGGGGTGTGCGTGTGGAGGTGGCCAAACAGTTAGCAACTCTTGCTTTAGATCAGGCAGTTACTGCTTTAATTAAAGGTTTAAACGATGAAAAAGCACAAGTACGTCGGGCAGTGGTCGAGGGATTAAGTGAAATTAAAACCTTAGATAGTTATAACGCGCTTAAATCCCGATTAGAAACTGGAGACGCTAGTTATTATGTGGAAGCGGCCACGGCGCGAGGATTAGGCTCCATGGCCGTGGGACAATTGCAAAATAAAGAAGGGGAAATTATTGACCTGCTCAATCATATTTTACAGTCAAGAAAGGGGTGGAATGAGGTAGTAAGAGCGGGCGCAATTGGGGGTTTAAGCCAGTTAAAAACCTCGCCGGCGGCTTTAGAGTCAATTTTGACCTACACGGCTTTAGGCACGCCTCAACCCCTGAGATTAGCCGCTATCCGCGCCCTAGGAGCAATTTCTTCGGGACAAACCACGGATAAATTAACCGTAATTTTGGAACGTTTAGAAACCATTGCCAAGGAAACTTTTTTCTTGACACAAGTGGCACTGTGTAACGCTTTAGGACAGATAGAAAATGTCAAAGCTATCGCTATTTTACAAGCTTTGAGCGATCGAACTCCCGATGGTCGCGTGCGTCGTGTAGCTGAGGAAGCAGTACAAAAAGTCCAGAAAAAATTAGGTTCCGACAAAGCAATTCAGGAAATTCGCGAGGAATTAGAAAAAATGAAACAGGAAAATCAGGAACTTAAAAGTCGTTTAACCAAATTAGAGGCGAAAAATAGTTAGTTAACCTGAGTTATCAGTTATGGCGTTGCTGAATCAAGGTATGAATCAGCAACGCCGAAATTATTAATGAACTTAGAAATGCTTGGACAAAATACTTCTCAAGTTGAAGTAATACTAATTCTACAAAATCTGGCTACAAAAGTCTGAACTCCCTAAATCCTCCTTTTCAAGGGGGGCTTAAATTCGATAATTTGATCTGTATTTTTTATGAGTGAGAATTGGTATAAGTAGAGATTAGCGAAGCTTAATCCACCGAAAAACATAATCCACTAAATCGCAACAATTCGTCAGGATAACCATTAAGCGGTGCGTTAACGATAGCTTAACACCCTCTACCACTGTCAACCTAACTTCTAATTAGGTTGCTTAGGTTTTTCAAGTTGCTCTTTAACTAATTCTAAGGGAAGTTTTAATACTCTAGCAATTTGTTCGACGGTTAATCCTTCTTTCATCAATTCTGTAGCGATTTCGAGTTTATATTCTTCATTAATATCAGATTTTTGTAATTGATTTTCTGGTAGTTGATTACAGATATTACCTTTATTAATTTGGACACCGTTAACGACATTATTGTTAGCGACATTATAATAATATCTTCGCAGACTAGACTTGAGATTAGCTTTATTAACTTCTTCTCCTAGAATTTCCGATAAGGTTTTCCATAGCTTACCGGCTACATCCTTGACATATTTCTCGGAACGATGATGATTTTTAGCGATTTCTGTATATTTTTGGTGATTAATCACCCCTTCTAGAATTTCAGACTGAACATCATCTAAATTCTCTCCTGTATAGGAAAAGATGAGATTATCAACAGTTGTAATTAAAGAGTGAATATCAAAATTGTTCATTTTTAAACACAGAATCAAGATTAATAAGCTTTTACCTGACATTATATGACATTATAAGGTGTACGGTCAATTTAATATTATTTTTAGATTTAAGTTATTTTTCTTAATACTGCTTTGTATGACTTTATATAACTTTAAAAGCCTTGACAGTTAATTGTGGGGTGTTTATTATTCCAAAAAGGTTTTTTTAATCTCAACACACTAAACAAGGAGCGAAACTATGCTTAAATACCTTTCGACAATTATCATAACAAACTTAGCTATTTTAGGAACTATAACTGAGGTCTATGGGGCTAATCTTTGGTCAATTCCTATTCAGAATGATACGGGTGGAGATGTTAATGATGCTCATTTCCGTTTTACACAAAAAGTTAAGAATGTAACCATTAAGTATGGCAACACTATGCGTAATTGCACTCCCAAAAATCCTGGTCCTGATGGTAAAGGGTTAATTTTTGATTGTCCAGTTCCAGTACCTGCCGATAATTTTGTTGTTCCTGGGACTGGTGATACTAGCAAAAAACGAGCGGAATTATTATACGACAGCCACTGTTCTAAATGTAAGCCAGTTGCAGGCAAAGAAACTTATTGGACAGCAGATGGAGTGAATGTAGGCAACATAACAATCGTTGGTGCTACTCCACGAATTGGTAGAAATTCACCTTTATCTTTATTTCTTTCTAATGAAGAGTCTTTTGCCGTCACTTATGATAGTATTCAAGTCTTTGAGGGAAATGATCTGTTAAACTTTAACCTGAATGATTTCGCAATACCCACAGGTACTCTAGTAAGTGGTTTACCTAGCTCAATTACGCTCCAACCAGGTACATCAACCATTATTGATCTTAGTGGTATTGTTGAAAATCCCTTAACTTATTTGCTTGCAACAGCTTCATTCTTTCCTGTAGGTAGTCCTAGCGAAGCTGCTAGTTTTTCTACGGCCTATGATTTTTCTGAAGAAGTATGTATTCCTGAACCTTCTTCTATATTAGGAGTGTTATCCCTGGGAATACTTGGTGCAGGTGCAACCTTAAAACGCAAAGTAAAACGCTCTCATTCAACCGAAAAAGAACCCAATAACGTCGGTTAAATTGCCTTTTTTATATAACTCATTCCCCCTTAATTTTAGACCAGTTAAGGGGGATTTTTATAGATTAATTTTCGGCTTCATTTTCTAAAATTTCCTGTAATTGTGAACGCAATGGAGTTAGATTATTTTCAATCGTCCGCCAAGCAATTGCCAATTCTACCCGAAAATATTCATGAAAAATGAGATTTCGCATATCTCCCATTAAACGCCAAGGAATTTGAGAATAACGCAATTGTACCTCACTAGGAATATTTCTAGATGCCTCACCAATAATTCCTAAATTATAAAGAACTGCTTTAAGAGTCACTCGATTTGAGCTAAAATCTTCAAAGGTCATATTAGCCGTCCATTCCAAGATTTCATCAATGGATTCAATAATATCTTGAAGACGAAGTTGCCAATCTCTAAAAGGCATTAATCACATCCTTTAATACAGGTTGTCGTAAATGTTCTTTTAAAGAATCTTGAGTACCTAAATCAACAGAACATCCTAATATATCTTCTAAGTAAAGTCGTACCTCGATAAACTCAAATAACCCTACCGCTTTACTAAATTCTACCAATAAATCTACATCACTGTCAAAACGTGCTTCATCCCTTGCTACTGAACCAAATAGAGACAGAGATTTTACCCCTAGTTTTTCTAGTTGTTCTCGGTGTTTTGCGAGAATTGTTAGTACCTCATCTCGTTTCATGGCTATTTCCTGAAATCTGATTCCTTCATTGTAACCTTAATGGTTATCTCGTTGATATTGGCTCTCATGATGAAGTTTATTAAAATAGAAATTATTATTGAACTTAGAAATGCTCTGCCAGTGCCAAATACCACCATTAATTAGGTTGCTTAGGTTTTTCAAGTTGCTCTTTAACTAATTCTAAGGGAAGTTTTAACACTCTAGCAATTTGTTCGACGGTTAAGCCTTCTTTCATCAATTCTGTAGCGATTTCGAGTTTAGATTCTTCAGCAAGATTAGGTTTTTGTAATTGATTTTCTGGTAGTTGATTACAGATATGACCTTTATTAATTTGTACGGGATTTATTACATTAAAGTTATGAGAGACATTATAATAATATCTTCGCAGACTAGACCTGAGATTAGCTTTATTAACTTCTTCTCCTAAAATTTCTGATAAGGTTTTCCATAATTTACCAGCTACATCCTTGACATATTTCTCGGAACGATGATGACTTTTAGCGATTTCTGTGTATTTTTGGTGATTAATCACCCCTTCTAAGATTTCAGACTGAACATCATCTAAATTCTCTCCTGTATAGGAGAAGATGAGATTATCAACAGTTGTAATTAAAGAGTGAATATCAAAATTGTTCATGGCATTGGTTTAACTATGGGATTAAGTCATAATTGCTTGACATTATAGCACAGAATGTAAATTTAGGTACTTTATACGACTTTATCTTACTTTTTAGTGCTTGAAAGTTAATCTTTAATGTCATAAGCTCTTAGAAACCTTAGCTTAAGCAAAAATAATGAAAATGAACAGAGTTAAAAGTTCTCTATTGAAATCGGGTTTATGTGTTTTCAGTTTTTCCATATCACTTCTTTGTCAAAAAACTCCTGTACTGTCTGCTACAGTATCAAGTTCTAGTTCAACACTTCAATCTGTAGGTATTGTAAATGACTTTGATAAGATTTCTGTAATATTAGATGGTATTTTAAAACTTTGGGGTATTGTTGCACCTGTTGGAAGAGCTTTACAGCCAGAAGATTTTACAACAATTAAATCAGCCAGGTTGTTGATTGCGTGTGTCAATGGAATCTGTGATAAGGATGAATCTCAAAGTAATAGTCTAGTAAGCATTAATAAACGAACAGTAGAAAAAACAGGACAAGTTAGTTCAATAGCATCAATTAGTGGTGCTTTAACCCAAACTAGCATTGGAAAGAATCCGGCTTGTGTCGGAGATACGTTTGTTGAGGGTCTCAGTCCCATTAAGTGTGAAAAAAATGTTAAGGCCGTTGGTAAACCTGGAGAGGTATTTGTAAAAAATGTAACCGCATCTGCCTTTGGTCTTGTTTATGATGGCAGGGGTGGAAGACTGCTTATGGACGGAGCAGAATCCATGGACGAAGTTTATAGATCTAGAGAAATCCCTGAACCCACCTCAATCATAAGTCTCCTTTCCCTGGGAATACTTGGTGCAGGTGCAACCATAAAACGCAAAGTAAAACGCTCTCATTCAACCGAAAAAGAACCCAGTAACGTCGGTTAAATTGCTTTTTTGTATAACTCATTCCCCCTTAATTTTAGACCAGTTGAGGGGGATTTTTATGCTCTTACTTCTCCCTCTTGTATTTTTAACTGAATATTTGCTATAATAAACGAAGGGTAAGCATCAATCATCCTGATTATATTTCTGATGAGTCCAACTGTTTTCCGAGAAGATGGCTATCGCTTCTTTTTCTTTTCCCGCGAAGAAACAAGAATGCACGTTCATGTTCATTGTGCAGAAGGAGAAGCTAAATTTTGGCTGGAACCACAAATTGAATTAGCTCGTAATCATAACCTATCTCGAAAACAACTTCAAGCGATAGAAACTATTATTGAGGAACGACAAAATGAACTTAGAAATGCTTGGACAAAACACTTCTCAAGCTGAAGTAACTCATATTTCTTCCCATGGAATATGGATTCTGGCAAACAATGAAGAAATGTTCCTTTCCTATCAAAATTTTCCTTGGTTTCAAGATGTCTCTATTAGACAAATTTTAAATATACAAGAGCCTTTTCCTAATCATTTTTATTGGCCAGATTTAGATGTAGATTTAAGCAAAGAAATTATTAAAAATCCTGAGAGATTTCCTTTAAAAGCTAAATCCTAGTTTTTATCCTTAATTAAGTGCTTGCCGTAGATGCAACCTTAAAACGCACTCATTCCCTCGAAAAAGAACCCAGTAACGTCGGTTAAATTGCCTTTTTGTATAACTCATTCCCCCTTAATTGAATAAGTTGAGGGGGATTATTTGTTAGGTTTAGGCTTTGCACTATAATGGTTGATAATTAAGATGAGGTCTTAAAATGGAACAGCAAACCCTAAAAGGGACTTGGGGATGGCTGTGTCCTCAACTTGCCTTCGCATTTGAAAAGTCCCCACTATAAATCTTAGGGAGACTTAGACAATTTAGCTGATGGAAAATAGCTGATGCACTTGCGCTAGGGTTTTCGTATCTTGAAAAAACCGTTTTTTGTCTAAGTCCTAAGGGAGTTATACTAGCGCACTTTGCCCCCTAAAAGCTATCATCTTGAAAGGGGGCATTTAAGAAGTATAGTGAGCGACTCTTTCTAGGCACAGTTCATGCTGAATAACTTAACAGTTAAAAATTTGACGGTTTTTCCCGAAATACAGCTGCAATTTTCCCAAAATCTGAATGTCATTGTCGGGGAAAACGGAACAGGCAAAACTCATCTTCTCAAGATTCTCTATTCGGCACTCGCTACCAGTGGGGAAGAAGGGCGAAAATCTCCGAACGGAACGCCAACAAAAACTTTGTTGCAAACTCGTTTAGCCGATAAACTGATTCATGTATTTCGCCCCGATTATTTAGGAAGGCTCACCCGCAGAAAGCAAGGGCGAGAACGATGTGACGTAAAATTACACTTTCAAGATAGTCGATTTAATTTTACTTTCAGTTTCGCAACTAATAGTAAAACAGAAGTCTCCCTAGAGGAAGTTCCAGAGGCTTGGCTTGATGTATCTTCTGCCTATTTTCCTACTAGAGAGCTATTGACAATTTTTCCAAACTTTGTATCTCTATACGAAAGTCATTATCTTGAATTTGACGAAACTTGGCGAGATACTTGCTTACTTCTCGGCGCTCCTTTGCAACGTGGCAATAAGGAAAAACCCATTCAAAAGTTATTGGAACCGATCGAATCGGCGATGGGAGGTTCGCTAGAGTTAGATAAAAATGGGCGTTTTTATCTAAAAAATGAAAGTGGACGATTCGAGATGCCTCTCGTTGCCGAAGGAAATCGTAAATTAGCGATGTTAGCTCGTCTAATCGCCACTGGTGTGTTAATGGAAAAAGGTGTTTTATTTTGGGATGAACCGGAAGCGAATCTCAACCCTATTTTGATCAGAGAAGTCGCTAAGAGCATCGTCAATCTTAGTCATGCGGGTATTCAAGTCTTTCTGGCAACCCATAGTTTATTTTTACTACGAGAACTGGAAATTTTAATGAGCGATCGAGATAACTTTCCCCTGAATACGCGTTTTTTCGGCCTACATTTCTCCGATGGTGCTGTAGTCGTTCAACAAGGAAATACAAGCGATGAAATCGGTGAAATCACAGCCCTTGATCAAGAGCTTGCTCAATCCGATCGCTTTTTAAGTATGGGAGAAGAAAGACGGTGAGGGTTGAAGTGGACGGCATAATCTTTGATTTTCCCGATTCGTGGCAAGTCAGTAAATACGATAATTGGTCTTTTTATCGTCACCATTTCTCTACAATGCTAGATGGAATTAAAGGGGTTGATTTGATTGCGATTGCTCGACAAGATATCTGGTTAATTGAGGTGAAAGATTATCGCCAGTCACGTCGTACTAAAGCTCAATATCTCGCCGAAGAAGTTACCGAAAAAGTTCTCTATACAATCGCTGCTATGTTACCAGCGAAGATTAATGCCTCTGACAAATCCGAAGCAAATTTTGCCAGAAAAGTTCTTCAGGGAAAACAATTACAGGTTGTCCTCCATCTTGAACAACCGGAAACACATTCCCGACTTTTTCCCCGCGCCATTAACCCTGTAGATGTGCAGCAAAAACTGAGAAGATTAATTAAGCCGATCGCTCCTCATCCAAAGGTAGTAGAATCTACTCGGATGCAGAGTGTACCGTGGAGTGTAATTTAATTCTCATATTCTCAACTGGCAAATTAATATAACTCATTCCACCTTAATTTTAGATCAAATGAAATTAGTTGCTGACAAGAGTTTTAAAAGAGCATTTAAAGAATTTATCAAGAAAAATCCTCAACTTAAATAAAAGTTATTGAGTATCTTAGATTTATTAGAAGCTGATCCCTTTCTTCCTTCTTTAAAGTCTCATAAGTTAACAGGAAGTTTAGAAGGATATTGGTCTTTTTCTGTTGCTTACGATTGTCGTATTATTTTTACGTTTCGTCAAGATACTGAATTGCTATAGATAAGGATAATGGTTCTTCGGTTTGTGTTATGCAATAGACGGGGGGTATAAGGTATGTAACCCTTATAGAGAAAGACATTTGGAGATTTTTATCAATTGTTTTTGCTCTAGAGCGAACTAATCAATTAAGTCTCTTGCCAGATAAGGATTTAGTCGATTTATGCCCCCCTATCGAACCATAACAAGTAACGAAGAACCAGGATAATTTTCTTTCTTGCCTTTAATTCTCCTATTCTAAACTGGTAAAAAGTCAAAATCTATGATTTCTGCAAAGGTATAAGGACAAACTTGCGGAAACGTATCCAAAGATAAACCAGTTTTTTTGATCACCGATCGCTTGGCTTTATCATAAATAATATCTAGCCTAGAAGCCCCATAATTGTAGAGGGTTTTTGACTGGAATAAAATTTCTAGTTCTAGACGGAAATTATCGATTTCATCGGCCCATCCCCAGCCACAATTACCTTTTTCAGTCAGCCAATACTGATACATCAATAAATGTTTAACGGCTTGAATTAGATAGCTTTCCACTTTGTTTTTTTGTTCTCTCCCCAAATCTTCTATCTCCGTTAAAAGATGTTCCCAATCTAAATTTTTCATCTCCCCGCGTCGAATTTGTTCGGTGGTTCGCTCAATCCACAAAACAAAGTCCTGATCATAAAGTTGTTTCAATTCTTCAACCAGCATAGATTTTTGATTTTATTACCAATTATAAACAAAACCCCCCACCAATAGGCGGGGGGTTTTTTAGTCACCTAATTCAAGGTTTAGCCGAACTTGCCAGCAGTGGAAGCGATCAAGAAGGCGGCGTAGGTGAAGATATAGCCAACGGTGAAGTGAGCTAAACCAACCAAACGAGCCTGAACGATCGAGAGAGCCACGGGTTTATCTTTCCAACGAACGAGGTTCGCCAGAGGAGTGCGTTCGTGGGCCCAAACGATAGTTTCGATCAACTCTTGCCAGTAACCACGCCAAGAGATCAGGAACATGAAACCGGTTGCCCAAACGAGGTGTCCAAAGAGGAACATCCAGGCCCAGACAGAAAGGTTATTAACACCGTAGGGGTTGTAACCGTTGATTAACTGAGCCGAGTTAGCCCAGAGGTAATCGCGGAACCAGCCCATCAGGTAGGTGGAGTTTTCGTTAAACTGAGCCACGTTACCCGACCAGACACCGAGGTGTTTCCAGTGCCAGTAGAAGGTTAACCAACCCAGGGTGTTCAACATCCAGAACATGGCTAGGTAGAAGGAATCCCAAGCAGAGATGTCGCAAGTACCGCCACGGCCAGGACCGTCGCAAGGGAAGGAATACCCGAAGTCTTTTTTATCGGGCATTAATTTGGAACCACGAGCGTCTAAAGCACCTTTAACCAGGATTAGAACGGTGGTGTGTAAACCAAGAGCGATCGCATGGTGAACGAGGAAGTCGCCAGGACCGATGGTTAAGAATAGGGAGTTAGTGCCGCTATTGATTGCGTCTAACCAACCGGGTAACCAAACATCACCGTAGTTGGGATAGGCGGTGTAAGCGATACTATCGGGGTTAGACAACAGTACGTTCATACCGTACAGGGTTTTACCCGAAGCTGCTTGCACGAATTGAGCGAACACAGGTTCGATCAGGATTTGTTTTTCGGGAGTACCGAAAGCGACGACCACATCGTTATGGACGTAGAGGCCGAGGGTGTGGAAACCTAAGAAAAGGGAAACCCAGCTTAGGTGAGAGATGATCGCTTCTTTATGCTCCAGCATCCGCGCCAGCACGTTATCTTTGTTCGCTTCGGGATCATAGTCACGCACGAAGAAGATAGCACCGTGAGCGAAAGCACCCACCGCTAGGAAACCAGCGATGTATTGGTGGTGGGTATAAAGAGCCGCTTGGGTAGTGTAGTCCTTAGCGATAAAGGCATAAGGGGGTAGCGCGTACATATGCTGCGCCACCAGAGAGGTGATCACGCCTAAAGAAGCGAGAGCCAAACCGAGTTGGAAGTGGAGAGAGTTGTTAACCGTGTCATAAAGATTTTTGTGACCGGCTCCTAACTTACCACTGGGGGGTCTGTGGGCATTGAGGATGTCCTTGATGCTGTGACCGATGCCCCAGTTGGTGCGGTACATATGACCAGCCACAATGAAGATCACAGCGATCGCCAAGTGGTGGTGAGCCATATCGGTTAACCAGAGGGACTCGGTTTGGGGATGGAAACCACCTAAGAAGGTGAGAATCGCAGTTCCCGCGCCTTGGGCAGTACCGAAAATGTGGTTAGCAGTATCGGGGTTTTCTGCATACACACCCCAGTTACCGGTGAAGAAGGGTAGTAAACCCGCCGGGTGGGGGGGAGTGGAGAGGAAGTTGTCCCAACCAACGTGCTGACCGCGGGATTCGGGGATAGCAACGTGAACGAGGTGTCCGGTCCAAGCTAAGGAGCTAACACCGAACAGAGCGGCGAGGTGGTGGTTCAGGCGAGATTCAGCGTTTTTGAACCAAGCGAGGCTAGGACGGAACTTAGGTTGTAAGTGTAACCAGCCAGCAAAGAGGAAAATCGCCGAGAGAATCAGCAGGAACACCGCACCTTGGTATAGGTCTTGGTTGGAGGTCATACCGATGGTGTAGAACCAGTGGTAAACCCCGGAATAGGCGATGTTAACCGGATTAGAAGCGCCAGCTTGGGTGAAGGCATCTACAGCGCCTTTACCGAACTGGGGATCCCAAATCGCGTGGGCGATGGGACGGATATTTAAGGGATCTTTGATCCACTGCTCGAAGTTACCTTGCCAAGCGACGTGGAATATAGTGCCGGAAGTCCACAGGAAAATGATTGCAATGTGGCCGAAGTGCGACGCGAAAATCTTTTGGTAGAGATTCTCTTCCGTCATGCCATCATGACTTTCAAAATCGTGGGCTGTGGCGATCCCGTACCAAATCCGACGGGTGGTCGGATCTTGGGCTAGATCTTGGCTAAATTTAGGGAATTTAGTTGCCATAGCTGTTTAGGAAATTCTCCTCTCTAAATAACTGAGGCTCTTACACGAGTGCTGGTTATTTCCTTTTTTTAATTCACCTTCTGTAATAGGAAACGCTTACAGAGGTATCGGTCAATCGACGCTGGTTCAGCCTAGTCTTGCCAATCCCCGGGGGACTGGCAAGCCCTTATAGGCAAGTTTAGCCAATCGAGAGACTTCTGGCCAAGAAGAATGCCCAAGTGGTGACAATACCGCCTAAGAGGTAGTGAGCCACACCAACGGCACGACCTTGAATGATGCTCAGGGCGCGAGGTTGGATAGCGGGGGCAACTCTTAACTTGTTGTGCGCCCAGACGATCGACTCGATTAATTCTTGCCAGTAGCCGCGACCACTGAACAGGAACATCAAGCTAAACGCGAAGACGAAGTGACCGGCTAGGAACATGATTCCGTAGGCAGACAGGGCAGAGCCATAGGAGTTAATGACTTGAGCCGCTTGCGCCCAGAGGAAATCCCGTAACCAACCGTTGATGGTGATGGCACTTTGGGCGAAGTTACCGAGGGTAACGTGGGTGACAGTGCCATCAGGGGCGACGGTTCCCCAGACATCGGACTGCATTTTCCAGCTAAAGTGGAAGATTACGACCGAGAGGGAGTTGTACATCCAGAACAGGCCGAGGAAGACGTGATCCCAACCCGAAACTTGGCAGGTACCGCCGCGACCGGGACCATCGCAGGGGAAACGGAAACCGAGATTCGCTTTATCGGGAATCAGACGGGAACCGCGAGCGTAGAGAACCCCTTTGAGGAGAATCAACACGGTGACATGGATGGTGAAGGCGTGGATGTGATGCACGAGGAAATCGGCAGTACCGAGAGTGATCGGCATCATGGCCACTTTGCCACCCACTGCTACCACGTCGCCACCGAAAGCATAACTAGCAGTAGTGAGAGCGTTAGGAGCGGTGTTGCCGGGGGCTAGGGTGTGGAGACTTTGTACCCATTGGGCAAAGATGGGTTGTAGTTGAATTCCCGTATCCGAGAACATATCTTGGGGACGACCAAAAGCCCGCATGGTGTCGTTGTGAATGTATAAACCGAAGCTATGGAAGCCAAGGAAAATACATACCCAGTTCAGGTGGGAGATAATTGCGTCGCGATGACGGATCACCCGATCGAGCAGGTTATCCACGTTCTTGGCCGGATCGTAGTCCCGCACCATGAAGATCGCTCCGTGCGCTCCCGCACCGACGATTAAGAAGCCACCGATCCAAGTGTGGTGAGTGAACAAGGATAGTTGGGTGGCGTAGTCAGTCGCCTGATAGGGATAGGGCGGCATGGCGTACATATGGTGGGCCACGATGATGGTTAGCGAACCTAAGAGAGCAAGGTTAATCGCTAACTGAGCGTGCCAAGAGGTGGTCAGGATTTCGTACAGTCCTTTGTGACCTTGACCGGTGAAGGGACCTTTGTGGTTTTCGAGGATTTCCTTCATGCTGTGACCGATACCCCAGTTGGTACGGTACATATGACCAGCAATGATGAATAATACAGCGATCGCCAAGTGATGGTGAGCGGTATCGGAAAGCCAGAGACCACCGGTCACGGGGTTCAAGCCACCTTTGAAGGTGAGGAAATCCGAGTAAGCACCCCAGTTAAGGGTAAAGAACGGGGTCAAACCCTGGGCGAAACTGGGATATAAATCCGCCATCTTGCTCGGTTCGAGAATGAACTCGTGGGGCAAGGGGATGTCTTGGGGAGCTACTCCCGCATCGAGGAGTTTGTTCACCGGTAAAGAAACGTGAATCTGATGACCGGCCCAACCTAGGGAACCTAAGCCGAGTAAACCCGCCAAGTGGTGGTTCATCATCGATTCCACGTTTTGGAACCATTCCAGTTTCGGTGCGCTTTTGTGGTAATGGAACCAACCGGCAAACAGCATCAGGCCCGCCATAACTAAACCACCGATAGCGGTGCAGTATAGCTGATAGCTGTTGGTGAACCCGGAGGCGCGCCAGAGGTAGAACAGACCAGAGGTGATCTGAATACCGTGGAAACCACCGCCCACATCGCCGTTGAGGATGCCTTGACCGACGATCGGCCAGACCACTTGGGCGCTGGGTTTGATGGCGAGCGGGTTGGTTAACCAAGCTTCATAGTTAGAAAATTTCGCGCCGTGGAAGTACATTCCACTTAGCCAAACGAAGACAACGGCGAGATGTCCGAAGTGGGCGCTGAAGATTTTCCGAGAAATATCTTCTAGATCGCTGGTTTGACTATCAAAATCGTGGACGTTGGCGTGTAGGTTCCAAATCCAGGTGGTGGTTTTGGGTCCTTTGGCTAAAGTGCGATCAAAATGGCCCGGTTGACCCCACTTCTCAAAGGAAGTAGGTACTGGGTCTTTATCTACAATCACTTTAGCTACCGCCTCTTTGGGGGGGAGTGCCATGAGGATTCTCCTCTCTCGACAATAGACTTAGCGTTTTATTTGAGGATAGATTTTTTAACCTAAAAAAGGCAAGTTGAAATCTGACCCACCTTTTGTTAATGTCGCTTGACTTTCCTCTTGGGTGAGATTCCAGTCGAAAGCATCAATAGTAGATGATAAGTCTTTGTTCTCTCCTCTGTTCGTTGTGCTTAACAATAATTAAAATTCTCTCAATCCTTGATAGGAGAGACATTTTCTGCTATGGACGGTCTTAGTCAGGGTCAGACCGGTGATTTTTCTTTACAAAAGTTTATCAATTGTCGCCCCAGAAGCCAATTTCCCCCTTTTCTCCCTCACCAGACCATATAGAAAATTCAATAGATAGATTCTCAAAAAACAATCAAACAATTCTGTAAAATTGAGGCCATGACCTCATCTTCTCGCGCTTTTGCTGACACCAGAGCATTCAATGACTCTAGCAAAAATCAATGGTTTGTATAGATTTTGGCCTTGGCTCTAGGAGGAACGTGCTATCCCTACTACATAAATTAATCCCAGTCAAAACCCTTCATATATGTCTTGTGATCGGTTTACTGACCACCCTGTTAACCGCCTGTGGCGATCGCCTAACGGCTACCAATCTCCCCACTTCCGAAACCCCTCATCTTCCCGTCGTCCAAGGCCGCATTTCTGAGGTTGCTCCCCCGGCCCTAATTCAGGAACTGCGCCCCAGTTTAGATCGTTACGCTCCCCAAGTAACGATTCTCAGTCCTCTGCCCGAACAAGTTTTCGATGACCCTCAGGTGACAGTTAAACTACAAGTGTCAGAGCTGCCAATTTTCCAAGACGATACCCTGAAATTAGGACCCCACTTGAGCCTAATTGTCGATAATGAACCGGCAGCAGCTATCTACGACCTCAAGCAACCGATTATCCTAGAAAATCTTGCTCCGGGTACTCACACCCTCCGCGTTTTGGCCCTGCGTCCTTGGCAGGAAAGTTTTAAAAATGATGGGGCCTTCGCTGAAACAACCTTTCATATTCTGACAAAAACAGGTAAAAATGCCCCTGATAACAACTTACCCCTATTAACCTACAGTAGTCCGCAAGGAATCTACGGTGCGGAACCGATCCTGCTCGATTTTTATCTGAGTAATGCTCCTCTACGTCTGTCCAATACTGCCAACGGGGATAATAATCTTCAAGATTGGCGCATTCGTGTCACTGTCAACGGTGAAAGTTTTCTGCTTGATACTTGGGAACCAATCTATCTCAAGGGTTTTGATAAGGGCAATAACTGGGTACAATTAGAATTCATCGATGGTAAGGGAAATAAAATCGAAAATCAGTTTAATACCAGCGTGCGCGTGATTAGCTTTGATCCCTCTTACCAAGACGGTCTTAGTCAATTAGTCCGCGGCGATTTATCCCCTACAATTGCCCGTAGCATCGTCGATCCCAACTATCAAACTATTCCTAGTCTAGAGGAAGAAACCCCCGTTATTGAGCCAGAAACCCCTATAGTTGAGGAAGAAACCCCTGTAGTTGAGGAAACCCCTGTTATTGAGGAAGAAGAAACCCCTATAGTTGAGGAAACCCCTGTTATTGAGCCAGAAACCCCTGTTATTGAGCCAGAAACCCCTATAGTTGAGGAAAGCCCTGTTATTGAGCCAGAAAGCCCTGTTATTGAGCCAGAAAGCCCAATAGTTGAGGAAAACCCTGTTATTGAGCCAGAAAGCCCAATAGTGGAAGAAAAACCAGTAGAGACAGAAACAATCGAAAAGGTCGAGGAAACCCCTGAAGCGATCGAATCTCCCCTAACCACCATACCGGAGACAAAGGAGATTAACGAACCTGCCCCCAGTATTCAGCCTCCGCTAGAAGTGGAACCTATTCCCGAACCCCAGAACAATAGCGAGAAAAAAATCACCATTTTTGATCGCGTTCAACAAACCTTAAATCGCTTCCAGTCACCCTCTCCCCCAGCGGAAAAAGATATCGAACTACCCACCCTCGATCCTGAATTATTCACCAATATCGATCAATCCTAAAGCCTAGCTTAATCCAGTTTTTAGGGGAAGTCGGGAATGGGGAATTTTTCAGTGAGCAGTGAACAGTAAACAGTAATCAGTGAAAAGAAAGTTCGCAAGTTTGGTTCTATTGGAGTTAAGGTGATCAGCTTATCTTATCGAAAAAGGGGCATAAGCCTTATGTCCCTAGCATTAATATCGTGCCAGCTTTAGGGGCGCAAGGTTTGCGCCCATTATGTAACATGGTGAACATTTTTCACCTGATGTCCAGAAGACCCCGAAGTTTTCACCTAACACTGTCTCCTTAAAACTGCAATCTGATAACTGATAACTGAAATCCCCAACCGCGGCTCTTCTCGACTTTGTGTGATAATCAGTGCTTATTATTTTTAGTAGTCTTGCTAGGCAAGGCTTTGAAGAATATATTTCTGGAAAATTACCCCTATTCTTCCTCCTTCCACACAGAAACGAGAAGAGCCCAACCGCTCGATCGAGAAATTATTAAACAAATATTTCGCAATATAGACAAAATTAGGAACTAAGTTATAATCTAGAACGTCTCTAGGTAATTTACTAACTTTTTGCTTGAGGTAATTGTGTTTAACAAAATTTCCCTTGTCGCTGGTTTTGCCGGTTTAGTTGCCCTAACTACCCTTGGCGCTGTACCCGCACAAGCAGAACCGCAAAATAACGAAATCCTGATCAGTCAACTGCGCGGCCATAACACCTACAGAGGTGAGCCGCAACTCAACCCCGGTGACTATATACTAGGTCGCGTCCGGGGAACCGTGGGTGGTATTATGTCCATCCAATTGATCAGACTTGTAACAGTGGATGGCAAAGAAATTTTCAACGGCGACTTTGCTGACGGAACCACCGCTCGTATTGCTGGGGATGCCACGGGTGGCGACGATGTACTATTGCAAGTGGTAGATGGCAAATTAGTTTATGTGGGTAAAGCTCGTCCCTATTGGGTTTCCCGCTTAAAACTAAAATCGTAAATCGCCACCAGCAGCAATCGCTCGCAACTTTTAAGAGAACTTAACCAAAAAGAACCCGCTTGGGGACTTCCCGCTTTACCCCCGGAAACTAGAACCTTTACTGAAGTTGCTCCTCAAACCGCTCCCGAGCCTAGTGTATCTCCTATCCGCGGACTTTGGTAGTGGCAAGACATCAGCAGAAAATCTCTTGTCTTTAGACTGAGAAGCTGAAAAATCCTCTCAAAATCCCATACAAATATACTAAATATACCCCTCTTTTTTCGATCGAAGGGGGGTTTTTTATTAGTCAAAAATTGAGAAATAATTGTATTTCAGCCCAGATCCTCGTCAAAACATCGGTAAGGGCATGATCACTATCTAATTCGATTAATTTTACCCAAGGGCGATTTATGTGATAATGGAGACTATTTTCTAGGGGAATCACCTCATCGGCACGACCATGAATAATCAGGGTGGGGAGCTGCCTAATTAACTTTTCTTGGGGATAATTAGCTAAATCCTCGATGAATTTGTAATAAATTGGCAGAGAACGACGATAACCGTAGTGATAAACCGATAAACTCCCAGATTTTTGCCAATTGGCTAGGGTTTCTGCTCCCAATTGTCCTAACCAAATCGGCCCGAAATTAAAAGCCGGAGCTAATAAAACGAGCCTTTGCACCTGAAAATAAGTTTCTGCCAGCCAAGCTGCCGTTAAACCGCCAAAACTGGAACCAATCAGAGTAACGGGAAGCTGAGATTGTTCAATCAATTGGCCGACTTGAACAATCTGACGAGTGAGAGTTAAGCTAGAAAAGTCATCACCGTTAAGATCGGGAATTTCCATTGCTAAACCCCTCTTTTGCCAACAATGTGCCAAAAATTGCGCTTTTGTTGATTGGGGGCCAGAAGCAAAACCGTGTAGATAAATATATCTGTTTTCAAGGACTGCCATTCTAGAACCAATTAGATTTCTTCATCTTGCTCTTTGGTGGCACTGGGAGAAGAATTATAAATGGCATCCAACTGCTGACGAGCATCTTCGACAGTGAGAGAACGAATCACTAACAGAGGTTCATTAATCGGTTGTCCGGCCTCGTCCAAAAGTTCGGGATGGGAAGTCATGGGATAACCGTAGGGATTATAGGAATTAGCCGATTTAGCAGGACGTTTCTGGGAATCCATGCTGACAGTAATCAGACTCCGAATTAAATTATTAATGGTCAAAAAAGCGATAACTGTGAAGGCGAGGATATAGAGCAGATGTAACATTGGCCGAGTCTCCCATGAATTATGTGTGAATATTCCTACAATTGCCAAAACTTTATGCTAAAAATTCGCTCAACTCTCTAGCTTACCAAAAAAGTTTCAGGTTAAGCATCAGTTTGAGGAGATTGATATTCTCCCCAACCCTGTAATCGACGACGACGACTGCTGACACCCCAACACTCTGCCACCAACTGATGCCAAGGCAACAACATCTTGGCCTCGATACCCACCTGACCACCCGTGGTTTTAAAGAGTAAATGAGCCGTGGCCACCTCCTGTTGGGCGTTTTTGACTCTTGCTAATAAATCGTTTTGTTCCTCGAGGCTGAGAAAGGATAATCTCTCGGATTCGAGGAGGAGACGGGAACGGGAAAACCAATGGGTGAAATCCTCTAGTAGAGGTTCCAAGATAGTTTTCAGGAGTTCGTTTTCGGTGGGTTGCGAAGGGAACATTATTTTTATAATGACGATTTTGCTTACCTTAATCTTAGCGTCATTTATATTTCTTAACATTGTGACGGGAAAATTTTAAGATTTGCCCCGGCTGTAGGCGGCACTAAAGAAGTCCTGTTCACAACTAAGGGCATAACGATAGGATAAAGAGATATTTTCCGTCATCAGAGCGTATTTATCCGCCAATTCCTCTAACTGGCTTGCTAAAGCTGCGAATTCATCCCCACTATAACTATCAATCCAAGCTTGATAGGGATTCTCAGAAATCGGCTCTAAGGCTAATTGTTGACCCAGATAAGCATAAAGACGCATACAGGGACTCATCGCCACGGCAATCGCACCGATGTCACCCATCCAAGCGGTAGCGAGAAGAAAATCCGTATAGCGACGGGTGGCATTAGCGGGCTGAACCTTTCTCAGGTCAACCCCCCACTGTAAAGCGTAATTTTCATGTAATTCTAATTCCTGTAATACCCCCGCCGCTAACCGATGAAAGCTAGTAAATCCCTGCCAATCAGGAGCTTTAGCGGCGGCGACACTGTAAGCACGGGCGAAAGATTCCAGAAAAAAAGCATCTTGACCGACATAAAAAGCGAAACAATCCCGTTTAAGCTCTCCTGTGGCGATACCTCGCACAAAAGGGTGTTCTAGACAAGCTTGTACTAGATCTTGATGGCTGTGCCAAAGTTGCTGACTAAGCATGGGAAAATACTAATTAGGTGGACAAGGTTGGTTAACTAGAGTTGGGCATCTCACAGGGTGACAGAGAGCCTGAGTTGTCACAGTTTCAATTCCTTAACCCAAACTGACGTTAACCCTGTTATAATACAAATAACCGAGTAAATTTGAATTAAAAACTATGCGACTTAAGCGATGGGAGTCCCCCCGCAGGCAGGGACGTAACGACAAAGGCAAGGGTGGTTCGGCCCGACAGCGACAACTGAAAAAACAATTTAAAATGTTGTCGAAAAAACTGAAAGGGGGAGAGAGTAACATCTCTCCTCTTTTTTTGTCCGCAGCAATCGCCGCTAAAAAATCTTCTTCTGGGAAACTCTCGGTCTCCTGAAACAGTCGCAGACTTGAGCCACTTTCAGATTAGGAAAAAAAATGAAGCGTACACTTGCCGTCATGACGATGACAGTAGCTTTAACCGTCACCAGTAACCATTCTAGCCTTGCGGGAGCAATCTTCGATCGCATTCAAAAAACTGGGGTAATTACTGCCGGCGCTCGTAAAGATGCTATTCCCTTTGGTTTTGTCAACTCCCAAGGCAAGTGGGTGGGTTACAGCCTTGATATGTTAGAGTTAATTCGCAAGGAAACCGAACGGAAGTTAGGAAAACCAATTAAGTTAAAAATTGTTGAGATTACTCCCCAAAATCGTTTTGAAAAGTTGAAAACAGGGGTTATCGATATCGAATGTGGCTCCACTACTTTTACTTGGAAAAGAGAAAATGAAGTGGACTTTTCCGTTAGTTATTTTGCCAGTGGCACTCAATTACTCACCCGCCAAGGTAGTAATCTCGATGACATCGGTAGCTTGGCAGGCAGACGCATTGGAGTAATTGCCAATACTACTAATGAAGCAGTAATTAAAACCCAACAACCCGCCGCTATTTTGGTCAAAGTTAAAAATCGTGGCGAGGGTTTACAAAAACTAGAAACGGGAGAAATTGATGGTTTTGCCAGTGATGGCATTACCCTAGAAGGTTTAAGAAAAAGTGCTAAAAATCCCAATAATTTAGCCATAGTTCCCTCCTATCCCTACGCCTACGAATCCTATGCCTGTACTTTACCCGAAAATGATTCTAAATGGCGCGATACAGTGAATTATACGCTATTAAAATTCATGGAAGGGATCGTTAGCGACCAACAACAAGCGGTGACAATTTATGAACGTTGGTTTGGTGAAGATGGTGTTGTTCCCTATTCCAGAGAAACTATTAATGATTATTTTCAAGGCATTGTCAACACCTACGAATGGATTCCTTTAACTGTATTTCCCTAAAATCAAGACCTTTTCAGGGACCAGTTGAAAAAGGCAAGAGGCAAAAGTATTGATTAATTTGTCTCCCTAAGACTCTTGTTGACCCTAATAAATCCTGTTTAAAAGGTATAGGAAAGCGGGAAAATGGGGAGAAGGGAGCGGGTTTTTAAAGTTGGATTTGTTATTAATCCAGTTAATAAAGGTAAAAAATAAACCCCCTCAACTGACTGAATGAAGGGGCGATTGCAAGTTTTTTATTAATGGTTTTTAGGAGACTTTTGTGGTTTCCTTTTCTGAGGGTTTGGAGGGTTTTAGTTGGCACTTTAGGGTTATCTCCATACTTTCACCCGCATTATATCAAAATGATAATCATAGCTCCAAACAGGTAGATCTAATTCGATTGAGATGATAGCAGTCAAAGCATCAACAATAGTAATAGTTTGATCAGGAAATTGTTTAGCTTTTGCTATGGCTGCGAAATACTGATCTTCTGTCGGATTGATCAGATTAGCAGATTCTAAGCAATTTTGTGTGAAATGAGTGGCTTGTTCAAATCCTAATCTATATAGAAGCAAGCTGTAAGTTTCTATATATACGGGGAAAGAGATAATAACTGTTAAATCTTCCGATTCTATGCGTCTTAGCTCTGTTTGCGCTCTGCTATGATATTGATCGCTGGTATCTATCGCTCCGTAAAGGGGGGTTGTGTCGGCAATAATCGCTTTCAAGATTTGAGCTTAAGGTAATTTATGGGACAGAGTAAATTCGGCTAAAACAGCGTCATGATTGATGGATGTGTCAGTATAGCCACTTCCTTTGGGTGCGGGAGATAAGTGAAAAGATTTTTTCGGTTTGGATAAATAGCCTTTCGCTATTAAAAATGATTCTATAGCCGTTTGTACTGTATCAGAAGAAGATACCTTATGCTCTTGATTGTAGGCGGCTAGAGCATTAATTATGGTGGTGGGTAGCTCAATCGTCACCTGTTGCATAACCAAAATCCTCTTGATTTAATTATGTCCCTATTATACAATAAACCCCCTCAACTGACTGAATGAAGGGGCATTAATTACACTTTGGTAAGCGATTTAGCCTACTTTTGTGGTTTCTTTTTCGGTGGATTGGAAGGTCTTCAGTTTGCGCTTCAGGGTTGAAGCTGCACCTAATGCACCAAAGGAGCCAATAGCTAAAAGTCCAGCGGTTGAGGAGGGTTCAGGCACTAGCTTTAGGTTGCTAAGAGTAGCACACGGGGTCAAACACCCCATATAAGTTTGACTAGGAGCATCATAGAATGCCTGATAAGGGTCAACATCAGGAGGAGTGGTGTTGTTTTCATTAATCGTGTAAGCAAGTCCCCCTTGAGAGAAAAAGGCAGATGCTGTATTAGTTCCGGGGTTTGCAACACCATTTGGATTAAATAGATTATCGTTTAGGGCAGCGAATGGACCAATCTGAGTTGTGCCTGGAGCTAATAGACCAATTATTGGACCACTCTCTGGACCGGCAAATGGACTTGTACCTTGAGTTCCAGTTATGGATATAACTCTGTATCCAGTAAAGCCTGATTCAGTGGTCCAAAAATCCTCCGTGATCAATGTGGCATTAACTGGTGTGGGAAGAGGTGTAGGGAAAGGGGGGTTAGGGCTTAGCAGTAGGTCTGTATCTATATCGAAGGAGAAATTCCATGTGAGAGTTCCAGCCGAGGCAGGATTTACTCCAAAGCCAATCGTTGCAGTGGTTGCAGCCGCTCCAAGAGCTAAGGCTAAAGTCCAATTTTTCATTTCTTACTCCTGAGTAGTGTTTTTTGTATGTAAGCTTGTAGTCTTAGCTTTGAAGCTATTAGCCTACTTTTGTCGTCTTTGCTGGGTCAGGCAACACCCCAACCCAACTCCAAAGGGAGACAACGGGATGATACACATCCTCCAAAAACTGTATCTTTTGATACAGTTTAATAAATCTTTACATTCTTCTCCCCAACTAGCGATTCAGATTTTGTTTTTTTTTGGTTGTACTGATAGCGATCGCCCCCTCGCCGCTAGGTCAGGCAACACCCCAACCCAACTCCAAAGGCGGATGGCAACAGCTTACACAATACCTATTGGCTGGGGAATCTATCTTTAGAATGATTTGAAATATGCTAATTTGGAGGATTATCACGATCGCATCTAGCAATTACCATGAGTGAAATTAGCGTCGGGGGAAAAGTCCGTCTGATTGGTATTCCCCCTTACCTGAAAACCGCCGATCCTATGCCTATGTTACGGCCGCCAGAGCTGCTCGATATCGACGATATCGGCACGGTTATCGATCGCCGGCCGGGGGGTTATTGGGGTGTAAAATTTGATCGAGGCTCATTTCTGCTCGATAGCAAATATTTAGAAGCTATTTAAACCAGTTAAGTGCATCGCGGTCAAGACAACTTTTAACCAAGGTAAAACTATCGGTCATTGGCTGCCAGAAACTGCCTGCTTGGATGATTAAATCTCTCAGACAAAAAATTATACCCAGCAAATCAGTCTAGTTATATCCAAGTGATCGGTAATCCAGAATAATAACCTAAATTTATGGAACTATGCTCTGTTTCCCAATCTAAAACCTGTTCCACACGCTGATAAATTGCCGCAGCTTCCTCACTAGAATTACCGATACAAGTTAACCCTAATTTACCAAATTCTGACAGCGCACCCATGAGATGAAAAACTGTTCCTGTTTTACTGCTACTATCAAAATGTAAGCGATGTTTAGCAATAATATCCATTAAATCATCGGGAAGTAAACCTTTGTATTGGGGTTTGTGGAGATTATCGGAGGCAATATAGTGTTTTTCTTGGTGAGGTTGACTGAAAAATAATCCAGTTTCTCGATCGTATTCACCATTAGTTAAAAGCTTCAAAGTCATGAAAGGATGGGTAGTTCCTCCCTTTCGCAGATTAATTTCGATCGCCTGTAAATCCCAGAGTAAAGTTTCTGGATTTTTGACAGAGACGAAATCAACTCCATAGCGTTCAATTGCCCCCTTAGCTGCCAGAATTTCCCCTATTTTTAGACCTAATTCCTGTAATTGTAGGCGATAATTTTCATCGGCAGGAAAATGACAACCTAGATAAATTTGACCATCGGGACCCCCTAAAATTTGATCGTGAGTGGAAAGAATCTTCACTTCTCCCGTGGGTGTAATATAACCTTGCACACTCGGTGATCGCTTTTCTTCTCCTTCAATAAAAGCTTCGACAATTGCCCCTAATTCAGCAATTTTGCCCGAAAAACTCTCCCAATTTTCATCCCTTGCTTGAAAACTCATCTTCTCTAATTGTTTGGCCAAGAGATTTATTCTCTCGCTTAAATCTAGACTGTTACTATCAACAATTCCCGCTAAAGGACGTAAATCTAAAACTGCATTTCCTTCTCCCGATAACCCCTCATTTAACTTAACTACCATGCGTTTTAGTTGCGGTTGACGAGACCACAAAGAAGCGGCTTCGTATAACAGATCCTTGACCGTATTTACCTGTAAACTACCGTCAGGATGGGGAATATTGCCTTGACCAAAAATCTCGCGACTGCCACTTTTAGAACCCCAATACAATAAATCTGGACTACAGGCAAATAAAGGAATATCTAATTGTAAAGACAATTCTCGCTCTAAATTAGTAGAATTAAAACAAACCATATAGGCACGATCTCGACGCAACGCTTGCCGGATTCTTGCTACTAAGCGCGGTCTTTCCAAAATTTTTTGGGTTAAAGGTTGAAAAGAGTTATCGTGAGTTGTCAGTAATAACAGACGATTATTAGCATGGGAAAAAGGAATCCCCGGTAACAATTGCAGGTAATAATCAATCACCATCCGCGAAAGTGGCTGCGCTGTTACATAGATCAAACGAGTTTTCGGGTGTCGCAACCGAATCAGAGAAAATAATAATCTTTCTTCATAATGTAAAAAACCCGCTACTTTTTGACCGACTCTCTGATCGATACTAAAAGAAGGGACAACTAGGATATCATAATCGTATTCATCCGATTCGGGAACGTTTTCTCCCTGCCAAATCTCTTTTAATTTTTCTTGTAATTCTTGATAGCGCAGCCGCTTTCCTAGCATCAAATCTTTATCTAATAGCATGGTTTGTCCCACCTCTGTGGTTGCAGACATCTGTATCTTATCGATTTTTAGAGCCTGTCGTCTCCAGTGCCTTTCTTTTCTTAATATTCCCCCAATCCCTGGGATCGTTGCCATTAAAAAGGGATACAGAATCGACTGTATCCCCTTTAATCACCTGAGATTGCCTTTAACCTAGCGGGTGGAATAAGAGATCGGGATAAAAGCGATTAAATTCGATTAAAATCCCGGCGGTGAAAGTCAGCAGCGCCATAATTAACACGGGTGCGGACGAGAGAAATTTAGTAAGTCCTTCCATCTGAGTTCTCCTAGGGAATAAAAAGTCAAGGGTTTGACACAAAAATTAACGAGGGGAAACGGTAATTTCCGAATCCTTAACGGTTAATTTACCGGAAGTGGCTTCTTGTAAAGCCGCCAAGGGCCAGAGAAAACCCGTTAACATTTTGCTGAGAGCGAGGGGAACATCGATGATGATTTCCTTCATTTCGGCATCTTTACTGCCGCGCACGGCGATTAAATAGGCCCGACCAACCCAACCGATCCAACCGGTAATGTACAGGAAGAGGATGCTAGGGATAAAGAAATCGCCCATGTGATCCCAACGACCATCCACAATTAGGTGAGGATAGCCTTCCGGTCCACAGAGAGCTTGGGAGTAGGTTTGAGCGCGTTTGGCTCCCGATTCGGGGTCGAGAGTGGTGTTGCGGAAACTCTTCGCTTTTTGTAGGAAAGCGGGATTTTCGCTACAAGGGGTCAGATTGGACAAATCAGCCGACGCTGGAGCGGCAAAGGTGAACCAGAGGGATAGCACCAGGGCCAGAGCGAACAATTTTCGCATAAATTGTTTCCTTTTGTTACGAAATATGAAGTTCTTTGTTCAAAAAGCGAACAATTTGATCGTACACGGAAAAAATCTTACTCCGATGAGGGGTACGAGTAAAGTTTCTATTACAAAACTATACGCAAAGCTTCAGACCCCGGTGATATGAACCACCACTTGTCTTTGGTGACGACTCTGACGGTGTTCCCAAAGATAGATACCTTGCCAGATGCCTAAAACTAATTTACCCCTAGCGATCGGGATTTGTTCCGATGTTCGGGTTAGGACCGAGCGAATGTGAGCGGGCATATCGTCTGGCCCTTCGGTAGAGTGATAGTAGAGACTGCTATCTTCTGGGACTAACTTAGCGAAGAAATTGGCCAAATCGGTGAGAACATCGGGATCGGCATTTTCTTGGATCAGCAAGGAAGCGGAGGTGTGACAGACAAAGACACTGCATAATCCCGTCGTTATGCCCGATTCAGCCACGATCGCTTCTATGGGGGCAGTGAGACGATGGAAATTCTTGGGACTGGTGGTAATCGTCAGGGATTTTTGATATTGACGCATGGCAACCGAATCAGAGAGAAATGGGGGTGGGGGGGATTGTCCTGGAGAGCAAAGGTTGTCCCGCTTGTAAGAGATCGTGAAGGTCCACCACTGCACCGATAACAGCGATCGCTGGGGCTTCAAAGCCGGTGGCTTCGATCTGGTCCATAATCGTGGTGAAAGTACCGATTAACTGCTGTTGTTGCGGTGTTGTTCCCCAGCGAATCAGGGCGATCGGTGTTTCTGGACTTCTGCCGGCCTTGGTTAACTCGCCGATAATATAGGGTAAATTATGCACACCCATGTAAACGACAATTGTTTCCGCACCATGGGCGATCGCTGACCAGTTAACCAGGGGACGATATTTACCCGCCATCTCGTGGCCGGTGACGAAAGTAACGGAAGAACTATAATTGCGATGGGTGAGGGGAATACCGGCGTAGGCAGGCACGGCAATTCCTGAAGTGATCCCCGGCACGATCTCGACGCTAATTCCGGCCGCGATCAGATCGAGCATTTCTTCACCCCCGCGACCGAAAACAAAGGGATCCCCCCCCTTGAGACGAACAACCACGGTATTAGTCTGGGCCTTCTCGATCAGTAAAGCGGTGATTTCTTCCTGTACCAGAGAATGACGACTGCGACGCTTACCCGCATGGATTTGTTCGGCCCGGTGGTTAATCATGGCTAGAATCGAGGGACTGACTAGGGCATCATAGAGGACAACATCGGCATTTTCTAAGAGAACTTTCGCTTTTAAGGTCAACAAACCGGGATCCCCGGGACCCGCACCGACGAGATAAACCTTACCGCAACTTTCTGATTGATTCATAGATACTGGGGAGAAAATTCTTGCTTCGATCGAATGCGCTTGATCCCTACTTTATTCTGACTGGGGCAAAATTTGGTATTTTTGGCTACAGTTACTCGGCGATCATGCGCTTTCTTCTTGAAGAATTATAATTTTAACATTACTTAATCTTTAATCTAGCGATCGCTCTGATCCTAAATCCCGTTTAAGGGGAGTAGAAAGTGGGGAAAAGGGAGCGGGTTTTTCCAGTGGGATTGGGAGTTAATCATGCTATTAAAAACCGATTCAGTATAACGGCTAAGATAAGCGGCGGCAGATAACCTTTGCCCCCGAATCGGCTTTAGTCCGTCCGCTGCCGTGACGTGTTATACAGCTTGAGTAACGTCAGAGTGCATGAGGCTCTTCATGATTGCACAACATCTTATAAGGTTATACAATTTAGATCGAAGTCAAACCTTATAAAAACATGAAAGAGCAGAAGCAGTTTTTTACGGTTAGCGAGGCCGCTGATTTACTGGGTGTAACGACAACGACACTCAGGAACTGGGACAAGGCAGGTAAGCTTAAGCCATCTAGAGATCCAATAAATAGCTATCGCCTCTACCGAGCAGAGGATATAACTTGTTTACTCCAAGAGCGACGTTTTGGGACAACAATATCTGAAAATGTTCTACAAATTCCCCTCTTTAATGAGGAAAGAGCCAAAAGATCTGATGAAGAAAAGAAAGAGAAATCGATCACACTAGATTTACGATCACTACGTTTTCTAACGAGACAAATGAATGCTGCCTTTAGAGATTCTATGGGGGGTGGGTTACTGGAACGTTTTGAAGAGATAACGAAGATTTTATACTCAAAACTTTACATGGAAAAAATCGAAATAGACGATCCAAAACAAGTATCTAAATTTTCCATTAAAGATTTTTCTTCATTTGACGATATATATGAAAAAATCAAAGAAATTTATCAAGACGCTATCAGCTATTTTCCGAAAGAATTGCTCAATGGTCACAGTTCCCTTGGGGAGGACAAAATTGCGATTGCTAAGGTATGTAGACTACTGTGGAATATTAAACTTTCCGAAGTTGAAGCTGATATTAAAGGCTTCATGTATGAAGAACTAGTTAGAAATACTTTTGAGAAAACTGACCATCAACAATTTTTCACACCTAGAACAGTTGTTGAATTTATGGTTGGTTTAGTTTCTGCTATGACATCTTCGACAGAAGATACAATATATATTTGTGATCCTGCTTGTGGTAGTGGCGGCTTTCTAATTGAAACATTCAAGTCAATAAACCTAAATCAGAAGATTATAGGTTTTGAAATTGATAAACGAATGGCATGGGTTGCACAAATGAATACCATAATGCATGGGGGGAGCATTAATACGATTCACTACCTAAATGATGGTGGTTCTCTTGGCTACAATGACAAGCTAAATGAACTCATACCAGAGAGTGGTTTTGATGTAGTAATTACTAACCCTCCGTTTGGCAGTGATTTTTCAGACGAGACTGCACTATGTACCTACGAACTTGGAAGAGGAAAAGCATCAAGGAGGCGTGGAGTTCTATTCATAGAACGCTGCATCAAGTGGTTGAAAAGTGGAAGTGGACGATTGGCAATAGTTGTAGATGACAGTATTTTAAACGGAAAAACAAATCATGATACTCGTGATTTGATCTTCAGATATTGCATAATTGAAGCTGTAATTAGCTTGCCAGAAGTTACATTTAAACCATATGCATCTGTCAAAACATCAATTCTATTCCTCAGAAAACGCAGCAAGTCTAAAACAGAAGCCCAACCTTCTATCTTCATGGCCGAAGTCAAAGAAGTTGGTCGAAAGGCAAATGGCGATTCTAATTTTCGTCATGATGACAAAGGAAACCTAGTGCTAAATAATGAATTGCCAATCATAATTAATGCTTGGAATTCTTTCAAAAAAGAGGGAGAAAATTCTATAAGAAGTTTATCTCCAAAAGTCTTTGTCTGTCCGGCAGAACGTTTTTATAGTAAGTCTAATCAACTTATTGTAGATAGGCTTGACGTTGGGTATCATCATCCTTCTAGATCTATAGCAGAAAGAACTCTAAAGCGTTCAAAATATCCAACACCTAAGCTTGCAGAACTAGTCGTTGAGCGTAATATATCTGTAGTACCTGACAAAGCAGATCCTTATGATCTATGGCGTTATATTGGTTTGGCAGATATTTCATCAAGAACTGGTGAATATGTTGTCTCTGAAGTTTTTGGAAATCAGATAAAAAGCAATGTCAAGTTATTCAAGGGCGGAGATATTCTATTTTCAAAGCTCCGTCCAGAATTGAGGAAATGTATTTTATTAGAAGCCTTGGAAGAAGATGGATATGCTTCGTCTGAATGCTTTGTTTTTCGGACAATTTCCACTTCTAGTAATGACAATCACCTAAAGGATAAAATTAGCTATGGAGCATTGATCGATCAATTTGAAGTAGATAATGAATATTTGGCAATACTCTTGAGAAGTGACATAGTTTATGGTCAGCTAGTTTATCAAATTTCTGGTACAGGTAGACCTCGAGTCAACCGATCAGCAGTTTTAGGGGCTAGAATTCCTTTGCCACCTTTAGCCGTACAACGTGAAATAGTAACTGCACATAAGATCGCACATCAAAGTTACCTAGAGAGCCAAAGACGTAGTGAGGATGAACTTCAACGGGGCATTAATTTTTTAGATTCAGCCTTTAGTTTTTCATCCGAAAAGCTTTGCCCATCTGACTGACAATTCAAACTTTAAAACCTTTTTCTGGCAGCTTTTTCATCAACTGAGCGCAGGAAAATTAAAAATTTCTGAATAGAAAGGTGTAGATCTGGGGAACCAATTCTAGATGCATGAACAATTCGCCAAAACTTTCCATAGTTGCCTGGATCAGCAACATACTGTTGACTGCGACTACTAAAAACTAAAGTCTTCTCTCCTTCGATTTTTCCCCCAGTAATTTCTAGGCGTATGTCGCGCTCTCTTGCTATGTCTCCCGCCGGCACTACCAAGCTTGAGAAAATATGGGGATATTCTCCAAGACTGCCATTTTCTAGTGTTATTTTTGTCCACTCCCATGCTACTAATAAGAGTAAATCTTGCTCGTCGTTAATCCATATTGTCGGCGTACCGAAGCGTGCAGCTTGCTCATCAGATTCAGCATCTACAGCTTTCATTTCTAAACGTAGTAAAGGGATTAAAGATGAATCTCGAAAATAAAAATCTGGATACTCATGGGAGGTTGCAAATGTAAAGAAAAATAAAGAGTTATAGCGTTCCTCAAGTATCTCAGTGATAGCCGTGCTTAAGCCATATTCAAGCATTGTTCCGATACGAGTGCGATAGCTCGATAACTGCCTCATTTCTGTAGGTAACGGTTCGATACTGCGAGGCTGCTTTATTAATCGCTTGATGCTAAAGCCTCGATTTATTCTTGCTACTGCTTCTTTCACCAGAGCATCAAAATAATCACTAATTTGTTCAATATCTTTTTCAGATGCTAAAAGCAAACTTTGGAGAGAAGGTAATGTCATCTATAGTATGGTTCAATAAATTCGGCTGCTCAGTGTAACATTTTTGAGCTAGGGATGCAGGGACTATAGCTGTATAACTACATATTATGGGTCAACTTTCGGTATATCACCCGATTTAGGCACAATCGCCAGAACTTTTCCCTATATCACGCCCAAAAGCCTGTTAGCCAGATTAGCTTACTGCAAACAATCTCCTTTAAGGAAACTTATCACAGAAGCTTTCCAGAACTATAGCAAAGATTCTTAGATATGACTGCACTTTGTTACAAAATTTCACTATTATTTCGGGTGCGGTGATTTGTTATGTTTCTTGGTTCACAACTTCTTTAACAATTTGTCATACTCTGCGTGAGAGCCTATCCAAAACCAAACAATTACATTCTTACTCTTGATTCTTCCTAGCGCTCTCCAACCTATACCGACTCTGATTGACCAGATCTGGTCTTCTTGATTGACCTCCTTAAATTCTAAGCTTGGATGACTGGGGTTATCTTTCCATAACTTGTAATTTTTTCTGGCTGTTCTTTTCACTCTTTCTGGTAGCTGTTGAAATAAGCCGACGAAATCTGGATTTAGTTCCGACTTCATAGCTCATCAAATCCCATTTCTTCAGTCTGTCCGTTTTCTGAATCCGCAATAGCTTTCTGAGCAAGTTCTTTGAGAATTAGGCTGTCTTGGGGTTTAGATAATGTTTCTTGCCATTTGATTTCATTTTCGATGTCTTCAATAAACTGCTCTGCCAGTTCGTCTTGAATTGCTTCTGGCAGTTCTTGAGCTTTTTGTACGGCTTTACTTAGAAGTGTTGATAACATTTTTTCTCTTCTCTTCTCTTGAAAATATAACTACATATTATAGGTCAACTTTCTGTACAAAACTCTCCAGAGTAACGACACGGTTTAACTTTCTGTACATCACTTCATTTAAGCGCAACCGCCAGAACTTTTCCCTATATCACCCCCAAAAGCTTGTTAGCCAGATTAGCATCTTGCCAAAAACCTTGTTTAACTAAATTCCTGATAATTTAGGCTCATTCTAGCGATGATTCCTAGATCTGACCGCACCCCTTGACAACAATTATTCGACCTTTAGGGATCGCTATCGGGGGATAATTGTTTTTTGTTACAGCAGTATGAAGCAGCCAGCAGCCTAACTGATGGCTATATTTCCAGATTATCGCCCGCATCAAACCAATCTTGAGCGAGAAATCGAGGGATGTATCCATTGATGGATAAGGTTTTTCGGCTATTACAGTAGATATGTTTGGGGTCAGTTGAGGTTGATGAGAAAGTATGTAATAGACAAAAATAGTCAAAATATTTATAATAGGAGGTGGGACTAAAATTTTCTGTGACTTGCCCATGTTATTGTCTTGCGCCACCGGTAGCGAACAGTTTTTAGGGAGTGAAGCGATCGCCACTTATACCACAGCTAAGGCCGTGATCCTGCCGATTCCCTACGAGGCCACCACCACCTATCGCAAGGGTTGTGAAACTGGGCCTGTGGCGGTGATTACCGCTTCCCAACAACTGGAAGCTTATGACGAGGAACTTAAGAAGGAAACCTGTTTAGAAGTGGGCATCTATACTCATGATGCGATCGCAGATACCCGTCAGCAACCGCAACTGTCCGCCGAGGAGATGTTAGCCGTCACCACAGCTACAGTTTCTCGTTTAATTGCCGATGATAAATTTGTCGTCGCCGTCGGGGGTGAACACGCTATCACCACGGGAGTAGTACAAGCTTATCGACAAGCTTTATCGGAACCTTTTACGGTGGTTCAAATTGATGCCCATGGCGATATGCGTTTTGAGTACGAAGGATCGCACCATAACCACGCCTGCGTGATGCGTCGGGTGTTAGAAATGGGTTTACCGACCTTACCCGTGGGAATTCGGGCTATTTGTCGAGAAGAAGCCGAGTTAATCGCTAAACAGCAGATTCCCGTGATTTGGGATCGAGATATCGCCAGGGATCCCGATTGGATCGAAAAAGCGATCGCCAAAATTACCACCGAGAAGGTATTTTTAACTATAGACGTGGATGGCATCGATCCCGCTTTAATTCCGGGGGTGGGAACACCGGAACCGGGGGGGTTAAGTTGGCATCAAACCCTAGGCTTTCTCCGTCGTCTTTTCCAAACCCATCAGGTGATTGGCTGTGATGTGATGGAATTGGCCCCGATTAGTGATTCGGTGGTCTCGGAATTTACCACTGCCAAGTTAATTTATAAATTAATTGGCTATCAATTTATTGCCTAGGGGCTTGCCTAATTAGGAGCAATCGTGTTATAATAGCAATCCGTACGGACGTATAGCTCAGTTGGTTAGAGTACATCGTTGACATCGATGGGGTCACTGGTTCGAATCCAGTTACGTCCATAAACCATTTAACCCAGTCATCGGCAGGAGCTAAATTTACTCCAAGTACAGCGAGTCACGGATGCAACCAGTTGTCTAAATCTGTCAAAGTGTTAAAGTCTAATAAAGCGAGTCCTAAGTCTTCTAACCGCTCCACAGGAAGATTACGGATGGTTTCTTCAAGATTTTGGGGTATTTCTCCGAAACGTCGTTGAAGAAGTCTAATAACAAGATTGGCTTCTTGAATTCTACCCTGTTCAAGACCTTGCTGTACACCTTGCTGTAGTCCTCTTTTAAGTCCCTCTTGAATCGCTTGTTCTCTATCCTGTTGGTAAAGTGGAGCTAAACGCATAATAAATTCCCTATCCTCCTGTGTTTTTTTCGATAACGCTTCTAAATTTCTACTCAAATTATACAATAAGTTTAAGGAAGCCGATTTTAGGGGATTATTCGGCGATAATCTCTCTAATTCATCGATAGCTCTCTCTCTTGTTCCTCCTCTACCCAATAATCTTAGCCATAATGTCTCTGGGATTGCGGGTAATTGATGAATCACTATTATCGCTGTACCTAAACCTTGCGGGAGAAAATAAACCCC
>SFAQ01000007.1:0-62062 GCA_007096525.1 Microcystis wesenbergii Mw_QC_B_20070930_S4 | reverse complement strand
TCGCTATCTCGAATTTATGCGCCCTTTTTTAAAAATAAAACATCGTCAGCGCTTTCAAACCCGCGTCTGTCAAGTTTTCGAGCAGATGTTGTAATCTGATAGCAATCACCAAAAATTAATCTAGTAAAAATATAGCGTTTCCTGTTCATAAAAGGTACATTATCGATGTTAAAAAGCTTAATCAGCAAAGGTTTAAATGTGCCACACAGGTGTGAGAACCGCTATAAAGATATGTAGGGTCTGCCCTAATTCTCAGGGAAAAAGTCACTGAATTTTCCCCCCGATCACTCCCATGTCCGGTACTTTTTGATTTCCCAAAAGTCTAAAGGTCTTACCCAACAAGGTTTTTAGATTTATTCAGCAAGCCCTATGTAAGGGAAATTATCTTTGGCAAAAGAGAGAGATTAGTATAAAAGTTGAACTAATTTTGTCTCAAAAATAAAAGTATTTTTGTTCAAGAAAATCACCAAAATAATGTTTTTATTTGCTCCATTTTTTAGTTAAATTTAATTGGCAAAGATAGCTATAAAATTCAGCCTAAATGAAGCAGGGCTAATTTTGAGTTAATAAACTTGATTTAAGAGTCTCCAGTTTATCTTTTTCTAACCCAAGAAATTGGCGATATTAACGAAGTCTCACGGCCGAAGTCTGACTTCTCACTAACCACGACAAGAGGTCTAATAGGTCCAATTTTGTTTCGTCTGTAGGGTGTAGGTTCCGTCGCGCACATTGACCCGATGGGGGATCAGCTTCAGGTCTCGGAAGATATTAGCTTGCTGTTGTAGGGCCGCCAGAGAGCGATCGTCGATCGGGATAATGGCACGTTCAGAGGCCCTCTGTTCGAGATTAGTGACGATCGCTGGATCGATCTCGTGGTGAGCTGCCAAGCGTCTCGTCGCCTCTAACTCCCGTTGTTTCGCCCAAGCACCCGCCTCGTTCACCTCTTCTAAAATCACCTTCAGTATATCGGGATAATCCCGCACCAATTCGGGAACCGCATAATAATAGGTCGGCACTTCTAGAGAGGCGTTTTCCCCGAAGATACTCCCTAGATCGGCCACCGATCTTCCCGGATAGGTGCGCGTCTCGGTGGGGGAATAGGGAACCCACACCACCCAAGCGTCGATCTCACCGCGACGGAAAAGCACCAGCGCTTCCGGTTGGGTTGCATACACCGGTTCGATATCGTTTAATTCTAGATTCACTCTCATCAGTGCGCGGATGAGGACATAATGGGCGCTCGAACCTCGATCGAAGGCGATTCTTTTGCCTTTTAAATCCGCCAAGGTCTGTATTAGCGAATCTTCAGGCACGAGGATCGCCTGACCTTTCGGGGCGGTATATTTTTCCTTGGCTACCCGGACAAAGACGTGTTCCGCCGCTTGCGAGAAAATACTCGCCGTACCGCCACCACCGCAGAAGTCGATCATTCCGTTGCTCAAAGCCTCGATCAGCGAGGAAGCGGAAAGAAAACTCGTCCACGTTACCGTCACCCCAAAGGGTTTTAAGCGTCTTTCGAGAAAGGCCTGGGCGCGGAGAACTTCCAGATTAGTCATGCCCTCAGGGTAGCCGATCTTGAGGGTTCCTAGCCGCCGCGCTTGTTTGGCGAGGGGAGTGATAGGGGCGGGGGTTGGGCGCTTGAACCAGCGATCGATGGCGATACAGAAGAGAATGCCAGCGATAAATAATCCCACGGTTTCCAATAGCCGGGGGGTCGTATTCCGGGGGAATTTAAAGCTATCGACGAGGTTGAGAATCGGGTTATCCAAGCGAGAATTTTGACCGACGGCGATCGTGTCGGAAAATCCAGCCAGGAGAAAGCTCCCCAGCAGACTGGTCACAAAAAGCAGCGCGGGACGAACTCCCCGGCAATTTCGCCACGGTTTCCAGAGACACTTGATCGAACGGTGGAGCATGGGATTTCTCGCAGAAAACAAGATTTATTGTCGGGCAAGGAGACAAGAGGGAAGGTTTCCCTAACTCGCTCGGGAGAGGTTCCATTAGTTTTATCTACATACTATAGAAATCTACAACTCCTAGATTGTGTAATGAAGTACATTTATAAATGTATTGAAAATGATATAGTTTTAAAATAAAATTGCGCCCGCCTTTGAGAGATCGAGGTAATATGGATGGATTGGTTGATCGAAATCGTCAAAATCGCGGTGGCCACCGGCATAGCCACCACCTTCGATGACAATATTTATCTAACCGGCTTTTTTAGCGAGGTAAATCGTACCTTTCGCCCGGTTCACGTTGTCGTCGGCGAGCTAGTCGGGTTTACGGCCTTAGTATCGGTTAGCTTGCTGGGTTTTCTCCTCGGCCTCATCATCCCGCCGATTTATATCGGTCTTCTCGGAATCTTGCCGATCCTCATCGGTGTGAGAAATTTAGTGACTTTAAATCGCGATAACGAGAGGGAAACCGCAGATCGCAAGGTGAATTTGCCAAGAAACGCCCAATTTAATGGGTTCGCCTCGCGCAGACTACCCCTAGGTCAAGTCCTCAGAGATCGCCAAACCTATAAAGTTTCCGCAGTCACGATATCCAATGGCGGCAATAATCTCGGTATCTATATTCCCCTATTCGCCAATAGTACCGTGGCGCAGTTAGCCGTAATCATCCCGATCTGCTATCTAATCGTCTGTACTTGGTTATTTCTCTCCTATCATCTAACCCGCCAACCGGGGATCGCGGTTGTCCTCAGCCGTTACGCGAGTAAGCTTTTCCCTTTTGTGCTGATGTGGTTGGGGCTACGGATTATTCTCGATAACGGCTCCTATCGCTTGTTAATTCCCACTGGCTAAATTAGACCCCTGTAAAAATTGAAAATCTCTGGCTCCCACGGGAGTCATACTAAATCCGTTGAGTATAGGCTACTTATGAGGACAGGCAAAAGGCAAAACGGAAAATAAATAATCAGTTTTTAATAACCGGATTTAGTATGAATACGCAATGATTAAAGCGGCGGCAAAACAGGGCTGGATTGACGAAAAAAGCCTGATTTTGGAAACTTTAACCAGTATGAAACGAGCGGGGGCCGATTTGATTTTGACCTATTTTGCGGCTCTCTTGGATTTGGTGGGTAAAATGTATTCTAAGATACATTCCTGCTGGCGAGGGAGTGGGAAGAACCACAGAGACACAGAGGACACAAAGATCGATCCTATGGGGAGCATCTCATTTATGCAAGTGAGTAATTATACTTGTTCCTATGTAGGGCTTGCTGAATAAATCTAAAAACCTTGTTGGATAAGACTGTTAGACTTTTTTTCCCTCAAAAAGTGCCAGCCATTGCGGGGATCGGGGGGAAAATTCAGGTACTTTTTGATGTCAAAAAAGTCCAAAAGTGTTATCCGACAAGGTTTTTAGATTTATTCAGCAAACCCTATTTAACTTATAGGCTTTTGATTCCACAGTTAAATTATCGGAGCTAGGTTGAATGACTAAAATTCTTTGACGATAGGGTTGATTTAAGCGATCGATAATTGCCTGTTCCTGATAAAGATAAATATTATCCTGTTTGGGGGAAAAATCCACGGCACAGGTAGTCATTTGCACCTTAGCAATGCGGGGGTTAGTCTGCGCTTGTTGCGTCGTATCCATGACCCCAATTAAATGATTAGCCACCCCCTGCACTTGCTGGTTAAGGGGCAAAGATTGAGTGAGAAAAAATCCTAGGGCGATCGAAGTTTTCAGCATGAGGGGAAGCTTGGTTCCGGTTAGTCTCTAATTAGCTTAAACTAATAAGCAGCAAGAGAAAATATTCCCCTTACCCTATGGCTAATCATCTGGCTCGTGACCTCTCGTCTCCTCGCTACAATTGCCAGTTTATTCCCCTGTAGTTAATCTCAGTGATCAGTTATCAGTTATCAGATGTGAGTTTTCAGTTCACTGATTACTGTTCACTCTTCGCTGAAAATACTCCCCACTGCCTGCTCCCCACTTGCCAATTTATAATTGATAATTTCCACTTTCCCATCTCCCCAATTCATAATTCATAATTACCCGGGATAACCGACGATATCCTCCACTACTTCGGCAATTGTTGACAGATAATTTTTCTGAAAATGGTTAAGAATAAAGGGATTGGCAGCCTGAATTACTAAGCGATCGTTTTGCCATTCTTTAACCGTCGCCGTTTGAAACCAAGTCTCAAAAGCGGGACGAGTTAATAGTAATTTTAGACGCTCTAGGAGATTATGCCAAAGTTGTTGGGTGCTGCTATCCACGGTTAATTTTGATTAACAAAGTTGCTCTAGTGCTGCTGCAAGGAAACCTTATCAGTTTAGCGAGATTTTTCCGCTGAAGATAAAATGATTTTCAGAGGGAAACAATTAATCTTTAGACAGATGACGCAAGTTTTAACAATCACCCGATTAGGAAATCCAATTCTACAGCAAAAAGCGACGGCGATCGATAATCTTCTCGATTCTGACTGTCAAAATTTGATTGATTCCCTGATTACCACCGTGCAAGCTGCCCACGGGGTGGGAATCGCCGCGCCCCAAGTTGCTCGGTCTCTGCGTCTGTTTATCGTTGCTTCTCACCCCAATCCTCGTTATCCCGACGCTCCGATCATGCCACCCACTGCCATGATTAATCCGCGTATTTTGCAGGTGAGCGAGGAAATGGTCAAGGGTTGGGAAGGTTGTCTCAGTGTCCCCAATTGGCGCGGTTTTGTCCCCCGTCATCAGTGGATTGAGGTGGCTTATTGCGATCGCAATGGTCGAAAAATCCGTCAAGTTTTCAGGGATTTTGTCGCGCGCATCTTTCAACACGAATACGATCATCTGGAGGGGGTCCTCTTTCTCGATCGCCTTGCCTCTCCGGCGGATTTATATTCGGAGGAAGAATATCAAAAAATCAGTAATATTGCTGAATATAAGCGATAAAATCGCAAAATATCTCTACATCTTCAAAATAGTTTAAACAGCTTAACGGGACTATATTTATCTGACGACAAAGTTTTTGTTGGTAAAGCTGAATTTTTTGTTAAAATGATAACGATTATCATTCTAAGCAGGACACCTTTGCAAACAAATGAACTACTTGACAAAATAAACTAATTGTGTTTTAGAACTCTGCCCTCAATTAACTAGGGAGATACTCAAGACTTTTTCGGTGACTAGGAAAATCAATTTTTCCAGATTTCCGTACCGGAGATAAACCCAAAGACGAGGGAATAACCCGATAGCTTTCATTAGTTATCGTCTAGATGCCCAGAAAAATAAATACTCTAGCAAAGGGTATTTATTGACATTGGTAAAATCAGAAAACTTTGCCGATTAATTAACTATTGGAGTCAGTAAAAATATCTATGACCTTAGCTAAGTCCAAAGCAATTTTCGACAATGATGACTACAATCACTTTCCCGAAGTGATTACCGAACCTAAATCGCCGGTATCGGAAACCGAGATGATGCAAGCGGTACGAACACTGCTGTTAGGATTAGGAGAAGATCCCGATCGCGAAGGTTTACGAGACACTCCTAAACGAGTAGTAAAAGCCCTAAAATTTCTCACTTCTGGTTATCAGCAATCCCTCGATGAATTGCTGAATGGGGCAGTTTTTAATGAGGAGGCTAACGAGATGGTTTTAATCCGAGACATCGATATTTTTAGCTCCTGTGAACACCATATTTTACCGATTATCGGCCGCGCTCATGTTGCCTATATTCCTAACGGAAAAGTGATCGGTTTATCGAAAATTGCCCGCATCTGTGAAATGTACGCCAGACGACTGCAAGTACAGGAACGTTTAACCGCACAACTTGCCGATGCTTTGCAAGGATTACTACAACCTCAAGGGGTAGCTGTGGTGATTGAAGCGACTCATATGTGTATGGTAATGCGCGGGGTTGAAAAACCCGGTTCTTGGACTTCTACGACTGCCGTGCGCGGTATTTTTGCCGATTCTGCTAAGACTCGTCAAGAGTTTATGAGTTTGATTCGTCATAGTCCTGATTTTCACTAATTAGTCAGGGGGATTGGGATTATTTGATCGTCCTATCCCCAGTTTTTTCCTAGGTAAAAAACTAGAGCAAAACCAGCTATTTACTGTTTACTTTTTATTTTTAACTCGCTGTTATCATGCTGATTCGTCCCCGTCGTCTTCGTTATACTCCAGCGATTCGCCGTCTTGTTCGTGAAACCGAATTAACCGTTAATGACTTGATTTATCCCCTCTTTATCATGGAGGGAGAAAATAAAAAGGTGGCTATTCCTTCTATGCCCGATTGTTATCGTTATTCCCTCGATTTATTGCTAAAAGAAGTAGTTAATGCTTATAATTTAGGCATTAATGCCATCGCTCTTTTCCCTCTGATTGCCGAAGATAAAAAAGATAATTTCGGCAGAGAAAGTTATAATCCCGATGGTTTACTGCCAAGGGCAGTGAAAGCGATTAAAAAAGAAGTCCCTGAAATAATTATTATTACCGATGTTGCCCTTGATCCTTTTTCAATTTATGGTCATGATGGTATCGTCCAAGACGGTAAAATTCTCAACGATGAAACCCTAGAAGTTTTAGTGAAAATGTCGCTCTCGCAAGCGGCAGCTGGGACTAATTTCGTCGCTCCTTCCGATATGATGGATGGTAGGGTTGGGGCGATCCGTCGAGCTTTAGATGCGGCTGGCTATTTTGATGTGGGAATTCTCGCTTATACGGCTAAATATGCCTCTGCTTATTATGGTCCCTTCCGAGATGCCTTAGAATCAGCCCCGAAATTTGGTGATAAGAAAACCTATCAAATGGATGGGGCTAATAGTCGGGAAGCGTTACGGGAAGCCAGTTTAGACATAACAGAAGGGGCAGATATTATTATGGTTAAGCCCGCTCTGGCCTACCTCGATATTATCCGTCGTCTGCGCGATAGTAGTCATCTTCCCGTCGCCGCTTACAACGTCAGTGGTGAATACGCAATGATTAAAGCGGCGGCAAAACAGGGCTGGATTGAGGAAAAAAGCCTAATTTTGGAAACTTTAACCAGTATGAAACGAGCGGGGGCCGATTTGATTTTGACCTATTTTGCTGCCGATGTGGCATTAATGAAACAGGAAAGCCGATTTTAGGGTTTTTGCCAGCGAAATTGATAGAAATTATCCTGCGCACCCCATACCTGCCGCCCAAGGCTATCATAACCTCGATCGCTGGTATCCATGCCCTGGCAATGTAGAATAATTGTATTAGTTATTTTTACCGCACCTCTGGCATTAGTGGGACAACCCTGGGGGGGAGTTTCTCCCCGATAACCCCCCGCTATCGGTTTTAAAAATACAGTACACACCGACTCAGCCAAATCTGATACATTTAATCTTCTTTCTGTCAAGTCTTTGTTACAAAAATTAATAAAGTTAGGGGCATTATTTAACTTATAAGCTTTTGATTCCACAGTGGAATTATCGGAGCTAGGTTGAATGACTAAAATTCTTTGGCGATAGGGTTGATTTAAGCGATCGATAATCGCCTGTTCTTGATAGAGATAAATATTATCCTGTTTGGGGGAAAAATTCACCGCACAGGTAGTCATTTGCACCTTAGCAATGCGGGGGTTAGTCTGCGCTTGTTGCGTCGTATCCATCACCCCAATTAAATGATTAGCCACCCCCTGCACTTGCGGGTTAAGGGGCAAAGATTGAGTGAGAAAAAATCCTAGGGCGATCGAAGTTTTCAGCATGAGCAGAGGCTTGATTCCGGTTAGTCTCTAATTAGCTTAAACTAATAAGCAGCAAGAGCAAAAATACCCCTTTTCCCATGACTAATCATCTGGCTGAATCTGAAAGTCTTTACCTGCGAAAACACGCCGAAAACCCGATCGATTGGTGGTATTGGTGTGACAGCGCCCTAGAAATTGCCAGGAGAGAAGATAAACCGATCTTTCTCTCGATCGGTTATTCTAGCTGTCATTGGTGTACGGTTATGGAAGGAGAAGCTTTTTCCGATCGGGCCATTGCCGATTATCTCAATCAGTATTTTTTGCCGATCAAAGTTGATCGCGAGGAAAGACCAGACATCGATAGCATCTATATGCAAGCATTGCAGATGATGGTCGGTCAAGGGGGTTGGCCTCTGAATGTCTTCCTAACACCGGATAGTTTAATTCCCTTCTATGGTGGTACTTATTTTCCCGTGCAACCGCGCTTTAACCGGCCTGGTTTTCTGCAAGTGCTGCAATCGGTACGTCGCTATTATGACGAGGAAAAGGAGAAATTAAGCAAATTTACGGCCGAAATGCTGGGCGCACTGCGTCAATCGGCTATTTTACCCCGAGCAGAGACCAATTTAGCCGCTCCTTCCCTTTTAGCCACAGGAATCGAGAGAAATACGGCAGTGATTCAGGTTAATCCCAATAACTACGGTCGGCCCAGTTTTCCGATGATTCCCTATGCTAATCTGGCTTTGCAGGGCAGTCGCTTTGGTGACGATTTTGAGGATTCCCTCCAGCAAGCGGCCTATCAACGGGGGGAAGATCTGGCCCTGGGGGGAATCTATGACCATGTGGGGGGAGGATTCCATCGTTATACGGTGGATTCGACGTGGACAGTTCCCCATTTTGAAAAAATGCTCTACGATAACGGGCAAATTGTCGAATATTTAGCCAATTTGTGGAGTGCGGGTGATCGAGAGGCGGCCTTTGAGAGAGGGATTAAAGGCACGGTTAACTGGCTAAAAAGGGAAATGACCGCCCCAGAAGGCTATTTTTATGCGGCCCAGGATGCCGATAGTTTTGAGAAGGCCACGGATGGAGAACCGGAGGAAGGGGCCTTTTATGTATGGTCTGAGCTAGAGTTAAGGGATTATCTGTCGATCGAGGAATTGGGGCTGCTGCAGGCTAATTTTACCGTCACTGGCGAGGGGAATTTTGAGGGTCGTAATGTGCTGCAACGTCGGCAAGGGGGAGAATTAGGGAAGGAGATAGAAAATATGCTCGATAAGTTATTTATTCGGCGTTATGGCAGTTCTCAAGCCCAATTAGCTCTTTTTCCCCCAGCCAGAGACAATCAGGAGGCGAAAACCGTCTCTTGGCCGGGACGTATTCCGGCGGTAACGGATACGAAAATGATCGTCGCTTGGAATAGTTTGATGATTTCTGGTTTGGCCAGGGCCTTTGCTGTCTTTAGCGAACCTTTGTACTGGCAAATGGCTACGGTCGCGGCCGAGTTTATTCTCAAGCATCAGTGGTTAGATGGACGTTTTCAGCGCTTGAATTATCAGGGTCAGGCATCGGTTTTGGCCCAATCGGAGGATTTTGCCTATTTTATTAAGGCTTTACTGGACTTGCAAACGGCTAATCCCCAAGAAACTCGCTGGTTAGAGGCGGCTATCGATCTACAGGGGGAATTTGATCGCTGGTTTTGGTCCAAGGATGAGGGAGGATATTTTAATACCGCTTCTGATCATAGTCTCGATCTGATCGTGCGGGAACGGGGCTATACGGATAATGCCACCCCTTCGGCCAACGGAATTGCGATCGCTAATTTAGTGCGTCTGTCGCGATTGACGGAAAATCTAGAATATCTCGATCGGGCCCAAAAGGCCTTGCAATCTTTTAGTACCATCCTAGAACAGTCCCCCACCGCTTGCCCCAGTTTATTTGTCGCTCTCGATCACTATCGTCACGGTTTCTGTCTGCGCGCCCCGGAAAGCTCGATCGAGCCGCTGTTAGGTCGCTATTTGCCCACTGGGGTCTATCGAGTCGATGCCAGTTTTCCCCCCAGCACATTTGGGTTAATTTGTCAAGGGTTATGCTGCCTTGAACCGGCGGAAAATTTAGAACAGTTGGACCGACAAATTGCCGGAGTGATGGCTGGTCCGTCAATACGGTGACGTGCTAATGCAGAGGAAAGGAAGATTTATTATGAGTATGTCGAGAGAGGAACAATTTAATTATTGGGAATTAATGAAATCTTGAGGATGAAGGATGGTAATATTGGGGATAGGGATAAAGTCATCAGGATTAAAGGTTAATAAATGGGTAATATTAAAAGCTTTCATGACAGCAAGAAGCCTAATATCATGAGTGCGTTTTCCTTTAATGTTGTAGATGGTGACTAATTGAAACCAAAGGGGAAAAATATCTGGACTTTCTTCTAATAAAGAAAATTGAGATAAAATTTGGTCAATTTCCTGTTGTGTTTTTTGTGTTGTCCAACCTAGTCCATTAACATCATTAGGGCGTGTTGCTACAACCCAAAATTCAATTAAAATTTGAGAAGTAATCAAACATTCTCCTCCTTGTCTAATAATCATGTCAACAACATTCATGATTAGGGGATAACTTGATGAGTTAGGGTCACTAGCTCGTAAGAGAATGTTAGTATCCAGTAAATATTGGGTCATTAGTCTTCATACATAGTGTCACGGTGTAAAGCTTCATCGGGTAAAGGGGGATTATTAGAGGAATGGCTTTGTACCCAACTCATCCATTTAGCAGCTCGCTGTTCAGGGGTAAGAGTCGGATCTGGCAAAGGAAGTGAAGTTTTGGGGATGAGAGATTCAGTGAAGGATAACACTTCTTGTTGTTTTTCCAAGGGAAGTTTTCTTAGGTTTTTAATGATAACTTGTTCAATGTTCATTTGACTTAGACTAATAGGCAACCATATCAATCATATCTCATGGCGCAATTTCTCTATATTTAATAAATCTTTACATTTCTTTCCCCTCTTTCCCCATTGTCAGAATGCCCACACCATCGGTCAAAGCAAGAGAGGCATCGCGGCTGGGGTTGTCTGTTTCATCGCCGCTCTCTCAACGTCAAGTGCCGACTCTGTAACGATTATAGCGGTTCTCGTTAGCGTGAGGCACATACAGATGACTGTAACGCTTATCCAGTAAGGCATCTGCTGTACTTCATCCAATCAGGAACCGCTATATACTCGATTTGCTCTTTATTGAGCGTTTAAGTCCCATTAGTTTTATCTTCAGCAATCTTATGGAGAACAAAAACATTATCTTGCTTTAAAAGCAGCCATCTTGCAAAAGGATAGCGTTTGACTTCTTTATAACCTTCGAGCAATCCAGAAGAAATCATGTAGTCATTACGATTTACCGACCAGTAACTTTTACCCCGCTTCCTCGGATATTTTGGATCGTGTAAATACCATTTATTAAATTCGTGTCCACCATTGATATATTCAGGAGTAACTCCCTGTTCCATCAAATCATTTAAGGCCTGCCACCGAGTTCGATTCCAGGCCAAGTAGTCATGGGTTGCAGCCATAGTAAATCCGCCCCAAATAAAGGTCATTGTCAAGGCAAAAGCAGTTATTTTTTTGCCAATATCTTGCTCGTTAATATACTTATTTGAAATCACTAAAAGCACCATAAATAATGGTAAAAGAAACAGAAAATAACGATCAAGAGGATACTGGACTACGAAAAGAAAAATATATATCAATATTGCTGAAAGTATTAGTACTTTTAACCATTTTTCCGATTCTGAAAAAGTTTGAATGATTGCTAAACATAAGTAGTAAAGCAATAAAAGCGCCCCAAGGACACCGATAGCCGTGATTATCAACCAAAATATTTTTAAACCAAGGGAATAGGGGGGATAAGTTACCTTCAAGGGTTCAGGATATCGAAGTGTGAAAGGACCTAAGCCAAAATAAGCTAGGACATTTTTAGCAAGTGGCATAGTTTGGCCTTGCCAAATCAATCTACCCATCACGACAACAAAAAAGCTAGATATACTCAAGATCGTTATGGTTTTCTGCCTGCGAGATATTTCTTTTAATTTTTTTACGAAAAAGATCGCTATAATAGGGAAGATAAACCAACCTATGTATATTATTGAAATCATGATAATGTGGTTGCGAAAATCTAATTGTCGTGTACTTAACACATTCTCTGGTATTAAGCGAGTGCGACCGGTAGAATAAAGCCAGTTTTGATAAAATCTATGCAGTAAAATACCTGAAGAAAATATGACAAAACTAGCAAACAAAAACTTTATTTTAAATCTTTTTTTAAACGAGTATGCTAGGGCAAATGATAAAAGAATCACTATTGCGTACTGGCGAATCAAAATATTGATATAAACTAGGCAAAGACCCAGAATAACTTCACTTATTGATTCCCGCTTCAATCCCCTGATCAGAAAATAGAAAGATAGGATACTTAAAGCCACAAAAGGAACGTCGGTCATAAAGCTGTTAGCTAATCCAAAGTATAGAGGATTAACCACTAGCAGCAAAGCACCCAACAAAGAGATTTTCTGATTGGCATTAACTTCTCTAAGCAGCAGGTAAGTACCAATCGCACCGATTAATCCTAAGGTTAAAGTTGAGAAGCGTAATGCGGTAAATGAAAATCCAAAAGGAAGGCAAAATAAGGCTCCCCAAAAGGCTTGAAAAAATAGGTTAGTATGGGCTGGACTGGGAAGGCGGAAATCACCTTTCTCCAGAATCGATTTTACTGCCAGTCCATAAACCCAGTCATCATTAAGAGGAAAATTACCCAAAGGATTGACGACAATTACCATCACAGTCCCTATCGCAATAATTATTAAAATATTGACAATATCAGCTTTTTTGGGATGACTAAAATAAATCCAACTCATTACATTTGTTTTGTTCATGGCTCTAATCTTACGAAAGGAAAATAGAAGCAAGCTTCATTTATCTCCGATGCGGCCAGGTTTGTCTGTTTCATTGCCAATCTCTCAACGTCAAGTGCCGACTCTGTAGCGATTATAATCGATTTGATCTGTATTGAGCGTTTAAGTCCCAATAATTGCTCTGTAGTGGATATTTCTACAAATTTGAGCTGCAACCCAGCCAATCGAGGTTAAAGATTGCCTGATAGATGGGATTATGGACCCGCAGCTGGCCCTGGTCTTTGATCACTAACCCCGATAAAAGTAACTCTTTTTCTGGGGGGCTATCCTCGGAAATTACCTCTTTTTCCCTTAAAATCCGTTCATAGAGTCTCAGGAGCCACTGGGAGCGATGACTGTTGAGGAGCCGATCGCGAATAGTCCGCAGATGTTCCGGTTCATCCTGAGATTCCCAATTGTCAATGATTTTCTTCTGTACCAAGTCCTCAATCCAGGGGGCCTCACCATTGGGGGGAATCGGTGCGGCAGCGGTGCGAATTAACTGACAGAGTTTTTGGGTCAGAAAAGGTTGACCGTTTGTCCAAGCAAAGACTTCTTTTAAGACAGTTTGCGGGTTAGTAACTTTCTCAGCCAATCCGCGCAGTAAAGGCTGGGCTTCGTGTTCCTTAAAACCCTCCAATTGAATCGAATGACCGATATTAAAAGGAGTGATTTGGTGGTCGGTAATTAAATCGGAGGGGGTGATAACACCGAAGAAAGCGAAGGTCAAACGCCGATAGAGCGGGTTAAAACCGCGCTGGTTATAGCAGGAACGAATCAGGGCAAAAAAGTCATTAACTGCGAAATTTAAGCCCAAAACGCTATCAATTTCATCGATAAAAATTGCGATCGGTTTCGGGGGAGAACCCTCCACGATCCCCACTTCCACTAATAACACTTCTTCGATAAATTCGCCTAATCGCTGCACTGCCGAGACATCTTCCCGTTCTTGCCACCAAGCTTTAAGATTAACCCTTTTGAGCAGGCCAAAACGTCGCCCTAACTCGAAGGCTATCCCCTTGTACCATTGGTCGGAAGTAACATTTTCACTGCCGATACGGGTTAAATCAATGGGAGCGCAACAGATGCCCTCGTGTTGGAGGTGATCGATCATGCGTACCATTAAACTAGACTTACCCATTTGACGGGGATTGAGAACATAGCAAAAATCGCCGCGTTTGAGGGCTTTATAGAGATAACGGTCGGCGGCGCGGACCACGTAGGTGGGGGCATCCATGGGTAAACTGCCCCCCACTTGGTAGTCAAAGGTGCTAGATTCTTCGGTACTTCTGAGCAGTTCATTTTCAAACAGTAATTCTGCTTGGGTGGCCTTGAGAATTTCTAGGGTTTGGCTGAGTTCTAGGGTGCGCTCCTGCACTTTCTGTTCTAGGGTGCGGCTATACTCGGCTAATTCTTCGGTAAAGCGAATCCGTTCCGCTTCCGCCTGTTTTCGTTCGCTAATATCGGTAAAAGCAGCGATCGCATAGATAATTTCTCCTTTTTCGTCCAAAACGGGCGTGGCATACACTTCTAGGGGGATAATCTTCTCTCCTTGGTGAATTTCTATATCATCCACCGTGTTTTTTTCCCCCCTTAAAGCCCTGACAATCGGCTGGTCTGCTGTGGGATAAAATCGATCGGTTCCAGCTTGATATAACTGATAGGTTTCCCCTAACTGATTACCCGTGCTGACATTAACTATCCCTTTTCCTAAAATCTCTTGGGCGGTTTGATTGGCGTAGTAGGGTTGATTGCTGGCATCGAGGACAAATACCCCCACCGGAATGGCTTCTAAAAATTGCGCTAGTTGTCTCTGTTTGGCTTTGATTTCGGCGTAGAGTTTGGCGTTATTAATTGCGATCGCCGCTTGGCTGGAGAGCAGTTGCAGCACTTCCAATCTTTCTTGGGTAAAAGCCCCGACGGTGAGATTATTTTCTAGATAGACAATTCCCCGCAGTTGTCCTTGGTCGAGAAGGGGTGTGCAGAGCAGCGATTTGGTTTGATGGGTTTTAATATAGGGATCGTTGCTAAAATTGCCCTGATGGGCGGCATCGTTATTAAGAACGGTTTGACCTGTCCGGGCTACATAGTTAATAATTGAGACGGGAAGATGTTCTTCGAGCGCATTAGATTTAAAGACTGTCACCCTATCTTCCCGCACTGAACCGGAGGCTTCGATCAATAGTTCTCCGCCACTTTCTAGGATAAGATAGCCCAGCTGCGCCCCGGCATTTTCGATGAGAATTTTCATCAGGGTGGCGAGTAGTTTATCTAAAACTATCTCGCTAGAAATGGCTTGGGATGCCTTCATAATCGTGCCTAAATCTAACAGTTCTCCCGCATGACTAACTGAATTTTTTCTGGTGGTAGTTCTCCTAGTTTCGGTCAGGGAATTGGAACCATAATTATTGACCATTAACTGAGAATAGCGGCTTTCTATGTCTTTGACTTTAGCTGTTGCTCCCCAAAGAGAATAGAGATAAGCTGCTTCATTGATGTAGGTTTTGGCAATTTTTACTTTACCCCAATCGAGATAGAATTTCGCCGCTAGTTCGTTAGCCAGTGCTTCTTCATTAATGTATTCATTTTCCTTGGCTTTAGCGATGGCTAGATCGTAGTTTTCTATGGCTTCTAGATAGGATTGCTGCACCCGGTCTTTTTCCGCTTGCACTAAATAAAATTTATGGAGATAGTTAGGGGGGGCTTGATTGGCCCATTCCTGTTGCTTTTTCTGATTATTCGTCACTCGTTCTAATACCTGCTGTTTTTGGTCATTATCCAGATGATTATAAATAGCTAAATGGGCAAGGGAATCATAAAAATTATGCAGAGAAATCAATAAAGTAGCGGTAGCTCCTCCCAGATATTTTTGGGCTTGGTTAGCGTTTTCAATGGCTTGTTCGTACTGTTCAAATAGATAACAAAGGTATAATTTATTGACAAATAAAGCACAGAGACCGTAGAGATCATTAGCCTCTAGATGGTACGTTAACATAACAGTTTCTTGATAGTATTGTCCTTCTAAACGACCGGGATTTTCCGAGCGCCCCAGTAGATTTAAAACTGTTTGTCCGTAGATTTTTAGATAGTTGCGAGGGTTTTCTTGTTTGAGCTTCACAAAAGCCAGATCATAGTTAGCTATTTCTTGGGCTAATTCGGTTAATTCCTGTCCGATAAAGGCGGAATGAAAACAGTAAAGATAGGCGCAGGTTGTTCCGTAGTATAGATCCCCCATTTCTAAACCAGTTTGATAGGAAGATTTTAACAAAGACAAGGAATTTTTAATCGGTTCTTTCCAGATACTAATAGTAGTAGAAAAGACGGCAATTATTTTCGGCATCAGGGCTTTGGCATGAAATTTATCAGCAATGTTTAAAGCCAATTTTCCAAATTGATAACCCGTTTCCCAATCTTCTAAAAGACCACAAAGAATTAAGCCATAATTGACATAAGTAAAAGCCGCTAGATAACTATTGCCGTATTGAATTGATAAGTTAACCTGTTTTGATACTAGGACAGGTAAGAGATGCGGGGCGGCAATAAAAACAGGAGAAAATATGGCAGCCGCTATCTTCATTACTGCTAATTTTTCTTCTTCATTTATCTGCGGTAAATTAATTAAATCTTCGATATTTTTACCCGCTAATTTTTGCCGAGTTTTAGTGAGTTCTTCCTGTATATCTGATGATTGCAAGGATTCAGGAATCTCGAAATCTAAGCTTTTGAGGACAGATAAGCCAATTTGTACCGCTTCTAATTCTTTATTTTGGGCGTGATCAGCTTCGATGATTACTTCATAAACTTTCACCTTATCTAGGGTTGTTTTTGCCTGTTTTAATACGAGATTAGCCCAGCACTGCATCTGCTCAAAATCTCCACTTAAATAGGCGATTTCTGTGGCTTCAGAATAAATATTTAAAGTCAGTTGATAGTTATTTTTCCAGCTTGATTTTTTGAGAAGTTTTTGAGCGATTTTAATGTATTTTAAGGCTCCAGTTTGGGCATTGGCCGCTTTTGCTTTTTGGGCTGCTAGTAAATTCAAGTTAGCCACTGACTCTCGTTCTGTTTCCTCGCTAATTAGTTGATAACCAAGATTGAGATGATCGACTATTTGAAAAATCTTCTCTGATAATTCGTTGGCAGCAGTATTCCGCCAAAGTAGGCGACCAATTTTTAGGTGAATTAAAGACTTTTTGCTGTCTTCGATGAGAGCGTAAGCTCCTTGTTGAATACGATCATGAGCAAATTTATATTCTTTAATCAGTAATTGTTCATCTAATTCTGAGATAGGAATAATTAAACCAGCTTCGCTACTAGAAGTTAAAATTGGTAAAAGTTCTGGAGGTGATTTTTCAGAGATTATTGCCAGACTATATAAATTAAATTCTGCCCCAAGACAGGCCGCTAAACTTAAGACTTCTTGGGTCTCGGGAGGCAATTTCTGTATTTTGCCCATCATAAATTGAATCAGATTATCGGTACTGCCAATCCTTTGAATTTGGCCGAGATGCCATTGCCAATAGCCCCTATTATTATCGGTTTTAGTGGTTGTTTGCTGCCCCGGTTGGAAAAATAGCCAATTTTCCCAGTAGATAGTTTTGAGAAATTCATTGACAAAAAAAGGATTCCCGTGGGTTTTTTGCCAGACTAAAGCGGCCAAAGATTGCACATATTCCGGTGAATGATTTAAGGTGTCAGCAATTAACTGATTGACCTGTTCAAGCCCCAGAGGTTTTAAAATAACTTGATTGATAATTATGCCCCCCTGTTCTAATTTATCGAGGGTAGCGGTTAAGGGGTGGGTGGAATTAATTTCATTACTGCGATAGGAGCCAATTAAAAATAAATAGTCCATATCGCCATCGAGGATAATTAATTCTATCAACTGGAGACTAGCCAAGTCTGCCCATTGCAAATCATCGAGAAAGATGACTAAGGGATGTTCTGGAGAACAAAAGACCCGAATAAAATTTTTAAAGACTAAATTAAAGCGATTTTGAGTAGCGATCGCTCCTAATTGTAACACCTCTGGTTGCGGACCGATAATTAATTCCAGTTCAGGAATCACATCAAGAATAACCCGTGCATTCGTCCCCAAAGACTTTAGGAGTTTTTGTCGCCATAGTTGCAGTTGTGACTGACTTTCCCCCAAAAGTTGCTTGACGAGATGAGTCAAAGCACTAACCACGGCAGCATAGGGAATATCGCGCTGAAATTGGTCAAATTTACCAGAGATAAAAAAGCCGCGTTTTTCAGTAATTGGCTGATAAATTTCCCTAACCAAGGTGGTTTTACCCATGCCAGAATAACCTGTAACTAGCATCAGTTCGGTGTGAGAGGAGTTTTTATCCACCGTGGCTACCCGTTGAAAAGCAGTGAGGAGAGTGGCGATTTCTGTCTCCCTACCGTAGAGTTTTTGGGGAATTTGGAACTGATTGGCTAGATCTTGCCTAGCGATGACAAAATCCTCAATTTTACCCGTTGTTTCTAGTTGTCTTAAACATTCTTCTAAATCTGCCCGAATACCATAGGCACTTTGGTATCGTTCCTCGGGGGTTTTAGCCATCAGTTTCCTGATGATTGCCTCCACCACCGGGGGAATTTTCTCCCTGACGAGACTATTAATCTCCAAAGGTTGTTTAGCCAGATGACAGTGAACTAATTCCAAAGCATCGTTAGCCCGAAAAGGTAATTGTCCGGTGAGCAGTTCGTAGAAGCTAACGCCCAAGGAATAAAAATCCGTGCGGTAATCGAGACTGCGATTCATCCGTCCGGTTTGTTCGGGAGAAATATAGGCTAAAGTCCCCTCTAGGACGTTGGGATTTTTTAGCCCCGGATTTTCCCGCCGCAGGACGCTGGCAATGCCAAAATCGATGATTTTAATCTGTCCGGTTTCGGGGTTAAGAACTATATTGGCAGGATTAATATCTTTGTGAATAACCTTGGCGTTGTGAATTTTCTCTAAATTAGCCACTATTCGGGGTGCGAGACTTAAAAAGTCCCTTAGGGCCAGGGGTTTACCCTCTAGCCATTTTTTTAAGGATATACCCCCGAAATCTTCCAAAATAATCACGGGAGTTCTGCGGTAGGTTTCTAAACCATAGGCTTTAATCGCCCCCTGGAAGTTCAGGCCGCAGATGGTTTTATACTCCTGTTTGTAGTGGGTTAGTTGTTGTGCGGTGGGATATTCTTGCTTGAGGATTTTGAGCATAACCGGTTGATTATCGGCGGTGCGAATGGCCCGATAGACTTCTGAGTTAACGCTTTCGTAGATTTGGGCAAGAATGTCGTATCCTTTGAGAACAATCATTTTTTTACTCGGCGATTGTAAACGGCTGCGGGTCTCCCCAAGAAAAATTCTACGGGAACTAAAACAAGACTCCGCAAGGCTGACAGGACTCGATTTACCTGTGAGACGGAAGGACGGGGAGAAGGCAGCACCTGCTCGAAATACTCGGAATGCAAGGTCAAACCAAAGTGAACATCTTCCGGTAAGCTCAGTTTAGCCATCGGTCCGTCCTTGAGATTGTCAGGGTTAAATAACCAAGCTTCTAATACTTTGGTCGGGGTTAAAACCGTCGTAAACAGATAGCCCTGTTCTTGGGGAATAAACTGAATGCTATCTAAAATATAGCCATCAGGACAAACATAAAAATCCAGTAGTCCCCGACCCAAATGTGATACATGAGTATCACTGGCTTTTTTTTCTTGGCTAATCTGTTCAGTTAACTGATTCCAATCCTTATCGAGGGGAACCTTGGCTAATACCGAGGGCAAGTCATGACAGGGAAGTTCGGCATCGCTAAGGATGCGATTACTTTGGTCGCGAAAATCCATATACTGACGACGACAAATTAATTCGCGCACATAACCGAGATAAATTTGATAAACGGCACTGTATCCCTGTTCCGATTCCCGCGGGTCGGCGGTGTAGAGACTGGTACAGAACCAACCCGGATGGATGAAAGCTTGTTCACTCATCACCCTGGCATCTTCGATAACCACTTTGCGCAGCACTCCGACATCAAAGGAAAACATCCAGGGAATGCCGTGGTATTCGGGGGGATAACTCTGACCGGTAAAATGTTGGATATCGTCTTTTTCGATCGCTTCGGTTAAACTAATAGTGGCATTTTGGATGGCCACAAGCTGGATTTGACCGTTGATACTATGGTAACTACAAAGGAAGTGATAACTGTCGCCATTGAAGGTAATTAATCGCGAGGGAACAGTGGTTTCTTCTTCCTTGAGGTCTTGACGTTTAACCAGATAAATTTGAGTTTTCGGATAGGTTTCTTCGGGCTTAATTTTAATACCTAATAGTTTGGCTACTCCCATCTGAAAAGGCATATCGGGAATCATGATATAATCTTCGGTGACGATGACCGAATGGGGACTACCATCGAGGATAGTTCCCTGTAGTTTCCAAGGTTTAAGTTGTTTTTGTTGATCCCAAAGCACAATATACACCGATTTATCTAAATCTTTTAACATACCTCCCGATACCAGTTTTAGCTTTAATTCACAGGTGATAAATTCTTTGGTTTTTTTGTCGTAGAAGGGGTGAGCGGTATTTTCTAGGACTGGGAAAAAAGACAAAGGCACGGAAACAATATGTTGGTTAAAATAACCAATCGGGGTGATAGTATCAAGGGAAACGGGGTCAACTTCCCAGTAACGTCCCGCATCGGCAGTGAGAATTAATCTGGTTTCTTCTAGTTGTTTATCTTCGGCAACTTTTTCTAGTTTAACCATAGCGGTATTCGCTATTTCCGAAGAACCTAAAATGCTGACCACGGCGGGAAAAGTGGCTTGACTAATATTAAATATCGGCAAAACTTTTCGCCAAAAACTATCCCAAGTCTTTAGTTTTTTACTGTAAACGTTAACTTGATTATTTTTCCCTTGCAAGTCCCATTTAATAATTACACCTTCGCCAGAGAACAAATGACGGTCATTTTTTCTATGAAAAGGACAGACGATAAAAACGTATCCCGACAGATTTTCCGGCCAATGTCCCTCAGTAATTGAGGCGACTGCTTGATATAAATTGTTCTCATCCGGCCGACCGAGTTGCGAGCGACTAAAATTCCTAATGTTGACAGTATTTTGGACAGTATCTTTGATTGACATATTCATAGGATTCTCCCTTATCAGTTATCAGATGTGAGTTATCAGTTATCAGATGTGAGTTATCAGTTATCAGATGTGAGTTATCAGTTATCAGTTAAGTGGGTGGGTGGAATTAAATATAAGATGAACGTAGGTTGGGTTGAAGCATGAAACCCAACGTCCGATCATGTTACGAAGTGCGCTAACCCATCCTAAAAATAATTGTGCCTCCCTACTTATCAGTTATCAGATGCGAGTTACAGCGTTTCTCATCAAGATGAAGTATGACTGGATTTGGCATCATCCCCAGACGACCGACTAATGTTGACCGTTCCTCAGTTTCGGCGTTCCCCAAAACCAGAGAATTTGCACCTCACTATTAGGATAACTGCTATATCAGTTCACTGATAACTGTTTACTGTTTACTGATAACTGATAGAGGATTTCACCTCTAAAAAATAGCGTCGATACAATTCATAGCCTGGTACTACTTTATCTCCTGATTGTTTGAGTAGTCCCATACTGCTGAGTTTGTAAGCGAGAATTGGGTCTAATTGTACGGGTTCCACCGCGCTCATCACTCTATCGAGGGCTTTCGCTAGTTCAGGCTGTTGTTCTAATACCGCCCAATGGCGTCGCAGGTGATGGGCATAAATCCCCGTGACGGAGGTGGCACTGGTTAGTATTTGCGTCATAGTTATTTCCTCCCGACTGAGATAGTAGAGGGCGGTTTGTACCAAAGCTGGGTGTCCTCCTACTAGCTCCATCAATTGTTTGACTTTTTCCTGATTTTCCCAGGTGAGTTGATAACGTTGGGCTAATTGCAATACCTCCTCAAGACTAAAATGACTTAGCTGTGCGGGGAATCCCACGTTAAAGGGGGATTGATTGAGTTGCAGGGGGACGTAAATTTCTGTGGAATGGACGACGATAAGACGGAGTTTTTGCCAGATAGGTAGGGTTTTGGCTTCTTCGTACCAAGAACGCAGCAGCGGTAAAAAATCCTTGGCCACTTGGGGATGTTCAAAAATCTGATTGAGTTCATCGAGGGCGAGGACAATGGGGGCGGTAATCGATTCCAGGAGATAGTCTTGAATGTAAACCGTACAGCTAATCTTGCTGCCTAAATCCTCATCCCAATACTCATCTAATTGTGGTTTTAACTGTAGTTGACGGGCAGCATTGGCACACAACCAGCGCAAAAATTGGTTTAAATCACCTAAAATCGCTTGGTCTACCTGTTCTAAGTTCAAACTCACCGTGCGGTAGCCTTGCTGTTTAGCAAAATCGAGCATTCTCAAAAGTAGGGAAGTTTTGCCCATTTCTTTCGGGGCTTTTATCCGCACTAAAGCCCCCGGTTTCTTGATTTCCTGCCTTATCTGTTCTTCCAGGGGAAGGCGTTCTAAATAAAATGGGGAACCAAGGGGAACTGCTCCATTAGGATAGGGGGGTAATGTGTCCAATTTTTCGCTCTTGGCTGCGGAATTAACCGGAATTTTGTCTTGAGGGGGTGTTTTTAGCTCAAAATTCAGGGCGGCGATTTCTTGCCAGTCGAGGGATAATCGACGACAAATTTGTTCAAAAGTGGCTTGTTCTACTGGTTTACCGGTCAGGAAGTTACTGACAATAGCCAGACTAAATTCAGCTTCTTTAGCTAAGGATCGTTGACTGCTAAAGCCCTGCTTTTTCACGGCTAATTTAACTTGATTGAGGCAATGTTGTTGTACTCTTAGATGGCTCGATAGGGAATCTCTCATAAGAATTAGGGTGTGGGGTGTGGGGTGTGGGGTGTGGGGTGTGGGGTGTGGGGTGTGGGGGGAATAAATAAAATAATCTCCTATCTCCTGACTCCTATCTCCTGACTCCTGACTCCTCACTTCTAACCCAATGGTAGATGTTGGATTTTGCAGGAGTTCTATTTTGGGTTAAAGATAAGCATAAATTATCTATTGACTCCACAAGCTTGAGAATATTTAAATTAACATTTCGCAATATTTACAAATTCTTAAGAATTAATTGAGAAAGATTTTTATTTAACGACGATGTTCCAATGGTTACAGCGATTTGATAGAATTTCATAATGGGTTATTTTGTGCTTTTTTGGGCAGCAATGGTTGAAACCCTTGCCACACCTACAGGTTGATCCTAATTAAGACGGGTAAATGAGTCAATTTCACCCACAACGATGATCTTTTTTTTGTGTAGTTTTATTGCAAAAAAAAAGTTTTTTTGACAAAAAGCACAAAGTATGATAGGGGACTAACGTATTTCTGGCTGCCAGTAGTTATTGGAGAGTGGGAGTTGGGGAGTATTTTCAGTTATCAGTAAACAGTAACCAGTGAAAAGAAAACTCATACTAAATCTGGTTATTAAAAACTGATTATTTATTCTCCGTTTTGCATGAGTGCCTCTTGCATGAGCTTTGTAGGTTGATTCATGAATCAACCTACTATGAGAGCAAAAACCTGTACTTCCCTGCTCCCTAGCTTACCTGATAAGCGATTAAGGGTAGCAAAAAAAAGAATTAGATTCGGAGAATGAAACAGCCCTACTAGGGGCAGGGGGGGGAGATTCAGCTAATCTAAGGATAGGCGGTTTAAATGCGTCTTAGCTTACTGTTCACTAAAAACTCAACTCTGATAGCTGATAGCTGATAACTGATAGCTGATAACTGATTTTAAGGCGATAATTTACTCAACAATGCCAAGAATTTTTTACTATTAGGAGTCAAGAGAGTTCGACGATAGGCATCGGCGGCTTTTTTAATCGCTTCCGCTTGGGTGGGATAGGGATGAATAACAGTAGAGAGTTTACTCAGTCCGATTTTAGCAACCATAGCGGTGGTAATTTCAGAAATCATCTCACCGGCGTGGGAGGCGACGATAGTGGCTCCTAAAATTTGGTCGGAACCTTGTTTGTGAATAATTTTTAAAAAACCTGCCGTTTCCCCATCAGCGATAGCTCGATCGACTATACTCAAAGGAATTTTAATAGTATTAGTGGCCAATCCCCGGTCCTGTGCTTGGGTTTCATCCATGCCCACATGGGCGATTTCTGGGTCGGTATAAGTGACCCAAGGCATAACTAAATTACTGAGCTTATTGCGTCCGAAACCGAAGGGAGAAAAGAGAGTATTTTTAATCACAATACGGGCGGCTGCATCGGCAGCATGGGTAAATTTCCAATCCAGACAGATATCACCGGCTGCATAAATTTTCGGGTTAGTAGTTTGCAGATAATCATTAACTTTGACTCCCCGACGAGTATCGTATTCCACAGCCACCGCTTCTAAATTTAATCCTGACACATTAGGCTCCCGGCCTGCACCGACTAAAATCTCATCGACGGTGATAGTTGCTCCTTGACCGTTGCTAGTATATTCAATGGTTTTACCCCGCTCATTTTTTGTCACCCGTTCAATTTGGCAGGAGAGAATTAATTGCATTCCTTCCCGCAGCAAAGTATTCTCAATAATTTCGGATGCTTCTTGGTCTTCTTTATTCAAAAGATGGGAATGATTATGAAATAAAATCACCTGCGCGCCTAACCGTTGAAAAGCTTGGGCTAATTCACAACCAATCGGCCCGCCACCGATAACAGCTAATCGGGGAGGTAATTCTGTTAGGGAAAAAATTGTTTCATTGGTATAAAATCCCGCCTCTTTTAGTCCGGGGATATGGGGATGAAAAGCCCTAGCACCAGTGGCAATGACGGCTTTTTTATAATGGAGAGTTTTTCCCGCCACTGCCACGGCATTTTGTCCTAAAAAATGAGCGCTACCCAAGAAGACATCGATACCTAGTTTTTGGAAACGTTGTACTGAATCATTGTGGCTAATATCGGCGCGAATTTGCCGCATTCTGGTCATGACTCTGGCAAAATCTACCCTAGTATCCCCAATATTAATTCCTAATTTTTTGGCTTGCTCAATTTCCCCGATAATTCTAGAGGAACGAATCAGACATTTAGAAGGAACACAACCGAAATTGAGGCAATCTCCCCCCATGAGGTGTTTTTCCACTAAAGCCACTTTTAAACCTATATCTAAACCCGCAGCCCCAGCCGCTACGACTAAACCCGCAGTACCCGCACCAATGACGACTAAATCATAACAATCTTGGGGTTGTGGATTGACCCAATCGGCAGGATGAACATAATTAACTAATTTTTGATTATGTTCGTCCATGGGGAGAACATTAACTTCCCTAGAGCTATTTTCAAACATATTAGACCTCTTGTAAAAATCAAAAATTGTTGTTAGGGTTAGGAGTCAGTAGCCGGTCGTCAGTAGTCAGGAGAATTAAGAATGAATAATAATCAGTTAAATGGTCTATTTACAGATTTTATGCAATTTAATTCTTATTTTTGCCGTTTTTGAACCCTGAAAAATTAATTATGCAAGAGGTTTATTAAAGCAGTTATCTTAACACCCCACACCCCACACCCTACTTCCCCACTTCCCCACACCCCACACCCTGACGGATAACCGATGACTATTCACTGATAACTGATGCCAGGGCTTGACGGGCAATTTTCGTGACGTAGAGGGTGACGGCAACGGTAGCGATAAAACCGATCAGGCGAATAGTCCATTGTAAAACTGGGTTAGTATCTGGTGCCGAGGTCCCGATAGTGGCAAGATTGCCCGCTAAAGAGCCAATATAGACATACATTATCGTCCCAGGAATCATGCCCGCGCAACCTAGTAGATAATCTTTCAGAGAAACCCCGGTGACACCATAGGCATAATTAAGCAGATTAAACGGAAATATGGGAGATAAACGGGTTAAAAGCACTATTTTTAAACCTTCTTTCCCCACAGCTTCATCGATAGCTTGAAATTTATTATTACCTTGAATTTTTTCCGCCACCCAACCCCTAGCCAGATAACGTCCCACCAGAAAAGCGACAGTAGCGCCGATAGTTGCCCCGATAAAGACGTAAAAAGAGCCTAAAACCAGGCCAAAAACCACACCAGCCCCGAAAGTCAGGATTGAACCGGGAAAAAAGGCCACAGTAGCTAGAATATAGATAATTATAAACGCGATCGCTCCCACGGCTCCCAAACTATCCACCCAAGTTAAGGCATTGAAAAGAATAGTTTGAGGATTAAAACCGGTGGAGGCACTGGATTCGAGGGCAAAAGCGGGGGGAGTAGCCAGGAGAAAAACAAGGCTAAATGTAGCTAATAACAGTAAATGCCTGATAATCACAGTTTTTCCCGAAGGTAAAAACTTGGAAATAATCATAAAAAGTCCCTATAAGGAATGAAAAAAGAGAGATTGAACCACAGAAGCGAATTAAATAGAACTGGGAGCTATTCTACCCTAGTTATCATTGTTTAGACCAGAAAGCCAATCCTGAAAATTCCCAGAAAATCCCCCTCTCTGCGAAAAGATAAGACAAGCAACAGCCCGGTAATTTTTGCCGTTTACTTGATATTACACCTTGCCGTCTCTGGGAAAAAAATGTCACAATTAGAAATAATTAGCATTCGATATAGCAATTAATCTATGAAAATCATCCCCAAGGTCAAAGCCCCCACCTTCGTGCAAATGGCACAATGGATCATTAATCCTGTAGCTTTTATGGAAAATGCCGCCCGCAAGCATGGCGATATTTTTAGCACGAAAGTGGGTTTAACTGTAGATAATTTTATCTTTGTCAGTAGTCCTGCAGCCCTACAACAGCTTTTAACTAATGATCGTAAAAAATTTTCGGCACCGGGGGAAGCAAATCGGATTATTGCACCGATTATTGGTGATTATTCCGTCGTCATGTTAGACGGAGACATCCACAAAAAACGCCGTCAGCTTTTATTGCCACCTTTTCACGGGGAAAGAATGCGTTTCTACGGCGATTTAATCCGCGATATTACCCTGAGAGTAATGGCAGAATTGCCCGAAAATCAACCTTTAAAAGCCCGTTCAGCGACCACAGCGATTGCTTTACAAGTAATTATGGAGGCAGTTTTTGGAATTAGTCAAGGGGAACGTTATCAAACCCTGAAAAAAATTCTGGCTGAAATGCTCGATATTTTTAACTCTCCAGTGATGGCTTCTTTGTTATTTTTCCAAATTTTGCAGGCCGATTTGGGTGCTTGGAGTCCCTGGGGAAAATACCAGCGTTCCCAAGAAAAAATTGACGATATTATCTATACAGAAATTGCCGAAAGAAAAGCTAATCCTAAGCCCAATCGTACCGATATTTTATCACTACTGATGTCGGCCCGGGATGAAGAAGGCAACCCGATGAGCGATAAGGAATTGCGCGATGAATTAATGACCTTATTATTCGCAGGTCATGAAACCACCGCCACCGCTATGTCTTGGGTACTCTACTGGACTCATCGCTATCCAGAAATTCAAGCAAAAATTCTCCAAGAAATAGCCACTTTAGGAGATAATCCTAACCCGATTGACATAACTAGATTACCCTATCTTTCGGCGGTTTGTTCGGAAACTTTACGCATTCATCCCGTGGCAATGTTAACTTTTCCGCGAGTAGTGGAAAAACCAGTAGAACTAGATGGTTATCCTTTAGAAAAAGGGACAATTATCATGGGTTGTATTTATCTGGCCCACCACCGCGAGCAAACTTTCCCCGATTCCCATACTTTTAAACCAGAACGCTTTTTAGAAAAACAATTCACCCCCTACGAATATATGCCTTTTGGTGGTGGAGCGCGTCGTTGTATCGGGGAAGTTTTAGCTATCTACGAGATGAAAATCGCTATCGCCACAATTTTAGCCAATTATCAGTTAACTCTAGTTAATAATACCCCCGAAAAACCCAGCCGCCGCGGTGTAACCCTTGCTCCCTCGCGAGGAGTTCCCATGGTCTTAAAAGGACGACGGGAACCTCTGGTGACTGCCCCGATGCTCGCCGAAATTTCTTAAAAAAACTGACAAAATATTGTACAATCAGAGTTGTGGTATCCCATATCATAACTCTGCTTTTTTGTCAATAAAATTGGGGATAATTATGGTCTTAATTCGTTTAGTTAAATCTTGGCAAATTTCCGAAAATGAAGTTACTTCCGAAAGTGTTTATTTTAACCGTCGTCGCTTTTTACAGGGGTTAATCGGGACAGGAATTGCGGGGAGTTCCCTATTATTAACTGCTTGTGGTAAATCCTCCTCCTCGGAAGCTTTAGAAAAAAGTTTGCAATTACCTAAAATTGAAGGGTTCAGCAAGAATCCGCAGTTTTTAACGGTAAATCGTCCCATAGTTGCTGAAACTGTAGCGGGGAGATATAACAATTTTTATGAGTTCGGAGGTGGCAAAAATATCTGGTTAAAAGCGCAGAAATTACCGACGAATCCCTGGACGGTAGAAGTGGGAGGATTGGTAAAAAATCCCCAAACCTACGATATAGATACTATTAAAAAAACCTTTCCTCTCGAAGAAAGAATCTATCGTTTTCGTTGTGTGGAAGCTTGGTCAATGGTCTTACCTTGGCTGGGTTTTCCCATGAGTGCTTTAATTGCGGCAGTGGAACCAAAACCCGAAGCAAAATTCGTCCGTTTCACCTCCTTTTATGATCCCGAAATTACCAAAGGGCCAGGATTACATTTAGGAGCCTTACCTTGGCCCTATACAGAAGGTTTAAGAATTGAAGAAATGGCCAACGAATTAGCCTTTTTTGCCGTGGGAATTTTCGGTCATGATTTACCCAAACAACACGGCGCACCCTTGCGAATGGTTATTCCTTGGAAATACGGTTTTAAAGGAGCAAAATCGATAGTAAAAATTGAATTTACCGCCAAACAACCTGCCACCTACTGGAACACAATTGACGCTCACGAATACGATTTTGAGGCTAATGTAAACCCCAGTAAACCCCATCCCCGTTGGTCGCAAGCAACGGAGAAATTTATCGGTAGTAGAAGTGATTTATCTTGGGAAATTATCGAAACTTTGCCCTATAATGGCTACGGTGAATATGTGGCTAGTTTATATAGTTAAGTTCTATGATTATCCCCATTTTATTTGGTTTAAGTGAGTATTTATGGACAATAAAACCCTGTACGAAGAAGACTTTTATCTCTGGATTAGAACTACCATTAATCAACTGCAAGCGAGACAGTTTGAGCGGGTAGATTTAGATAATTTACTGGAGGAGTTAGCAAGTATGGGAAGGAGTGAAAAACGCACAATTGAAAATCTTTTGATTCAATTGCTGGTACATTTGCTGAAACTAACCTACTGGACAGGAGAAAAAGCTAGAAATGAGGGTCACTGGAAAGGGGAAATTAGAAACTTTCGCCGACAAATAATCAAAGAAGTTAAAGATAGCCCTAGTCTCAAACCCTATCTTTTGGAAATCTTTGAGGAATGCTATCAATTTGCTAGAAAAGATGCTAGTGATCGCTCTCAATTACCCCTCGATACTTTCCCCGCTATTCCCCTTGGTTCCCTTGAACAAATTCTCGATGAAGATTGGTTTCCCAGTAATAACCATGAGTAATATCTAGAGGTCAATTATGGACAATAAAACTCTGTACGAAGAAGACTTTTATCTCTGGATTAGAACCACTATTAATCAACTGCAAGCGAGACAGTTTGAGCGGGTAGATTTAGAGAATTTACTGGAGGAGTTAGCAAGTATGGGAAGGAGCGAAAAACGCAAAATTGAAAATCTTTTGATTCAATTGCTGGTACATTTGCTGAAACTAACTTACTGGACAGGAGAAAGAGCAAGAAATGAGGGTCACTGGAAAGGAGAAATTATCAACTTTCGCCGACAAATAATCGAAGAAATTAAAGATAGCCCTAGTTTAAAACCCTATATTCTGGAAATCTTTGAGGAATGCTATCAATTTGCTAGAAAAGAGGCTCAAGTTAGAACTCAATTACCTCTTGATACTTTCCCCCCTATTCCCATTGGTTCCCTTGAACAAATTCTCGATGAAGATTGGTTTCCTACCGGCGATAATCTGGAAATATAGCCATCAGTTAGACTGCTCCACACTGCTGTAACAAAAAACAACTATCCCCCGATAGCGATCGCTAAAGGTCGAATAATTGTAAATTTCTGTCAAGGGGTGCGGTCAGATATAGGAATCATTGCTATAATGAGCCTAAAATTGTCAGGAATTTAGTTAAACAAGGTTTTTGGCAGCTAATCTGGCTAACAGGCTTTTGGGCTTGATATAGGGAAAAGTTCTGGCGGTTGCGCCTAAATAATGTGATATACCGAAAGTTGACCCATATCGTTACTCTGGAGAGTTTTATACGGAAAGTTTCCGTACAATATGTAGCTGGTTCTATCATTTAGAAAATTGGAGAATAAATGAAAAAATATTCATTCTGGAACAATAAAGGTGGTACAGGAAAGACAAGTTTGGCATTTCAAGCTGTCACGATGTTTGCAGAAAATAATACAGACAAACGTATTTTAGTTATTGACCTTTGTCCTCAAGGGAACTTGTCTGAATTATTATTAGGCGGCCTTACTGGCTCTGGAAGCCAAAATCTCAACTCGTTACATAACAACCAGCCGAGGAAAAGTGTTGGGGGTTATTTTCAGGAAAGATTACCATCACCATATGCAATGCCACAGATAAATCCTGATGATTTCATATCTAATCCAACCCACTTTAACAATAGTATCCCTGTCAATATTGACCTTTTGGCTGGTGATGCTTTGGTTGAATTACAGTCAAACGCAATTACAACATTAGCTAATACCCAAATCCCTGGGACAAACACATGGTTAAAAGTAATCGACTGGGCCAATGATTTTGTTGCATTGGTTGCTGATAATTATGACTTTCTTTTTATTGATGCTAATCCAAGTTTTTCTATTTACACTCAAATTGCTTTGGTAGTGCGATCGCCGATCTTGTAGGGTGCGTTCCCTAATGTGGCTCCCACTGATCCACTGATCGATTTTGGGGAACGCACCATGCCCATTGATTGAAGCTGTGGGTTAAAGTGCGATGCCGCCCTTCGACGTAGCTCAGGGCAAGTCTGGTGGGCCCAGTTGGGGAATGTTAGCGAAGATTCCCAATGTTTAGGTTAAAATAGTGCGATCGCCGATTTTGTAGGGTGCGTTCCCTAATGCAACTTCTACTGCTCCAGCGATCGATTTTGGGGAACGCACCATGCCCATTGATTGCAGCTGTGGGTTAAAGTGCGATGCCGCTCTTGTGGGCCTAGTTGGGGAATGTTAGCGAAGATTTCCGATGTTTAGGTTAAAATAGAGGGCAAAAGTTGCCACAGGGTCAAGCCAATGACAGTCCGTCAACCCCGCTATAGCAAAGAAGAATTTGCCCAACGAGGCGATCTCATTTATCAAACGCAAATACGCCCACAGGTCGAATTGGGTAATCAGGGCAAAATTGTAGCAATTGACCTTGAAACTGGCGACTTTGAAATTGATGCGCGTGAAATATCTGCTTGCAATAGACTCGAAGCCCGTCACCCAGATGCTCAAATCTGGATTGTTCGAGTCGGTTCTCGCTATGTTCGCCGATTTGGTGGACGGACAAAGAGATTAGTATGATCGCAGGAATCGTTAACGCGGATTTTGAGGCGATTATTTCACTTTCGATCTTGTGACTCTGAAGGAAATATTTACGCGCAAGATGCGATCGTTGATACAGGTTTTAATGGTTGGCTTTCATTGCCACCAGACCTAATCGATCAGCTAAACCTGAAATGGAAAAGACGAGGACGTGCTATTCTTGGTGATGGTAGCGAATGCGTTTTTAATGTCTATGAAGCTGTCGTAATTTGGGACGGAGATTATTTAACCATACCAATTGATGAAGCTGATTCGGAACCTCTAGTTGGAATGTTATTAATGGAAGGCTATCAACTCACGGTTCAAGTGTTTGAAGAAGGCAGCGTAGAAATCCGCAAAGTAACTGCCGGCTAACACTGCGTTGGAGCCGACTACTAAAAAGCGATCTGCAAAAGTTAAAATTTGTCTGCGGCGGCTCAACTTTACCGCTAGACTTACTCAAAAGATTAAGAAATGCAAAACGCTTGACTAAATCTATCTGGTTGGGTAGTATATAAATGGAGCTCGGCTCAGGGGTAGTCGTATGACTGCCGCACCAAACCGCACCAAAACTGAGGTGGCGGTTTTAGTGTTTTAAAGCGAATTGTCGAAACAATAATACTTTATCCCCATCTTTTCAAGATTATCAGATGTTAAAACTGTATCAACTAACTTCTGGGACTGGGTCAGCTCCTGAAATGCTCGATTTTGAGGCTGATCTTTAGATTTTGCTACAGGATACAAGCACAGGTCAGCGATTTGCAGGAGAGGGTTATTTTTAGACTTAGCCTCGATACCAGTGAGAACCCGCTGCATTTGGTTAGATGTTAGTGGTGCATATTTGGTTGAGGTTTCAGCGCTGAAGGGGACTCCCGAATCTCTCAAGTCATTAAAGTAACTGGTTATGAGTTTGTCTTCCCTTCTACCGGCTTTTTCAAAGTAAACCATAACTTCCCCACCCTGAAGGACGACATACTTGCTGACACGCTCTAACAAAATTGAGAACGCACTCTTCATCATCTCCCATGTGTTGCTACCATATCGTTCAAGATACCGATCTAGATAACCCTTTCGAGAAACAACACATCCATGAACGATAATAGGGCACTGAACAATCGTAGCTGTCAAGTCCTGCAAGAACTGATTTTGCTCATCTTCCGACTTGCGTCCTAGCCAAGCAAAGTTTTTCTTTCGACTCCGAATTTCGTTGCCATGTAGAGGAACACTTTCGTCAATTCCCCAACGTTTTTTAAAGTCCGCAATTTGTAAACAAATGCTACTTTCATCATTGTGCTCAATTAATACTCCCCCAACAGCGAAGTAGCTAGCCGAGTCCTTGGGATTCGGCTTGGGACTACCACTCTCATCCATATAAAAGGCAAACGATTGACTCACGAAGATTGAACCAAGGTAAAGACACTGAACTGGAAAACCATCATACAATAATTCAATTGGTAGCTTGTTGTTTAACCAGTGCGATGCCGAAGGCACTGCGTAGCAGATCGCCGATCTTGCATGGTGCGTTCCCTAATGTGGCTCTTACTGCTCCACTAATAGATTTTGGGGAACGCACCATGCCCATTGATTGAAGCTGTGGGTTTAAGTGCGATGCCGCCCTTCGACGTAGCTCAGGGCAAGTCTGGTGGGCCCAGTTGGGGAATGTTAGCGAAGATTCCCAATGTTTAGGTTAAAATAGAGGACAAAAGTTGCCCCAGGGTCAGGCCAATGACAGTTCGACAACCCCGCTACAGCAAAGAAGAATTCGCTCGACGTGGTAATGAGATTTATGAATCTCAGGTACGTTCTCAAGTGGAGGAGGGAAATCAGGGGAGAATTGTGGCGATCGACATCGAAACTGGAGCGTTTGAGCTTGCCGACGATACGATTACTGCTACCGATCATCTCTATGAGCGTGTCCCTGATGCTCAACCGTGGGTGATTCGGATTGGACATAGAGCCGTCTTCCGTTTTGGCAGTCGCAGCCAGAGAAAACCCGTATGATGTTCGGTGTGGTCAATAATAATTGTGAAGCAATCATCAAAGTTGCAGTTGGTCCCATTGGCTCACCGAAAATAGCACTCGATGCTATCATTGATACTGGATTCACCAGCTTTTTGTCTTTACCGCTTTCTGTCATTACGGATCTTGGCTTGCCTTGGCACTACCGAGATATTGGTACATTAGGCGACGGGAGCGAGGTTGTTTTTGAAATATACAAAGCTTCTGTAATCTGGGATGGTCAGGAGCAAATTATTGATGTGGCAGCTTCTGATGCAGAGCCGTTAGTGGGGATGGGTCTTTTGTATGGCTTTAAACTTCAGATTGAGGCAGTGGAAGGTGGGCGCGTTACAATTGAAGCGCTATGACTCAGCCAAAGTTATCGGTGAAGACGGTCTAACTTTACCGTTATACTGAATCGGTTTTTAATAGTATGATTAACTGCCAATCCAACTTGAAAAACCCGCTCCCTTCTCCCCAAGACTATGAGCAGGGAGCAGAGAGAAAAAACCTGACTACTGACTCCCGATCACCGACAAAACCTATCCCAAAACGATCGAATCGCGCAGGGATTGAATTTCCTCGGTTTGTAAACGCGCCCCAAAAGCAGAAACCACTCGCGAGGCTGCCAGAGAAGCGAGATTTCCCGCCCCTTTGTAACCCATACCGTGGGTAATACCGTAGAGAAACGCACCTGCATACATATCCCCCGCGCCGACGGTATCGATCGCCTGTACGGGATGGGGGTCAATTTCCAGCAGATTTTCGCCATCATAGATCAAAGAACCACTGGCACCCCGGGTGATGGCGAATCCTTTGGCAATGGTTTTAAAATAGGCGATCGCTGACTCAATTTCCTCGCTGCCGGAAATAGTCAAAGCTTCCGACTCATTAGCGAAAACGAAATCTAACCCCTTTCCGATCATTTCCAGTAATCCCTCCCGGAAGAAGATCGCCATATTGGGATCCGACAGGGATAAAGCGGTTTTGACTCCAGCGGCCTGAGCAATTTCTCGCCCTTTAATAGCGGCAGCTTTGGCAGTGGGAGAGGTGACGAGATAACCTTCGAGATAGAGATAATCGGCATTAGCGATCGCTGAGGGGACTAATTCCCGTTCGGAAATTTCCCCGGTGATGCCGAGAAAAGTATTCATGGTGCGATCGGCATCGGGAGTGACGAAAACTAGACATTTTCCCGTGATTCCCACCTCTTTTTCGCCACCGTGTTCATTGGTATGCAAACCACAGGCGCGCAGATCTTGTAGATAAAACTTGCCTAATTCGTCATTACCCACTTTACAGGAATAGAAACCTCTACCCCCCAACTGAGCGATCGCTACTAGGGTATTCGCCGCCGATCCGCCGCCGCTGCGTTTACAATCAAGAGCCAATTTTTCCATCAACTGGGTTTGACGATTTTCGTCCACCAGCGTCATCACTCCTTTATCGATGCCCAATTCTTGCAGTAATTCAGGAGAGACTTGAAATTCCATATCGACGAGTGCGTTACCGATCCCATAAACGTTGTATTGTTTGCCCATAATTTAGTCGATCGCCTAAAAATACTTTGTTATTGATAGTAGGGAAATAAGGAGCAAAAAGCTAGGGGCTGTTTTCAGCCAGAGAATACCATAATCAAAAATAATGGGTGTGCTAGTCTCACACCCCCAGTAATTTGTGTTAAGTTTTGTTTAACTAAGCCACTTTAAGCCTCATCGTAGGCCTCTAGATCCAACAGATAAAGATAAGATTCGGCTAATTCCTGCCTTTGAAAAGCGATCGCTCGCAACAGATGCCAATCCCGCAAAGCCTCGAAGGGGTTGCTATACTCATCTTTTTCTAGTCGTTCGGCTAAAGAAGCAATATCAGCGGCGGTATATTTGGCAATATCTTGATCAGTGAAGCTTATAACTGTCATTTCTGCACCTTCCTCGACCTTTGTTCTATTTCTAGCCTAACATATATTCTGAGTTGAAAAAATGTCTTGACCGCCAAGTTAAGAACTGTAAATGAAAGGGTAATTGTGCTACAATTCCAGCAAAAAAGCTATTTTTGGTTGATCTTCTATGAAAACAGCCCTCATTACTGGCGCTTCCACTGGTATCGGTGTCGTCTTTGCTCGTCAACTTGCTCAACGGCAAATGGAGCTAATTTTAGTCGCTAGATCTAGGGATAAACTAGAACAATTAGCAGCGGAATTAGAGGAACAATACGGGGTAAAAGTGACAGTTATCGTCCAAGATCTGACCGTTGCCGGGGCAGGAAAGCTGGTATATGATACGGTGAACCAAAAAGGAATCAACGTTGATTTACTGGTAAATAATGCTGGTTTTGGTGATTATGGTGCTTTTAGCGAGCAGGATTTAGCCCGACAGTTAGAAATGATCCAGTTAAATAATCTGGTATTGGTGGAATTAAGCCACTATTTTCTTCGTCCGATGCTTGCTGGTGCTGGGGGAGCAATTATCAATGTTGCTTCCATTGCCGGGTTTCAACCGCTGCCCTATCTTTCCGTTTATGCGGCGACAAAAGCTTTTGTCCTCAGTTTTAGCGAGTCTCTCTGGGCAGAAAATAAAGACAAAGGCGTTGAAATCCTCGCTCTTTGCCCCGGTCCGACGGAATCTAATTTTTTTGAGGTGGCCCGATTTCCCAGTGCCTTTATGGGCAAAAACGGCCGGTTAGATTCGGCGGAAGTGGTGGTACAAGAGGCTTTAACTGCCTTGGCAAACAAACGCCCCAACGTGGTAGCAGGTAAATTGGCTAATAAAATTATCGTCAATCTACCCCGTTTTTTACCTAGAAGTTGGATCGTGTCTTTGATAGAAAAGCAATTCAAGCTATAAGTAGAATAAAGCGAATTAGAGCAATTGCTGATAGGATTTTAGGGGAATACCTGTACGGTTTCTCACTTCGATCGCCGAACGATAGACACCGTTTTTTTCTCTTTCGGCGACAATTTTATCGGCCACGGAAAAGTCAAGACCGAGATTGACTAATTCCGCAACGGAGTAGTAGTTTAAACAACGCCAAGAAACGTCAACCTCTTGGCGAATATCGTAGGCAAAGATAACTAAAGGTTCCAGTTTTTTGAGATAATTTTCTGGTAAACCAGCTAGGAAGTGTAATTCTTCTAAATGGGTAAAAATATGTCCTTCGTTACGGACAGAAACGATATCATTGGCATAGACAATCGGCAACCCTAATTTATAAACCAGATCGTTGGTGGAACAACTGTTAATATCAATTTTTTCGAGAGGAGAGGATGACTGTCCAGAGTTGGTTCTATTTCCCGAAGCTATTGGATGAGAATTAAGCTGTTGACGGATGTATAAACCTAGGCCGATTTGGGCAAACCAAATTACGATAAAAGACTCTTTTGTCAAGAAAATAAAGGAGATAATTGTCAAGGCAATGCCGACGGATAACCAACTTTGGTTATTAGTTTTTTTGCCAGCATTAGCAATGGCAAGCCCACCAAAAACTGGGACTAAGGACAGCCATATCCACTCGGAAGATTCGGGAGGGCGAGGAGAGAGATTAGACATATTTTTTCAAAGAGAATCTAAATATTTTCTGCGTTTTTCTTCGTATTCTTCAGCAGTAATAATTCCCTGATCGTAAAGTTTCTTAAGCTGGAGTAAAGTAGCGGTTTTTTGCTGACCTGATTCTGGCAGTCCTCGCTCTCTACTGCTAGGGAGATAGTTAGGATTATATTTAGCATCAAAAGCTTGATCTGACATGATGATTAAACCAATAAATTCAAAAAAAGCAATGATGCCGGGGATAAAAGTCCAGAAGAAAAGTAGATAAAAAATACCTGCCAAATTCTCCCCTAGATAAAATTTATGGATGCCAAGATAACCGAGAAAAAAGGCTAGTAAAGCTGCTATAGTTCTATTTCTCATAATTTTTGAGATTTCCCTAATTTAGTCAAAAGAAAGTATAAAACCACGATGCCTGCCTGTAATTCCAAGAGAGTAATATAACCCTTGACTAGATAATTTAATTCTAGGGAGGAATTAAAAGCAAAAACTAGCATACCCAAGACTAAAAAAGGCAGTAAGTGCCAGCCAGATTTGGGTATTTTTATTCCCGTACTATTAACCTGATTCATGGGCTAATTCTCTAGGTTGATATTTTTCGGTGATAGGAGCAAAATCGGGCTTTGTCAAGGGGTAGTTTGATTAACTTTTAGCATCTCAACCAGAATATTATGGGCATCCTTGGCTGATTCTAGGGTGCGCTCAAAAGGTATTCTAATTGTTTGACTCTCCCCTAATTTTTCTACGGCTAAATCCATGCCTTGGGGATCGATGGAGAGCATTTGAGCAGTTTCTGCATCGGTAATATTACCGTAAACTTGAGCGTAGAAAAGCACGGCATCACCGTGATCTTTGTTCATGTGTTTACAGATGCGATCGCTAATGGCGGTAGTGATAGTTTCAGACATAATATTCCAGAAAAAATCGATAATATCGTCAAAATTGCTAGTTTTTTGGGATAATTAAGGTGGGTACGGGCAAAAGCCAGTTCTAAATCGAGGCAAATGGGGGACGGAGGGCAATAATTTGATTGCTGGTCAACGCTGCTTCTCAGGCTGTCTCTAACGAGTTTACAACAGGTAGCAGACGGATGAACAGGGGGGCGATATCTTGGGGGGTTTCTAAACTATCTAGCTCAAGACTGATTTTTTGATAGGGTGCAGATAGGGGATATTAGTTAGGGTAGCGTAATTAATCCCTAATTGCCAGATAATTTGGGCGTGAGGATGGCAGGTATCAATAATAAGTTTAATGTTATTTTCTTGACAAAAAGCTTTAATTGTGCATTGATCTAAATTGTCCCACTTCAGATCAATCAAAGTAGTGCAATTATGCCAGCTAAGAATGAACGCACCTCTGGGCAAAAATTGAGCCAAAAAGGGAGTTAGTAACTTATTCATGTCCTTAAAAGGAGGCAGCTTGCAGTGACTGAGCAACGTACCAGTATTGATTGGCTCAACACAGGAAATACTTGGTAGATGAACGTTATCCAGATGCGGTGAGTATTGGGATTTTTAGTTCCTCAGCTTTAACTTGATCTAATAAACTATTGGTTTGACTAAAGATGAGATTAAGTAAATCTTCAGCATTATTGCGTTAACATAAGTTCTCCCCTAGCCCGATTAGGCATCGATCGCTTAAAATAGTCAAAATTAACTTATTTGTTGGCCCATGTCTCCCCTCGACAACATCGCTAAACTGTCTCACCTCACCCGCAGAGATATTCAGAAAAATTGGTTGATCGCTACAGCAGCGGGAAAACCAATTCAACCCGTCACTCTCAATGAAAAACAATACATTATTTGGCCGGCTGGCAGACAAATCCAATATCTAACTCAAAAAATTATTGTCCCCGAACATTTAGCCGGTTATCCTTTAGAGGGAATGGAACTGAGATTAATCTTAACTTGGTGGGCCGAAGATGTCAAAATTTATGTTAATAATCAATTTATCCAAGCAGGAGACCTCTTTGATTCTTCCACGCGCATTTTACTTTCTAACTCGGTCTCTACCGGTCAAGAAATTCTTGTTACTCTCCGTTTAGTCAGTCCCAATCATGATATTGGTGGTTTGATGAAATCCCAGTTAATCTATGAATATAGCCAAGCGATCGATCCTAGTTTTGTTGCTGATGAATTGACCATTCTCCAGAATTATCTACAAACTTTTTATCCTGAAAACGTAGCGGCTTTTACCGCTACTCTCGATAATATTGACTGGGATAATGTCACCAACAAAGATAAATTTAATCAATCCCTAGAATCAATTCGTCAATCCCTGCAACCCCTCGCTCAACCTCTCAAAGAACGCAGTTTTCATCTTCTCGGCCACGCACATTTAGATATGGCTTGGTTGTGGCCGTTGGCAGAAACTTGGCAAGTGGCAAAAAATACTTTTATCTCGGTTTTAAACCTGCAAAAAGATTTTCCTGCCCTCATATTTGGTCATTCTAGCCCCCTAATTTACGACTGGATAGAAAAACATCATCCTGACCTATTTCAAGCAATTCTAGAGGCATATAAAGGGCATTACTGGGAACTTTTGGGCGGGATGTGGGTAGAACCAGAAGTCAATTTAATCTCTGGGGAATCCCTATTTCGACAACTGCTTTATGGACAACAATATTTTCAAGCAAAATTTGGACAAATCACTGAAACTGCTTGGCTGCCAGATACCTTTGGGTTTCCCTACCAATTGCCGCAAATTCTTAAATCCTTTGGCATAAAATATTTTGTAACCGGGAAACTACATTGGAATGATACGACTAAATTTCCCCACGGTTTTTTCTGGTGGCAATCTCCCGATGGTAGTAAAATTCTTTCCCTCATGTCTCCTCCCAATGTTGCCGGAGTTATGGATACTAATCCAATTATTATGACCGATCATGCTCTCAACTGGGAACAGCAAACCGGACTAAAAGATATTTTTTGGCTGCCCGGAGTTGGTGACCATGGCGGCGGTCCGACTCGTGATATGTTAGAAGTAGCCCAACGTTGGCAAAAATCTCCTTTTTTCCCCCAGTTAAAATTTAGCCAAGTAATAACTTATCTGGACAGTATAGAGACAAGTAATCTTCCTATCTGGGATGATGAATTATATCTAGAATTTCATCGGGGTTGTTATACCACCCACGCTGACCAAAAAGCCTATAATCGTTACTGTGAAATCCTCTTGTATCAAGGAGAATTATGGTCTTCTCTGGCTAATATCTTACTAGAGATTCCCTATCCGAAAGTCGAGATAGAATCCGCTTGGAAAAAGGTTTTATTAAATCAGTTTCATGATATACTCCCGGGTACTTCGATACCCGAAGTATTTAGGGATGCTAATCAGTTATGGCGGCAAGTTATCAGCACAATTGAAGCAATTTTAGAGCAAGCTTTACAGGCAATTGCTAATCAAATTAATTTACCTAATCCCCCCCATCCCCAAGCAAAACCTTTTCTAGTTTTTAATTCTCTTAACTGGGAAATATCCCAAGTTATCTCTTTAGCTATAGAATCTGACAATTGTTCGGTTTATGACTTAAATAATTGTCTCTGTCCTTCGCAATTATCCCACGACAATCAGCTATTATTTCTCGCTGAAAATATTCCTTGTGTGGGTTATAAGTTATTTTGGTTAGTTCCCAATCAGCAAGCAGCCGAGCAAAATTTAATTAACTGCCAATTTACTTTAGATAATGGCTTGCTTAAAGTTACTATTAACTCAGAAACGGGAGATATAGATAGTATATTTGATATAATTAATCAAAAAGAAATCCTGCAAGCTGCCGGTAATCAATTACAGGGATTTAAAGATCAAGGACAATATTGGGACGCTTGGAATATCGATCCGAATTATCAACAATATCCCTTACCTAAAACAGTATTAAAATCGATCGAATGCTTAGAATATGGTCCCTTGCGCTGGCAGATTCGCGTGATCAGAAGTTTAGGTGATTCGGAATTTTCTCAAGATTATCTCTTAGAAAAAGATGCTCCTATTCTCCAGATTAAAACTATTGTTAATTGGCAACAGGAACATACTTTAGTAAAAACCGCTTTTCCTCTTACCCTCAACAGCAATTTTACCACCTATGAAATTGCCTGTGGTGCGATTGATCGTTCCCACCAACCAGAATCGCCAAAATGGGAAGTTTACGGACATAAATGGGCCGATTTAACCGATACAGAGCAAAACTACGGGGTGAGTCTTTTAAATAATAATAAATATGGCTATGATGCTACTAACCAGCAACTGCGATTAACTCTGTTGAGAAGTCCCCGATGGCCCGATGCCGAGGCGGATCTGGGGAAACAAGAATTTACCTATGCAATATATCCCCATCAAGGGGACTGGAAAACGGCGAAAACTGTCCATCATGCTTGGCAGTTAAACTCACCTGTCACCGTTGTTTTTATTACTAATTCTTCTCGATCAACCCAGTTGCCACCCGTGGCACAATGGTTAAAATTCTCGGACGATAACTTAATTTTAATGAGTTTCAAACAAAGTGAAACATCCGCTCAGAGTTGGGTAATGCGCGTCTATGAATGTCAGGGAGAAAACGCTGTTATTGATTGGCAAAATCAATTACAATTAACAATAAAAGAATCGATCGACGGTTTAGAAAGAGCGATCGATCCTATTGATCAAATTTCTCCTTGGCAGATAGCCACATGGTTATTAAAGAATTAATCTTCGTGATCTTCAAAAGGATCGCTTAATTCTGCAGCTGGCGGTCCAAAAGCGGTATAAAGAGCTAAAGCGGTAATCCCCACCAAAGCGGCAGCGATCGAAACACCCAAAATTGTTGCAGTTTCCATAAAATAAAATTTGCTTAGATACAGTTTGTATCTTATCTTAACAAAATATAACCGATCTCGCAGCCAATAGCGATCGCTAATCGGGTCGGTTGCATTGCTGTTATCTCATGCCCGATAATGCTGAAAGGATCGACTCAATAGCGATCGAACTAAACCAGAAAAATTATTATGAAGAAACTCCTAGAGGGACTAGAAAAGTTCCAGAGTGGTTATTTTGATGAACATCGGCAATTATTTGAGCAACTCTCCCACGGACAAAAACCGAGAATCCTGTTTATCACCTGTTCCGATTCCCGTATCGATCCTAACCTAATTACCCAAGCGGAGGTGGGGGAATTATTCGTAATTCGCAATGCGGGAAATATAATTCCTCCCTACGGAGCGACTAATGGTGGTGAAGGTGCATCTATAGAATATGCTATCAACGCTCTCGGCATCGAGCAAGTGATTATCTGCGGTCACTCCCATTGTGGAGCGATGAAAGGTTTGTTAAAATTGCAGAGTCTGGCCGATGAAATGCCTTTAGTTTACAATTGGTTAAAACAAGCAGAAGCTACTCGACGTTTAGTTAAGGATAATTACAAAGAATTAGAAGGAGAAGAACTGATCGAGGTGACAGTAGCAGAAAATGTTCTCAATCAGTTAAGTAATTTGCAAAGCTATCCAATTATTCGTTCCCGATTACATCAGGGTAAATTATCTCTACACGGTTGGATTTTTCGCATTGAAACCGGTGAAATCTTAGCTTACGATCCCATCCTACACGATTTTGTCGCTCCCCATAGTAAAATTACCCATCCCGAACCGGAAGAAAATTTACCCCCCAGTCGTCATCTTCCCAATAGTCATCCCTTCAAGATTTCTGAGGATTATATCAGGACTCATGCGGACTTAAAAAAAGCGACTCCTACGGTTAATACTGTGGCCAAAAAGAATAGCTCCTCAACCCAAAAACCGGGCTATACTTATTTAGAACCCTCCCAAGCTGATCGCATTTATCGCGGTTCGAGAAGTTAATTAGGGATTACAGAAATTCTCTAGAGATGTGCCTATTAACGTCTCTAGAGTGGCAATTAAACGATAACTGCTATACTCCTCTATGGCTTCCCCAAAAGATTTTATTAGTCCCGTCAATTCCGGACAAGAGTTGGTCTATCCTTTTCAGAACTATCTTAACTATCTTCACGCAAAATACTCTGATTTACAGACGGGGAATATCGCCGATTATATTCCGGAATTAGCCCTAGCAGCTCCAGAATGGTTTGGTATTTCTGTAATTAGCACTGATGGTCAGATTTTTGAGGTGGGAGACTGTCAGCAAACCTTTACAGTACAATCGATTTCTAAAGCTTTTGTTTTTGGATTAGCTCTAGAAGATCACGGAAGGGAATACGTTAATAGTAAAGTCGGTGTTGAACCCACCGGAGAAGCTTTTAACTCGATTATTCTCGATGAAAAAACCAATCGTCCCTATAATCCTATGGTTAATGCTGGTGCGATCGCTACCACGGATTTAATCACCGGACAGAATGCCACCGAAAGGCTAAAACGTATTTTAGAAATGTTTAAACGCTATACCGGCAGGGATCACGAGATTAATGTCCCCGTTTTTCTCTCGGAAAAATCCACCGGCAATCGCAATCGGGCCATGGCTTATCTGATGCTAAATTTTGGCATGGTCAGCGATAAAATTGAAGAAACCCTCGACCTTTACTGTCAACAATGCGCCATTCTCGTCCATGCTCACGATTTAGCTCTGATGGCTGCTACCTTAGCTAATGGGGGTGTCAACCCAATCACAGGAATACGGGCGATCGATGAACACTACGTTCAAGATGTGATCAGTGTTATGCTTACCTGTGGAATGTACGACGCTTCGGGAGAATGGGCCTATCGGGTAGGATTACCAGCAAAAAGCGGTGTCGGTGGCGGAATTACGGCAGTAGTTCCCCATCAGTTGGGAATTGGGACTTTTTCGCCCCTTTTAGATGAAAAAGGCAACAGTATCAGAGGAGTGAAAATTTGTCAAGATATTTCAGAGGATTTTGGTTTACATTTATTTAATGTGGCTAAACCAGAACGAGATTTGAAAACGTGGCTTGAAGGCAATAGTTGATACCACCCCCTACTTCCCACTCCCCACTCTGCCATGGCTTTTAAACAGGATTTAGTCTGATAAATGTCCCCAGCAAGAGCGCCTACCGACCCGGGGAAATTAATTTGGCTAGAGGTCTGTGGAAAAAATTTCAGAAACCTCTTGACAAAAGCAGCGGGTTGTGTGTAATATAAATATTGTGTGAGGAGTATAAGTTCAGCATAAGAAGAACCTTTGGGGTCGAAACACGGCAAGACTCCCAGAGGTTCTTCTTTTTCACTTCCTTATTTGCTCAAAGTCAGCCATAAAATCAGGTTTTACCCGATCGCTAGTTTTCTCCCAATTTATCCCTTCTAGGTCTGTTGCTGCTTGCCAAGAGCAACAGTCCAAAATTTTGCCGAAGAAACTGCACAAGAGAAGTGTAATTGCTCGTAAAATTGGGAATTAAGTACAAGGGCAATCCTATGGCAGATAAAAATAACGGTAACGGTGGCTTATTCGTCGTCGGGGTTTTAGTGGGCAGTGCGATCGGGGCAGTGGCGGGTTTATTAGTAGCGCCCAGATCTGGAAAAGAAACCCGTCGAATTCTGCAAAAATCCGCGCGGGCTTTGCCTGAATTAGCCGAAGATCTGACCACGACGATGCAATTGCAGGCCGATCGTCTATCGGAATCGGCCCGGCGTAATTGGGATGATACTTTAATCAGATTAAAAGAGGCGGTGACAGCTGGAATCGAAGCTAGTCAAAGTCTAGCCACAGACAATCCCTTCCCCGACTCGCAAGAATCCCCCCAAGGCGATAATCAACACTCGAATCACTATTAAATGACCGAACCTATTTTCTGGCTAGGATGTTCTTTACTGCTAGTCGCCGTTAGTTTAACGGCGGTTTTCATCGCCGCTTTACCTGCTCTGCAAGAGTTAGCCCGGGCAGCCCGCAGTGCCGAAAAATTATTCGATACCCTCCATCGGGAATTTCCCCCGACTCTAGAAGCAATTCGCCTAACAGGGGCGGAAATCAGCGAATTAACCGACAATATCGATGAAGGGGTCAAAAGTACCCGCCAAGTTGTCCAAGGAGTCGATCGCAGTCTCGGTAATGCTAAAGCTGGTCTCAGCAAGCTCGATCGTGGCAGCCGTCGCCTCTTGATCGGTTTTAAAGTCGCTTGGAATACTTGGAAACGCAGTTAAGCAGATGGGGAATTATGAATTATGAATTTATGAATTTATGAATTATGAATTATGAATTATGAATTGGGGAAATGGGGGAGTGGGGAGATAGGAGAATTTCAACTAAAACCCCAAAACCCTACAACCCCAACTCCCTAAAACCCCAACTCTCAACTCCTGAATCCTGACTCCTGACTCCTGACTCCTGAATCTTAACCCCACCAACAAACTCTTTCAGCAAACCATAAATATTTGTAAACTTTTTCGCCTAAGTTACTTTTCTGTGGTATGCAAATCTTTACTGCTCCGATTCGGGGGTTTCTTGGGAGGTGTCATCGTTGTTGGTTTTTGGTTCTTGTCCTTTAAAAATCGTGATAGATCGCCAAAAACCCTCTAAAAGCTGATTAAAGGTCGTTTGATTGATTTTACCCGTCAAGAGCAATAACACAAAGACAATAAAAGCAAAGATAAAAATAATTGCCAAAACGCTGGTAATATGCTTTGAATCTGGCACAAAATGGGCAAACACCGCAACTATACAAGCAACCACAGCGAAAACCAGCAACAAAGCGAGACTAGGTTTCAGGAGATTGGGAGTTTCTGGCGTTTTGGGACTCATAGGGCGATTTTCTCGGCTTTTGCGGCCACGTTCCTCCCTTTCGTCGAGATATCTTTCTCTTTCTGTCTTAGATTCCACCCCTTCTAAGATATTGCGGATATTGTATTTGCCGCGCAAACCGGGGAGAGGTTCTTCCACGCTGCCTTGGCGATCGAGTTCTATCAGATAGAGATAATCGACGGGAACTTCTACCCCGGTGGGTTGTTCCCCTTGCAATTCTCGAATCACTAACTTTTCCTGTACGGCTAAATTAGGGATAGTAGCGTGAATTTTCTGAAAATCTGTCTTAATAATAGCTAAAAGCGCACTAGCACGGGAACCCTGGGCTTTTATGCTGATATAGTTATCTTCCTCGTCGGCACGCACCAAAGCTTTATTAAGATCCATTGTCAGAACCACACCACTACGCCAACGCATGGTTTTATAGATCATCTGGTGATTGCGGACGATAAAGCGGGAAATGATGCTACCGGGCAGGATATCATAACGGTACTGGAAGTGTAAAGGTGCGTTTTCGTAGATATCCACATCTGGTTCATCGATGGGTAGAAGATCGGTGATTAGATAGCGATCGGGACTGTAACCATCAAGGGTAAAACAGAGTTCAAATTTTCCCATCAAATCCATCAAAAATCGGCGTTTATTTTCGGGATAACGTTGGGTTTGTTTGAGAATATTTTGCAGATCTGGCAGTGAAAGAATGCCCTTTTTTTGCACCATCAAATCGTGATTATTGAGAATATCATAAACACCGCTAGTTACCCATTCTGGGTTCAGGACATTGGTTTCATTCAGTCGCAGATCATCTTGGTAGTTGAGGACAATACCGAGATCGTGGAGAAACTGCACTAAACTTTTTTGATCGCTGGCCTCTTTAATCTCGGCTGTCTGACACATTTCCTGATACTTTTCGTAGGAAATAAAGTCATAACTCTCTTGCATTGCTTCTAGTTGAGTTTTGATCTGAAACCAACTATTAGGCAATAAATCTTTGATATGGGGAATAGCATCGATTTGGGAGGCGATTTCTTGCACAAGTTGCTCGATTCCTACACCGGTTTTACAGGAAGTGGCGATTAGCTTGGTAATTTGGGGATATTTTTTCTGGAGGGTACGGATCTTAACTTGGGGGGGATTTTCATCGGCACAATTACCCACGATAATCACGGGAGAATTGCCTCCGTAGGTTTCAATGAGTTTTAACCAGTATTCCAGACGGTTTTGCTGTTCGTTTTTGCGGTTGTCGAGGACGAGCAGATAAAGACTGCGTTTAGTCAGAAAAAACTGATGGGTGGTTTGCATCACTTTCTGACCGCCAAAATCCCAGAGATTGAGGCGAATATCGGGTTTTTGGTCAAGTTTCCAGCTTTCAATATTAATGCCGGGGGTCTTGGGTTCTTCGGAATTAAAGGTATTGTGCAGTAACCGCTTTAACAGGGAAGTTTTCCCCACATCCCCCTCCCCCACCAATAAAACTTTAAGCTCGTTAAGAGGGCGTTTTTTTCCTTTATCCTTGAGATAACTAAAAATCGCCTGCGGGTTGCCATCATCCAACATTTTTTTACCCCATCCCTGACGAATAATTTCCGGGGGAACGTTGGTAATCGGGTTATTTTCGAGGACTAATCGCTTCAGGTTGACTAGGTGAGCGAGTGCTTCTGGAATCTCCCTGATTTGGTTATTGTCGAGATAGAGGCTTTGCAGAGAGGTGAGGTGAGCGAGCGCTTCTGGTATCTCCCTGATTTGGTTATTGCTGAGGTCGAGGTCTTGCAGGGAGGTGAGGTGAGCGAGCGCTTCTGGTATCTCCCTGATTTGGTTATTGCTGAGGTCGAGGTCTTGCAGGGAGGTGAGTTGAGCGAGCGCTTCTGGAATCTCCCTGATTTGGTTATTGCTGAGATAGAGGTATTGCAGGGAGGTGAGTTGAGCGAGCGCTTCTGGTATCTCCCTGATTTGGTTATTGCTGAGATAGAGGCGCTGCAGGGAGGTGAGTTGAGCGAGCGCTTCTGGTATCCCCCTGATTTGGTTATTGTAGAGGTCGAGGAATTGCAGGGAGGTGAGTTGAGCGAGCGCTTCTGGTATCCCCCTGATTTGGTTATTGTAGAGATAGAGGTGCTGCAGGGAGGTGAGTTGAGCGATTTCGGGAGGAATTTCTGTTAAGTTTCTGCCAGACAGATTCAACTCCCTCGCTCTTTCGTCCTTTGCCCGTTGAATTAACTCTAATACTTCCTGTGCTGTCATTGACCATCCCCCCGCTACTATATTTACTCCATTTTGGCAAAAGATCCAGTTAATGCCACTGGTTGAGACCTCATCAGCTTGAGTTGAGTTTCTGGAGAGTGAACTGAAAACTCGCATCTGATGACCGATAAGGGACTTGCGTGGGAATAATATCCTAGCCAGAAAATCGCTCTGTAGAAGAATCAGGCCGGCCAGATGGCATATTATCAAAGCGCAAGTCCCTTAGCTGCGGGGACTCTCAAAGGCTCTCCCCCTACTTAGGGTGATCAGCAAACCTGGGCGATCGGAGGGCGCAGGTTCCTTGCGCCCCTACAGTAACGGATTTTGTCCACAATGTAGGGGCGAACTGCGTTCGCCCAAAAGGTACATTAATGTAGGGGCGAACTGCGTTCGCCCAAAAGGTACATTATCAAAGCGCAAGTCCCTAACTGGGTGACTAAAGTTGAGAATTCCCTTAAGATAAAGTAAATAAGTGTAAAGAAACTGAAAGTTAGCCTACACCCTTGCTGAAAAAATTCTCATTGTCTAGAAGTGCTATGCTCAATCGTTTTTGCCGAGGAATCTCGATCGCTCTTGTAATTGGTGTCATTAGCTGTCTGGGTTGGATTATCTGCCCGGATCAAGCTCTAGCGGTGAATAATCCCGAATTACTGCCCAATCAAGCCACTCCGATCGTTGATTTAGCCAATTATCTACCCGCAAAACAGGAAGAGGCATTAATCCGAGATATCGAGACATTTCAAGGGGAAACCGGCTGGAAAATGCGAGTTTTAACCCAATATGACCGCAGCCCCGGCCGGGCAGTGATTAATTTCTGGGGATTGGATGATAAAAGTATTCTCCTAGTGGCCGATGGTCGCGGCGGTAATCTACTATCTTTTAGTATTGGTGATGCCGTCTATGAATTTTTACCCCGCACTTTTTGGATCGAATTACAGGCCCGTTTCGGTAATATGTATTTTGTCCGGGAAAATGGCGAAAATAACGCGATCGTACAATCCTTGGACACGGTAAAAGGCTGTTTAGTTAAGGGTGGTTGTGCGGTGGTCCCCGGCCTACCGAGGGAACAGTGGATTTTAACTTTAATTACCTCAATTGTCGGCGGTTTAGTCTTCGGTTTTGCCGGTATTCCTCGCAAAGAAGGACAGGTTTTCGCTTGGCAATGGGTTTTAATTGTCTCTCCCCTCTGGTTTATCCTCTTTGTTGCTTTTGGCATCGGACCGGTGGTTACTCGCACCAGTGAATTACTGCCCCTTTTCCGCAATTTAATCGGTTTTGCCCTTGGAATTTTAGTCGCCTATCTTTCCCCTCGTTTTAATTCGCTCAACGCCTCAAAAACCTAAAAATTAGCGGCTTTTCAGTGATCAGTAAACAGTAATCAGTAATCAGTGAAAAGAAAGTAGCGAAGTTTTTACCTATAACGGATACCAAATCCGGTTATTAAGTTGTTGGTTATAATTAAATTAAAAATGAATTTTAGGTTCGATCCCCCCTTAGTCCCCCCTTAATAAGGGGGGCATCTGATGATTTTTAACGCCTACCTATTTAAAAACTGATTATTTATTCCCCTTTGCCTTTTGCCTTTTGCCTCTCCTCAACGGATTTAGTATGATAGCTGACGGCAGCCCCTCATGGTTCGATCGATCTAGCTCTCTGTTACAATTAGAAACATTGTGGAGTGAGTGAGATAACGTTTATGTGGGTCAATACTCAAAGTGAGATTATTAGTAAGGTTTTGCCGCCAGCAGTACGTCTGTTCTTAAGAACGCAAGTAGAACAGATAGAAGATTTAGAAATGCAGCTGCAAGGTCATGATCGGCAAATTTTGCGCGGTTATATCCCCGGGGTATTTTTAGCCGTAGGAAAAGCGATTTATCAGGGTTTACATCTAGGTAAAGCGCAATTAAGAGGGGAAAATATTCGTCTTAATATCGGGCAGGTTTTGCGAGGGAAACCCCTAAAGATTTTGGAACCTATTCGGGTTAGCGGTGAAGTGGAAATTAACGAGCAGGATTTAAATAATTCGATCGCCTCGACTATTTTAGTTAATGCTTTTGCGGATTTACTAATTTTTTCCCTAGAAAATAACGGAATTGTTAACGCCAGAGAAATTATCTCTCAACAGCGTTTTAACTGGAAAAATGTTCTCCTAAATCAGGGTTATTTCTCTCTTCTCGGCTATAGAGAAACGGGTGCAGAAGTAATTTTTAGCGCTGATATTACCTTAAAAGATGCCCGCACTTTAGGGATTAGTCCCCGACAATGGCAAGGTTTAGCCCCAGATTTATCTATTGATTTGCAACCTTTTACCGTCGATTTAGGCAAAGATGTGGAGATTAAATCTTTTATTCTCGACGATCAAACTCTTTTCTGTCAGGGAAGTTTTTTGATTTTACCTTAACAATAAACGGGATAATTGCGGTGGGTTAACTTAGTTTAACCCCCCAATTATTACGCTGGATTTTGTGCAATTAAAATAATTGTTTGTATTAGTCCAACTAGAAGACCGAGAATACCACCAAGATTAACAATTCCCTGTAATTCTTGTTTAACAATTCCTTGAATGGCATTTTCCAGATCGGCCGGGGAAGTGGCATTTACCCGATCGCGGATTACCTGATCGATGTTGAGAATCGGGATAATTTGGGCGACTAATTTCTCTAAATCTTCCTCTAGATAACGCTCTAAAATTAACGCTAACTCTTGACTAATTACCCCTAATGATGTAGTCATTGACCCCGAAGATTGCAGACGATTAATAATTAAATTAGCGATTTGATCCCAGTCGATCGTTTGTCCAAAATCTTGCAAAAATTGTTCGCCACTTTCTTGAATATAAATTCGCACCGTGTCTCTGGTGGTTTTACGCAATTGTCTGACGGTGGAGATAGGTAAATTTTGTAAAGAGATACTTTGTAACCAGTTTTTCAGACGATTACGCATCTCTAAAGATAGTAATAATTCTTTGATTCTGGTATTAGCTAAATCCTTTTCATCAAGGCAAAAAGTGCGTAAGCGAGCGAGGGCATTGCGTAAACCGAATAAATTGGCTACTACCCAATAGGTTCCACTGGTTTTTTCCCGAAATCCTTCATCGATAACCTGAATATTGCGATCGGTTAAAAAATCGATTAAAGCTAGACGGATAATATCGGGGGGTAGGACGGTTTCTAATAGCCAATCGGAGAATTGTCGCGCCTGTTGTTCACTGAGAGAAAATTCCAAGACTAGGCGATCAAAAATTTGATTGATCTGTTTTTCTAAAAAGTCCTGTCGTCGGGCTAAAACTTTTAGTAATCTCGCTAAAGATTCCCCGAATAAATCGTGAAGAATCGCCGCCAAAATCTCGGCGGTTTTTGCTTGCCGATCGCCTTTTATTTGTTTTAAAGCTAATTGTAACAGCCAGAGTATCGCCCCCTGTACCCTTTCCGTGTCGAGGAGTCGTTTAGCCAGTTTTTGTAGTTCCTCGGGAGTTAACAGGGAACCCATGATCGTATCCGATACCCGGACAGCTAATCGATCTTGATTGCGAGGAATTAACCCCGGGGTAAAGGGAAGAGGACGCTTACCGATATAAATCGCCTTGTAGGGACGAAATAGCATTTTTATGGCTACATCGTTCGTAAAATAGCCAATAATTGCCCCCGCGATCGGCGGTAATATCCATGTCCAAAGAGTAGGGAGATTCAATTTAGCAGCAAAAAATAAACGGAAATGTCAGTAGGTTATTTCTTCAAGACTAACACTCCCATCAGTCCTGCTAGGAGTGGATAGTGAACAGCGCTGGAAAATCCCGACTGATAGCCTAATTTTACCTGTTCTGGGCCCTGGGGAAAGCGATCGATACTGGGACTAATATAAGCGTACTGGTCAGTTAAACCGTAACGCTCGGCAGCGGGAACGACGACATGATCGAGATACCAGTTTTGGAATAATTTGGCGATGGTTTGGGTGGGTTGATGGAAGTCCAGAATCGCCGCTTTAGCACCCGGTTTGAGGACTCGGTATAATTCCCCCAAACATTGGGCAATATCGACCACATTGCGTAATCCATAGCCAATAGTGGCACAATCAAAGCTAGAATCGGCAAAGGGTAAATTGAGGGCATCCCCTTCTATCCAGTTAATATTAGTGGCCCTAAAACGTTGACGGGCGATTTTTAATTGTTGTGGGGAAAAATCTAGTCCGATCACTTGGCCGGTTTTACCCACTTGTTTTGATAATAGGTTAGTTAGGTCGCCGCTACCACAACAGATATCGAGGGCAAAATCCCCTTTTTCGGGTTGACACCACTTGACTGTCATTAATTTCCAGACGCGGTGTAATCCTAAACTTAATTCTTGATTAAGTCGATCATATTCGGGAGCGATCTGATCGAAAATTGCTTGTATTTCTGTGGAGTTAGGTGAGGATTGATTGGACATTTTTATAATAAACCTCTTGCATAATTAACTTTTGAGGGTTCAAAAACGTCAAAAATAAGGATTAAATGGACTCAAATCTGTAAATAGACCATTTAATTGATTATTATTCATTCTTAATTCTCCTGACTACTGACTACTGGCTACTGACTCCTAACCCTAACAACAATTTTTGATTTTTACAAGAGGTCTAATATAGCACCAGAGAAAATCCCAGATGAAGTTATATCATTCTATCTTATCTCTGCTCACGGGGATAAGCTGTTGACTATCTCAATTACTCCTTAAGACTGCACCAGAGAAGGGAGCACCAGAGAGGGAGTTCGAGCATTTGTCCTCAATTTTCCCAGACGCAGTTTAAATGCAGTACAGCTTAAACTCCTAGGGCGAACGCACGGGTTTCTTCAGATGAAATTGCGTGAAGAGGATCAAAGAAATCCCATCACCGCAACTTTTCCAATCTAAGCCCGTGATGAGGATTGAACTCATGACCTCACCCTTACCAAGGGTGTGCTCTACCACTGAGCTACACGGGCATTGATCGTGGTGGGCCGGGCCGGATTCGAACCAGCGTAGGCGTAGCCAACGGATTTACAGTCCGCCCCCATTAACCCCTCGGGCACCGACCCATTAATTCCACGATTATCAATCATAGCACCCTTAGCTAAAACACACAAGTGTTTAGGGAAAAAATTTTTGAGCCATAAAATAACTCCCGTTAAGTGCCATGGCTTGAACGGGAGTTTTCTAACCATCTTGAGAGAGATTAGTACAAAGCTTCTTCTTGGTGGGTGACGATCACACAGTTAGCGGTGGGATAGGAGACACAGGTGAGGATGTAACCAGCTTCCATTTGATCGTCACTGAGGAAGGATTGATCGGATTGATCGACACTACCAGATTCAAGTTTACCGGCACAGTTGGAGCAAGCTCCCGCGCGGCAGGAATAAGGTAAGTCCAGTCCTGCTTCTTCAGCCATATCGAGAATGTACTCATCATCGGGAACATCAATTGTATGCTCGCCATCGGGTGTTTTCAGGGTGACTTTATAAGTTGTCATCAGTTGTTCCTCTTAATTAAATGCTAGTGAAAGCGCCAGTCTCTACAATTGCCTCTCGCTCGTCGTCAGATTGAACGATGGGAGCGAGTTTCATTTTTGATACTACGGGAAAATCTCCCTGACTCACCCTTGCATTAGTAATGACAGTCTTAAATAAACTTAAAATAAAATTTACTTATATATACAACCCACAATTCCTGACAATCCCTGCTCGATCTCTAGATAATTTCATCCCTCTACAATCTAGCTAAACTAACCACTAATAAGCATTTGCCGCCATAATGTTAATTGTTTTTTTAGTCTTAAGCCGATTTTTGTTAAATATTAATTTAACTTATAGTTAAGATAGATGTCGATGAATTGTCTTTAACCTAGCCAAGAAATTGCTTTTAACGAAAAGAATCCCCTCAGTTGTTAAAGTTACCCACTTTCTCGACTCCTAGTTATTTCGGCGCTGCCGGTAACGCATCTAGGGAAACTAGGAAAAAATATATTGACAATCAAACTAATAAATCCCCTGTTGCCAGGGGTACCATCCGTTTTAACGGATGGCTAACCCTCCCTGACGATTTCTTGGTTTTTGGATTGTCAGTTTTCCAGGATATGGTTCACTGATTACCGATCACTAAATTACTTATTAGGTTGGGGAGTCATGCGTAGATAGGGTTTAATTTCTTCAACCCCTTTGGGAAATTTGCTGCGAGCTTCTTCGGTGGGAATAGAGGGAACCACCACACAATCGCCGCCGTCGGTCCAGTTAGCCGGGGTAGCCACTTGATAGTTATCGGTGAGCTGCAGGGAGTCGATTACACGCAGTATCTCGTTAAAATTGCGTCCCGTGCTGGCAGGATAGGTAATAGTTAAACGTAATTTTTTGTTGGGATCGATAATAAACACCGAGCGTACCGTCAGATTATTGAGGGAATTGGGGTGAATCATGCCGTAGAGATCGGACACTTTGCGATCGCCGTCGGCGATAATCGGATAGTTAACGTTAGTGTTTTGAGTTTCGTTGATGTCATTAATCCAACCCCGATGGGATTCGGCACTATCCACACTCAAAGCGATCACTTTCACATTACGTCGCTCAAATTCTGACTTGAGACTAGCCACCGTACCCAATTCCGTGGTACAAACGGGGGTATAATCAGCCGGGTGCGAGAACAGCACTACCCAGCTATCTCCTACCCACTGGTGAAAAGAAATCGGACCTTCACTAGAATCTTGTGTAAAATCTGGAACGATATCACCCAATTGGAGAGCCATAATTGTGTCTTCCTTAATAGATATTTCAAGACAAGCAACAGTTTATGATGCCATAGGAGTGCTGTTCGTCATTGATAATTTTAGGGATTTATAATAATTGGGTTAGGGGATAGGGGAATGAGGAAATGGGGGAAGTGGGGAGATAGGGGAATAGGGAAATTCAACTATACCAGCAGCCAGATGGCAGCAGGAAAATCCTTGCCAGAAAAGGGTTTTAGCGATTTAGATTGTCCTAACCAACTTGTTCTTTGTGATCAAACCCCAAAACCGCAAAACCCTAAAACCCGATCCCCAACCCTCAAAACCCTTCCCCTAGGGCGGCAAACTAGGTTAAGATCTGGTCTAATGGCATGATATAACTTTTTTAACTAGCTATCAGCGTTCAGCTAATAGCTAGGCGGCGGTGGCAAATCCCAATTCCCCACCTTAGACCTAGTCAGAAAGCTGAAGGCCGATAGCTGACGGCTTCATTTCTTGTCCTGATCATTAATTCGCCTTGGTTTTAGGAGACCACAACTGCAATGAAGAATCTTGTTCGTCTGCTGGCGGTAATTGCCTTGATTATCGGGAGTTTTTGGGGCAAAGTTCCCGCTCAAGCTCTCAATCTCACCTCGATCGCCCTTCCTTCTCTTCCTGTGGCGGTCTTAAATGCGGCTGATGCTAAACTAACTACAGAATTTGGGGCGAAAATCGACCTCAATAACAGTGATATTCGCGATTTCCGGGACTTGAGAGGGTTCTATCCCAATTTAGCCGGTAAAATCATCAAAAACGCCCCCTACGAAGAAGTGGAAGATGTCCTCAATATACCCGGACTCTCGGCCACTCAAAAAGAGCGTTTACAGGCTAATCTAGAGAAATTCACCGTTACTGAGCCTTCTAAAGAATTTATCGAGGGTGATGACCGTTTTAACCCTGGAGTTTACTAAATCTGGTTAATTACGGTTTAAAAAAAAATTTCTAGGTGAGCGATCGCTCACCTTTTTTAGTGATCAGTGATCGGTAATCAGTTATTCAGTCAAGCTCTGGCATAATTAATTTTTCAGGGTTTAAAAACGGCAAAAATAGGGATTAAATTGCATAAAATCTGTAAATAGATTATTTAATTGATTATTATTCATTTTTAATTCTACTGACTCGGAGAATACTGACTCCTAAATCTAACAACAATTTTTGATTTTTATAAGAGGTCTAGGGATCAGATTGGAGTTTTCAGTCAAAAGTTGACGACTGGCGACCATATACTGCGCCAAGGAAAGACTGGGGATTTTGGCCAGAACTATAGAGAAATGAAATGCTAGAATAAATAGAATTTATCAATTAACTCCTACATGGTCGTTTCCTCGCAACTGCCGAGTTATCAAGATGTTTTAGTGGTGGGATCGGGAGCGGCGGGATTGTATGCCGCGCTGTGTTTACCCCCTAACTTAAAGGTGGGTTTAATTACCAAAGAAGATTTAAAAACTGGAGCTAGTGATTGGGCGCAGGGGGGTATTGCGGCAGCCACGTCCCCCCAGGATTCCCCCGTTTTCCATTTAGAAGATACCCTGAAAGCGGGAGCGGGCTTATGCGATCGCTATGCCGTGCAGTTTTTAGTCGAGAAGGCCCCCCAAGCGATCGCTGATTTGCTGCGGTTAGGGGTTAGTTTTGATCGCTCTGGAGACGACTTAGCCCGCACTCTTGAGGCTGCCCATTGCCAGGCCAGGGTGCTGCACGCGGCCGATCGCACGGGGAGAGCGATCGTCAGTACCCTGATGGAAAAAGTGGTCGAACGCCCCAATATTACCATTATTCCCCAAGCGATCGCGCTGAAACTCTGGCTTGACCCGCAAGGGCAACGCTGTCAAGGTATTTGTTTACTCCATCAAGATCATCTCTGTTGGGTGCGAGCGCAAGCAGTCATTCTGGCTACGGGAGGCGGCGGTCAAGTCTACGCCCAAACTACTAATCCCGCCGTCAGCACCGGGGATGGAGTCGCCCTCGCTTGGCGTGCTGGGGCAGTGATTCGCGACCCGGAATTTTTTCAGTTTCACCCCACCGCTTTGACTGTGCCTGGTGCACCGCGGTTTTTAATTAGTGAGGCGGTGCGTGGCGAAGGGGCGCATTTAATTGATGCCCAGGGGCGGCGTTTTGCCTTCGATTACCATCCGGCCGGAGAATTGGCTCCCCGGGATGTGGTGAGTCGGGCGATTTTTAGCCATTTGCAGAAAACCTCCGAAGCTCCCGCCCATGCCAAAGTATATCTAGATTTAAGACCAATCGAACCGGATCGTCTGCGTTATCGTTTCCCCAATATTATCCGCATCTGTCAAAAGTGGGGCATTAATGTGCTTGAGGAGCTGATTCCCGTCGCCCCCGCCGCTCACTATTGGATGGGAGGAGTGGCCACCGATTTAAACGCCCGCACTTCTCTACCCGGTTTGTATGCGATCGGTGAGGCGGCTAGTACGGGTGTTCACGGAGCCAATCGTTTAGCCAGTAATTCTCTCTTGGAATGTATTGTCTTTGCGGCAAGTTTAGCCGAAATAGGTCTAGAGCCAGAAAACTTTCTTGGGGAAAGACCAGAAAAACCCTTAGAAATTGCGGAAAACTGGCAGGAAGAACAGGAATACTGGCAAAAAGTACGGAGAGAATTACCGATTTTAATGTGGGAAAATGCGGGAATTTGCCGATTTCAAAATGAGTTAGAAACTGCTATCCTACGGGTGCAACAGTGGAAACAACAGTTAGAATCCTTAAAGATGGGCCAATTTCTCCAGAATCTTCTCCCCGACAAAGGACAATTATTTTTGTGTCCCTCGGTGCAGTTAGAAATAAGAATAGCGATCGAGACCTTAAATCTTTTAGACATCGCCGACTTAATTCTGGAAAGTGCCTTATTACGAGCAGAAAGCCGAGGCGGTCACTATCGGGGCGATTATCCAGAAACCGTAGCTAATTGGCAATTCCACACGACTATTCAAGGTCGAACGTGGCGCCGAACTCCTGTGCAAGCTTAATTAAGCCAGTGTTTCAGAGATAATCCCTACTAAGTGCTAAACAGTGAACTCTATCCTCGCTCCTAGGCTCCCTACTAGCCGTCCCACCCTCACCAGGGTCTTTTCCCAATTATCATGGTCTATGACCTAGTCTCTGGTGTTCACTGCTTCTCATGCAAGGCTTTTAGGCTATCATACTTTTACCCCCCCCCCAAACGGTTACATTAATTAATTTAATTCTATGATCAAACCCAATTTTCTATTTTTGTTAGCTATCAGTGTGAGCAGTTGGGGTTATCATTTCCAGGCTTTACCCACGGCTAACGCTCAAACTCCGCCCAAGTTAGAGCAAACCCAGACTGTCGATAATTACTATCAGTTGATGCAAGCTGGTTACGAAGCCGCAGCCCAAGGAAAATACCAACTAGCCTTGGAAAAATTTGAACAAGCTCTGGCACAACGCCCGAGCGATACTGCGGCTGAAAATGCGATAACTGATATGGAGAAGTTTCTAGATAAAACCTCCACGGGCAAGGATGCCGAGGCTGCCTCCAAAAAGGATGCTTCTACTTCTATTCCCCTTATTCCTGGAGTGGTCTCCCTGGAAATCTTCGTTGAGCCAGAAAAAACGATGTTTTTCGCTGGCTCGGCCCTGTTATTAATCTCTTTATTGGGGGCTTTACTATCGCTTCTCATTCAATACCGTCGTCCCAAAAGCAAAGCCTCAAAACGTCGCCAAAAGACAACTTACATCAATCCAAAAAACCCACTCTACAACTTTTTTGGGCGCAATGGTAATTCCTTCGATGGGAACACCAAGACCAGCAGTGGCATTAATGGCAATGGGGAATACGATTTCAATACTTCTTTGCCCGTACAAGCTACCTCCCAGATCCCGAACGTAGACTTAATCCTGCGTTTAATTGAAAATCTTCGCGATAACGATCCCCGTAACCGGAGACGGGCGGTTTGGAAGCTGGCACAGATGTCCGATTCTAGGGCAATGCAGCCTTTAGTCGATAGTATGGTGGATGGGGATTCCGTCGAACGCAGCTTAACCCTAGAAGCCCTCTCTCAAATCTGTACCCGCTCCCTGCGACCGATGAACCAAGCTTTGGCTATCTCTCTCCAAGATAAAAATCCCCAGGTGCGGAAAAATGCCATTCGCGATTTAACCAGACTCTACGAGATCATGACTCAGATCAGTCAATTAATTTGTCTTGCCCTCGATGATTCCGATGAGGAAGTGCAAGAAACAGCACGCTGGGCAATTAAACAGTTAAATCTGCAATTACCGCCCCGTTTAGAGATGGCTCCCCTGGAAACCACTGGTGAACCAGAAGATTATGATGACGTACAGGATACTTCCTTCACTGAAACCACACCAACCGAGGTGCAAAATTGAGTCGAAAACTGTTATTTCTCTCCACCCCCGTGGGATTTTTGGGATCGGGGGGCGGCGGTGGCGTAGAATTAACTCTTTATAATCTCGCTCGCACTCTGACTAAGCAAGGCTATCCGGTGCGGGTAGTGGCTCCAGAAGCCTCGCAGTTGCAGGATATTCCCTTAATCACTATAGCAGGAAATGCCCAGATTTCCGCCCAAAGTCAGGGCCGGCAAGCCCCGATTTTAATGCCCGAAAATGCCGTTTTGGCCAATATGTGGCACTACGCCCAACAGGTACAAAATCAGTACGATTTAATTATTAATTTTGCCTACGATTGGCTCCCTTTTTATCTCACTCCTTTTTTTGCTACTCCCGTCGCCCATTTAGTCAGCATGGCTTCCGTTTCTTTGGCGATGGATCATATTATTCAAAAAACCTACCGCAGTTTTCCCCATTTACTCGCTTTTCACACCCTCGCCCAAGCAGAAACTTTCTCCCTCTCTCCCCCCTATCGCTGTTTGGCTAATGGTTTAGACGTATCTTTGTATCAGTTTCGGTCCGATTCCTCCCCCTGTCTAGCCTGGGTGGGACGGATTGCCCCAGAAAAAGCTTTAGAAGATGCGATCGCTGCTTGTCAACGGTTGGGTGTACCTTTACGGGTTTTCGGTCATATTTCCGATCCTCTCTACTGGCAAAATTTACAGGATACCTATAGTTTCGATTTAGTCGATTATCGCGGGTTTTTGGCCACCAGGAGCCTGCAAAAAGAGCTAGGAGACTGTTTTGGCCTGTTGATAACCCCGCGCTGGGTTGAGGCTTTTGGTAACGTGGTTATTGAAGCTTTAGCCTGTGGTGTTCCCGTAGTTGCCTATCGTCGTGGTGGTCCAGTAGAAATTATTGAAGATGGAAAAACTGGTTTTTTAGTTGAACCCGATAGTATCGAGGGATTAGTTACAGGAATTAAAAATTTAGACCAGATTGATCGATATTCTTGTCGTACAGTAGTCGAGCAAAAATATTCCCTAGAAGCTTTAGGAAATCGAGCTATTAATTGGTTTGAAGAAATTTTTTGTCAGTGAGGCAGCAGGGTTTTTAGCTGAAGTCTAATATAATAGAAGCAGGACGATGTTTCGAGAGTGCCTTTCTGTCATCACACAACAACAGAAAGGCACAAATATCTACTCACCGGAGGTTAAAGTCATGAAAGCTTTAGTAGTTAAACCTCATCCAGTTATTTGGCTCAGTTCGCTCTGCGTGGCTTTTTGCCTAGTTCCTTGTCCTGGCCTAGCTCTGATCGTTCAAGAAGTACCCAATCCTCGACAGGTTTCCGGGGGATGGGTGACAGATAAAGCCGAGATTCTTCAACCGGAGACAGAAACCCAACTGAACCAGATGATCGCTCGGTTAGAAGCCAAAAACGGAGCGGAAATAGCAGTGGTAACTGTACCGGAAACTGCTCCCGCCGCCTCTCCTAAAGAGTTTACGACCAACCTTTTCAACTATTGGAAAATTGGCAAAAAAGGCCAAGATAACGGCGTGCTATTTTTGATTTCAGTCAAAGACCGCCGCGTGGAAATTGAGACAGGATATGGAGTAGAGGGGATTTTACCCGATGCGAAAGTTGGCAATATTATCGAGACAGAGATAACGCCGCGCTTCCGGCAAAAAGATTTTGATGGCGGGACTTTGGCGGGGACAAGAGCCATAATTGTCTCCTTAGAACCATCCTTGAGTAAAGAGTTGACTCAAGATACCCCCCAGAATGATAGCCGAGGAGTACAACATTTCTGGATGTGGTTAGTTGCTCTGTGGTTGGGTTCGGTTATTTTTTACCTGATATATAGGATTAGCCTCTATCTAATTAGCGGCGGCAGTAGTTTTGGTGGCGGAGATAGCGGCGGCAGTAGTTTTGGTGGCGGAGATAGTGGCGGCAGTAGTTTTGGTGGCGGAGATAGCGGCGGCAGTAGTTTTGGTGGCGGAGATAGTGGCGGCGGCGGTGCTGGCGACAGTTGGTAATGGCTGTTTGTGATCAAACGGCGTGAATCCCTGGGAAATTTTCTAAGATTAGCCATGAACGACAAAGAAATTCGCATTCCTGAAGAAATTGTGCCAGAGGTGCTAGAACTCGCCTCGCGATACTATGCTGATTACACCCAGAGCTTCGCCGAGTCGGAATTAGTAGAGGCTGCCAAAGAAGTGCAGATTCCGGCTGAATTTATCCAACAAGCGATTCGGGAAGTTCAGAGGCAACGCCGGCAAAAGTTAGAGCGACAGAAGAAGGCGACACAACAACGCCAGAGATTGCTATCTGTCGGGGTAGCTATACTGGGGGTGATTGCGCTTTCGGGAATGTGGACATATAATACCTTGGTGAGTTCTGCCTCAAGAGTAAATGCAGCTTGGGCGCAAGTGGAAAACCAACTCCAGCGGCGTGCCGATCTCATCCCTAATCTCGTCAGCGTCACACAAGCATCTGCTCAACAGGAAAAAGCCTTAGTCACCTTGCTGGTGCAATCCCGTCAGGCATATTTGCAAGCACTAACCCCCGCACAAAAAGCCGCTGCTATCGCCAAAATCGATCAGGCGATCGCCCGGTTCCATCAGTATGCCGCAACGAACCCGCAGTTACAGTCTAGCCAACTGTTTATCAACCTCCAGTACGAAATGGCAGGCACGGAGAATCGCCTAGCGGTGGAACGGATGCGATACAATCAGGCGGTACAAGCTTATAACCAGCAAGTCCAAGCATTTCCCACCTCGCTCCTCGCTAAAGCTTGGGGATTTCACCAGCAGTCCTTTTTCCAAGCCACGAAATGAAAGTTGAACCTGATAGTATCGAGGGATTAGTTACAGGAATTAAAAATTTAGACTGGATCGCTCGATCTTTTTGTCGTGCAGTAGTCGAGCAAAAATATTCCCTAGAAGCTTTAGGAAATCGAGTTATTAATTGGTTTGAAGAAATTTTTACTCGCAGTCAAAAATAAATAGGCTCTCTTGGTTTAGTCCGGTTAAATCTAGCCTAGCATACAATTTTCTATCGGGTTATCCCAGAAGGGTTCGGGAGCAACCACAGAGACACAAAGAACACAAAGTCAAAACAGAGTCGATATTAATTTTGCTGAGTTACTTAGATAAATTTTTCTGCTATGGCATAGAACGAGTTAGTTAGGACAGATGCCTGAAGGCTTTACTCACAGCATCCACAAGGTTTTCACTATCATTGATAATCTGACTAACATAGTTTTTCAATCTAGCCCAGA
>SFAQ01000069.1:0-7198 GCA_007096525.1 Microcystis wesenbergii Mw_QC_B_20070930_S4 | reverse complement strand
GACAACAAGCACTTTGCTTGAGCCTTTTCGCCATGCTCCCAATCGAACGGAAATTCGCCACTGTATCTGAAAATTGTTTGCGATTTTCATGGATTTCAGCTACTTTTAGGGGTAGGCACATCCTAGAGAGTTTTGATGCTAAATTAGAACTGGAAAACTGGACAGAAGGGATTTATTTTTTATATCTCTCTCACCGAACGGCAATTATAGCGATTAATCAGTTACCTATTACCCCAGAGACTTTACTGTTAAGATTGTTGGGACGGGGAAAACCCAAAGCCAAGCGGTGAGAGAGTTGCTTGAGTTGCCCTCTGGCGATTCCTTCCGTCAAAATGTCATGGAATTATTGATTAGTTGGCGTGTGAGTGTTGAAGTTAACAATCTTTTAGAATCAGAAGATAGGGAGGTATTTATGGCTTTATCTCAATCTTATTTAGAGTGGAAAGAGGCGACTAAACGGGAAGGAATTCAACAAGGACAACGACAAATTATTGAAAATTTAATGCAAGTGAGGTTTTGGGAATTGGATGAGTCTTTGATAAAAGTTATTGATGATTTGCTTAAGTTATCACCGATGGAGTCTAGTCGTTTATTATTGGAGTCTTCACGGGAAGATTTAATCAGACGATTCATCTCTGAATAAGTTAATTAAGCTGGGTTAAAATACGTCTTAGCTTAAACAGATTCAAAGAAGCAATAAACGGCGTAAAACGGCAGGGTATTATTTAACAGATGAAGAATTGCGATAGACCTGAAAAGACGCTTATGATTTAGCTTTAGGACAAGCTACTTTAGAGGCTTTTCAAGGAAAATATGGAGTCAACGAATTAGCAGAAATTGTGATAAAATGCGATTATTTACCAAGCAATCGGGTTGATTTTGGGGTGATTATATTCTCTTAAATCTCTACGGATGAATTAGAATAGGCTCAACGATATAAGCATCCAAAAAGTGAAGATTTTAAATTAATAATTATCTTTAAAAACTAGGTTCCATCCTAGCTAAAATTATCTGAAGAATTATTTAAATAATTTCAGGAAGCCAATCTTCGTCTAAAATATCAGCTAAAGTATAAGGATTCTCTGAGGGTAATTTTAAATCCGTTTTCACCTCTGCCATTTTTTTGGCTTTACTATAAAGATAATCAAGACGATTAGATAAATGGTTTCTGAGATTGGTCGTTAATCTTAATTCTAATTGAGTCCGAAAACCAATTAATTCACCTCGCCAATGTCGCTGGTTATCTTCTCGTTGGCTTGACCAATACTGATAGAATAAAAGATGTTGTATTACTTGAATTACTAAACTCTCAACCGCATTTTTTTGTTCCCTTCCCAAAGCTTCTAACTCCTCAATCAAATGCTCATAATCTAAACTATCAACTTGACGATTTTTTAACAATAAAACTGTCTTATCTAGCCATTGCTGATAATCTTCTTCATAGATAGATGATAAACTTTGTCTGGCATGACTCATCGGTTATTCCTCAATCCTTCAGAATATATCGCCATTATACACCAACAAAAAAGCATCCCTTTCGAGGATGCCCTTTTATCTATCGAACTGCTTGCGCCCAGAATGTGACATAATGAACGTTTTTCATCCAATATCCAAGAGAGCCGAACGACTAGACGGATTTGACTCATTACAATTCACCGGCTCGATATCGGGATTCCCAGTCTTCACAATCGGCTCGGTAAGCATCGATATCGGCCTCTATCTGTTCTTTATTCGCGTGATAATACGCTAGAGCGCTATAAATTTGAGCCAGACTTAATTGAGGATACTCCTTAGCGATCGCTTCGGCACTCATTCCCGTTTTATGATCCATGACTAAACTTTGAATCGTGATTCTAGTTCCCGCAATCCGGGGACGGGAATTACAAATATCCGGACTAGCAACAATAAATTCGCTAATATCAATGCCTGTAGCCATATTTTCGCCTAGAGAATTCCCTTTTATTGTAGCTCGATCGATACATCCGAACAAGAAAAAAGCACCCCTTTCGAGGATGCTCTTTTATCTAATGATTTAGACGCTAACTGATTGAAATGCCAAAAATAGGTAATTTATGGACTTTCCCATCAAAGTCAGGTTGATGATTGAAGCTGGAAATCGCCATCAAGTTGTATAAGCAACAAGATTAATAACAATTGCTATTAGGAGTCTTTTTTGGCTTGCTTTTTATTTAATTTTCCCGTCAAGAAAGCACCGAATCCAAGTAATCCTAAACCTAATAAATTGGACGGTTCAGGAACACTAACGCCACCAGTATTTTGAATAATGGGGTTTTGGGTGACTGTTACTGTTCCAGGATTAGTAAATGTTAACCCCGTCACAAAAGCAGTAGGATTAGTTGGATCGAGCATTTCCGCAGGATCAATGCCACTAATGCGGAAGTTACTAAAGCCAAGGGGATTGACACCCAACAAGTTGAAAGTCGTTCCCGCAACTAGAGAATAATTGCCAAATCCGGGTAATTCCAGGATAAAGTTACTGTCGCCTTGGGGGAGAGCATTAGGGATTAAAACTGAGGCGAATAGGGGGCCGCCTGTCACTGCGTAATCGTATCCTACCGACACAATCGGATCGAAAAAGATGGGGTTAGTTGTACCGAATCCATTATTACCGACGGGAACATTAGGAAAGGTAAAGCCGTTGGGGTTGCTTGGATTTGGGGTGGGGAGAAGCGGATTGGTAGGTGTTGTCCCGGGTTGAGAATTTGGGTCTCCATCTAAACTAGCAATCCAAGCTTCAGTCAGACCATTAGGGTTAGTCCCAGAACCCACAACCGTTAACCCATCGGCAGAAATTGCCCTCGCTAGGTCTAAAGTCCAACCGGTTAAATCTAAACCATAATCATTGGTTAAAACCTGTTGTAAGCTCCGCATCCCTTGGGTGCTATTCCAGATAAATGACTCCCGACCATTAGCACTTTCACTGTAACCAACCACGACAGACCCATCTGCTGATATTCCAGTAGCATAGCTAGAGAAAATACCTCCCGGTAAGTCCCCTAGTCCGACCATCCCCGTTGCTTGTGTCCAAAGGAATGCTTCCCAACCATTAGCACTACTGCTACCACCACCAACAACAGAACCGTCGGCTGATACTACATTAGCGATGCTCCTAAAAATCCCCCCTGGTAAGTCCCCTAGTCCGACCATCCCCGTTGCTTGCGTCCAACGGAATGCCTCATAATCGGGACCACTATTAGCACTACTGCTAGCACCAACAACAGTAGAACCATCGAATGATACTCCCTGAGCGAAGCTCCCAAAAATCCCCCCTGGTAAGTCTCCTAGTCCAACCATCCCCGTTGCTTGTGTCCAACGAAATGCCTGAGTGCCATTAGTAGTATTGCTAAAACCAACAATAATAGAACCATCGAATGATACTCCCGAAGTGAAGCTATCAAAATCTCCTCCCGGGAAGTCCCCTAGTCCGAGTATCCCCGTTGCTTGCGTCCAACGGAATGGCTCGAAATAAACATTATCAGTAAGTCCGTAACCAACTACAACAGACCCGTCTCCTGATACTTCGCTAACCTCGCTACGGAACTGACCCCCCGGTAAGTCTCCTAGTCCGACCATCCCCGTTGCTTGTGTCCAACGGAATGCCTCCTGACCATTAGCACTCTGGCTGCTACCAACCACAACAGAACCATCGGCTGATACTCCTGAAGCATAGCTAGAGGCACTACCCCCCGGTAAGTACCCTAACCCCTGAAAAGAGGCGGCTTGTGCGGGGAAAGCCACCCCGATCGCACCCAATCCGATCCCTAAGCTGATACAATTAGCTAGTATCTTGTTCATAACCTAATAAAAGTCCAAAAAACTAAGTGATTCTTACAATCTAGATGTTCACTTTGGTTTTGTCTGTGGGAATTTGTGGCCATTTTAGATTTTCTGATATAATAATTTTTGTGGGATAAAGTGGGATTTAGTGGCAAAAAAGAGGGCAAGGCTCATGAAACAAGGCTAAATTTGATTTTTAGGTTCGATCCCCCCTAGCCCCCTTGAAAAGGAGGGAACCAGACTCAAAGTCCCCCTTGAAAAGGAGGGAAACAGACTCAAAGTCTCCCTTTTTAAGGAGGGAACCAGACTCAAAGTCTCCCTTGAAAAGGAGGGAAACAGACTCAAAGTCCCCCTTGAAAAGGAGGGAAACAGACTCAAAGTCTCCCTTTTTAAGGAGGGAACCAGACTCAAAGTCCCCCTTTTTAAGGGGGATTTAGGGGGATCGAACTAGCGAAGCTTATAACTAGCAACTTGGGTTAATTTAAATGCAGAACAAATTACTAAATCAAGAGGTTAATCAGTAAAAAAAGGCAAAAAATGGAAGAATTATTAGAGTTAAAAAATCTATTACTAGCTGGCAATATTCCCGATGCCTTGATCTTGGTAGAGGAAATGACAGAAATGAGTAAGGATGATAAGCTCAATAAGATTTTTAGCTTTAGTATTATTGTCTTATTACATCTGATTAAACAGCAAGCTGAAAAACGCAGTACCCGCTCATGTGAAACCTCTATTTCTAATTCTGTTAAACAGATTCAACGCATTAATCAACGACGTAAAACTGGAGGAAATTATCTAACAATAGAAGAATTAAAAGAAACCTTAGATGATGCTTATTCTTCGGCTTTAAGACAAGCATCATTATAAGCTTTTCAGGGTATATATCAACCAAAATAAATTGAAGCTATGATTGATAAAAATAAAGTTATTAATCAAGCATTGGAGTTGATTTTAATGGATTAGGGAACAGGTGACAGTCGGAAACAAATCAGGAGGTTTAAATGTCAGAAATAAAATAATTTGGCAAATATTTATAAAAAAACGAGAAAACTAAAATCTGTTCCCTTATCTTAACCGGCAATACAAATGTTCTACCACTTACTTATATGGATATTCAAAACCTTTTAGAATGGACAGATAAACAGGTATTAGACAAAACCGGTAAACATCTTGATTCGTTGCAAGAATCCATCTTACAGGGTATTTGGGAACATCAAGATTACGAAGAAATTGCCGAAAAGAATCAGCGCAGTTATGACCATATCAAAAAAGAAGCATGGAAATTATGGCAACTGTTATCAGATGTTTTTCAAGAAGATATAAAAAAGTCTAATGTTCGTTCTATTTTAGAAAATAAAGCTTCATCTACTATTTATAACTTTGTTAACCATCATGGTAATAATATTAGCAATAGTCGTGTTAATATCTGTAGAGAAAATAACCCCTACTCAGAAAACAAATTAAAAAAGTCTTCAAATTTCCCAGATAATGATCATCAATCCCCAATAATTAACCTAACAAAAGCCCCTGAATTAAGGTATAACTATGGACGTAACTTAGAAATATCAACCTTAAAAGAATGGCTAGATAATAAAACTCGATTAATTACCATTTATGGGTTAACTGGAATCGGAAAAACAGCTTTAACCCTTAAATTAATTTCAGAAATTGCCCCACAATTTGATTATATTATTTATCGCAGTCTGGAAAATATTCCTCAATTAATCGCTCTCAAAGATGATCTAAAACAGTTTTTCAACCAATCTCTATTAACCCCCTTACCTGATATAATAGATTATCTAAGCTCCTATCGTTGTTTAATTATTCTTGATGATGTGCAGAATATTTTTAAACTGGGGGAATTAGCAGGTAAATATTTAAGCGACTGTCAGGATTATCATAAATTTTTTCAGCCAATCGCTACCACATCTCATCAAAGTTGTTGGATTTTAATTAGTTGGGAACTTCCCAGAGATTTTGTCACCTTAAAATCCGATAAAATTAAAACTTTATACCTGCAAGGTTTAACAACAGAATTTGAAGAAATCTTCAAAGAATACGGTTTAAAAAGTGAGGAGAAATGGACGGAACTGAGGGAACTTTATCAAGGTCATCCTAACTGGTTAAATATCATCTCCTCAACCATTATTGAACTATTTGATGGAGAAGTATCCTTATTTTTAGAACAAATGAAAAATGAAATTTATTTAGGGGATATAGAAGACTCGCTCGAATGTCATTTACAGCGTTTATCCGCAACAGAAAAAAAGGTGATGCACTGGTTAGCTAATCAAACTGAAGCGGTAGAAAAGTTTCCCAAAACTGCTAATCTTGACCTTTGTCAATCCCAATTTTGGGCAGCTATTCAGTCATTAATGAGACGCTGTTTACTGGATAAATTACCATCAGAAACCTCGTCCTATTTTCCTATTAATCCTGTGTTTAAATCCTATCTTAAAAGAAATCCTAACGATTAGGATTATCTCTTTACAGATAGATGCGATCGCATTTTACCTTTAACTATTTTGTAAGACTTGTAAGAATAAATTTGGCGATAAAATTTGTGTATGATGATAATGCTTTAGCGGTAAAATGTGTTTTTTATCTAAAGAAACTAGATAATCAGCACCTATTTCGTAAGCGGCTGCCAAAAACATATTATCATTTGGATCAACCTGATCGAGTAGCGTTGCTTGATAAATGCCTTGAATTTTGATAGCAGTATAAAAAATAGCCGTTAAAATATCCTTAATATCATTTCTGTCAATATTTTTCAGTAATAGTTTTTCAACCAATTCCTCCAATAATTGAGGAGAAATAACTAACTTAAATCTACCCTCTCGCCAATAACGAATAATTTGACAAGGCGCACTGTTAGGATTTTTACTTAACAAAGCTGAAAGAAAAACCGAAGTATCAAGAATAACAAGAGGTGAATCTTGAGCAAACATCATAGTAAATCAGATTCTTCTAAGTTTCCTGAAATTCTCACACAAGCGTCATCAAACTTTTGCCAAACTTCATGATAACAATTATCGGGCATATTTTGAACCTCATTTAATGTTTCCATAATCAAATCTTTGGCCTGTTTTCTATTTACATTTTCTTTTAAAACTTCTAAATGCTTGTGTAACTGCTCCAATAACCATTGTTTATCTTCAAACGAAAAATTTCGTAACTTTTGTTCAAGTTCAATAATTTGAGGTGATAACATAAAATTGATTCCATTTAACATTGAGCTATATCATGATTCTAACAACAAAAAAGCACCCCCTTGCGGAAGTGCCTTTTCGTTCAGACTAGGAATTAACCATTAATAGCAGGAGCAGTCAGAGCCACAGGAGCCTGTTCGCCACTAGCTAAGTCTAAGGGGAAGTTGTGAGCGTTGCGCTCGTGCATT
>SFAQ01000068.1:0-4066 GCA_007096525.1 Microcystis wesenbergii Mw_QC_B_20070930_S4 | reverse complement strand
TTCTGGCTAATAGCAATAGTCTTTTTTCTTAGACATAAGTTTTCTTAATTAGTTTCTCTAAGTATTTTGTATCAGATGTTACTAAATACTCTGGTTATTCAAACTTTTCCATCTACTGATATTGAGGAGAACGGTTAAACCCACGGCCAGGGCTGCCATACTCCAGAGGATTAATAAGATATAGATCGCTCGGCCAGCGTAGGGAAGAGCGATCGCTAATCCGAAGATAAAGGGTGCGTAACTAAATCCTAGGGTACTAGCCACCTCAAATAGGCGGGTATCACCCCGAAATAAGAGGATAGTAACTAGCCAAAGTCCAGCGGCCCAAATGCCAAAATTAAAAGCGTAGAGAATAGAAGTAATTAATAAACTAAAAATAAAGCGGCTGGGGGGAATCCGGTTAACAAATAAGACAAAACTTTGTCCGATCGCCTCGGAAACACTAGCGATAAAGACAACGATAATCGCTTCTTCCAAACCAAAGCGCAGGGATTTAATGGTGACGAAAGCGCGGGGATCGAGAACCAGCACACCGAAAAGGGTCGGCCAGGAAGGGGCAAGAAATAAAAGCAGCAATCCAGCAATTCCTAGTAATCCCAAAAGAGCCAAGGCTTGAATCAGTCGTTTCACGGGCGTTGTTAAAGTTAGATCGGTTAATTTTGAGAAGGTCAGAGCGGGCGATCGAGGGATTAACCCTGCGTTTACAGGGATTGATGGATGCAGTACCAAAAATGTTGGAGGGATATCTGCAAATGCAGCCCCATAGCGATCGCAATTTGATCGAACGCGCCCACGGTATTGGGGATACGGTCTGGGATTGGATCTATCGTCGGGACGTGGACATCCAAACTCTCTCGGACGTGGAAAGGGGTTTGGCAGATCTAGTCGCATCGGAAGCGCATCAACATCTCTGGCACATGAGATGGGTGGAAAATTTTGTCGTCGTCACCGGCCATTATCTACAAAATAAACCCACCGCTAGAAGGTTTGCAGAGACTTTATTGATGATTGATGCGCTGATTCACGAAATTACGGGCAGAGGACAAGCTCGGCCGGCAATTGCACCACAAAAGGCGATAATTACCGTAGCAGAACCCCTCGGTGTGACGGCATGCTGGCACAGCACCTGTCAACGGGACGGGGCAGCCAAAAAACAAGCGGTGCGAGAATTAACTAGCACCTTAAAAAAATCTTTAGAATCGATGACAAACCCTTGACATTAGGAACTAAATATGATACGAAGACTAGGAACTTTACCCACGATCGCCGTTATCAGCGTCATCGCGATCATTATTTGGCTGAATGTCTTGGTGGCTTGGTTTCACTATAATGCTCTGGTAGTTCTCCCCCCCGAACATCGCCGGTTTCCACCAGTATGGATGTGGTTGATGATCATCCCGATTGTTCACACGGTTTTTATCTGGATTATCTCAGCTTTCAAGCTACCAGCATCCTATCGCTCGGCTCTAGGAGAAAATGCTCACCGGTTTGGTAGTTGTAATCAGCGTCTGGGATTAGCTTGGGCGATCGTGGCCACTACCCTATTTTTACCCGTAGTTGATATCCTCAGTTTTGTGGCCTATGTGGTTTTAATGATTGTCTATTGGCAGAAACTCAACAAAATGCAGAAATATCTCCTACAGAAATAATCTTTCAGTCATTTGCTTGTAATTGCTAATCTTTGCTTCTCCTCTCATCCCTTACTTTCCCGAATGAGCATTGCCAAATTAATTATCTCGATCATTGCTCGACTTTTTCCAGGGGCAATTTTCTATCAACCCACAGGAGAGAAAATTATCGCTCTTACCATCGATGATGCACCCACCCCCAATGATCCCGAAGGAAAATCCACCGATCGCATTTTAGGAGCGATCGCAACTCATAATCGAGAAAAAGCCAGCCGGGCAACCCCCGCCCGTACTTTTTTTCTGATCACAGGACACCTGCAACCTAACTCCACCTTGATTGAGCGTCTAATCGCCCAAGGTCACGAAATCGCTAATCACGGCACCCAAGATCTCCGCACCAGTCAACTGGCTGCCGGCGCTTTTGCTAGTCAGTTTCGGGAAGCTAACGATATTTTAAGTCGTCTTGCCGGTCAAGCACCGCGCTGGTATCGTCCCGGTCAAGCCTTCTATAATCAATCTATGCGCTCGTTTTTGCGGAAATTCCCCGGCTACGAGTCCCGATTCGCTCTCGCTTCCATGATTCCTTTAGATACCAGAAAAGGAACGAATCATCCTCAATTTACCACTTGGTATATCTCGCAATTTATTTTCCCCGGGGCGATTTTAGTGCTTCACGGTGGTTCCCCCGAAAGAGATGAAAATACGGCGATCGTGCTGAAGAATTTATTAGCGAAATTACACGATCGAGGTTATCAGGTGGTGACTCTCAGCCAATTAGTTGATCACAAACGTTATTAGGTGACATTTTAAGGATAAGAAAAGATGATGGTAATCTGACAATATTTAGCGATGACGGTTGCCAAGAGGTTTTCACTAATCTCGATGGACTTCGTTACCCTGAAAAATTCTGTATTTTTTAACAAGTCAGACTAAATCTTTCCAGAAGTAGTTTAAAAATTTCCCTAGCATAAGTTGATATTTGAGAGAGGAAAATATAGAAGCCGCTGATTATTTACTAACCTACTTTTTTAAATTTTTAACGGGTTAGGACTAAGATATACTGAAATTGTTGCTTATAGATAACTACTAGGCATCCATGGCGGTATTTTGGCTAGACGGGATTGGCAGTCAGATTTAGCGGAAATGGAGGCTAATCAAATTCGTGCTTTTGATTTGGTGGTGGTTAATCTCTATCCCTTTCAACAGACGATCGCCAATCCTGATGTCACCACCGCTCAGGCGCTCGAACAAATCCCTATCGGTGGTCCAGCGATGTTACGCGCATCGGCTAAAAATTTCGCCCATTTGACTGTCATCAGTAACCCGAAGTATTACGAGCAGTATTTAAGCCAATTACGGCAAAATAACGGCGAAATATCCTGGGAATTCCGTCAAAAAATGGCGGAAGAAACCTTCGCTTTAACCAATGCCTACGATGGTGCGATCGCATCCTATTTCGCCAGCTTAAACGGAGAAACGACTTGCTTCAGGATTCAATTAATGCCGCTAAAGGGAAGGTTTCTTCGGTTGGTGACAGTAAGCAATCAAACCGCAGAAAACGTTAAAGCAAAAACTAACCGGACTGGAGTGAGGAGAATGTTCAATTCAAGAAATAGGTAGTGAGTCGAATATGATCGTTGTTTTATTGTAAGAAGATAGAAGATAAAGGTGTATATTGAGATGGCAATTAATAGAACAACAAGGGAAATGATTGGTTGCCATTTAGGAGATAGTAAGTCGTCAATCAGCTAGAAAAGTATGGGAAAGTTCACTATTTGTTGATTGAAAATTGATTTAGTTTACTCCAAACATTGCTGGTTTATCCACTTAATTATCCTTTCTAAGCTAAGACGCATTTTAACCGCCTATCCTTAGATTGGCTGAATCCCCCCCTTGCCCCTTGCCCCCCCCAACCCCCCCCGACATCGGGGGGGGTGTTGCCTCTTGCCTCATCTCAACAAGCAATTTAAATGCGCCGGCAGCTCAATACTTCTACGTTTCCTCATTCTCAATAAGGCTGTCCTTATTGCGGCGATCATCAGGCTTTGGATGAATATAAGAAAATTTTTCTTATTTTTTTAACTTGTTAATTTATAACCCACTTTCCGCACTTCTTAACCTTCAATTTATAACTTTTACTAATATATTGCTGACAACTTTTTGCCAGTAAGGAATGTAGCTACAATGATGGATTTTTGTCAAGGTGAAGAATTGTAAATTTTTTTCTCAGAAAAAATCAATTATTGAAAATGTTCTCAATAGTAGTTTCTACAATGAAGGTTTTTCGTCAAAACATCTTGGGGAATGTAAAACTATATAAAACCTGAGTTCGATGTAAGTGAAAACGCGAAAAGTCAATAACATCAATACTTTTGTCAATAAAAAGGGCTTATTGAAGATAAACAAACAGGCGAAACAGTTCTCAAAAAGTTAATTTT
>SFAQ01000067.1:0-30033 GCA_007096525.1 Microcystis wesenbergii Mw_QC_B_20070930_S4 | reverse complement strand
TGATTGTAGTCGGCAATCGCCCCTTGATTATCTCCTAAATTATACTTAGCCCATCCGCGATTATGGTAGGCAATAGCATTGTCAGGTTTGAGTTTAATGGCTTGATTGTAGTCGGCAATCGCCCCTTGATTATCTCCTAAATTATACTTAGCAAGTCCGCGACTAAAGTAGGCAATAGCAAGGTCAGAAACGGGGGGAGGTTGTACTACAGTTACACTTGAGGGAGGATTGTTCAACAATGTCAGAACTTCCGAAGCTGATTGATAGCGCTGGTTAGACTTATCTTCTAGCATCTTGTTCAAGATATTCGCCAAAAAATCACTAATTGATCGTTTTTGAGATTTTAATACTGATTGCCATAACCATTTTCTCTCATCCACATCATAAACTGGATCAACTAAGCTACTGTCACCCGGAGGTAAACATCCCGTTAATAAACGGACACAGGTAGCAGCTAAACTATATAAATCACTAGCGGCGACTGCCTGGCCCATGATATGTTCATAAGCAGCATAACCCGGAGTGTATAAACCTGTCCCCATTTGGGAGGTTTGCTCTTTAATCCCTCCAAAATCAATTAACATTAATTTACCATCACTCCGACGACGCATCAGGTTATCCGGTTTGATGTCACGATGGTTCAATCCTTTAGAATGGAGATAAGCAAGAACTGGTAATAATTCCCGTAATATTTCCTTGATTTTCTGTTCACTAAATCTTCCTTCTCTTTGATATTCTTGAAGCAGGGTTTCTCCTTCAATAAACTCTTGCACTAAATAGAAAGAGTTTCCTTCCGAGAAGTAGTCATAAACGGTGGGAATTTGTTCGTGTTTTAATTCGTCTAATTTTTCTGCTTCTCTTTGAAATAACTCCTTAGACTCTTCAAGAGCCGCTCCCTGCATTTGAGTGATAAATTTTTTAATCACGCAGGGTTTTCGATTAAAATTCAAGTCTTCGGCTTGATAAGTTCTACCGAATGCGCCTTCCCCTAAAACCCCGACAATGAGATAACGGCTATGAAAAGAATATGATTGGCTAGTTTGGCTTAAATTTCCGCCACATCCTTGACAATAGCGATAATGAGTCGGATTTTGAGGATGGGAACATTCGGGATTGAGACAGTAGAGGATACTCATAAATCATCTGGAGGAATTTGATTAAGTACCTAAAAAAAATTGATGATCTCATTGAGAGAAGATGTCTAGGCTCCCTGAGTCGGTTACAAATCTGGTCAAAAAACCAAAATTAACAATCCGCCGTAACGCACCAATTATATCATTGATTCTACCTGAATATCAAACAGGAACTAGAAGCCTGTTCCCCGGCAGTGGAAGTTAGGGGTTGCTAACAGGGGGAACAGTGATGACAAAGCGGATAATAGTTCCGATAACTGCTGTTGCCAAGATAGTGATTAATGCCCAAATTTGGGCTTTCTGGGAGCCTTTAATCTCTTTTAGATCACCTTGTAAGGTGTTGAATTCTCCCTGTAATGCCTTGAGGTCTCCCTTGACTTCGGCCTCGAATCTGACTTGAACAATCTTCATGTCTGTGACATCTTTCTGGAGCGCGTCTAGCTTCTGATTGGTCTCTTTAAGATTCTGATTAATCTGGTCTAGGATTTTTCCTAAATCGGTTTCGATGGTGGGGCCGCTCATGGGTTAGACTCCTAATTAATTGGTGCTGTTGTTTCCGACTTAGATTTCAGTGTTTGAACAAATTGTAAAACTTTTTGTTGCTTTTCCGGTGTCAGTTCTCGCCATTGTTCAAGTAGTTCTTCTTCTTTACCCATAAATACCTCGCTCTTCAATTATAAATTGTTTGGTTTTGAGCGAGGCTAATTGACCACAAAGCCACAGAGGACACAAAAATCATATCATTTTTGGTTTGCGGTGGACGTTGTAGAATAGAGAAAACCTACTACGCTGATAGATACCATGCCCTCGACCGCTATTACCACGATCATCAAGATGGTTGAGTCTCTGCCTGATGAGCTTCAAGAGCAGTTAGTAGAGTACGTTCGAGCTTATATTGCAGAAATTGAAGAAGAAAAACGATGGGATCAGTCTTTTAAACAGACGAAGAATAATCTAGTCGTAGCAGCTCGAAAAGCCAAAGAAGAGATTGCGGCAGGATTGTCCGCACCGATGGATTATGAGCAGCTATGAATTCCGCAACATTGCCTTCATTTTGGCAGAAGTATCGCGACTTGAAGCCAGCAGTCAAAGCCGGAGCCAGGAAAGCATATCGGTTATGGGTGGAGAATCCTAAGTCGATCCTTGTACAGCAACATTTTTGAAGATTATCAACTACTAATAAATAATTAACTGAAAGTCCCTCCCATTATTGTTTCTATCGTTTGTTTTCGGATTTATGCAAGAGGTCTAGTGTATTGACAGCGACGAAGATATTTGGTCAGTGCGTGTAACGAAGAGTCATCGAGCTTTGGGAGTGCTGTCAGGGGATACAGTGACCTGGTTTTGGATTGGCGATCATGATGAGTACGAAAAGTTTTATTCCTAAAACACAGGAACTAGAAACCTGTTCTACTCGAACTTTAAAAACCCACTTGCCACTCTCCTATACTTTTTAAACAGTATTTAGTATCACTCCCTCATAATGACATCGTTGATTTTTGTTGAGGATGTTTATGGTGATAATTTTAGCACTCGTGCGCTGTGTTAGTCGAGCGCCTAACGTACTATAAATTACATAGCATAGCGACTTTTTTCGGAAGTATCAAAGTGAGTAAGCGTAATTTTTTTGGCGAGGATAGAAGTTTTTTGCGGCAAAAAAACAGAACGTTGCCGGAAATATTCGCCAAAATATTGACGGTAGAGAGGACAACTCACTCGGCAAAACTTACCTTGTCGGTGAATCAGTCCGAGACTTTCTAGGTGAAAAGCGGCAATTAAATCAATTTCTATGTCTTTTTCTGCCATCACTACCTTAGCAAAGATAGCCGCTAAATTGCCCTTTAAGTATTGCAGATGCGAAAGTAAACGTTTAAGATGGTCTGCAAAAATATTACTTTCCTCCTTAATCGAAGTAGCTAAAATGGTTTCTAGGGTACAATTACCCCGAATAATATGATAGCAAGCAAGACGAATTAAATAGGGATTACCCCCTAGAAATATCCGTAATTTTTCGTAGTCAAAATTCTGATCTAATCCCTGTCTTTGAGTTAATTCTCGTACTTGTGCGCTGGTAAAATTAGGCAATTCGATCGGTAGGCCAAGACTGAAAGGAGATTGATAGGTATCTGAGGTTTTATCAAGCTCCTGTGCAGGGGAATAGGCAACAATTAAACGTAATTTTTGCCAGAGGGGTTTGTTTTTGCCTTCCTCGTGCCAGAGGTGGAGAATACTAAAAAATTCTTCCCTTAGCTGTGGATAGGGGAAAAGATATTCAAGATCATCAAAGGCAATCACTAAAGGTCGATCGAGATGGGAGAGAATATGCTTTTCTAGATAGATTTTACAGTTAATTTTACCACCTAAGAATTCATCCCAATCCTGTAGGAGATGATTTTCTAAATCTAACTGGCGACTAATACTAACACAAAGCCAACGCAGCCAGTGATTTAAGTCTTGAAAAATTGAGCTTTCTGCTAACCGAAAACTGAAATAAAGTGTATGGTATTGCTGTTGTTGTGCATAATTAATAATTCTAGTCATCAGGGAAGTTTTTCCCATTTTTCTGGCCGCGTTAATCCGGATCAGACTACCCCCGCGCAAGATCTCTTGATAACAAGTCTGTTCTAGATTATTTCTGTTAATATAAAAGGGGGAATCGAGGGGGACTTGTCCCTCTGGTAACTCAGGCAATAGTTGAGGATTAATAGTATCAGTTTCTGGCAAGTTAGGACGATAATAATCGCTATTTTCTAGAGTTAAATTAAAAGCTTGAAAACAATGTTTTAGGGTTTGTTTATCCACTCCCGATTCACAAGCAAATACCTTCATCAGAGTATCTACCCCTAAAAGAGTTTTCTCGCTGAGGACTTCTAGGGTGAAACGATGACCGCGATTATCCCGATATTCCGCTTCTTGTTTGGCAGTAAGTAATTTTTCTAGTCCTGTGGGGGTAAGGACAACCCCGCGTCTGCGGCGCTGTTTTTCTGGTTTTTCCATGATAGTTTTTCCCTGTCCTGAACTCAAACTCTGCACCTCTACTAGAGGTTTTGAGTTTCCTATAGACTTCTCCTCAACAGGGAAACAATCAATTCCGTAATTTTACTGGTTTAGCCATTGAGATGATCGGGAAAATAACCAGACCACTTATTTTCTTCTCCGTCTGAGTTATTTCTAGGATAGGGATAAATCTTAGCCTACTTGCTGACGATAGCTATTCATTTCTAGACTATCTTCCCCATAAAGATCCTCAATGTGTTGATGACAGCAATCGATCGCAAATTGCTCAAATTCTCTCGGTTCGATTTGATACATTTTGGCAAAAATATCCGGTTGAACACGACAAAATTCCGGTCTCTGGTCATAAATGGTACAGAGACGGGTTTGGCGATCAAAGTATATACACCAACCTTCTTCCCCCACCATGCTGAGATATTGACTTAATTGTGCGGGAGTCAGATATTCTTCTAAGTCAGGACGCTCATCGGGATTTAGTTGACAACAAGCTCCACAATTTTTAATACATTTCCAATTGGCCATATAACCGGTGTGCCGCGATGAGTTAATCCTAGTAAGTAGGTAGGTGTTAAAAACTGCCAGATACCCCCCTTATCAAGGGGGGATTAAGGGGGGATCGAAGACAAAATCTATCTTCTATTTAATTAAAACCAGTTACTGACCTACTAACTAGCTTACCAGCAATTAGTCCCAATTTTGCCTTCCCGCAGCAATTCCCCTCAATAGTTTTAATCTCAGCCTGCGATCGGGAGTGAAAGCTTGACGAGGCTAGGATCGAATAAAATGGGCGTTGTAAGGGTCGAACTTACGGCATCCTGCTTGTAAGGCAGGCGCTCTACCACTGAGCTAAACGCCCGAATCAATTTCGCACTTTTTCAGCATAACATATATTTTCAAAAAAGTATATTATTTTTTTGAGCGAGTTAATTTTTTTCCGATGCCCTCTGGCCGAACTCACGATCGCATTACCCTAATTCTGCTGCCACCGATTGCGGGGGCGAGTTTTTTGGTCAGTGGCAGTGGTAAATTAACTCTGTTACTCTTGGCCAGTTATTTGTTTAGCGGATTCCTGTTTGGGCCAGATCTTGACATCCACTCAGTACAATACAAACGTTGGGGTTATCTGCGCTGGTTGTGGCTACCCTATCGTTCCATGATCCGTCATCGCGGTTGGTTATCCCACGGTTTCTTGATCGGCACAATTTTTCGGTTATTTTATCTTGCTAGTTTTATTTTACTAGCGGCGATCGTCATCATTCCGATTCTGCAAAGTTTCTGGGGTATAAACTGGGATTGGCGACTGTGGCCGCAGCAAGCGATCGCATTATGGCAACAGTATCCCCAGGTAGCGATCGCTATTTTCCTGGGTTTAGAATTAGGAGCGATGAGTCATAGTTGTAGTGATTGGATCGGATCTGCCTACAAACGTTCTCGAAAAGTGGCTCAAAAACCGGTAAAAAAGAAAAAACGTTAATAATCCCCGTCCACAATTTCTAATTAGCCTTACTTTGATATTCTTGCCAAGTTTTTGGACTGATAAAGAGAGTTCCTTTTTCTTGCTGGTCGGGGAACTGGATATAGTTTTTCTCTAGATAATCCTTGAGTTTTGGTGATTGCAGAAATTCCTTTTCAAATCGATAGAGGAAAACCAAATCTGGCTGTCTTTTTTCAATAACTTCTAGGATAAAGTCTCCATCGAGATTCTGATTGATAAATCTCTTTCTGGTGATGACAGCAGTTTCTGGGGGTGTTTTCAAGAAATATTGATATATGTAGTGAGGATTGTCGGTTAACAGAAGTTTATCGGAGTTTTTAAATTTTTCAAACACAGCTTCTGCTAACAGAGGTTTATACCTTTTATTAAATTGAACGTAGGCATTAATTGCAGGATCACGATTGGTGATTATTCTCAAGGTATTAAAGAGAAATTGACCAGAAAGGGGGAGAAAAATCAGCATTTTAAGCATTAATAACCCAGTTATTTTGCGATTTTGCCTAAATTCTCCGAGGCTATCAGTAATTTTTAACTGTTCGACAAATAAGGCAATTATCCAAACTGCGGGAATAATTAAATGGATATAATAATAGGGCCAAATTGGGGCGACCGTGGCGAATCTAAATAGATTAGAACCTAACCAGACCAAGGGCGGTAAAAGTGGTATTATATTGCGAGTAAAAACCATCGCTATAATAGCGATCGCTGTCACGATTAGATAAATTGGTTCGTGCTGTAGGGCGCTTTGTAAGAGAGTCCATAAGGTGAGATTTTCTTCACCGAAACTAGCGGCAACACTGACATGAGATTTAATAATATTTTCGTAGGAAAAAGGAAAAATAGTCAGGGAACCCAAGACAAAGACTAAAACGACAGCGACTGACCAAATAACAATATCAATGATTCTTTTAATAAAGCTACTTTGTTGATTGAGAAAAATAATTAAAGCTACAGTTGGGATAATAGTAATGCCTGAAAGTTTAATTTGCAGGGAAAAAACAAAAGCAATAGCACTGAGTAAATACAGCCCATACTTAAGCTTACCTTTGGATTGAAGGGCTTTAAAGATGATAAAAATACTTAGGATTGTAAAAAAAAGTGCGGGTAACTCCCGCAACATTGTCGTTGACAGGGTAATATACACTAGACAGGTTGAGAGAATAAATACCGATAAACAAGAGGCCAATATTCCGCAATTAACTCTCAGAATTAGATAAAAAATTCCTAACATAATTGTGGACAAAGAAAGCACCATAAGGCGCGCCGCATGGATGGTAAATCCTGTCAAGCTTAACCAACTATTTAGTAAAAGAGATAAACCCGATAAATGATCGTGCCAAACTTGTTCGTAGAGACGATAACCTTGTTTGGTGACGTAGGCAAGTACCAGGGCCACCGCTTCATCAAAATTAAGGATATAGGGATAATGAAGCGGGACTTTCCAGAAAACAATCCCCAGAAAAAAAACAGCAATGGCAATTAATGCCATTAAATCAAAACGATAAGATTTCTTATTCATAACTTTTTCTGGACAAGAATTGCTGCGTATCTTATCACAGATCGAGACATCAGTTATGGGTTAAAAAAGATACAAAGATTACTTTTCGGAACTACGCCCTAAATCTTTAGCTCTATGATAAGCTGCCACTACTGCCTCGATAATTGTCGATCGAAAAGAGCCTTTTTCTAATTGTCTCACCCCGGCAATCGTGGTTCCTCCGGGGCTAGTGACGCGATCCTTTAATTCCCCAGGGTGTATGGCCGATTCTTTTAATAGGGTTGCCGTCCCTAAAACTGTTTCTATGGCCAATTGAGACGCGATCGCTCGCGGTAATCCGGCCGCCACACCACCATCGCTTAAAGCTTCCACCATCAGGGCCACAAATGCCGGGCCCGATCCCGATAATCCCGTTACTGCGTCCATCAAAGCCTCGGGAACTTCCACCACCGAACCGACCGCAGCAAAAATATCTCTGGCTACGGCCAGATGTTCCGGTTCCGCATGACGACCTGGGGCGATCGCTGTAATCCCTTGTCCCACCGTGGCCGGGGTATTGGGCATCGTCCGGATTACGGGGCGATCGGGAAAGCCCATTTCTAAGCGATTGAGGGTAACTCCCGCTAAAATCGAGATAATTAGGGGTTTTTCGGGTATTCCCAGCAAACTATTCACTACTTGCTCTAAAATTTGCGGTTTTACCGCTAAGATTAACACCTCAGTTGCTCTAGCGGCTTCCCGGTTATCCTCGCTGACTTTTACTCCGTAGGTATTAACCCAAAAGTTACGCCGTTGGGATTGGGGTTCACTGACTAACACCGTTTCGGGACTATAAATATTTTTTTTTAATAAACGGCTGAGAATGGCCTCGGCCATCACGCCACCGCCAATAATTCCTAAGCGAATAGACACAGTATTTTTTAAAGTAAAAAGTAAAAAGAAAAAAAGGCAGATTTAGAGGTCCTACCCAGAAAAAACACATCCTCTCGCGCAATCGAGCGATTTCCAGCTTCGACAAACTTGACGAGAGGACTATGGGCGGATTCATTGAGCTAATCGATTGATTTCAGCGCCCCAAGCAGGAGCGGAGGAAACGGGTCGAGCCATTTTCGGATTGTCGGCGATATCGTGAATAGTTCCCGAAAGGGTGCTAACTTTAACGCAGCTGGGGGTAAATAGGAAAATACTCTCACCGATGCGTTCTTGATGACCATCAATTGCGTAAGTGCCACCAGCGACAAAATCCACGGCTCTTTGTGCTTCTTCGGGAGCCATGACGTTGAGGTTTAAAACCACCGATTTGCGTTCTCTCAGGGTTTGGATAACTTGGGGCATTTCCTCGAAGGAATGGGGTTCGATCACGACTACTTCTGCATTATTGTTGTTAATACCTGGCATACCGATCACGTTGCTTCTGTTGGGTCCCATAGATGTGGCTGTGTTGAGATTTAAAGGTTCGCGTTGACGACGATTAAGCGGTTCTTCTTCTTCGTTTTGATCCTTCTCTTGGGGGGAAGACTTTTCCCAGTTCATTTCTTCGTAGTCGGTTTCGTCTTCGTCTTCTGGTTGTTCGGAGATGCCGACAAAATCTTTGAGTTTGGTAAAAATGTTGTTCACAGTCTAAGGTCCTTCACAAGATTTTTTTGGATGGTCTTGTCTAGAGTCGGGGTTATTTATTGGCCTTTAACAATTTTTGCTCTAACTTAGTACAGGGGAACTATTTTGTTAAGGGTTCGTCATTTTAGTCGTCTGGAGGCAGCGGTTAGTTCCCAAATTAAGCTATCAGTTATCAGCTGCTGAAGGCAAGAGGCAACAGGCACTCGTGCAGAAGACAGAATCTGGCAATTCTCCTACCTAAAAAGAAGGTTAGAAACTAAGCACATCAAAGCTTTTAGCTTAACCAATTAGGTTTTAGATTCGGTCTTTGTGATCAGGGGATAGTTTTCAGGGATTGGGAAAAAGTCAATTCCTCATTTCTAACCACCAGCTTCTAGATTGGGCGCTGCAATTCTAATATATATTATCACCGATCATTAAATTTTCTAGGGGGGTTTTTCTGTAAATTTAGGGAGATGGTTCAGTAAATGCGATCACCAAAAATGCTGGTTCCCACCCGGATCAAAGTGGCTCCGGCCTTGATGGCGAGAGGATAATCGTTAGACATCCCCATTGATAGATGAGGCAGGCTTAAACTAGAGCTATTCTCGATTATTTGGGCTAAATCGCCGGTTTTTTCAAAGGCGGCTAACTTTTCCCCAGCGGATAATCCCCGGGGCAGAATTGTCATCAAACCTTGAATTTTTAGCTGTTGACAGTTGACTAAAGCGGGAAGAGCTGCTAGTAATTCGGCTGTTTCCCAACCGAACTTATCGGGATCGGGGACAACTTTCACCTGTAGCAAAACTTGGGGATTAATATCTAATTCCCCAGCTAGGCGATCGAGTCTTTGGGCTAATTTTAAACTATCGAGGGAATGGATTAAATCAAAAGATTCTAGGACTTGGCGGGCTTTATTTGCCTGTAGATGCCCGATAAAGTGCCAAGAAATATCCTGGAGGTCTTTTAGTTCTTGCTGCTTCGAGATTGCTTCCTGTAGCTTACTTTCAGCAAAATCTCTCACTCCTGCTCGGTAAGCTTGACGGATATAATCGCTCGATACCTGTTTACTGACGGCAATCAGGCGCGTGCAGGGGGGTAGGGTAAGACGGATTGACTCGATACGACTAGCGATCGTCATGAACTAGACTTAAAAAGTTTGTTGATAAATTTGGTTGAGACTGTTAAATTCTTGCACATTACTGCCCCGGCGCAAATTCCGCAGCCGGTTTTCCACCAAAAGACGAGCATCGGAACGACTAATCGGATCGAACGAGACTTTTTTGGGTTCCACCGTCACCAGAAAAAAAAGACGTTGGGCATAAAGAGTGGTGAATAATTCCCGATGTTCTTCTAATAGACACACTCTGTATAATAGACCGAAAGTAGGATGATTGAGATAGGTTTCGTTACTCATTCAAGCGATCGCTAAAGGAAAAGGATGGAGCGAACTAGAAAGTTTTTCAACAACAAAATCAAGCGGATGGCTCGAAAACAATTGATTTTCTGGGTGTTTCCCCTAGCCTGATTCTACCAGAATCCTTCAATGACAACTAACGATGCCAGTCTATGTCATGATTTCCTGAGTTTTCACTTTATTCCCTGTTAACTTGGATACATTTCGGTGACAAGTTGTCATCATCAGAAATTAGCTCTGCTGCAAAAATCAAAGATTTTCCCTTAGCTGAGGAGACTCCGAGACAGGAAGATAAAAAAGACAATAGAGAACTAAACTAACGATAAAAACTAAGATTATCTCAAATTTATCTGGTTTTTTAGAAATTTTGACCCGATAGCGGCGATCAGTGAACTGAAAACTCACACCTGATCACTGATCACTGATAACTGATCACTGAATCGCTGATGAAATGCCCTAAGCTTGTATTAAGCCTTTTTTAACTTCAAATTCCTTTAACCTCAATCAATATGGATTTTTCTAGTCTTGTTGCCAGTCAGCTAAACGCCGGCGTTATCTGGCCCGAAGGAATCCTGATTATTACCCTGATGGTGATTTTAATCGGCGATTTAATCGTGGGACGGAGTGCCAGAAGTTGGCTGCCCTACGTTGCGATCGCTGGTCTGCTCGCTGCTGTGGTTGCTCTCTATTTTGCCTGGGACAATCCGAAACCATTGGCCTTTTTAGGGGCTTTTGAGGGGGATAATCTCAGTATCGTCTTTAGGGGGATTATTGCCCTTTCTACCGCCTCCACAGTGCTGATGTCGGTGCGTTATGTGGAACAAGCGGGAACCTCCCTAGCGGAATTTTTAGCCATTATGCTCACCGCGACTATCGGGGGAATGTTCCTATCCGGCGCTAGTGAATTGGTGATGATCTTCATCTCCCTAGAAATGCTCAGTATTTCCTCCTATCTAATGACCGGTTACATGAAGCGGGATCCTCGCTCGAACGAGGCCGCCTTAAAATACCTGTTAATTGGAGCTTCTAGTTCGGCGATTTTCCTCTATGGTGTTTCCCTTCTCTACGGTTTATCCGGAGGTGAAACCAGTTTAAGTGCCATTGCCCAAAAATTAACCTCTGTTAACGGTGGCCAGTCCCTGGCCTTAGCGATCGCATTGGTTTTTGTGATTGCCGGTATCGCCTTCAAAATTTCGGCGGTTCCCTTTCACCAGTGGACTCCTGATGTGTACGAAGGTTCACCCACTCCCGTGGTGGCTTTCCTCTCGGTGGGTTCCAAAGCGGCCGGTTTTGCCCTAGCAATTCGCCTATTAGTGACGGTTTTCGGTCTAGTGAGCGAACAATGGCGGTTTATCTTTATTGCCCTAGCCATTTTGAGTATGATCCTCGGCAACGTGGTTGCCTTGGCCCAAACTAGCATGAAACGGATGTTAGCCTATTCCTCGATCGGTCAGGCGGGTTTTGTCATGATTGGTTTAACTGCCGGTACTGATGCGGGTTACTCTAGCATGATTTTCTATCTGTTAATTTACCTGTTCATGAACCTAGGGGCTTTTGCCTGTGTGATTCTCTTTGCTCTCAGAACTGGAACCGATCAGATCGCTGAGTATTCGGGACTCTACCAGAAAGATCCGCTGCTAACCCTCTGTTTAAGCATCTGTCTGCTTTCTTTAGGGGGAATTCCGCCTCTAGCGGGCTTCTTTGGTAAGATTTATCTATTCTGGGCCGGTTGGCAAGCGGGACTTTATGCCCTCGTCCTCGTGGGTTTAGTCACCAGTGTGGCCTCGATTTACTACTATATCCGTGTGGTCAAAATGATGGTAGTTAAGGAACCCCAAGAGATGTCCGATGCGGTGAAAAATTACCCCGTTATCAATTGGACTCTTACCGGGATGCGTCCCCTACAGGTGGGTATTGTCCTCTCCCTAGTGGCGACTTCCCTGGCCGGTATCCTCTCCAATCCTCTCTTTACCCTAGCGACGGATTCCGTCACCACTACCCCCATCCTACAATCGGCAGCCCTGGTGACGCACATTTCCCGATCGAATTGAGAATCCCTGTTGATTTATCCCAAGTATTCTAGTCCTGTCTTAAGGTTGGGATAAATCAACCACCTTATACCAAATCGGTTTTTAATAATGTGATTAACTCTCAAGTTATGAATTGTTTCTCCCCACACCCCACTTCCCTATAAACCCCATCAGCTGACGGAATAAGTCTCCAAAAATTCTAATACAGTGATGATTTTAATGTTTCTAAATGGGTTCAAGACTAACAAATCTTCATCCCCTGTAATAAGAGATTCCGCATGACCACTAATTGCTAACTCTAGATATTTATTATCTTTTGCATCTCGACACTCATTGACAGATTCTGACGGTTTCACTAATAAAGATGCTGCCACTAATGTTTCTAGTAGCTCTTGGCGAATTAACCTAGCTAAATAGCGGTCAAATTTAGGACGAGATAAAACGTTGCTAAGTTCATCAATAACCGTCTCAGATAAGATAATTATGCCCTGATTCTTGGCAGTTTCTAAAGCCAAACGAGGCGGACTGGTTTTAAATAAAAAAGCACTAACAATTACATTAGCATCAAAAACAAATCGGGGTTTATTCATCTTGTTCTAAAATAGACGCTAAAATATCTGGAGTTAATCCGTTAGCTTCTGCTTCATCACTAGCTTGATCCATAATTATTGATAATCTCGCCGCTGCTTTTTGACGATATTTTTCTAATTCTAATTGAATAGTTTCAGTTAATTTGTTTTCTATGTTCGCTCGGTCATTGGGTTTAATTTTAGCGTAATATCTAGCAATTTCTAAAGGAACTTGAATAGTGATTTCTGTCTTGCTATTCATGGTAATTGATTGTTTTTTTACTTTTAATAGACCTCTATTGTAGCACGAAATCACCATACTCATTCAATTTGACAATATTGATGTAAAAGTTGCCATTGGATCAAAAAAATCAATGAATAGAAACATGGACTAAAAATAAACCCCCCTCAACTGGCTAATTGAAGGGGAATTGTATTTTTAATGAGCAATTTAGCCAACTTTTGTGGTTTCTTTTTCGATGGATTGGGATGGCTTTAGTTTGCGCTTGAGGGTTGAAGCTGCGCCGAGAGTGCTAAGGACTCCAAGACCAAAGAGGGAGGCGGGTTCAGGTACTTGTTGTACTTGTTGTACTGTCCCAAAAGTTACGGGGAAAGCTACTGAAGCCAAAACACCTGGGGTTGTACCGAAGGCGACTTCAAAACCAGGAGTACTATCAAAACCAATTCCATAAAGTGGACCACCGAAACCCGTGGACGAGTTCACAAACGCTAAATTAGCTGCGTTACTCCCATTAGCATTGGCTGTATTAAAAGTTAACGTTGAAGATGTGGCATTAACCAAAAATTGCCCTGTTCCCGAAATGCTAGAAGTGTTCGCAGCATTTAAAACAGGAAAAGGATTACCATTAACTGTCAGGATAAGGTTAACGTTGGTAAAGGGATTAGGAGTACCATTCTGGATAGTATAGCTGCCTACTGGCACATCTACGGTTCCCACTAAAGAAGCGGTATCACTACCACTACTCCAACTGCGGTTAACAGTAAAAGTAACGGCCGTTGCTGCCACAGGAGTGAGCATAGCAGCGAGAGAAGTTGCGCCAGCTAAAGCTAGGGTAGGAATTAATCGGTTTTTAATCATCTTGATTGAGCAAACGGGTGACTGGATGCAACTATCGTCTTCCTCGCAGTCAGGTTAAGCAACAGCCCAACCCAAGAGAAAAAGAAGACAACAAGAGCATACACATTTCCCCCCCCCGAACTGTATTAAAAAATACAATTTAATAAATCTTGACATTCTTCATTCGTTGAGTATAGGCTACATATCAGGACAGACAAAAGGGTGAATAGATAATCAGTGTTTAATAACCGGATTTAATATTAAGTAAGTGGTTATAATTAAATTGAAGATAGATTTTGTCTTTGATCCCCCCTTAATCCCCCCTTGATAAGGGGGGTGTCTGATGATTTTTAACGCCTACCTACTTAAGACTTGTTCTACGCTTAACCTGCTTTTTGCTTTACTCAAATTGGCTAAGTAAAAGACTCATTTCGTTAACAACATTCTCACTTGCTTTTAACGCTTCTTTTCTAATTGCTTGAATTTCAGCCATACTTTTTGCGATTCTCTGCTGTTCAGATTTGGGTGGAATAGGCACTAAAACTTTAGACAAATCATCTACTAAAATAGTAGGAATAGCATGACCTGTCATGTACCTTTTAACCTGACGCAAAAAAAAGTCTGTTCGCATATATACTAATAAAAACAAAGGCTCGACTCCCTGAATATTTCTTAATACTGAAAATCCATTTGAGCAAATTGCTCCGTCTTCATCTTCCGTGATTAGGGCTGTTGCTTGGCGTGGTGTTCCTGTACTTGCTCCTGAAATTGCTGTAATAATATCGCCTTTGTACAATTTATATGTTGCGCGAGATGGAGCTTCATGTGCTTTGATTATTTGTTGAGAAACAACTTGCATTGTACGATAATCAACATCGGCAATAGCGATATATCTAATTTCACTATCTTTGGCTAAACGAAAATCAGCTGAATCTCTCAAAATATCGGCAATTTCAGCTAAAGGTTTCGCCCCAATAGATTTTAGATGTTCTAATAATTTTTGGTCATTGGGTAAATAATGTTCGGCATCCAGTCTCGAATTGAGCAGGGTGTTCTTAACTGTATAAATACAATCGCTGTTTTGTGCAAATTCGCCGTTGATAAATGAGGTAAAAGATTGAGAAATATCATTTATATCATCGTCAACTATTGGCCAACCTGATTTTGTTTGGGCTATAACTCCCGACTCGTTGCGCTTATATATTGTTTGTCCTTTAACGTCATAGCCTATTTTTTTGATTTGTGCCATAAAACAAGAATCATTGTCTGCTGGTAATTTTTGAACCACTAAAAGTGATGTCTTGATTCCTGTGCCATAAGGTACAAAAGCTTCTGTCGGGATGGAAACAACCCCTAATATTTTTGCTTGGGAGCGCAACCAATAGCGAATAGGTCCATTAGAGATATTTTGTAATAGACCATCAGGCAGAACAATTGCCATGCGCCCACCTGCTCGCAATAATTTTATAGATTTCTCAATAAATAAAATATCGGGCGACTGACCCGCTAAAATGGTTGGGGAAACTTCCCAACTATTGGACGCTGATTTATGCCATTTCCGGGCAAGAAGATATGATTTAAGAATTTTCTGGTCTTCTACTTTTCCCTTATTTCCAAAAGGAGGATTTGTCAAGATAACATCAAAAGAGTTATTTAATTTTTCATCTTCGATAAGCGCATTAGTGCAGATAATTTCTGAACCTGTGCCACCTTCAAAAACTAAACGAATCATTCCCGAAAGGGCGACATCAGGATTAAATTCAATTCCTGTAATACTTTCTTGCACAAAACTTGCTATATTGAACTCTGGATTATTTTGTCGAACATGGTTTATTGCTTGAATTAAGAAACCACCACTTCCGCAAGCAGGATCTATAATTTTTTCGTTTGGTTTGGGGTCTATCATTTCAACCGCAAGGCGTACAATTGGGTGAGGGGTAAAAAATTCTCCCCTATCTCCACGCTGGTGTCTATTTACAAAAGTCTGGAAGGCTTCCCCTTTTATATCGCCAGATGTTTTAGTTAAATTAATGTACTGTAACCTGCCTACAATATAAGCAAGAGTCAAAGGTTTTAACTTGAATGTGTCATCGGTGAAAAATCCCCGATAATGATTCTTGATGGAGGTAAATAATTGACTGAGACGCAACATAAATTCATCGGACTTATTGGCGACGATGGCTTTATATTCACTTGCTGTAACGCCAAAATTTACAGATTGCTTGGCAGATTTTTCATCATGAAGTTTGATGATGATTAGTTTAACCATCTCGTGAAAAATCTTGTCTTTGAGCATTCCTTCGTTGGCGTAAATATAATTGTGGCACTCTTCAAAAACTGCCGAAAGATTGTTAGAAGGTCTTAATTCCTGAATTTGGGGGAGTTTTTCAGGTAACAGGCTGTCTTCGGAAAATAACAATCTTTGCTTTTTCATTTACTGCGCTTGATTTGACCCTTTTCTGTTGCGGGTTGTTGAATAGATAGACTATTTTTAGCCTCGACTGCATTCCTAGCAAACCAGTCTTTTAGTGGACAGAGATAATCGCCATCTTGATTAAACAAGAACTTGCCCCTATACCTAATTATAGAATATAAATTAGAGTATGTCAAGAGATAAAAAATTAAGTTTAATGTTAACCAAAGTGAGTAAAAAAAGCTGAGAGATTGTTTATGACAGAAATTCGGAGCATCTTTCAATTTGACAACGCCTATTGTTTAGCCTTTTGATCAGGTGGCATCGCTCACCTGATTTATTTTTAGCTATACATTAAAACGGAATAGTAAAACATCACCCTCTTGAACAATGTATTCCTTGCCTTCACTTCTGACTAAACCTTTTTCTTTGGCTGCAATCATCGTGCCACTGTTAACTAAATCCTGATAAGACACGGTTTCTGCACGAATAAAACCCCGTTCAAAATCCGAGTGAATAACTCCAGCTGCCTGGGGTGCTTTCATACCAGAAATAATCGTCCATGCGCGGGTTTCTTGGGGACCGGTAGTGAGATAGGTACGCAGTCCTAATAACTCGTAGGTAGCTTTAATTAAAGATTTTAATCCCCCCTCTTCTACTCCTAAAGAACCGAGAAAATCTTTTCTTTCTTCTTCCGACAATTCCACTAATTCCGATTCCACTTGAGCAGAAACGATCACAACTTTTGCCTGTTCCTGTTGGGCAATTTGACGGACACTTTCTACCCAATCATTACCCGTGGCCAGATCATCTTCGCTAACATTAGCGGCATAAATAATCGGTTTACGACTCAATAAACCGAGATTTTTAATTAATTCTTCTTCCTCTTTGCTTAAATCCACTTTTCGCGCCGAAATACCGTCATTAAGACAAATTAGGATTTTTTCAAGGATAGCTAATTCTTCGGCGGCTTCCTTGCTATTTTTCGCCTGTTTCCGTAAACGTTCCACCCGCTTCTCCACCTGTCCCAAATCCGCCAGAGCTAACTCTAGATTAATCACCTCGATATCCCGGGCCGGATCCACAGAACCGGAAACATGAATAATATCATCATTATCAAAACAGCGCACCACGTGAACGATCGCGTCCACTTCCCGGATATTAGCCAAAAATTGATTACCCAATCCTTCCCCCTGACTCGCACCCTTGACTAATCCGGCGATATCGACAAATTCAATCCGCGTCGGCACGATTTTCTCAGAATTAGAGATTTTAGCCAAAACCTCCAGACGTTCATCGGGGACGGATACCACACCCACATTCGGTTCAATGGTACAAAAGGGGAAATTAGCGGCCTCGGCCTTGGCATTAGCCACGAGAGCGTTAAATAGGGTCGATTTCCCCACATTTGGCAGTCCCACGATTCCAGCTTTTAACATAAAAATTGCTTGATAAACATCATTCCGACCTCTCACTATATCAGGCTGCCTCTCGTTTTTGTAAATCCGGTTGAGGAGAAAAACTGTTGATAGTTAACCGCTTAGTTAGGGTTTGCTGAATAAATCTAAAAACTTTGTTGGGTAAGACTTTTAGACCAAATCCGTTTTTAATAGTGTGATTAACTCTCAAGTTATCAATTGTTTCTCCCCACACCCCACACCCCACACCCCACACCCCACACCCACGAAAAACTTATTTAGCAAACCCTAGTTAACATTTATTCAAGTTCCTTAACTAAAATTAGGCGAGATTTTACAAGAGATTGCGAGAATGGGATGTAATGCTTGAGACTGAGTTAGGGTGAAGAGTAAGAAAGAATACACCTGTAGCACTGGGCAAAATTATGGCAAGACAGGCCTTTCACTTCTAAATACGTCCTGAGAGTAATTTTCAGTGCTATGACAGTATATTTCCTAGGGCGATCGAGTGTAAATATCGTCCCATCGCCACAACTCATCACTAAATCATTGTTGGGGGTATCTGTATGAATCAAAGTATCGGAGCAAACACCCGTAATGTGGCCCTTGTCGGCCCCTACTCCAGTGGAAAAACCTCCTTACTGGAAAGTTTACTTTTCGTAACAGGAGCCATCACCAGAAAAGGCAAAATTAGCGATCGCAATACCGTCAGTGATAGTTCCACCCAAGCGCGGGATCGACAGATGAGTGTAGAAGTTTCCGTTGCCCATAGTCAATACCAAGACCTAAATTTTACCTTTCTCGATTGTCCCGGTTCGATCGAATTTGCCAGTGAAACCTATAATGCCCTCGTCGGGGCCGGTGCTGCTATTATCGTTTGTGAACCGGTGGTCGATCGAGTTCTCACCCTGGCTCCCTTGCTAAAATTCCTCGATGATTGGGAAATTCCGCATCTAATCTTCATCAACAAGATGGATCGCTGTAATAGTCACTTTAACGAAGTCCTACAAGCTCTTAAATCCGTTTCTAGTCGTCCCCTCGTTCCCCAGCAATATCCCATCCGGCAGAACAACGAAATTATCGGATTCATCGATTTAATCAACGAACAAGCTTATCATTACCATGCTAACAGTCCCGCCGATCCTGTACCTTTACCCGACCACCTCAAGGAAGAAGAACAGATTGCTCGACAGGAAATGCTAGAAACGATCGCCGAATTTGATGATCATCTTTTAGAAGAACTCCTCGAAGATATTAACCCCTCCCGGGAAGAAATTCTCCAAGACTTAAAACAAGAACTGGGAGCCGATCAGATAGTACCCGTGTTCTTCGGTATGGCGGAACGGGACTATGGTGTGCGTCATCTCCTCACCGCTTTAGTGGAAGAAACACCGGCCCCGACAATTACTGCCAACCGTCGCGGTCTCGATCCCAGTGCGGATGGGGATGCGGTGGTACAAATCCTCAAAACCTATTTTACTCCCCAGGGCGGTCGCCTCTCCCTAGCGCGAATCTGGCAGGGAACCCTTAACGATGGCATGGCCCTGAACGGTGTGCGGATTGGTGGTATCTATCGTCTCATGGGACAACAACAACAACCCCTACAGCAGGCCCAAGCGGGGGAAATTGTCGCTCTCGGTCGTTTGGAGGGAATCGCCACCGGAGACGTGGTTAGCAGCGGCAGTCAAAAACCCGACCTTCCCAAAGGATTACAGCTTAAACCCGTCTTTGCTCTCGCTATTGCCGCCGCAAATCGCAAGGATGAAGTTAAATTAAGTTCAGCTTTGACGAAACTGATCGAAGAAGATCCTTCCCTCTACTGGGAACAACACGGCGATACTAAAGAAGTGATTCTTTGGGGACAGGGAGAAATTCATCTGCAAGTAGCCCTCGATCGCCTAGCACGCAAGTATAATCTACCGATGACCACCCATTTACCCCAAGTTCCCTACAAGGAAACGATCAAAACCAGCACTAAATCCCACGGACGTTATAAACACCAAACCGGCGGCCACGGTGCTTTTGGTGATGTGTATCTCGATATTAAACCCCTGGCCCGGGGGGAAGGTTTCCACTTCCATGAAACGATTGTCGGTGGTGTCGTCCCGAAACAGTATATCCCCGGGGTGGAAACGGGAGTGCGGGAATATCTCGGTCATGGTCCGTTGGGTTTCCCCGTGGTGGATATTGATGTTACTCTCACCGATGGTTCCTATCATAGTGTCGATAGTTCCGAACAAGCTTTTAAACAAGCGGCCCGTCTAGCGATGACGGAAGGACTGCCTAAATGTCATCCAGTCTTATTAGAACCAATTCTATCGGTGACGGTTCTCGCTCCCTCGGAATACACCGCCAAGGTTTTACAGTTAATCAGTGGTAAACGCGGTCAAATTCAGGGTTTTGAAGCTTCTGAGGAGTGGAAAGGTTGGGATCAGATAACGACCTATCTACCCCAAGCGGAAATGCACGATTTTATCGTTGAATTGCGTTCTTTGACTATGGGGGTCGGTTTCTTTCGGTGGGATGAGGATCACCTGCAAGAAGTGCCGGATAAACTGCGCGATGGGGTTTTAGCTATGCAGGGTAACGGTCAAAAGTAAGCTGCCCGCGCATTTAAATTGCTTGTTGAGATGAGGCAACAGGCAAAAGGCAACCCCCCCGACATCGGGGGGGTTGGGGGGGTTGGGGTTGAGGAAAATTAACCATCTCTGCCATTACTTTAGAAAAATGCTATAGCAAAGACCTATTCACGTTTGATCAGGATTATCCTCTATATTGTTGACTTTCGTTAATTGTGGAAAAATATCTCGTACTGCCTCTTCAAATTTTTTGTAGGAAGACAAGGATTCTAATTTCGACAATGGGATTTTTGTACCAAGCGGTGAATATAAATCGTCAATTTTTAGTTTATTTCGATACCGTTTAGTTATACCTTCTCTCGCTTTATTGATGGCATTTTTAATCGTTTCTTTCGGATTTCTAAAAGATTCGGGATGTTTATCGATTGCTAACTCACTATCACTTTTATCTGTACACAATTGTTTTTTTAGTAATTCTTTATCTGCTAACATCCAGGCTTCAGTCATTTGTATTGGAACGATAGCAACTAAATTTTTGCATAAGTCTCCCTTGTCTGATTTAATAGCATTAAAAGCCGGATTAATTCTTTCTTTAAATACGTCTTTGTCATCTGCGTCTGCATGGAAGCACAAAACCATTGCTCCCTTCTCCACCGCTTGAATTGCGTATTTTTTAGCTTTTTCTCGGATATTTTCGCCAGAGATTTGTGAAAGACAAATTGGTTCAAAAATTTCTATTTCTTGTTGATCTTCAAAAGCAACTCTCTCGAAAGTGCGCTGAATAATATTTGGTAAAAATCTATGATCGGAACTGCCTTCTGTAGCTAAGGCAATAATTATTTGTTTGATTTTTTTTGCCATCTTAATTGATTTACCTTAATTGGTTTTGTTGATTTGTAATATTTTTAATCGCACTTTCAGCATCAGCAGTTTTTAGATATTCGACCACTTCCGAGAGAGTTAGCTTGACCTCATTTTCGGAGGAAAATAAAGTTAATTGTTTTTGATACTGATCCTCTTTGATAACAGGGTGAAAATTACTGCTTTTCATCTTAATTGGCTTCCCTTCAATAGTGGATATTATAGTGGTAAGTTGAGAAAGCCAAATGCTGACATTTTTATCATCTTGCCAATTAATTAATTGACTCACCAGAACCGGAGAATGAGTGTTCACTATTACTTGGCGTAAAGGCATTTCAATATCTTTAAAATCGACAGTTAGCTCTTTTAATAATCTTGCCATTGCTTCAATACGAAAAGGATGAATGCCATTTTCTGGCTCTTCAAAACACAGTAATCCTGTATGTTGTGGATCGTATTGCAGGACACATAATGTTAATAAACGTAGGGTTCCTTCGGAAAGCACTCTCGAAGAAAACTCCCGATTATCATCGCCTTTTACCTTGATAATAAATTGTCGATTTGCTTTGTCATCATAAACATTAACTTCTGTAAGATTTGGTAGCAGATTATTGAGATCACGGGAAATTGCTGTGAGGGTATATTCATCATCTTGTTTAATGCGAAATAAAGCAGCGGCTAAATTCTTTCCGCTTGCTGTTATTGTATCTCTGATGCCCATATCTTGACGAGTAGGTTCTCGCAGATCTTCGGGATTAAGCTGCATAAACTTCCAACTCAGCATTTCTTGTTTGGCGGCTAATATATGTTGAAAATCTATAGTATTAATGCTGCTTAAAACAGTTTGTGATGCGTTTTTTGCGGGAAATCGTTTTTTATTCCCTTGTTGACCATCTTGATGTACAACAATGGTAGCAATACCATTAATATCTTCAGTCTGAATATAAGGAATCGCTCTCCTACCCGTTACTTTTGGTCGCCAAGTTTCCAATACTGTCTTAGGAATATAATTTTTTACCCAATTATCTTCTTTTTGCTTTAAATTTTCTAAACGTTCATCAACAATATACAAGTTTTCAAATCCACTTATGTTGGACTCTCGTTTAATTTTTAATTGATAGCGCAACCTTGTATATTTAAGATCGACTTCCCCACCCCAATTATCTTTTACCTTGCGATTGACTAACATTTCAACTATAAATTCCATTTCCGTGGCGTAGTCGTCCTCATCATACTGGGTAAAGAGTTCGCTAGGATGTCCTCGTTGCTCGCTAAAAGCCGTCTTCAGATCCACTTCTGCCAGCCGCGTCAACAATTGCAAAGCATCAAATAAATTACTCTTACCAGAAGCATTAACCCCAGCAACTACAGTAAGCGGCGTAAATACCATTTCAAAATTATGAAAGGATTTAAAGCCATGAATTTTAATATAAGTAATCATAGTTTTAGGCGATAGGTAATATTAAAACATCAGCGCGACATTTAACCATACTGGACAATCTTCTCAACTTTCGCCTGATACTAAATCCGTTGAGTATCGGCTATAACGCCACCCGGCCTAAATCGCTAGTCTAGAAAGCTTTGTCCTGCGAGAGCGGACGAGGAATGTAAAGATTTATTAAAATGTAACATAAAATACAGATCGGGGGGGGTAATTGTGTACCCTATGGAACAGTTCGCCTTTGGTCTTCGGTTGCGCTATCCCTAAGCTAACCGACAAAAGCCACGGTGGTTTCGTCCAGTCACCCATTTTGAATTTGCTCAATGATGAATAAAAACCGATTATTTCCTACCCTAGCTTTAGCTGGCGCCACTTCTCTGGCTGCTATGCTAACTCCTGTCGCAGCCATGGCTATCCCCGCTATCCCCGCTGTCACCACCTTTAATGTTAACCGCAGTTGGAGTGATGGAAGTGATACCGCTTCTTTAGTGGGAACCGTAGATGTGCCATTAGGCAGCTATACTATCCAGGATGGTGCTCCCAATCCTTTTACGAACGTTAACCTTACCCTGACAGTTAATGGTAATGCTGTTACTTTAAATGCTGTGGATCTTACTGATACATCAGCACCAGCGCAATTTCTGGTCGATGCCACATCTTCTGTGTTAACATTCAATCCAGATGTTTCGGATCCGGGATGCTCCTCTTCCTCTATTTGCTCCTCTAGTTTAGAGTTTATAGACTCGTCCCTGGGTCTGTCTGGTCCACGTTATTCCATTCAGTTAGCCAGCGTTTTCGGGATTTCTGAGAGTATAGAATTGGGACTTATCCCCGCATTCACAAGTGTTTCGAGTTCACCAAATTTCCCCGTAACTTTTGGGACAGCACAACAACAACCAGCAACTTCAGTTCCTGAACCCACTGCTACCGTGGGTTTACTGGGTTTAGGTTTGTTGGGTGTTGGTTCGGCACTCAAGAGAATGGGTAAATAACAAAAATAGGCGTTCAATCTAGTCCAGTGGGGTGCGTTAAGAAACGCACCCTTTCTGTGGCCTTGCATCTCTAGGGGATGATTGGAGATTTTATACCATTTTTCTTTATTCGTAGCAGGTATCTTACTCCCCTCTCCCAGAAAGGGAGAGGGGTTGGGGGTGAGGGCAATTAACCATCTCTGCTATAGTTAACGGTGATTATAATCCTAGAGAGGATTCTTTTTTCCTATCACTGCTAGGAGTGCGATCTACTGGTACTAGATAGCGGAGTACGACGGTCTCATTGTCGGTGGGTGAGGGTGTGGATTGTTCCTTCTAAGCGCATTAGTTGTCCGTGATGCTCCAATCTGTATCTGAAGAACAGTTATAATTCTTGGTTACTAATGTAAGCTTGGGGAACACTATGAGCAACCAAAAATTAAAAAAAATAATTAATTATCATTTATCAAAAGTCCTCGAATATAATGCTTTTGAGCGTTTTGAAGGTGTCACTGACAAGAGTAGTTTTCTTAATATGATTGGTAATGATCCAGCTTTTGCTCCTTTTTTTCTTAATGATACTAAATACGTTACAGCAAGGATTGGAGGGAACCTAATTACTAGCCTCCACCGTAAACTTGGTGATATGTATGAGGAAATTTTTCAGACACTATTAGCAGATAAACTTAATATATCTTCGGAAGATTTATCTTATAGTCTTATGCTAAATATTGACAACAAATCACAGAAACGTTCTACCGATGGATTAATCAGCTACTCAAAATTATCTTTAGAGAACGCTAGACGTATTGAACAGTTAAAAACGGATAAAACAGCAATTGGGATGGCTTTTGAAGTACGTTCTTGCTATCAGATTGGTGACTCAAAACGCATACAGGCTGACCGAGACATGGCTCTAGCACTAAATAATAAAAAAATAGAACCAGTCATGATTATTTTTTGCTCATCTTCTTTGACCAGTCCTGTAAGGCGCTTAAGAGAATATTGGAAAGTCTACGAGGGGGACAATGCTTTTGAGTTTGTCAAATTGCTGACAGGGTTTGATTTACTCAGCTACTTTAAACAGGAAGATAAGTTAATACGAGAAATTATGGACAAGATTTTTGACATGATGTAGTCTTAAGCTTTTTTTACACAAATTGCTGTTTCATAGAGTTTCTTCTTACCTCCACGTTTCCGCAAAACAAGAATTTGCTCAACAGCAAAACCATTCTTTTCAAAAATTTTACCCAATAATATGTCAGTAAAAATATCAACGCCAGATAGTCTAGAATTGCCAACTATATATGCCCCTCTAAACTTTTTACTGGTAACTTTGGCAAGTTGAGCTATATGGTTATCCATCATATTAAAATATTTTATGGCGTAGTTACACATCAAGTTATTTTCTTGACGTAACTGGTTAACCAGCGGCAAAAGTATATCAAAAATATGATCATTTGGGGCTACTTCAATCTCATAAAGCATTGACGTAGCCTTACCCCATGTGCCACCAATTGAGGCACAATCTAGATCGGCAGATTCAGAAGCCTGTGAGAAAACTTCCATAAAGAAAAGTTGTGGACGAGTAGTATGGACATAACTAAATCTATTAGGATAAGGAGGAGAAGTAATCACTCTATCTATTGTTTCTTCGACAAAACTAGATAATTGGGTACTATCACCTAGGTAAACTTTTATAGTTCCCCACTTGTCTCTTGTAGATAAATGTTTTAGATCAGTGATAATAGCTTCAAAGTTGTCACGGAAGTCTTTCCAAACACTAATTTCACGGTTATGTTTATCATCAAAACTAATAGTAGGGTGATTTCGATGAATATTAGCGCAATCTAGAACCGAAGAACACAAAGCTAACCAATAAAGATGTTTATAGTTCTCATTCTCTATTTTCCAAACAGCCCTACGAATTAGAAGTAAATCTTTTAAAACTTCTTTTCTCCACCATCTAAATACATTGTGAATTGGTGGGATAGTTAATTCATATTTTTCCTCGGCAGTTTCTAAAGACAAATTCTTCGCTTTATCTAAAGTATCAAGAATATAAGTTTCAAAAGATTGAAAATGTTGAGTTAATTGTTCAATATTAACTTCCCAAGTCAAGGCATACTCAGATGCAAGTTTTAGTAATGGATTCAACTCTATGCCTATAGCAAATAGTCCAAGTTTCTTAGCTTCTATTATCGTCGTACCTTTTCCTAAAAAGGGATCGCACAATACAGTTTTTGATGAACATTCTAAATATTCACATAGAAATCTAACTAATTCAGGAGCATAACTTGGCGTTAGTCTAAACCAACGATGAACAGGTTCATTAAGACCATTCAAGAAAGTAACATCCCCAAGTTTGGGTGTCAAAAAATTAAACCCTTCTTGAATGTATTGATCTGTGTAAATTGGTTCAAATAATTCAAGTTGGATCATCTGATTCTTCCTTGTGTTGATGGTTAGATTCTGTGTGATATTCCGCAAATCTTTCACAAACTAAATTGATGACTCTATCAGCATGAGTATAGGTTGCATATTAACTCATAATTTTGTCAGCATATAAAATGGTTTTAAGTTCATCGAGTGAGACTTGATAATATTGGGCAATTTTTTCAAGTAAAGTGGTATTTAGAAACAAAAGTCCATTCTCTAATTTACTTAAGACAGACTGATCCATATCTAAATCGGCCGCAACCTTCCTAACTAATTTAGCTTTAGACTCCCGAAGTTCTTTGATTCGTTTGCCAAAGGAACGATATCCATCGCTTTTTGACATATTTTTTTCTTGATTAATTTTATTCAAGATATTACTGTATCATACTGTGTTCGCTTCAGTCCACAGTTGCTGGAAGTTTTGCCTGAGTGCGATGTCGAAGGCACTGCCTAGCAGTACGCCGATTTTGTCGGGTGCGTTCCCTGCTACAACGAGGGGGAACGCACCTTATACCATTTTTCTTTATTCGTGGCAGACATCCTAATCCCCTCTACCTTTCTAGGAGAGGGGTTGGAGTTGAGGAAAATTAACTATCTCTGCTATAGTTAACGGTGATTATAATCCTAGAGAAGATTCTTTTTCCCTATCACTGCATAGAAGGGATCAGCGACCATAATTCCTAACATTTGCAGGAAACTGGGGGTAGTAGCAGGACGAACGATCGCCTGTACTTCCCTAAATCCCGCCACCGATTTAAAATAGGACTTCACTAACGCTACCCGGCCTAAATCGCTATTATCGCGCCAAGCAGCGATCGCTTTTTGGTAAAACATCCGATTGGAAAAACTGACCACCACCAGACCATTAGGCTTTAAAATGCGGTACAGTTCCGCAAAAATCGCCTCTGGATACTGCAAATACTGCACCGACACCGTGATTAACACCGCATCAAAAGAACTATCCCCTAGGGGCAATTTTGGCTGTGCATTGAGGTCCTGGACAAAATAACTATGCAAGCGGGGATTTTTGGCCAACTCCTCCTCATTCATCCCGTGACCTTCGATATGCTCAAATTCCATCTCCTCCGGTAAATGGGACACCCAGCTGCTCATCAGGTCTAAAATGCGTGTATTCGGCGATAATATCTCTCGGTAGAGAGCGGTTAAGCGATCGATAAAACCCTCATCCACGTGGGTGACAAAGCGGGGAAAAGCATAAAAATCGCTGTCTTTCGTCGGATCGAGTTTAGTTCTTTCTTCGGGTCGGAGCATTTTTGTCAAGTTAATTTTACCATTCTTAACATAGCCCAGAGACAGAAAAAAGGGTTAACCGAACTGGTCAACCCCTAGGCTTGGGAACGCGCTGTAAATCTTAGCTTTGAACGACTAGCTTAACGTTAGCGTTTTGCAGACCGCGCTGTTTCACTTCGGATAGGGTTTTGTTCACAGCGTATTTTTGGTTGATCGAGTTGATCAATTCGGTTTGATTGTGTTTTTTGGCCACACCCCAGAGGTCAGCGATTAAATCGAAACTGCCGTCGGTATTGCGGGACCAACCGAGATCATATTCGCCATCGAGAACAGCAACGATGTCGGAGCGAACCCGTTGACCGTTGTAACCACGAACATCGGCTTCGGTTTTCACGCTAATGCCGAGGTCGCGGAGAGAAGCTTTGAGGATTTCGGCATCGGTGATTTTGGTCCGGAGAGTGCTGAAATGAGACATTGGAATTTCCTCTTTGTAGATTAAGAATTAACAACAACAGATTGAGAGTTAAAGAGTGCCGCCAAGCGGCTTTGCGAGGCATTGCTAGTCCCTGAGAACTAGCCTTTCATCCCGTTGGGACCGGGCGAAAGTCTGTTAGAACTCCAATCGCTGGTACTCAGCGACGGAGGCCGAAGCAGGTCGGGCGCGTTGTCTGGCCCAATCACGCAGGGCAGTTACCTGTTCGGTCATGGTGCGAGATAGGGGCAGAGTCGCCTTAATCGCCGCAATAATGTCTAATTGCGTGAATTCGCGATCTTGGGCGAAGGCCTCATACATGGCGGCAATCAGCGCCTGTTCTATTTCCGCACCGGAAAACCCATCGGATACCTTGGCTAACTGCTCCAAATCGAAGCGAGAAATGTCGGAGCGTCGTTTAGTCAGGTGAATATTAAAGATATCTTGTCTTTCTTCGGAATTGGGCAAATCGACAAAGAAGATTTCATCGAAGCGCCCCTTACGGAGAAATTCCCCCGGTAGCCGTTCAATGCGGTTAGCTGTGGCCATGACGAAGACGGGCGAGGTTTTTTCCTGCATCCAAGTCAGGAAGGAGCCGAAGATGCGGCTAGAGGTTCCCCCATCGGAATCGGCGGATCCTGTACCACCGGCAAAAGCTTTATCTAATTCATCGATGAAAAGAATGGCCGGAGAGATGGATTCGGCAGTTTTTAAGGCATTACGCAGGTTAGCCTCGGATCGTCCCACCATGGAACCATCGTAAACCCGTCCCATATCTAAGCGCAGGAGCGGTAAACTCCAGAGGCGCGAGGTGGTTTTAGCGATTAAGGACTTACCACAGCCCGGTACCCCTAAAATTAGCATTCCTTTCGGTTGGGGGAGTCCGTAACCTCTGGCTCTTTCTGTAAAGGCGTTTGAGCGCTGTTTTAACCATTTTTTTAGTTCTTCCAGACCGCCGACGGCATTGATGGTCTCGTCCTCTTCAATGTATTCTAAGATTCCGTTGCGGCGAATCAGTTGTTTTTTCTCGGAAAGGACGATTTCTACCTCGTCTTCCGTCAATTTGTTGGCTTTTACATAGGCCTTGCGGTACACCTTTTCCGCTTCATCTTTGGTTAAACCTAAGGCCGCTTTCAGGAGTTTTTCCCGAACCTCTGTGGTGGTACGACGATTTTTATTTTTGCTCAGGTGTTGGGAAAGAACTCCGTCTAATTCCCCCATGTCCGGCAGGGGAAAATCTAGAACTACTACGTCTTTCTCTAGTTCTATGGGGACTTCTTGCAGGGGAGACATTAATATAATGATTTTTTCGGTTCCTTTAAAGCTGGCGATCGCATCTCTTAACCAGCGATTGACCGGAGCGGAAGTGATGAACGGATGCAGGTCTTTGAAAATGTAGATGCCCGCTTCCCGTTGACGCACTACCCATTCGATCGCCGCTTCTGGCGACACGGTATTATGTTGACTGGTTTGGCGCGGTTGACCTAGTTCGATCATGCCGTGGGTGACAGTCCAGACAAACACCCGTCGATGTTGTGTATTTAGTTGGGCTATTTTGCTGATGGCTTCTTCTGCCCTTTCCTCCTCGGAGGTGACGAGGTAAATCAGGGGATACTGAGCCTTGACGAGAATTTCTAGCTCTTCTTTCATAACATCGACCCTATTTGTGGTAACGGTTTTGACCTTGGGCGGCTGATGGCTGTAGATGCCTTGTTGGCCTACGGAGAGTTTAGCAGGGAACTAAGGCTGCTTCTCCCTCTGTGGTTCCTTGAGCGCCAACGGGTTCGGGAACTTCGATCGGGAACTCGTCGCCGACTATTGCGGGCTGGCGTTTGATCGACCTTAGCCGATCTTCTTTCATCACTAACGCGGCATCACACTCGGGACATACATGAACCTGATAGGTTTTGCCATAGGCGGTGGCTTCGATTTCCTCTACCTTTTCGGGGTATTTCAGGTAGAAAGCGATCGCTTTCTCCACCAGCCCTGACATCGATTCTTCATCGATCGCAGCTTTTATCTTTAGTTGACGATGGACTCCAGGGGGAAGGTACAGTGTGACTTTTTGCTTGTCTTGCATATCACTAAATTGGTTTACCCGGGTATGTGTCCCTACTATAACCACTGTCTTTCCTCCCTGTCAAGATGGTAAGCTGTTATAACGGCATAATTGTAATATTTCTTTACAATTGTTGGAGAAGTGGGGTGTAGGGTGTGGGGTGTAGGGTGTGGGGTGTAGGGTGTGGGGTGTAGGGTGTGGGGTGTAGGGTGTGGGGAAGGAAACCTCTTTCATCTCTGGTGGTGAAAATTTTTTCATCGGGACTGTCTCCTGAATACTGATATAGCCAGAAGAAAAA
>SFAQ01000066.1:0-17121 GCA_007096525.1 Microcystis wesenbergii Mw_QC_B_20070930_S4 | reverse complement strand
TCGAAAGTCTGGAAAATCTCGATAATTGGGTAAGTCCTCGCTTGGGCATTCGTTTTCAATTAGCCCAACCAGAGTTACTCTTGTATTATCCCGATGGTCAACCTTTCACCAGTTACAACGAAGAACGACAACGGGCCGAAACGGAACGACAACGGGCCGAAACGGAACGACAACGGGCCGAAACGGAACGACAACGGGCCGAACGATTGGCGGCAAAACTGCGGGAATTAAATATTAATCCCGAAGAAATTTAAAAAAAATTATCGGTACAATGAAAGTAGATAAATATCAAGTCCTCTAGCTAGAGTCGCAACAGTAAGCCCAGAAAAAATGCGCTAGGGCAGGGTTGACTAAATCGACGAAGCAATCGCTAAATAGGAGTAATTTCCGTCCATTTCTCCCTAATCCTCAACAGGAGAGGCAGAACCGAAGAATTTCTATAAAATTTCGGTAAGGGTGGAAAGATCAAGTAAGTTAGCGTTAGGGCTTAATCTTCGCCACGGAAAGGTAGAACTATGACAGTTTGTGAATATCGGCCAGGTTTAGAAGGAATTCCCGCCGCCCAATCGAGTATCAGCTTTGTGGATGGGCAAAAGGGAATCTTAGAGTATCGGGGCATTCGGATTGAGGAACTCGCCGAAAAAAGTACCTTCCTCGAAACCGCCTATCTCCTTATCTGGGGTGTTCTGCCCACGGGGGCGGAACTGGAAGAATTTGCCGATGAAATCCGTTATCATCGACGCATCAAGTACCGTATCGAAGACATGATGAAATGCTTCCCCGAAAAAGGCCATCCCATGGATGCGCTACAAACTTCGGCGGCGGCTTTAGGTTTATACTATGCCCGTCGGGCTCTGGATAATCCCGAATATATCCGTCAGGCAGTAGTGCGGTTATTAGCGAAAATCCCCACCATGGTGGCGGCGTTTCAATTGATTCGCAAAGGTAATCACCCCATTCAGCCCAACGATAGTCTTGATTATGCGGCCAATTTCCTCTATATGTTGACGGAAAAACGACCGACGGATTTAGCGGCGAAGGTTTTCGATGTCTGTTTGACTCTCCACGCTGAACATACCATGAATGCCTCGACTTTTTCGGCCATGGTGACGGCTTCCACTTTAACCGACCCCTACGGTGTCATCGCTTCAGCAGTGGGAACTCTCGCCGGCCCCCTCCACGGTGGGGCAAACGAGGAAGTATTGTTAATGTTAGAGGAAATCGGTTCGGTGGCTAATGTTCGTCCCTATGTGGAAAAATGTATCGCCAATAAACAAAAAGTTATGGGTTTTGGACACCGGGTATATAAAGTTAAGGACCCCCGGGCGACGATTTTACAAAATCTTGCCGAACAATTATTCGCGGAATTAGGTTCCGATGAATACTACGATATCGCCCTAGAATTAGAACAGGCAATGGTGGATATCTACGGCGAAAAAGGTATCTATCCTAATGTGGATTTCTATTCGGGATTGGTTTATCGGAAATTAGGCATCCCCAATGATTTATTTACCCCGATTTTTGCCATCTCCCGGGTGGCCGGTTGGTTAGCCCACTGGAAAGAACAATTAAATGCTAACCGCATTTTCCGTCCTACCCAAATCTACACCGGAGAACACGAGGTCCCCTATACACCGATCGAACAACGTTCTTAGATTTTATCTCCCATTCTTAATGGAAACACGGTTTCTCGCCTTTGTCAATCTTTCCTAGGCGAGATTTTTTGTCTCATTTCCTGTTATATTTATGGGGCAAGGAAACAGTCCAGCGGCTTTCAGCTTGGTCAGTTTCGGTGTATATAATAAGGCAAGGTGTTTGCTTCTAAATAGTCGGACAGAAAAATATTAAAGATTATGGTGAAATTCTGGCGGAGATTAACGGTATTTTTAATTTCTTGTTTATTGCTGATTTCCCTAACTGCTTGTGGTAATCAAGTTAGACGCAATCAAGTGGTCATATCGGTATTAAGTGACCCAAAAACCTTTAATGCTGTTTTATCGGCCGAATCCCCGAATATTTTTGGTTTAACCTACGAAGGACTATTAACAGAAAATCCCATTACTGGCAAAAAAGAACCGGTCTTGGCAGAATCTTGGACAATTTCCGATGATAATTTGAGCATTATTTTTACTATGAGAGAGGGTTTAAAATGGTCGGATGGTCAACCCTTAACCGTTGATGACGTGGTTTTTACCTATAAAGACTTATATCTAAATCCTGATATTCCTAACAACTATCGCGATAGTTTAAGAATAGGATTAAAAAAAGAATTCCCAGTTATCACTAAACTAGATAATCGCAGAATCGAATTTAAACTACCCGAACCTTTTGCCCCTTTTTTAGATGCTGTCAGTTCACCGATTTTACCTAAACACGCTTTAGAGAAAACTATTCAGAAAAAAAGCCCCGATGGTAGGTTAGAATTTCTCTCCACTTGGGGGTTAGATACTCCTCCCGATAAAATTGTTTTTAATGGTGCTTATAAACTAAAAGAATATATAACGGGACAAAGGATTATTTTTGAGAATAACCCTTACTATTGGAAAAAAGATGACCAGGAACAACAATTACCCCATATAACTTCAGTAATTTGGGCAATTGTTGAATCTCAGGATACAACTTTACTGCAATTTCGTTCGGGAAGTTTAGATTCTATTGGGGTAACTCCCGAATTTTTCTCCCTCTTAAAAACCGAAGAAGAAAGAGGAAATTTCACTATTTTTAATGGGGGACCTGCCTACGGAACCCAATTTATCAGTTTTAATCTCAACCAAGGAAAACGCAACGGAAAACCCCTATTAGAGCCAATTAAATCCAGGTGGTTTAATAACTTAAATTTCCGCCAAGCTATTGCCTACGGCATTAATCGTCAAAGAATGATTGATGATATCTATCGAGGATTGGGACAAGAACAAAATTCTTTTATTTCTATCCAATCGCCTTTTTACGATAAAAACCTGAAAGGTTACGATTATAATCCCGAAAAAGCCAAAGAATTATTATTAGAGGCAGGATTTAAGTATAATAGTGATAATCTGCTAGTCGATGCCGATAATAATCCCGTTAGATTTAACCTGATTACTAACGCAGGAAATAAAATCCGGGAAGCAATTGGCGCACAAATTAAAAATGATTTAGCCGCAATAGGAATTCAAGTGGATTTTCAAGCGATCGCTTTTAGTAATTTAGTTGATAAACTGAGTAATAGTCTAGATTGGGAAGCTCATATTTTAGGTTTTACTGGCGATAATGAACCCCACGCCCCTAATATTTGGTATGTAGATGGAAATCTCCACGCTTTTAACCAACAACCTCAACCCGGCAGCCCGCCGATTCAAGGCTGGCAAGCGGCGGATTGGGAGAAAAAAATCGCCGATTTATACGTCAAAGGTTCCCAAGAATTAGACTTTGAGAAGCGCAAAGTTATCTATAATGAAATTCAACAACTTCAACAGGAATACGTCCCGTTTATTTATCTAGTTAATCCCCTCGCTTTGGGGGCTGTGCGTAACTGCTTTGAAGGAATACAATTCTCTGCCTTGGGTGGAGCATTCTGGAATCTGGAAGAATTAAAGAAAACCTGTGGAGGTGTTTAATGACTCATTTTGGTTTACTCTGTCCTACAACTTCTGGACATATTTATTCTCTCCTACCTTTAGGAAAAGAATTACAAAAACGCGGTCATAAAGTTACCTGTTTTTTAACTCTTGATGGTGAAGAAATGGTGCAAGCAGCCGGCTTAGATTTTCAGGCAATTGCACCCGACCAATATCCGAAAGGCACATCAGCCAAAAATTTAGCCGAAATTGGTCAATTACAGGGAACAGCCGCCGTTCGACGCACGGTACAATCAGTAACTAATTCTACAGCGACCCTCTTTCAAACTATCCCGCAAGAGATGCGTCGCCTGGGAATTGATGCCCTAATTGTCGATCAAGTCTCCGCCTCAGGGGGTACAATCGCAGAAAAATTGGCTATTCCCTTTATCAGTTTTTGTTCGGCATTGGTTTTAAATCGCGATCCGCTTATTCCGCCCTTTATGACCACTTGGGACTATAATCCCTCATTTATCGGGGTTATTCGCAATAAAATTGGCTATAAACTCCTTGACTCTCTGACTCGTCCTCTGAATGAGTTAATCAACCGGCAGCGTCAAGAATGGGGGTTAATTCCCTATCAAAACATCAATCAACGCTATTCACCCATCGCCCAAATTAGCCAACAACCTGCCGAATTCGAGTTTCCTCGGCCAAATTTACCCGCTCACTTTCACTTTACCGGTCCCTTTCACGATTCCTCCACCAGAAAAACGATTCCTTTTCCCTACGAAAAATTAACCGGACAACCCTTGATTTATGCTTCCCTCGGTACAATTCAAAATCGCCTACAATCGGCCTTTAATGCGATCGCCGAAGCCTGTGCCGATTTGCCGGTACAATTAGTTTTATCCTTGGGCAACACCGACTCTAACATTCAAATAACGACAAAAAACGCCCTAGTTGTTCCCTACGCTCCCCAATTAGAGCTTTTAACCAGAGCCTCTCTTACTATCACCCACGCAGGCTTAAATACTACCCTAGAATCCCTAGCGCAAGCTGTACCGATGGTGGCCATTCCCATCGCTAACGACCAACCGGGGGTATCTGCTCGGATAAAATGGTCGGGGACAGGGGAAGTGATTCCGATTTCCCGTCTAGAAGCTCCCCGTTTACGAAAGGCGATTGAAAAGGTCTTATCCGTCCCCAGTTACCGAGAAAATGCCCTGAGAATGCAAAAAGCACTACAGAAGACTGGAGGAGTGAAAATGGCCGCCGATATCGTCGAAAAAGCCATTTCTACTGGCCAACCCGTCCTATCGGTATAATAACCAGGGTCTGCTAAAAAAGTTTTTCCTGCGGACAGGATGTCGGGTGTCGGGTTTTAAAAACGTTATCGAAAACAATTGACAAAAATCGCCCTTTATAACCCGTCCATGGCCTAACACAAACCGAAGAACTATAAAGATTAGATTGAACATTTCTGTGATTTCTGTCTAACAGCAATGGTCAGCGGTGATGAATGAACTAGAACATCGCCGCTTCATCGTGTTAGCTGGCTTGTGCTTAGAGTGTAAGTTTGCGGAGAAATCATGCGTATAGTAACTGATTATTAATACTATCAACAGTTAAGGTGTTGACTAAAACACTAACCCGTTGCACGACCTCGTAGGCAGTTTTCTGAGGGACAACAATAATTCCACAATGTTCTCTGCCTTCCTCTATGAATTGAAGATGTAATCGTTCAAAATCAACTCGGTTGTGGGTGACAAGACATCTACCTAAAGAAGCTGCAAATTCTAATTGTTCGCTGTCAGTTTTGCCCAAAGTTGACTGCTCAGGAACAGTGGTGACATCTAAACCACGAGAACGCAGAAGTGTTGCAACTAACGCCGACATATCTTCGTCCATGTAAAGCGAAGCAAATATGCTCATAGCTTACCCAAAGCTGCCTTTACAGAAGGATGCACCAACTCATCGGGGACTTGGTTACGTTCAATGTACTCGTTAATTTCTGCTTGATGATCCAAATAAAAACTCAAGGCATCGAACACTTGTGCTAAGGTCAAATGAGGTAAATGAGTTGGAATTTCCTCTGGCATCACACCTAATCGCCACAGACCTACGATTGCGCGAATAGATGTGCGAGTGCCTTCAATAATTGGCTCTCCACCTAAAATCTCATTGTTTCTGGTGACATAACGTGAAAGAGTGATAATCGTCATGGAATTAGGTCTCTTAGGGAAATCGCTAATTCTATTTTAGTCAGGGACAGACATGACTTGATCATGGCATCTAGTCGCTAGAGGAATCCTAGGCTAGATGTTTTTTCGGCAACTTAACCTAAGACTGGCTCTAATAGTTTGACTAGAAAAAAAAGAGGTGCGTTACATTTCATTAACACACCCTACCAGATTGGCGTACTGCTACGCAGTGCCTTCGGCATCGCACTGACACAAACCGAAGAACTATAAAGATTAGATTGAACATTTCTGTGATTTCTGTCCAACGGCAAAGTTAGCCTGCTTTTGGGGCAGGGATTAGCGCAAAGGTGGTGTTATACTCAGACAAAGTGCAGAAAGTCAAAATCCGTAACTTTCTTGAATCCATGCTGACAACTACTCAATTTGCGCCCCTGCTAAAGCAATTGTCTTACTCCGATAAGCTCTTATTACTTAACTTTCTTGTAGCCGAGTTGCTCAAGGATTCTGGTATTGTACCGATGTCTATTCAAGATGATCTCCCTAGACAAGGTTTACATGACTCTTTTGAGGCTGCCGCCATTCTTGCTCAAGCATTAAAAGAGAAACAAGAATTGACTCATGGCTAATAAGGTAAGATTTGCTTTCACTGAGGTAGATTCTAGTCTTGGGGCATTAAGTGCGCTTCCTTATTTACCATTGACATTAACTTATCAAAGTCAATCCTTGAATGTTTCGGGTCTCTTGGATACTGGTTCTAGTGTTAATGTGTTGCCCTATGAAATGGGTTTAGCTTTAGGTGCAGTCTGGGAAAATCAAAGGCTATCTCTGCCATTAGGAGGTAATTTAGCTAGATTTGAAGCTCGTGCATTGGTTGTTAAAGCTACTGTTGAGCAATTCCCCACCGTAGATTTAGCCTTTGCTTGGACACAAGATAAATATGCGCCGCTAATACTAGGACAGATGAACTTCTTTCTTGCCTTTGATGTCTGTTTTTACAGATACGACTTAGCATTCGAGATTAGTCAAAAATAGTTTGACTAGAGAAAAAAGAGGTGCGTTACATTTCATTAACTACCAGAGCGGCGTACTGCTACGCAGTGCCTTCGGCATCGCAATTACCCAAAAGCGATCGCTTTTATATTCTCAAATTAACATGAGTTAAAAATGTTTATTTGGAACTAGCCAGTCGTCACTTGGTTCATGACCTCCGTCAATCGCACTAACCAAGAACTTTGTGATTGCTGAGATAGCACTGTGAATTGCTTGTGACTCAGTTACTGCCTGAGTTACTGATGGATAATATGGGCCAAATTGTGTTGGCGTATGTACGTTATGACTGACTGTAAAGTGAAATGGCTCCCTTGAATTTACGCTACTTTTCCAAATCTTGATTCTAATTTTGGGATGAAAGTCGTCTACTCCTACATTTAGGAAGATTTCCAATTCTCGAACGAGTACGTATGACTCAACTATGTATTTATGCTTATCTAGAAGAGCGATAACTTCATCTGTCTCCATTTATTTCTCCTGTGGTTCAGGGGTAATTGCTTTGTGGGCCTAACGCTGCCGTTCACCCAGGCCGCATGATGAACGTATTCATTTCAAAAGCACCTGTTCGCAGGCTTTGGGTCCAACGGTTGGTTATGCGGTTTTGTAGGGTGCGTAGCCATAGTATTTGGGACGCGAGTCAAGGCGAACGTGCAGCCATGCAACACCACCGCCAGCCGTACTGAGCCAAAGCGGAGCATGACCCATCCTAGATCTTACAGCATCGCTAACGATTCGCCAAAACGCATCAATTTGCTTCTTTGGAGCATTCCTCACGAACGCGGCAAGGTGGCCGTATGCTGACATATCGGCTCGAGGCGATGGAACGACAAGTGTTGCATCACCACTAAGGTTGTCGAACGAAACGACGCCAAATTTTGTGTCGTCAGCAGTGAAATAGCTAGCGTATGTGGTTGAATCTGTCTGTCGGGATGAGAAGCCGGGAGAGTTCAACAAGACGAACTGGAAAGGCTGATCTGCATTTCCAGTAGTGAGTGCGGGAGTCTCCCAACGGTAGGCAGCATAGGGTGATTCTGCGAGCAGATTTGCGTAGTAGTTTCGAAACCCTGAATCTGACTGCCATAAATCGAGTACGTCGGAAAATGAAAGTGAGGCAGCATCGCGCATCAAGCGATACCGCGTTACTCGATTCGGCTCAATGTTGTCGATGGTCGCATCAAACATATTTTACAGCATAACTGTTGATTATACAGAAAATTTCCGAATAACAATCCTCAGAGTAACGATATGTAAAAACTCTCGGCATATCACACCATTTTAGCACCATCACCAGAACTTTTACCCATATCATAACCAAAAGCGTATTAGCCAGATTAAACAACCTCTTTTAAGTAGATTCCTAACAACAAGCTGCAATAAAATAGACTTTTCGGCGGGTCTAGCACTAATTCTTCAGTCCACCCCACAATTACCTAATTTTCGGGGAAAAAGTGCCTAAAATTTCCCCTTGATCGCTCTTATGTTCGGCACTTTTTGAGGGCAAAAAAATCTAAAAATCTTAGCCAACAATGTTTTTAGATTTATTCAGCCAACCCTAAGTTAAATTTTGAGTTGATCGATTAAATCGCGCATGATTTTGGCCGAATTATGTAACTGTTGGGTTTCTCTGGGACTAAGAGCAAGATTCAGAGTTTTTATCACTCCTTTCTCGTTAACCACCGAGGGAATACTTAAACACACATCTTTGAGACCGTATTGACCATCGAGGAGAGTGCTAATAGTCAGAATTCTTTCTTGGGAACGTAAAATCGCTTTAACGATATCCGTGGTAGCTAAACCGATCGCATAGCTAGTATAACCCTTGCGTTTGATAATTTCATAGGCGGCGTTTTTAACCTGAAGAAAAATTTCTGTTAAGCTTTCTTGGTCGGCCGCGCTTAAATCCTGCCAATCTCCTTCTAATAACCTTGCTCCTCCGATATTAGCCGAACTCCAGACCGCAAGCTCACTATCCCCGTGTTCACCGATAATATAAGCGTGGACGTTACGCGCATCTACATGGAGTTGGGTGGATAAAAGAGAGCGTAAACGGGCAGAATCTAGCACTGTACCCGAACCAATCACCCTAGAAGGCGGAAAATTGGTGATTTTCAAGGTAACATAGGTCATGATATCGACGGGATTACTCACCACCAAAATCAAAGCACTGGGGCAGTAAACAGCCACATCCGCGAGAATGCGACGGAAAATCGCCACATTTCGTTCAAGGAGATGTAATCGGGTTTCCCCCTCTTTTTGGGCAGCCCCAGCAGTAATAATCACCACATCGGCATTTTGTCCCACATCGGCCACGGTTCCCATTTTCAAGTCTGTGGGTTCAATAAAAGGCATTCCGTGCCTTAAATCCATCACTTCCCCTTCGACTTTATCGGTGGCGATATCTTGCAGAATTAATTCATCAAAACAGTCTTGAATTAACATCGAGTAAGCGCAGGCCATCCCCACCTGACCAACACCGATAATTACCCCCTTGCGAGGACGTAGAGGAGCGGGTTTTTCAGCGTAGGGATTGGGAGTAAATATTTTATCTAACATAGATTTTTGCAGTTACTGGCTCGATAAGCTCATTTTAAAGGGAAATGGTTAATATCAGGTAAAAAGAGACTATAAAGAGATTTTGAGGCCATTATCGGCCATTTTTTTCTGGTCAGTGGTCGGACAAATTTCTTGTCTTTATTCCCTGACCTCTAGTTTAAGAGAATTGAGGGCCGCTGACAGCTTCAGGCTATATCCTAAAATTAGGAATAAGGTAACAGTAGGAGGCGAACCGATGATCTATCACATCACTACGGAAAGAGGTTGGCGAATAGCTCGTGAAATGGGGGAATATCGGGCGCATTCCCTAAAAAATGAGGGATTTATTCATTGCTGCACCTTAGAACAAATTCCGAAAGTTGTGGCCGCTTTTTATCAAAATCAGCCAGATTTGCTGGTTTTAGCCATTTCTCCTGAACAATTGCAGTCCCCGGTTAAATGGGAGCAGCCCCAACATCCTAACCCAGAAAATGCAACTCTAGAGCTAGAAAAAGAGACCTTTCCCCATATTTACGGTGCTATTAACCTAGAATCGGTGGTTTTTGTCAAACCCCTACAGGAGTTGCTCAATTCCCAGAACTAAATCATCTAACTCTTGGTAATCGGGGAGAGTAGTATCGATGCTCAACCCGCGCCGAATCACGAGGCGATCCCACTGTGGTCGCGATAATAGCTCGCTAAAGTAGCGCGCCTTAAAAATTAACAAATTTGCCTCTAGACCCGTCTTAATGCGCCCTAAATGGGGCAATCCGAGCAGATTTGCTGGGGTGAGGGTGACACTATTTACCCAGTCAGCGTAGGGTGCATCGAGATGGGCAATCCGCACCGCTTGGGTAAAGACCTCTAAACCATCGTGATCCCCAAAACCATAAAAGGGATCGCGACAGTTATCACTGGCAAAAGCAACCGGAATTCCCGCTTTTTTCATCTCTTTCACCTTAGTTGTCCCGCGCCAAAAAGGAGTTTTTTGCTCTTGACGATCCTGTAGGTAGAGATTGCACATCGGCAAGCTAACGATAGCAATGCTGGCATTTTTGACTAAATTTAGGGTTTCTTGGATTATTTCAGGGGATTGTACCGCTAAACTGCAACAGTGACCACAGATGATTTGTCCAGAAAATTGCTCTTTGATAGCAGTACGCGCGATCGCTGCTAAACAGGTAGAATCGGGGTCGCCGTTTTCATCCAGATGAAAATCGAGATTTAAGCCCCTTTCTTGGGCTAATTTGAAGGTAATATCAATTTGTGCCTGTAAATCAGGATTTGTGTAGGCTACTCCCCCTAATATGCCCCCAAATTCGGCGATTTTATCGGCTAAGGCCGCTCCCTCGGCGGTTTGATAGTAGTCAAGGGAAACTAGAGAAACCGCTTGCAGGGTGATTTTACCGGCCCATTGTCGTTGCAATTCTCCCAAAGCAGTTAAGCTAATCTGTGCCTGTTGACCAAAAGAGTCGATATGAGTGCGAATAGCGGCGGTTCCGTGGGCATAACTGCATTTAACGCCGAATTCCATGCGACGATATACATCCTCTAAGCGCCACTCCCGTCGAGAATCCTCTAGGGCCATTTTTAAGGCGCTGTCAAAAGTGCCATCATGGTTAGGACAACGATGCCAACTATGACCTTTATCGAGATGGGTGTGCATATCGACAAAGCAAGGAAAAACAATCTGTTTTTTGAGGTCGATGACGGGAATATTGTCTTCGGGAGGGATTGTGGAGGTGATGCGATTAATGTAACCGTCATTAATTTCTAGATTAACTAAGGTTAATCCCTCGGAGGTTTGGGGAGAAAAAACCTCATTTTCTAGGAGGGAAACGGGAATATGGGCATTTTTGAGCCAGTAGCGCTTGCTTGAGGGAATCATGGTCAACATAGACAGGAGACAGAAGTGGGGAATTTAGCTGAAATTTCCCACTTCACCCTATCATCCCTTTGGGCAACTCAACCTAAGGTGTATAGTCAATAGCTTATTCTCTCCATTGCTGCCATCCAGTCTCAACAAGGGTTTTAGGTGTAAACGAGCAGTATTGACACCCTACTCTCCCAATCCCAATTCCCCCAATAACTGAAGGACAGTTTTTCCAGTTACAGGATCTCGCCAATCGGGGGCAATTTCTGCAAGAGGAAGCAGCACGAAGGTGCGTTCTCGGCAGCGGGGATGGGGTATCTGTAATTCGGGCGTTTCTAAGATCAGGTCATCATAAAATATTAAGTCTAAATCGAGGGTACGCGGTCCCCATCTTTCCCGTCGGACTCTCCCGAATAACTGCTCGATTTCTAATAATTTATGCAGTAAATCTAGGGGGGATAAATCCACTTGCACAATGGCGCAACCGTTGAGATAATCGGGCTGAGGAGGACCCACGGCCGCGGTTTGATACCATTGGGAATGAGCTTCTAGTTTAATTCCTTTGACTCGCTCTAATTCCCCTAAAGCCTGCCCTAAAATTGTCGCTGAATCCCCTAAATTACTGCCCAAAGCGATCGCTGCCCGCTTCATCCACATCCTTCCTCAACAATAATCTCGGCTAATTCCCCCGTCGCCCCCAAAGATTTACCTAAAAATATATTGACATTGGGATGCTTTTGTGATATATCAAAAACTTGCGCTTCGATCGCAGCCGTAATTCCACCGGCAAAGAGGAAATAGGGCAGTATAGAAATTGTTTGGCTACCTTGAGCGATTAAACTCTCGATTTGTTGGGATAAACTCGGTTCTATCGACCAATAAGCTGTAATTGCGCCAAAAAACGCTGCTAGATTTTCCACCTCCCGATTACCGCCAGGTCGACGACTACCGTGGGACAGTAAAATGGGTTTTTGCGGGCTTAAATCAGCCAATTGTCGGGATAACAGCGATTTTATGCCCTGATAACTGCCTAAATGGGGCTTTAACTCTAGCTTCATCGGCGATCGCACTTGAGCCACGGCTGCGGGAATATCTTCTTTAACGTGAACCCCCGACAGGAGAAACAGGGGGATAATCTGCAACCGGTTAAATCCTTGGCCTTGTGCTTGTTGGGCAAAAGCTTCTATTTGTTGATGGAGAGGTGTTATCGCTAATTCTAGGGCAGCCGTCCCCACTAATACCCGATTATCTGCTTCTAGAACCGCTATAGATGGGCTAAACTCCGATTTACTCGCCAATCTTTCGGCGGGTTGACTAATTTTTTCCCGAACTAAGGCTGCTAATCGTGTCACCGCCAGGGCTGGACGCGGATCGCGACTACCGTGGAAAACCAATAAGTAGGCTGAGGAGGTCTTCAAAGAAATCTTGCCAAAATAGTTTAGCTTTTAGCCTAATATATTTTGTCTCCCTTTAGGCATCAATGCCCCTGATATTCTCAATTTAGCCTATCTGGATTGGCAAGCAGAAAGACCCCCCACTAGCTCCAAACACTACCATTTTACGGGATGTGAAGTGAGAGCCAATCAACCCCCATCTTATCCAACAAGGTTTTTAGATTTGTTCAGCCAGTCCTATCTAATTAATACTTTTGTTCTTATTGTCATCAAAAGTCAATAAAGTTGAAGTTAATCAAGTTTAACTAACGTAATTCATCTGCTAATATTTATCTTTATTTACCGATCAAGAAATTGTCATTAGAACCTGAAAATAAAGTCAGGTTAGCGGCAGCTGTCCGCCGACTATTTTCCCCTTCTTTTTTAAAAAGACAGCGACAACCTTTGATCCTAACCCATCGATCGAAAAACTACGATTGGGTCCATCGGTAGCAACAAGGTGAACGGTTACAGAACTTAACGGCCTATGATTAAAGAGACGAGGAATCAGAACCCTAAATAAATCCTCGCCCCGCCATTGCCTTGATTCTCCCTGATAATTATGGGACTTTTTGCCCGTTACCAAAACCTCCGTCAGTGGTTTAAATCCCAACACTTCGGACGTAGCGCGACCGATAGTCGCTATGCTTTACTGGTCGCCTGTTTAATCGGAATTCTCTCCGCCCTTGCCGCCATTATCCTGAAATTGGGCATCGGTTGGTTAGGTGGTTGGCGGGTGCATCTAGTAGCCAATTCCTCTCCTTTCCTAGTTTTGCCCCTCGGCGGTTTTCTGCTTGGTTACAGCGCCGGCTGGATTGTCGAACACTTCTCCCCCGCAGCCGCCGGGGGGGGTATTCCCCAAGTAAAAGCGGCCTTAGCTAAATATCCTTTGCCCCTGTCTTGGCGCGTCGCCCTCGTAAAAATGATCGGGGCGATCCTGATCCTTGGCGGTGGTTTAACCCTTGGTCGTCGGGCCCCCACAGTACACATCGGAGCAGCCCTAGCAGCCCAATTAAGCGTCTGGCTGCCCACCAGTCCCGATCACCGTCGTCAGATGATCGCGGCCGGGGCGGCTGCGGGGTTAGCGGCCGGTTTTACTACTCCCATAGCCGGAGTCCTATTTGTGATCGAGGAATTAATGCGCGATGTTTCCAGTATGACCCTAGAAACGGCGATTGTCGCTTCCTTTACCGGGGCCGTGGTTTCGATGATGTTGCAGAATACCCCCTCGATCATCACTGAATATGCCAATATTAGCTTCTCTGCCCAAGAAATACCCATTTATTGCCTTTTGGGGTTTTTAGCGGGCTTATTGGGGTCTTTATTCAATCAAGGCATCCTTTTTTGTAGTCAGCTGCAGCGGCGTTGGCGGTTATCTCTGGCTTGGCGCATCGGTCTGGTCAGTTGCTTATCGGGAACGGTAGTGGCCTTTTTACCCGACTTTTTTCGAGATAATACGGGTTTACGGGAATTTTTGCTGGCTGGGGAATTGAGTTGGCAGAATACCGCCCTCGCTTTTGTGGTCTATTTTTTCCTGACGATGATTTCCTATAGTTCTGGCGCACCGGGAGGACTCCTCGCCCCCGCTTTGGTGTTGGGATCCTGTTTGGGGTTTCTGGTGGGGGGAATCGAGACGAAAATGATGGGTTTCGGCAGCGAACCTAGTTATACTTTAGCCGGTATGGGGGCCTTTTTTACGGGAGTGGTCAGGGTTCCAGTAACGGCGATCGTGATTGTCTTTGAACTGCATCGCAATTTTAATATTGTGCTGCCCCTGATGTTGACCTGTGCCGTTTCTTATATCACTGCCGAAAGTATTCGCCCCGGTTCCCTCTATCAGCATTTACTTTCCGCTAGTGGTATTATTCTTAACGAGGAAACCCCTGCTAATGATGTGCTGGCCCATCTGTCGGCTATGGATGTGATGCAATCGCAGGTGGAAATTCTGCCGGCGGATTTACCCCTGGGGGAAGTGGTGAAAATTATGTCCCGTTCCCATCATCGCGGTTTTCCCGTGGTCGATCAGGGGCGACTATTGGGAATTTTTACCCAAAGTGATCTGGATAAATGGCGATCGAAAAACAGTCAAACAGTCCTGCGGGAGATCATGACTCCCAATCCGATTACTGTGGCCCCCCAGGCAGCGTTAAGCGATGTTTTATTTCTCTTAAATCGCTATCAGCTTTCCCGTTTGCCCGTTACCGATGGTCAAAAACTGGTGGGGATTATCACCCGCACCGATATTATCCGGGTGGAAGCTGATCAATTGGGAGGAGTTTGTCAACTGCCCCAACGCAGTATCCCTTCCTATGTGGTTTATCAAACTCGTTCCCCAGCCGTGGGAACGGGCCGGATTTTGTTACCTATTGCCAATCCCGACACCGCTACTGCTTTGTTTAAAATTGCCGCTGCAATCGCCCGTGAACGCAATTATGAGATAGATTGTCTCTATGTGATTACTGTGCCTCGTCTTAGTTCTCCGGCGGAAGTAAAGGTAGATACGCGCGAAGGACGCAAATTACTTCATCGTTTGGAAAGATTAGCCCGACAGCAGAATATCTCTGTTCATACGCAAATTTCCGTTGTTCAGGATATCGCCGACGGGATTTTGGCCACGATTCGCGAACGACACAGTAATTTATTAATTATGGGTTGGACGGGGGAAAAATCCACCACTGGGGCGATTTTTGGGTTTTTAGTCGATACTCTGATTGCTCAAGCCCCCTGTGAAACCATCTTGGTAAAATTGGGGACAAAGGATTGTTTTCCCAACGATCTTAATCGGGAAAGGATTTGGCTGATTCCCACCGCCGGCGGTCCCAATGCCCAACGCGCTTTAGCATTATTGCCTAGTTTGCTGTCCTTGTCCGAGTCTTCGGATCATCCCGAAATTTGGTTATCTAAAATCTATTCTCCGACGGAGTTACTGCCAGATATGTCTATTTTGGAAGTTTTACAAGCATCTTTACAGAAAGCGATCGCACAGCCGATTGTACCTTTACCGATTCGTTCGGCTTCTCCAGCCGAGGCGGTCACTCATCTGGTAGAATCGGAGGGTTGTTCTTTGGTGCTTTTGGGTGCATCTAGGGAAAGTTTGCTCAATCAGTTCTTAAATGGCAATATCCCCTCGACGATTGCCCGTGCGGTTAACTGCACTGTCATTCTCGTGCGAGGGGAATTATCGGATTAGTTTATTAGCTAGGCGGAAGCTAAACTTAAACCGAAGGGTACGGTCTGGTCAATTTTCGCCCCTTGACTTTCCTCTAGGGAATGGGGGTAGAACATTTCCCTGTCTAGTTGATCATCGGAGTCATCGTCATCCCCATCGCTGATATAAAGGCGTTCACAGGGGATATTATCGGAAAGGATGGCACTGGCCATCATCCCCGTATGAATCTCTAAGAAAGCATCCCCTAGGGTCTCAAATACTAAACGCTGCCCGGGGAAAACCACCCTTTCAAAATACCAGTTAGCAATATTGGTGATGCGAACAATTTGAATATGACTGGTCGCATTGACATAGCAACAAAGAATACTATTTTTCTTGCCGTTGGGGAGGGGATCGAGAATCTGTGCCATAGCAATTGAGGTGATCTTAAAGTGGGTTTGTCATCGCTCCTTCACCCTAACATCCTTTGATCCCCGATAGTTGTAAAGATGATTACATTACTCTGATAAAAATCTACTGATCGCTTTTTCTGGTGATAGAAAGCGGTTTTTATTAAAAAATCATTAAATTTAACTAATGCCTAGTTTTGGCTATTTGTCAAGGGGGAAACTACGTTTTTTTGCTGTTTTTCTTGATTTTCTGCTCAGCTATTTATCGCGGAATTTTATTGACGGTTTCAGGATTATAGAAACCGAGGCAATTTTTGTCAAGTTAGCCATCAGCCGTCAGACTTCGGCGTGAGCTTTTGTCGAACGCTTTTTTCTCCCCAACTCCGGCGCTCCCTTCTCCCCACTCTGCCATAACTACTCGCAGCCAGAAATCCATTGGTTTAATATCATACTTTGTGCTTTTTGTCAAAAAAACTTTTTTTTGCAATAAAACTACACAAAAAAAAGATCATCGTTGTGCGTGAAATTGACTAATTTACCCGTCTTAATTAGGATTACCCTGTAGATGTGGCAAGGGTTTCAACCGTTGCCGCCCAAAAAAGCACAGGATAGCCGATTATGAAATTCTATCAAATCGCTGTCACCATTGCAACATCGTTGTTAAATAAAAATCTTTCTCAATTAATTTTTAAGAATTTGTAAATATTGCGGAATGTTAATTTAAATATTCTCAAGTTTGTGGAGTCAATCAATAATTTTTGCTTATATTTTGCGAACATTCGGTTAGAAGTCAGGAGTCAGTATTCTCCGAGTCAGGAGATTATTTTTATTTATCCTTCCCAACCCCCCACACCCCACACCCCACACCCTACACCCCACACCCTACACCCTACACCCCACACCCCACACCCCACACCCCACACCCCACACCCCAC
>SFAQ01000065.1:0-44999 GCA_007096525.1 Microcystis wesenbergii Mw_QC_B_20070930_S4 | reverse complement strand
AGCCCAGTGGAATGAAGAAAATATCCCTCAAGTGCTTAAACACCGCTGTGCTTACCTAAATAACAGTCTTTAGCTATTGAATAGTATTTATGTTCTGACAAAACTGACTTGCTCCCATTTCATTTTTCCATCCTCTTTGATTATATTCTAATTCCGACTGCCAGTAAACCAGTTTTAGCAAATGTTCTAATAACCGAGTTAAATAACTTTCTAAACTTCGTTTCTCACTTTTCCCCATGCTGCTAATTTCTTCAATTAAATTCTCTAAATCTAACTCAGAAAATTGATGATTTTCCAGTAAATTAATGGTTTTATCTAACCAGAGATAGTAATCTTTTTCGTATAAGTTCTTTTCCATAATTATCCCCATTATTTTGATATTTCAGGAAACCAATCCTCATTTAACGCCTGTTCTATAGTGCAAATTGGAGCTAAACTGACCAAATTTTCAGCCATTCCCGATAGATCCAAAAATAATTTACGAGCATTTTGATAACAGGGCAAGAAAATTTCCGATAGATAGGGCTTTAAACTGGGACTGTCTTCAATAATTTGTTGAATTCGTAGGCGAAAGTTACGAATTTCATTTTTCCATCCTCTTTGATTATATTCTAATTCCGACTGCCAGTAAACCAGTTTTAGCAAATGTTCTAATAACCGAGTTAAATAACTCTTTAAGCTTTGTCGTTGACTTTTGCCCATGTCGCTAATCTCCTCGATGAGATTATCCAAATCTAAATCGGAAAATTGATGATTTTCTAGTAAAGATATGGTTTTCTCTATCCAGAGATAGTAATCTTTTTCGTATAAATCACTCTTCATTGCTTAATCCTCTCCGAGAAACTCAGGAAACCAATTTTCATCTAAAATTTGGTCGATTGCTCCAATAGGTGTAGAACTTAAAAGTCTTTTATCGATGCCAGAACCTTCGACAAATAGATGGCAAGCATCCTGATAACATTGCTCAAGAATCTCGGTGAGGTAAGATACTAAGTTTGTATTATAAGTTCCATCCTTTTTGTTGCTAATAATTCTTTTTATTTGAATGCGAAAATTTAAAATCTTCCGTCGCCACTTGTTTTGATTGTAATCGCGCTTAGATTGCCAATAAGTTAATTTAAGTAAATGTTCCAAGAGTTTAGTTAGTAACCTCTCTAACTTCTGACGTTCTCTTCTGGACATATCTTTTATTTCTTCAATTAAATTTTCTAAATCCAACTCAGAAAACTGGCGATTTTCTAGTAAAGATATGGTTTTCTCTAACCAGAGATAGTAATTCTGTTCGTATAAGTTTTTTTCCATAGTCCCTCACCTTAATTAACTATAATCCAACCAAATCATCAATGATTATTATCCTCATATTCAGGAAACCAATCATCATCTAAAGCTTGGGCAAGAGTGAGAATTTTTTCCGTGGGCAAAGTACTGATTTTTACTCCCATTTTTCTAGCTAGGATACGAAGGGCTGACTGATAACATTTATCAAAACTATTCTCTAGATAGGACTTTAAACTTGGATTATCATCAAGAACTTCCCATAAATCAATTCTAAAAGTAGTAATTTCTCCTTTCCAGTGATTAGCATTATATTGACGTTCCGATTGCCAATAAGCAAGTTGCAGCAAATGTTGGATTATTCTAGTCAATAAACTTGTTAACGTATGTTTTTCTTTAATACCCATACTTTTAATCTCCTCGATGAGATTATCTAAATCTAAATCGGAAAACTGATTATTTTCTAGTAAAGATATGGTTTTCTCTATCCAGAGATAGTAATCCTGTTCGTATAAGGTCTTATCCATAGCTGTGATTAGGTGATTAATAAAACTCATTTTATCAGTCCTAATCTTTGATGTAAAAAAATTAAGGTGGGCATTGCCCACCGAAGTTAACCTTAATTAGCGCAACTAGAACAACTATCGTCAGACTCTCGAAAATTGTCCTTTTGTACGGTACGGATATAATAAATCGCTTTACACCCCAATTCCCACGCCATGATTAGAGTATCAAAGATATCTTTAGCAGTGAGACAACGGTTAGGTTCTGCGGGAAAGTAAACCCCTTCATTGAGGTTGAATAATAATTCCATAGAAATCCCCGTATCAATCCATTCTTGCATAGTAGCGATCGCTTTTACCACTTGTTGCTGTTCGAGATTTTTATTCTCTGGATAAAACCAGAAAGCTTCTTCAATAAAAGGTGGTGCGATGGGAACAGTTCCCTTTGCCCATTTATCGTAGAAAAAGCGACTATAAACCGGCAAAACACTAGCGGTACATCCCTGTACCAAACTAGAGGAAGTATTAGGAGCAATGGCGGTAATATGGGAATTACGGATGCCAAATCGTTGAATATCTGTTGCTAATTGTTGCCATCTTTGCGGTTGCACCGCGTTATTTAAAAACCATGCCACTGGTTTTGCCCCGATTAATTTACCTTGACTCCATTCGCTACCCAAGAAAGCTTGATAAGCGCCGCGTTCTTTGGCTAATTCCATCGAGGAATAGGTACACCAATAGCCAATTTCTTCAAATAAATTACTAATTTCTGACAGGTTATTGTAGGATAATTTCCGTTTAGCTAACCAGTCAGCCAATCCCATCGCCCCTACCCCAATAGTGCGATATTTATCGTTGTGGTTTTTAGCATTATCAAAGGGAGGATTAGTAATATCGATAGTATTGTCGAGAATCCTGACAGCGATTTGACAATTAGACTCGATTTCTTCCCTGTCGATGTTGGCTAAATTAAGGCTAACTAAATTACAGCAATGGGCAGTTTTATCGGGGGTGACATTGCTAAAAGATTCGGTGCATTGTCCTGTTAGAATGCCGTTAAACATTCCCAGATGACGCTTGGGTTCTGTAAAACAGTAGGTGTCATCTCGACGACAGGTTAACTCTACCGATTCAATGCGGATAAACTGATTGGCCGAACGTTGGGGTTCTTTTAAAGTCCATTGTAAGCGATGGGTTTTAAGTCCCAATTGACCAAGTTGAAATAGTCCGACAGAATTAATCAGTAAACGATATTTTGGTTGACAGAGATATTCTTGATAATTTCCCTTTCCATTTGGCATCAATTTATAGCCACCGTCATCCATAAAAGTAACTTTGGAATCAACTCCTAAAGTCTGTAACATTAGGCGAATATCGAGCAAAAATTGCTGGTTAACAGCAGCAATCTGGAGAGACTCGTTAGAACCATTGCGGGCAACTGTTCCATCGGCATCAAGTAAACCAGCTAACCATTCTAAACGAGATTTAATTGTGTAACCATTGAGAGGAACTGTAAATTTACTGGGAATATCTAACGGGAGTTTACAGACGATCCGATCTTGTTTACTGTCATGATATACCGCTAGGGTATCGGTTTCTTTTCTCCAAAAAGTACCTTTTTCAATAGAGCCATTTCCCCGATATTTGTTACGAATAGCCAATAAGGGAAGTAACTCTTTTTTAACTCCGTATAGGTCAACTTCTGGCATTCCATTGTTTCCGTAACTCCCATCTCCAGAAAAGAATCCTGCGGTGTAGGCGTAGGGAAAGTCAAGATCATTTTCTGACTGGATGAGAGGCAGCTGGTATTTAATTAATTTATCTCCTTGTTTGAGGTCTTTTGCCTCGACAATTTCCACGGTTCCCTTGTAGTTTTTCTGAACGTAAAACTTATGGTAGTAAGTACATTCTAAGGCCTCTCCGTTAGAGAAATTTACCTTTAATAAAGGCTGGTTTTCTCCAGTCTTTTTAACTAATACTTCTGACCACTCCAATCCATTCCAGACATTAACATATTCCCCCACCAAATCAGCGATTGCTATTTGTCCTCGGTCAGTAAGAATTTTTGTTTCTCCCGCGACGCATAAATTTACACCAGGGATGTAGCCATCGTGTTTATTAGGATTAGCGCGATTGATGGTATCTTTGAAGGCAATGTAGGGCATTCCTGTTTCTACTTGGGAACGCATGATACTTTTAAATAAGTCCCGGGCATTGATTTTTTTATAGAGGACAATCTCTTTATCTAAATTAGCTTCTACTAAACGATAAGCCTCTTCAAATTCTTCCCCCCATAGTTCCGCTAATTCTATACCTAATTTTGTGCGAACTTCGTAGGGATCTACTAATGTCCACTCGGCTTTAGTTATCACCCGACGCATAAATTCATCGGTGATAACTAATTGGGGAAAAACATCATAAGCTTTGCGTCTTTGATCACCGTTTTCTGTCTGCATTTCCAGAAATTCTGGCACATCTAAATGCCAGATGTCAACACCGATAGTTACTGCCCCGGCGCGTCTTCCCCCCTGATTTACTGCAATAGCTGTATCGTTGAGTAATTTAATCCAAGGAATAATCCCCCCAGAAGCGTTAGCTTTCCCCATTACCCAGCTACCAGTGGAGCGAATTCTACTTACATTTACCCCGACACCGCCACCATTTTTTGAGATGCGGGCAGCATTAGTAATCTCGCTAAAAATGCTTTCTAAACTGTCGTCAATGGAGAGGATAAAACAACTGGTTAGGGAACCTTTGGGTGTGCGTAAATTGGCTAAAATTGGGGTGGCAAGGGAGATTTTTCTTTGAGCAATCCCTTGATAAAATTTCTTCGCCCAGTGGAGTCTATTAGCTGGTTCTTCCACAGTGGCAAGCAGTAGGGAACAGGTTAATAATGCCTCTTGGGGTAACTCATTTTTGAGTAAATAACGGCTAGTGATTAACAATGCCCCAGCGTAATCATAATCGATATCCCAATCGGGATTAATCCAAGAACCAGCTTCTTTTAATTCTGCTTCGGAATAGATGAGAATCCTTTCATCATACAGCCGATTTTTAACTTGAGTTTTGACGGTTTTCTCGTAATTTCCGTACTGATAACCCCGGGCTACTAAGGTATCTTTCCAAAGACTCCAAATATGCAATCTTCCCGCTACATAGCGCCAATCCGGTTCCTCTGGACTACACATTTCTAGGGCGCAATTAATTAAATTATCCTGTATTTCCCTGGTGGTAATCCCATCCCGCAGGCGCGTGGTTAAACCCGCTTCTAAGGCGATTGAATTGACTTTTTTACCTTCACAAGCCCACTCTACCACCTCGCGAATTTTGCCGATATTTAAGCTTGTGGTGGAACCATCGCGCCGAATCACTTTAATTCCATGGCTGCCCATATTAGCTAAAGGGGTAGAACGAAAGGGTATTACTTCGTTATTTTTGTGAATGGAGACGGCAGTAGTCAAGGGCTTCGATTGCATAATTGGGAAATTGCGGCGTTAAAAAACTTGACAAATTAATCTATTTGTACTAGAGTATTCTATCAGATTTTCTGGGAAAACACAACATCTAGCGTGTTAAATAATCTTATCACTCTATATGTAGTAGAGCGAGGATTATTTTGTTCCCTAAAAACAGTGTTTTGGCTGACATTTTCTGGAAAAAATTCTCGATTCTCTCTCAAGTTAGTTCTTTTGTATGCTTGACAAAAAGCTTTTTCTTTGATATGAAAAACAGATTGACAAAATACTTTTGATCCGATTCTGCTTGACTGCTGAGGAGGTTGTGGTCAGACTTTATTTGTTCTTAACTTTTCGATAATTTAAGACAAGAGTGGATTAAAAGTCAAATTTCCTCTGAGAACCTCTGAGAGAGTAAAATTTCTCTTTTCGCTATTTAGTGGCTTACCGCTAGAATAATAGGACAAAAACGCTATATATAGCGTCTAGCCAGTAGAGGACAAGGATGAAATATTTAGAAGAATGGCGTGATAGCGGGGTGGATGCGGAGTTAATCCATCTCAATGTCACCAGTTTAGCGGGGTTATCTCCCAGTGAATACCTACTCTACTCCCAAGAATTACCGCGACGCAATGATGGCAGGGTTAGGGATAGTATTCTCAAGCGTTATGAACACACCAGTCAAGGCGGTTGGTGGTGTTCAGGAATTGACTTATTAACGGGTAATTATGACCTTTGGGGCTGTTTTAAGCCCGATTTTCCCCGTTTAAGCTTTGATAAGGCTAAACCGATTAAGTACGAACATCCTCCCCAAACCCCTACGGGAGTCTTTGCTTTGCGGGTTCCCCTGAAAATTTGGCAAAGGATAGCCCAGCGTATCAGTATTAATATTTTAACTGAAGAAGTGGATAATAAGCAAGAGGATCTCGGTTTTTGGTCTTGGGTAATCAAACATCCAGAGATACCTATTTGTCTTACGGAAGGAGCGAAAAAAGCGGGGGCATTACTAACAGCAGGTTATGTGACAATTGCCTTACCTGGAATTCACAATGGTTATCGTACTCCCAAGGACGAACTAGGTAGGAGAATCGGCAAATCTCATCTAATTCCGCAGCTAGAAAAATTAGCTAATTCCGGACGAAAGATTTATCTAGTTTTTGATCAAGAAACTAAACCAAAGAACCAACAAGCGGTTAATTTAGCTTTACAGAGAATGGGTTATCTATTCAGTCAGGCTAACTGTGAGGTAAAGGTGGTTACTTGGGATGCTGCTGATGGTAAAGGGGTGGATGATTTACTAATCAATCGAGGGGAAGATTACTTACAACAAGTCTATCAAAAAGCTACCTCTTGGGAAATTTGGAAGGCAGCGAGTTTAAATAGTTTAACTCTCCCACCTCATCTAGAGTTAAATAGCCGTTACTTGCCAGATATTGCCATCCCGACATCAGCGCAGTTAATGGCGATTAAATCGGCTAAAGGTACGGGAAAAACTGAGTTTTTAGCCAAGATAGTTAAACAGGCTATTGCCAATCAACAAAAAGTTTTAGTTATTGGTCATCGTGTGAAACTGGTAGAGGAGTTATGTCAACGCTTTGGTTTAAACTATATCAGCAAAATTAGGGATAATCCTGCGGCACAAATTTACGGTTATGGTTTATGTATTGACTCTCTCCATCCCCAATCACAAGCTAAATTTCAAGCGGAAGATTGGCAAGAAGCTATGATTATTATCGATGAGATCGAACAGGTTCTATGGCATGGGTTAAATGGGGATACTTGTAAAACTAATCGTGTGGCAATTTTAAAATCCCTAAAGTCCCTGCTGCAAACTGTGGTCAGCAGTGGGGGCAAAGTCTTAGTTGCTGATGCTGATTTAAGTGATATTTCCCTAGATTATTTAACTTCTCTAGCGGCGATTAAACTAGAAACTTTCTTGATTAGTAACGAGTGGAAACCTAGTTATAAAGAAGCTTGGCTAGTTTATAACTACTCGGATAATACTCCCCAACGGCTAGTTAAGGATTTAGTCAAACATATTAACGAGGGAGGAAAACCTTTTGTTTGTCTGTCAGCACAAAAGTTAACCAGTAAATGGGGGACGATTACCCTAGAATCTTATCTAAGAAAGCAATTTCCTCACAAGAAAATTTTGCGGATAGACTCAGAGTCATTGCAAGATTCTAGTCACGATGCTTATCAAGCGATTGGCAATTTAAATCAGTTGTTGCTTAACTATGATATAGTTCTAGCTAGTCCTGCGATCGAAACGGGAATTAGTATTGATATTCAGCAACACTTTACCTCGGTTTGGTGTTTAGCACAGGGGATTCAAACTCCCACTTCTATCGCTCAATTTTTAGGGAGAATTAGAGAGAATATTCCTCGTTATATTTGGTCAGCAGTGTACGGATTTAATCAGGTGGGTAATGGTTCCACTTCTATCCCCAAACTTCTCACCTCTGGACACCGACTAACGGAGGTTAATATTCGCTTATTACACCAATCAGATTTAGAATCTCTGGAGGATTTAGATACAAGTTTTCAAGCGGAATCTCTACTCTGTTGGGCTAAAATGGCTGTACGAGTAAATGCTTATATGCTTAACTATCGTCAGTCAATTCTAGGGATTTTACAAGCAGAAGGTCAGAGAATTAAAGAACGGAATCAGGAAGAAGAACTAGAAATAAATAATCAGTTAACGGAAGCAATTGAGGAAATTAGGGAACATAATTATCGTTCTGAATGCGAGGAAATTGCCAGCGCAGCCGAGGTCACAGAATCAGAATATCGTTGGCTAAAAAAACAGTTAATTAAGTCAGTGAAAGAAAGGAGAATTATCAGGAAATATGACCTATATAAACGCTATGGAATCCCCGTCACACCGCAATTAGTGATTAAAGATGATCAGGGATGGTATCAAGAACTACGCCTACATTACTTTTTGACAATTGGGCGACAATTTTTGTGCGATCGAGATGCTTTAATTGCGCGTAAACTGATAGAATCAGGTCAGGGAAGTTTATTTATTCCTGATTTTAATGGTAGTCAATTAGGAGTGATTATCGGGACGTTAGAAGTGTTAGGAATTCCCGTATTATTAGCTAATCCTGAAAGAGAATTAACTAATCATGATGCCGATTTACAAAAAATGGCCGCAATCGCCATTAAAAACCGCAACGAGATTAAAACTATCACCAAGATTAATCTCTCTCATACTTCCCGTCCTCTGACGATTGTTCGTAATTGTTTAAACTTGTTAGGTTATGAATTAACCAGCAAGGGCAGCCAGAGAATTGCTAAAAAATCTCTAAAAGTTTATCAGACTGTTGCCCCTCAGGATGGTAGAGAACAAGTGTTTCAACAATGGTTATTTAGAGACGAAAAATGTGCGGGAAGTTCTGAGATTTGGTATGAGGACTATCTCTTTTCTCTCACCCAGAAACCATCTCTAGGCGAATCAGAAAATGCTTATATTCAATTAAGTCTAGAATTTAGTCTAGCTATGGAGAAATTGCCTATTTAAGCGACTTTTTTCCCTAAAATGACCACATCAGCCAGAAAATCGTCTAGAGCGGCAATTTGGGGTAAATAACCCCATCGTTGAAAGCCGAATTTTTCAAAGAGACAAATACTGGCTTGATTGTGGGCAAAAATAATACAGATAAGATTAGATATACCCAATTTTGGACAGCACTCCAAGGCATATTCTACTAATAATTTACCGATTCCACGACCTTGATAATCGGGGGCAATATATAAACTAACCTCTGCCGTTTTTTGGTAAGCGACACGACCATAAAACATCTGTAAACTCAGCCAACCCACCACCCGACCTTCGATCACTATTACCCAGATGGGATACTGTTCAGGATCGTGCTTTTTAAACCATTCTCGCCGACTTTCGAGGGAAATAGGCTTTAAATCTGCGGTTGCCTTGCGAGTGGGAACAGCAGCATTATAAATCTCGATAATTGTTGGTAAATCTGTTTCTTTAGCCTCGCGAATAATCATAGAATATCAAGTAAGATGAAGTATAACCTAATTTTGCCTTGTCTCCTAACTTCTGAACTCTCCTATATCTCTCAATCTTACCTTAAAATTGAGTTTGATAGCGGACGGTAAACTCATTCAAATTGTAATCGTAGGAGAAGCGGATAAAAGACTGGGAATTAACTCGATAGACGGTTTCCAAATTGGGAAGAATATTAAAATCCGTTGCTCCGATCGCATTACTGACCGCATTCTCCACATCATACACGACTCCTTGAGCTAAGAGGGGAATTGCCAACTGAACCACTCCAAACTGAATTAATTGTTCTGTATTTTTCCCCTGTAAACCATTAAAAACCGACAGCAATTGTTCCCCCAACAGTCGAACGATTTCTCCTTGGCTGCGGGGGGGAGTGCTAGTTAATTTAACTAGGGGAGTATTAAGCAATCCCTCATCTTCACCTCTAGCAAAAGCCACTGCTTGTAAACAATTAGCAGCTTTTTGTAATTCTGCATCTGTATAGTTTTCCTCTAGGGGAAAAGGGGGACTATCGGGACGAATTTGGCACACTTCATTAATATTACGGCCTAAATTTGGTAGCAAGCGGTTTAATTCTCCTTCAACGCTGAGGGTGACATCGATCCTTTGAATGCGATTGAGACTATCATCGGGAATTTCATTACTAGGAAAATCTCCCCCCGGACGGGAGATAGCAAAATCACGAGATTGATAAAATTCGCTGAGAATTGTTCGCAGTTGAATATCAACAAAGGGATTTAAAAGTCCCAACCCCCGACTAGAATCGAAAACAATAACATTTTGATTGCGTCGGTTAAGAAGAAAACGAGTATCGATGTAACTAACCCGTCCTCGATCGAGATTAATCACTCCATTGGTTTGTAATTTCTCCAGTGAAGTGAGGGAACCGTTCAAGGTTAAAGCACCACTAAAATCAAATTGATACAAAGGTTCTTGTTCGATGGATAATCCCGCTAAAGACACTTGGAAATTATTTAAAACTGGAGTAATATTTGTCGTCTGAGGAATGTTGAGAGGCTGCAGCCAGCGACTCACTGGTTTATCCGTTTCTTGATTAATTTCTGCTGTGCGAGGAAGAAAAACTTTACCCCTAGAAAGACGCACATTCCCCCCGATAATTGGTTGCTGAACTGTTCCTGTCACCAGGGCATTCCCAGCAATTAATCCCCGATAAAGACCATTAATTGCTATATCTCCCTCTTGAATATTAACTGTTAAGGGATTAGGATTATTTTTGATGGCTTGAAAGAAAGGTAAAACTCCCACTACAGAAATTTGTCTGTCAGCGATCGAGCCTTGTAATTCCTCTACTGTTAAGTTTTCAGGGGTTAAACCAATGCGGCCATTTACGGTTAAAATCTCTGGAAAAGCAACACTGCGGATAGCGGCATTATTGAGAGTAACTATACCATTTGCTTCTAAATCTTTGATTTTTAAGCCCTCTTTTACATCTAATCTTCCCGTCGCTGAAAGAACTACCTCTCCCTCACCGTTAACCCATTCGATGGCGTTTTGACTGATAGCTTCAATTAATTTGATTGCATCGGTTCCCAATTTTGCTTGGATTTTTAATTGATCATTACCCGGTAAGGGAGGATAGGGAATGCTGGCATAGATTTGGATTGATTCGGAGGAGGTTGTCCGCAAATCAAAACGATACTGATTATAGGTAAATAAACCAATTATATCCTGATTAATATTTTGGGCATTAATTGCACCGTCAATAAAGGCAAAATTACCCTGAATACGAGTATTTAATAAGGTTCCTGCAATTTGTCCTTGAGTTTTTAGACTACCGGATACATCCAAGGGAAACTGCACAAAATTTCTCAATAGATCCAGAGAAAGATTTTCCACGGCAAAAGTTCCCTCTACTTTTTTTAGGGAAAAATCACCCGCTAAAAATACGGAAGAATCTCGTGATTTTAATCTAATCGGTTCTATCCTGAGCAACTGACGATTTAAGTTAAGATTAATTGTTACTTCATCAATCGGAATTAATTGGGTATCGGTGGTGACAATTCCGAGAGGTTTAATAATATTTACTGTCGGTCTTTGGGGGCGCCACTCCCATCTATTGCCCTGAAATTGTACATTCAGTTCGGGATTTTTTAAAGTCCCAGTTAAGGCTATATTTGCTTGATAACGGCCGCGAAAATCTAGTTGGGAAGGTATCCCGACTACCCCTCTTTCCCCTGCTAATTGCTGGATTATTTCTTCAATTTTTGCCCGCAAATTTACCTGTTGTGCTAGGGAAGCTTCGGGATTACCTACTCCTAGAGGACTAAGTTGAATAGCTGGGTCATTCTCTGAGGAGAAAAAGTTGATTAAACTGGTTAAATCATAGATACTAGCAACTGATAATAAATCTTGAATATAACCTTGATCTACCCTGAGTTTAGCCTCTATTGCTTGAGTCTGCCAATTAAATAAACCTTGCAGATTATATTGACTTGCACCCGCTTGTAAACTCCCCGCTTGCAGTTGAACTATGGAATCCCGATAAACCAAATTTGCCGTTAATTTTTCCCCGATTAAGTTACCTAAACTAGGTCGATTAATCTCTAGTTGTCCCTCACCCTGTAAGTTAAATAAATTGATGTCTAGATTAGCATTCACTTGTCCAGCAATAATACCCGGAATATTGTAGGCTGCCGTGGGAGATATTTTCAGGATTTCTAGGGGAAAATCGGCAATCTGAACATTTAAATTTTCTCCGCTTCGTTTAGCTGTTGCTAGAAAAGGAGTTTCATTTCCAAAAGCTTGGCGAATATTTATCCCTAGGGGAAGATAGGGCAGCAGACAATTATTTTGTTGACAAGGATCGAAAGTTAGGTCAATAATGTCCTGATTTCCCCGCAAATTTAAACTAATATTTTGACCGATTCCTGCTTGCATACTTCCTTTTAAGATAGGTTCAAAGGGTCGATCATTAATGCTAAAGTTAGCTAAATTTATATCGCCTTTGATCTGTATATTTCCCACTTTTTGCCAAGCAGTTAAGAGATTTTTACCCGTGATTTGTCCTTGAAATTTTCCGATACCTGTCAGTGTCGATTCTCTGGGTTTTAGGTTAGAATCAATCGGTAAAAGCGATATAATCTGAGTTAGCGGTACAGCAGCAAGGTCGGTTTTTGCCTGTAGATTTAAGTTAACCTCAGCGATATCGGGTTGACTGATAAGATTAGCTAAAAGAATATTTCCTCGCACATCAAAGTTATTTTCTCCCCACTGTGCCGAGAGATTATTAACCTGAATTGGTGTTACTCCCTGCCAAATTTCTTGAATGTTTCCCGCTAAATTAGCCCTAAAATCTAAGTTAGGAATCGAGATTGATTTTACTTCCCGCAATTGCCCTAGCAGGGCAGCGGGATCGAGATTAGTGGCAATAATATCACTTTGCCAGAAATTATTATTCAGTTGTGCCTTAGCTTTAATTTCTCCTTTGGCTACATTAATACGAGAGTTAAAAACTGCTTTGACACTGCTTAAGTTAAGTTGTTTTTCTAGCAGGGAGTCGAAAATAGTTTGGGCATTTCCTGTTGCTTGAAACCTCGTTTGGTCAATATTCAACGGTATGGGGATATTAGTCTGAAAATTTTCTAAGCTACCGAGAATATTAAAAATCCCGTTGTTTAATTGAATAGCAGTATTAATCGGATTATTATCTACCAATAAGCGAGTATCTACCCTAGCATTGACGGTGGACAAATTAGGTATTTTTCCCGCTAGTAAATTATTGATTGCACCAGTGAAATTGACTTGGGTTTTTCCTAAACTAACAGGAATATTTATATTGGGTAAAAACGGATTTAATTTAATGCCAGCTGTATTAACTATACCGCTTAAAATACCTTGTTCCAGTTGGGTTGTTGTTCTTAGGTATTGATTATTGACAAATAACTGTATATCTCCCTCTCCGCGCCAAGTTGGTAAATCCGTTAAAGTACCGCTAATCAGAGAATTTATTCTACCAGCAAAGCTGATTTTTGTCCTGCCTAAACTAACGGGAACTGTTAAATTTTCCACTAGAGGATTGAGACTAATTCCCCCGGTATTAACTGTTCCTGTCAGGAAACCTTGATTTAGTTTGGCTGTGGCAATTAAAGGATTATTATCTACTAATAAATCCAGATTTCCTTGACCTTGCCAACTGCTGAAAATATTATTTTTATTATTTATTAATTCCCCTAAATAACCTTGTAAATTAATCTGTGATCGCAGTAACTTAACCTGAGTTGGTAAGTTAGGCAATAGGGAATTAATCGGCAATCCCGCTAGGACAGCTTTAGCCTGAAGATTTCCTTGCGATACTTGACTATTGACTAAAATTGTGCCTTGTTTACTGCTAATTCCTAAGTTAGCAACTGCGTTTAAACTATTAACATTGAGTTGGTCAATTTTGCCACTAACCTGAATATTAGCTGTCTCTAAATTTAAGGGTTCTAAGGTTTCTAAGTAGGGGCAAATAATATCTACATATTGACAAACAATAGGCACAAAAGGAGTCAATAAAAAGTTATTACCCGTGATTTTTGCCCAGACTAATTTGCTAGTAAAATCACTATTAGCATTAACCTGTAGTTTGCCGCTATTTGTTTTAATCACCGTATCGGTTAAATTTATTTTGTTGCCCCCTAAAAATACTTTACCCTCCCCGGCAACATTGATTAATCCTGACTGATTAACCGCAGGTATTTGCCAATTAATTAATAATTGGGGCAGTCCTAAACTACCTCTAGCTTTAATCTTAGCTTGTAGATCGTTTATATTAATTTGAGCGGGAATTGTTGCCAATTGAGATAAAATTTTTCTCGTGGGAAAATTGGCTTGTAAATTTAAATTAATCGGCATTTTTGTCCCGTCAAGAGGTTGATTTTTTTGCAGGGATTGCAGAATATTTAACTGCAATTTTCCTTCCCCCTTAATTTCCCCACCTGCAACGGGTTTAATTTGAATTTTATCTAAATTAAGACTATTGAGATTTGTTTGAAAATTACTGGTTATTGATTGAATAGGAATTTGCTCAAAAATAATCGGTTTGCTGTTGCTAACGGTTCCTTTAATTAGAGGTTGATCTAATTTTCCCGTCACTTGAAAAGTAGAGCGCGCTTCTCCCCGTAAATCTAGAGGTGATTGCAGATAAATAATTCTTAAAAGCTGTTGTAAATCCACCGATTCTAGAGCGACCTTGAGATGATAACCAGTTTGCCAATTTACTTCTCCTCTCACCTCAGTTTTAATCTTGCCAATACTTGCGATCGCTTGTTCAACTAATACTTTATCTCCCTGTAAATTTAACTTAGTTGTTAGCTTAATTGGATACTGGAACGGTTGGAATTTTCCCGCCAAATCTGTCACCTGAAAATTGCCATTTCCTTCCGTTTGATTTAGCTTTGCCCAACTGGGAATATTGAGAGCAATATTAGCATTTAATTGTCCTTGATTTAATTGAAAATTGCGATTAGGAATTAAAGTTAATAGTTCACTTAAGTTTAAACGATCAATCTGAAGATTAGTTAGGCTTTCACCCGTTTTTAACGCCGTTTCTCCTGCAATTTTTACTTGACTTTTGAGGATTTCTGCGCTAAAATCGTAGGTGAGAGGCTGCTTTTGATGATCAATAAATCTTCCTTGACCATTGGCCTTAATTTCTATGGGTTTTTTCAGGGCATAGGGTTGGATAGTAATAGCTGCCTTCTCCACCTGAAAACCCAGATTTAACTTAATGGGGGACTCCCGATCAAAGTTACTAGATATTTTATCTAAATTATCGAGCCATTGACCATTTTTATCCTGATCGAGATAAATACTGGGATTAATTAACTTGACATCAATCGGCAGCGGCAGTCCTAAAAGTAAGGGCAGCGGATTTAATCCCAATTCGATCGCATCAATAGATAAACTATCGGCAGAATTGGCCGTAGCTGGAATTTCCGATTTACCGATACGAATGCGATTAAAATAAAAGCCTTCTATCTTACCTACCCTGACGGGTCTGTGCAGCATTTCACTGAAGATATTATCTAAAATTGGGGTGAGACGCTCATAAACTAAATAACGAGTAGTAAAATAGCCAAGGGAGGTAATTCCTAGTAGAGTAATTCCCCCGACAATTAAAGTAGAAGGCCGGCGGACAAATCGACCGAGACTCAGAAAAAGATTAGGACGAGGAGAAGGATCGCCAGGGGAGTTACTCATAATTGTTTACCTCACACACACCAAAGAAAGGGCAACGGCTCACCAGAGCTAATAAACTATGATAATTCACCGCGGCACTGATAGCCCTCAATCGATTAATTGCAAGGCTTAAATCCTGTGAGGAAGTCAAGGGCTGCGGTCAATTAAAAGCCTCTCCCCCATCTTAGCCTAAGACTCAAATGGCTGGCTAAAATTTGTAACAATCCGCCAAAATCTCCCTAGCTTCAACAGCTAACCGAATTAATATTGATCACCTCACCAGTTCCATCAGAATATTGCTCGGATCAATAGGTTCGGAAATTGAAGATTGAGAGAAAACTTGTGCAGACAGACAACAATCCGGCGCAGTCTGGAACAACAAACAGAAGTATTCAGTCTTAGAATATTGGGATTAGCACGTCTATTATTTTTACTGCAAAAATCGTCTTATAGATAAAGATCATGAAAGCCAGATTATCGATCGCCCTAACCGCCCTAATGACCTTGGGCATAACTGCCACACCAGCGGCCAACTTTGACGAACAAGACATCGAGCAGACCCAGGTAGTAGCGATCGCTCGTCCCTACGGAGGTAATAAATTTGACCTGCTAGTATTGGAACAAATTCCGGGAAAACAGAAGTGTTGGAGCGAAAACGGCTCAAATCCCGTCATGATCGACCCGCTGCTCCTCAACTTTGACTTTACCGGCATTTGTCGCCGCGCCACCGATAGCAATGGTTATTCTATCCGTCTCGATGGCCGGGATTTTGGGCTAGATTACATCCTGCGTATTGTGGAACGCAATGGCGAATTATACTTAGTGGGAACTCCCCGGGATGCTCGCAGACCGGAATTAGTGGTGGGAAGAACTCGAGGAATGCAAACAGGATTTATGAAAATTATCCTCGAACCGGGTTGGAAATTTAGCCGTCGTACCTTTGAAGGCAAAAGTTTAGGCCACTTCTACTTTAGTGGCAAAGAAGCGGAAGTTCTCGGGGCTGCCGGCAGACCTCCCATCAACGAAACCACTCCCCCCCCCACTTCCGGGGCCAGTTTTCAGGATATTAGCGGCGATATCTATAAAACTGAGATTGAAAAAGCGATCGCTATTGGTGTAGTGGCTGGTTTTAAAGAAGATAACACCTTCCGCCCCGAAAATCCCGTCACCAGGGAACAATTCGTCTCGATGATTATTGAAGGGATGGGAACTGTCACCAAAATTAACCTAGAAGAGATTCCCCCTGGCAGCGGCAGTTTTAACGATGTGGACGCGACGCGTTGGAGTGCCAAAAAAATCCAATGGGCCCGGGCCAATGGTATTGTTGCCGGCAAAGCTAACGGCGAATTCCGTCCCACCGACCCCATCACCAGGGCCGAATTGATGGCGATTCTCAAACAGGCCGCCACCTACCTGAAAGCTCAGCAAAAACAAGCCCCCAATTTAGCCCAAACTAAAACCCCCGTCAATTTTTCCGATACTTCCGGTCATTGGGCCGCCAGTTTAATTACCCAGATGTCGGGATTTTGCGGTGTGGCCTCTCCCTTGAACGAACAGGGTAGTGCTTTTGTACCAAATGATCCCGCCCGTCGTAACTACGCGGCTGCTGCGATCGTCCGTACCCTTGATTGTGTTAAAACCGCCAAAAAATAAGGGTGTGGGGTGTAGGGTGTAGGGTGTAGGGTGTGGGGAAGGAAACCTCTTTCATCTGTGGGGGTGAAAATTTTTTCATCGGGACTGACTCCTGATCACTGATTACTGATTACTGATTACTGATCACTGATCACTGATTGTGGTTGTTAATTTTTACTTTAGGTATGCCGTCGAGTATTCCCGCTAGACTGGGAAATAATGCACCTCGGCTAGACAAAATCCTATGGTAAAGCTGCTCGAAAATCCTCTACGAGTGGGATTGCGACAAGAAAGAACCCCAGAACCCTTAATCTTAGTCATTTTTGGGGCATCAGGAGACTTAACCCAAAGAAAACTGGTTCCTGCCCTCTATCAACTGAAACGGGAAAGACGACTGCCGGCCGAATTAACCATCGTCGGTACAGCGCGCCGAGAGTGGAGTCATGATTATTTTCGCCAACAGATGCGCCAAGGCATCGAAGAATTTTCCGACGGGATTGGTAGTGAGGAATATTGGCAAGACTTCGCCCAAGGGTTGTACTATTTCCCTGGCAACATGGACGACCCAGAAAGTTACGCCAAAATGAAAGTCTTTCTGGAAGAATTAGACGGAATCCGGGGAACTCGCGGCAATCGAGTCTTTTATCTAGCGGTTTCTCCTAATTTCTTCCCTCCCGGTCTTAAAAACCTCGGCGCGGCCGGAATGCTGAAAGACCCAATTAAACACCGATTAGTGATCGAAAAACCCTTTGGCAAAGACCTCAGTTCCGCCCAAGTTCTCAATCGAGTCGTACAAGAGGTTTGTCAGGAGAACCAAGTTTATCGCATTGACCACTATTTAGGCAAGGAAACCGTCCAAAACTTGCTGGTGTTCCGATTTGCTAACGCTATCTTTGAACCCCTCTGGAATCGTCAATTTATCGATCACGTCCAGATTACCGTGGCCGAAACCGTGGGAGTGGAGGATCGGGCCGGATATTACGAAAAATCGGGAGCTTTGCGGGATATGGTGCAAAATCACCTGATGCAGTTATTCTGCTTAACGGCGATGGAAGCACCCAACGCTATTAACGCTGATAGTGTCCGCGGCGAAAAAGTCAAAGTCCTGCAAGCAACTCACCTGGCCGATATTAATAACCTAGAAAAATCCGCCATCCGCGGCCAGTATAAAGCCGGTTGGATGAAAGGAAAACCCATTCCGGGCTATCGGGAAGAACCAGGGGTTAATCCGGAATCCACCACTCCCACCTACGTGGCCATGAAATTAATCGTCGATAACTGGCGTTGGCAGGGTGTCCCCTTCTATCTGCGTACCGGTAAACGTCTGCCCAAAAAAGTTTCCGAGATTGCCATTCAATTCCGTCATGTGCCGTTATTAATCTTCCAATCGGCAGCCCAACAAACTAATGCAAATGTACTGAGTATGCGGATTCAGCCTAACGAAGGTATTGCCCTCCGTTTTGAAGCGAAAATGCCGGGGTCGGAATTACGCACGCGCACGGTAGAAATGGACTTTAGTTATGGTTCCTCCTTCGGTGTTGCCAGTGCTGATGCCTATAATAGGCTACTTTTAGACGCTATGCTAGGAGATCAAACCCTATTTACCCGTTCTGACGAAGTAGAAGAAGCATGGCGCATCGTTACTCCCGCTCTCGCCGCCTGGGACGCTCCCGCCGATCCTGCCTCCGTACCCCAATACGAAGCGGGTACCTGGGAACCCACAGAAGCGGAATTTCTCCTTAACCGCGATGGCCGTCGTTGGCGACGACTTTAAAACAGTGAACAGTAATCAGTGAGCAGTAATCAGTAAACTAAAAACTCACATCTGATAACTGATAACTCACATCTGATAACTGGGAACGTAGGTTGGGCTTCGGCCGTGAGCTCAGCCGAACGGTTGAAGCATGAAACCCAACGCCCGCATGGGTTACGAAGTGCGCTAACCCATCCTACAAATAATTGTGCCTCCCTACTTAACTGGTAACTGGTAACTGATAACTGATAACTGATAACTGATAACTGATAACTGACATGACTACCCAAAGCCCTCCCATTGTCTCCCTGCAAGCACCGAAAGATGTTTCCATCGATGTGATCGAGCAGGAACTGCGCGATATCTGGCAATCCTATAATAATAATGAGGATGGTATGGCCGCCACCCGGGCCACCACCTTTAGCTTTATTGTCTATGAACCCGACGCAGTACAGGAATTGTTAACCCTTCTCGGCTATTACACCGGCCCGATTGATGGTATTGCCGGTCCGCGGACTCACGCCGCCATCAAAGTCGCCCAGAAAGACCTAGAACTAGAAGTAACCGGGCTTTCTAGCGATGAATTTGTCGCCTGCCTAAGGGCAGCCTGGGAAGCGGAAAAAAACGCCCAGGACGGGGCTAATCATCGTCAATACGCCGCCGATTTGGATGCGATTGGGGTGGCAGATGCGATCGCCGCTTCCAATCCCTGTCGCATTATTACCCTCTGTCCCACTGCCGAGGCCGATGAAGGGGTGAAAGCCTCCGTTTCTGCCTATTGTCCCGTTAACAAACGTAGTCAGAACACTTTAGTTTGCTGTGAATACGTTACTTTAAGCGGTACAGCGGAAGCTTTGGAACGAATTGGCGGCATTATTTCTGAGTTAACTATTCCCAGTTTGCCCAAATTTCTCTGGTGGAAAGCCAGTCCCGATGGCGAATATGGACTATTTAAACGTTTGGCCAGTCAATGTGATACGATTATCGTCGATTCCAGCACTTTTCGGGAACCGGAAACGGAACTGCTGCAAGTGGGGGATTTATTAGCAACAGATGTACCATTGGCTGACCTGAACTGGAGTCGTCTCGCCCCTTGGCAAGAACTAACCGCCGAGGCTTTCGATCCGCCGGAGCGCCGGGATGCTATTCTGGAAGTCGATCGCATCACTATTGATTACGAAAAGGGCAATCCTTGCCAAGCTTTTATGTTCCTCGGTTGGATGGCCAGCCGGTTACAATGGCGACCAGTGGGATATAGTCACCGGTCGGGAGATTACGCTATTCATCGGATTAGCTTCCTCGGTCAGGACCAGCGTTTAATTGAAGCAGAATTAGCCGGTATTCCCGTGGCCGATTGGGGTGAGATACAAGGGGATCTGATTAGCATTAAACTCAGTTCTACTAATCTTCAGGCCGATTGTTGTACGGTAATTTGTTCGGGAACTACCGGCTGTATGCGGATGGAAGCTTCGGGAGGGGCCCAATCTTGCCGCATTGAACAAGTGTCCCATCTGGAAGACCAAAAAACAGAAACTCTGCTAGGTAAACAGTTACAGCGTTGGGGCCAGGATGTGCTTTATCAAGAAAGCATGAAAGTCACTGGTGCTATCCTCAAATTATCCCAACCGGATTAGCAAATTAGCAACAATAATCCCACCCACTTTGGAGAGACCTTGTTAACAAGGTCTCTCGATATTTGTACCCTAGTCAGCACCTGATTAAAACCGATAATTGTAAGTAGGTAGGCGTTAAAAATTATCAGACACCCCCCTTATCAAGGGGGGATCAAGGGGGGATTAAAGGCAAAATCCATTTTTAATTTAATTATAACCAGCTACTTACCTTTTCGGAAAACAGGTTATTATAAAAACAGAGCTTTGCTTTCAAGGGGGCAATATGGTCGCAACCACTGAGAAACGCTACACAGTCGCAGAATACTTTCAACTAGAGGAAACTGCCACCGACAGACACGAGTATCGAGATGGAGAAATTATTATTATGACTGGGGGAACTCCTAACCATAATCGCATTGCGGGAAATTTTTACAGAAGATTTCCCTTAACTATCCAGAATCAAGCCTATGATATATTTATCACCGATCTACGCTTGGCAATACCCGCCTATAATGTGTACACCTATCCCGATATTATGATCGTTAAGGGAGAACCAATTCTCGAAAGAGGACGCACCGATACGATTACCAATCCACAGGTGATTATCGAAGTTTTATCAAAATCTACTCAAGACTATAATCGGGGTGATAAGTTTAAATTTTATCGCTCTCTTAATAGTTTTGAAGAATATATTTTAATCGATCAATATGGTTATTATATCGAACAATTTCATAAAAGAGGCGATCATTGGGCATTTCGGGATTATCACGATCAAGAAGCGATTTTAACTTTGTTTTCTCTAGATTTTCAAATATCCCTGACAGATTTATATCAGCGAGTGGATTTTACTGCGATTGAAGTATCCTAATGACTCAACTAAGCTGTTCGTAATTTAAATTGCTTGTTGAGACGAGGCAAGAGGCAAGAGGCAAGAGGCAACAGTAAAGGGATTGAGGGAGATTCGGCTAATCTAAGAATAAGCAGTTTAAATACGTCTTAGCTTATTTAGGGTTTGTCGCAAAGGTCTTGGTATGATTAACTTCCAATCCAACTTGAAAAACCCACTCCCCATCTCCCCACTTCCCCATCTCCCCCGCAACGCGCACGAAGTGGTCTCCCCACTGCCTAATTCATAAAAAAAGGTGGGGCAACACCCACCTTTTTTAAACCTTAGATATTAGCGATAATTATGCCTCATCGAGAGCGGCAATACCGGGTAAAACCTTACCTTCGAGTAATTCCAAACTAGCACCACCACCGGTGGAAATATGGCTCATTTTTTCCGCCACTCCCACTTTTTCCACCGCCGCTACCGAGTCACCACCACCGATAATGGTAGTTGTACCAGTAGCAGTTAAATCGGCTAAAGTGTGAGCGATCGCATCTGTACCCGCCGCGAATTTAGCGAACTCGAACACCCCCATGGGGCCATTCCAGAGGACAGATTTACAGTTAGATAAAGCTTCTTGGAAAACTTTAACTGATTCAGGTCCAATATCCAATCCCATCCAACCATCGGGAATATTTTCGACCTTGACGATTTGGGAATTGGCCTCTTTATCGAATTTATCCGCTAACACCACATCAGTAGGAAGGAGGAATTCCACCCCTTTTTCTTTAGCTTTCGCTTCCAGGGATTTAGCTAATTCCAGTTTGTCTTCCTCCACCAAAGACCCACCAACACTTAAACCGCGGGCCTTGTAGAAAGTAAAGATCATACCGCCACCGATGAGCAGTTTATCGCACTTTTCCAATAAAGTTTCGATCACGCCAATTTTACTAGAAACCTTAGAACCGCCGATAATCGCCGCTAGGGGACGTTGGGGAGTTTCAATAGCGGCCTGTAGGTAGTTTAACTCTTTTTCAATCAAATAACCCGCCACCGAGGGGCTGAGATAGTGGGTAACGCCTTCCGTGGAAGCGTGGGCGCGGTGGGCGGTACCAAAAGCATCATTAACGTATAAATCGGCGTTAGCGGCTAATTTTTTGGCAAAATCAGGATCATTTGCCTCCTCTTCCCCGTGGAAACGCAGATTTTCTAAAAGGGCCACTTGACCGTTAGACATTTGGCTAATCGCTGCCGTAACTCCCTCACCAATACAATCGGGACACATGATTACTTCTTGGCCCAATAATTCCGAGAGACGTTTAGCTACAGGGGTCAGACGCAAATTTTCTTTAACTTGACCGTCGGGGCGACCCATGTGGCTGCATAAAATAACCTTAGCCCCTTTTTTGATTAAATCCTCAATAGTTGGTAGTGCCGCCCGAATGCGGGTATCATCGCTGATTGCCCCGGTGGCTTTGTCCATGGGAACGTTAAAATCGACCCGGACTAAGACCCGTTTACCCGCTAAATCAGCTTCTGTTAAATTCGCTACTGTTTTTTTTGGCACAGCCCATAACCTCCTAGATTGCTTACCGTACAATAAAGATTAAATCAGGGTATCGCTACTTGCGGCAATTACTTTGACAAAGATTATTTCAGATTTGGGGATCAGTTTTGCAGTTCCAAGACTGATTTTCCCAGAAAAATTTGATTGGAGAGACTTGCTAATTATGTTTGAGACGATTTTATTTCCCATCGACCACAGCCGCGAAAGTCGTGACGCGACCAGTAGTGTGATCGAATTAGTCAAAATCTTTGACAGTCGTTTGGTGCTGTTGTCGGTGGTGGAAACGACACCCGCCGGAGAAATTGCCCCCGACGATAAGATGAGTTCGATTGAAGCGGTGGATAGATTGTTACAATCGGCCCAAGCGATTTTTGCTCAAGCTGGCATCAAGGCGGAAATGATTGAACGGGAGGGAATACCCTCTTTTGTCATCTGTGATGTGGCCGATGAAGTTAATGCCGACCTGATCGTTATGGGTTGTCGCGGTTTAGGATTAACCAGCGAAGGTGTGTCCGAAAGCGTCACCACCAAAGTTATTAACCTTGCCCCCTGTCCAGTGTTGATTATCCCTTAATCAGTTATCAGTGAGCAGTTATCAGTGAGCAGTTATCAGTGAGCAGTTATCAGTGAGCAGTTATCAGTGAGCAGTTATCAGTGAGCAGTTATCAGTGAACAGTGAGCAGTTATCATACTAAATCCAGTTATTAAAGACTGATTATCTATTCCTCCTTTTGCCTCTTGCCCCCCGCCCCCCCGATGTCGGGGGGTTGGGGGGGTGGGGGGTTGGGGGGTTGCCTCTTGCCTATCCTGATATGTAGCCTATACTCAACGGATTTAGTATCAGGTGTGAGTTTTCAGTTCACTGATTACTGTTTACTGAAACAAAGCTCCCCACTCCCCCGTCTCCTGAGAGAAATGTAACGAATTGTGAGAGTTTCAGCCGTCAACCCTTGAAAACTCGATCGATGGGGTTGCTTGAAGTAATTCTTAGGCCTAAAGTGTAATCTTAAAGTTTTATGATCAATTTTCCTGTTGATCGGAAAAAGGAGAACTCAAACACAATGGCTGAAACTGGATACAAACAGGTGGTGACACCCTACAATGATGATCCGTTCATTGGTCATCTAGCTACCCCCATTTCCGCTTCTGGTTTTACCAAAGCTTTTATTGGTAACTTACCTGCCTATCGTCCCGGTCTAGCCCCGATTCTGCGCGGTCTAGAAGTGGGTATGGCCCACGGTTATTTCCTCGGTGGTCCCTGGGTTGTCCTGGGTCCCTTGAGAGACTCCGAATATGCCAATCTCGGCGGCTTAATCCCCGCTTTGGCCATGGTTCTCTTGGCTACGGGTTGTTTAGCTAGTTATGGTCTTGTCTCCTTCCAAGGTAAGGCCGCTAGTGGTGATCCTCTGCAATCCTCCGAGGGTTGGAGTCAATTCGCCGCCGGTTTCTTTATTGGTGGTATGGGTGGCGCTTTTGTGGCCTATTTCCTCCTAGAAAATCTTGGTGTCGTTGATGGCATCATGCGCGGGGTTTTTAATCAATAATTAACCCTTGTTCTACCTGATTATCATTTCCTTATTTTTTTACTAGGAGCATTTGACATGACTGGTGCCTACGCAGCTTCTTATCTGCCTTGGATTTTAATCCCGATCGTCTGTTGGTTAATGCCAGCCGTGGTCATGGGTTTGTTATTTATCTATATCGAAAGTGAATCCTAATTTAGCCTAGGATTCCTACAATTCAGGACTTGAAAATTAGCTATTTTATAGTTAGTTTTCGAGTCCTATTTTCTGAGGAAAAAATAAAAAATTGACGGTTCTTCCGAACTTACACTGTAGAAAATTCCTCAAGCTCCCTCTCTGCACAGCAATGCTCTAAAGTTGATAAAAATCAATCTAACAAAAACTCAAAGCCTTAGTGTACAAGCTTTACAAGCATAAGTTGTTGATAGTTTTACATGACAGGTTCGGTAGGGCCAAATTGACCAGATGAAAATTGGTAAAACCCCACACCCTACACCCCACACCCTACACCCCACACCCCACACCCCACACCCTACACCCTACACCCACCGAAAAACTTTTTGCCGCAAACCCTACTTATAAAGCGGTTAGATAGCGGATTTTTTCCAACAATAGGGAGGGTTGAATCGGTTTGAGCAGATAGTCATCAATGCCATGACGACTGAGAAAATTAACGCTGATTTCAGGGGTATCATTCAAGATTAGCACTTTACAGGCTTGAGTTTGGCTGGATTTTTTTAAGAGATGACAGAGATGATATATATCGGGCATTTTCCGATCGACAATTATAATACTTGGCTGCACGATCTCAATTTTTTTGATAGCGGAGACACTATCGATTAACCAAATAACTTGATAATGTGCCACCATCAATAAATCACAAATAAGATTGGCAATTTCTTCGTCACTTTCGATTAAAACTACAGTGGGATGGTGGTGATTGAAATGGGGATTATGATCCGAGGGTTGGGGTTGAGATTTGGGGGGCTTTTGTTGAGGTAAACGGACGGTAAAGATGGAACCTTTATCTAAGCAAGATTCTACCTCGATCGTGCCGCGATGGATTTCCACTAATTGTTTAGTTAAAGCCAATCCTAATCCCACACCACCATAACGACGTTTGCGGGAGCCATCCAATTGGGTAAATTTTTCAAACAGAAGCGGTATTTTTTGAGCAGGAATGCCGATGCCCGTGTCCTCTACCTGAAAAATGACCTGACTGCCTTCTTTCCACAGTCTCAGCGTGATAGCACCCTGTTCGGGGGTAAATTTCAGGGCATTTTTTAACAAGTATAAAAGTATCTGTTGAACTCGATCATAATCGGCATAAAAATAATGATCTTTTTCGGTAATTTTCATCTCTAAAATCAGATGAATTTCTTTAGTTTCTGCCTCTGTTTTAATAATTTCTAAAACGTGATTACAGAGATATTTTAGCGAAAATTGTTTAATATCTAAAACGGCTTTCCCTGCCGAAACTTGCGAGAAATTAAGCAAGTCGTTAATTAATTCTAATAGTTTATTGCCGTTATCCTGAATCACTTGTAGATAGTGTTTTTGTTTGTCGGGAGGTAAAAAATTACTGGCTGCCGAGCATTTTTGCAGGGTACTGGACAAACCGATAATACAAGTTAGGGGAGTTAATAACTCATGACTCATATTATTTAAAAATTCACTTTTGCAGAGGTTAGCGGCTTCCGCGGCCATTAAAGTATCTTGTAATTCTTGGGTTCTTTCTATTACCCGGCGTTCAAAAATATCTTTTTGTTCCTGGACTTGAGAATATAATTGCGCTTGATAGATAGCGATGGCGAGATGTTCACCAATCTGACCTAAAAATTTCTTTTCTTGCGGCAACCATCGGCGTTTTTCTTGACATTGATGGGCAATTAATAAACCCCACAATTCTTCTTGTACCACAATCGGGGCGATTAATTTTGATTGCACTTGGTGCTGTCGCAAAAATTCGGCTAAACAGAAGGAAGAAGAATAGTTAACATCCACATCATCCACAGCCAGAATTAATCCTTGACGATACTTTTCCTTGTATTGGGGAATATAGGAAAAACAATCGTCTTCGGGGGTTAAATTTAACACCGAATTTATCTGGTCAGAAATGCGCGACTCGGAAGTTATTTTTCCCTTTCCCTCACCAGTACCAGGGAAAAATTGATAAATTAACAATCGGTCCACTTGCAGAAACTCCCGCGCTTCCCTGACTACGGTTTCCAGAATCACCGGTAACTCCAGACTCTGACGCATTTGGGTGATGACTTGGTTTAATAATCTTTCCTGTTGGATTTGTTGGGATAGGGCAGCTTCTACCGGTTGACAAACGGAGAAGATGCGGGGACAACCCCCATCAGCAGACGGAGAAGAAATTATCGAGAGAATTTTGACTAAAATTTTATTTTGAAAACTGCTGACATTAATGGATAGAGGCAGATTTAAAATTTGATAACCCTGCTGAATTTTTGGGTGGTGGAGAGACTTGACAGCCAGTCCTTGCAGAAAGTTTTTAATCGTGTTCGCTTCAAAACTAATGCGGACTTCGTACTCAAAGTTATGTTCTTGGGGACTGGCTAACAATAAAGCTTGTAGGTCAGTGGAAAGCAAGAGTTGATAGATTTCTCCTGTCTGTGGGGGAATATCTCTTTCACTTAGACTAATCCTCGGCCCTGTCACCTGTATTGCCAACTGTCCCCACCAAGAACGAATTTGTTCGAGGTGAGTAGATGACAACACTTGACAGCAAACATAAGCGGGAGAAGCATTCATTTATCAGTTATCATTTATCAGTTATCAGTTATCAGTTATCAGTTATCAGTTATCAGAAGGCAGGAGGCAGGAGGAGATAGGGTGATAGGGTGATAGGGTGATAGGGTGATAGGGTGATAGGGTTTTGGGGTTTTAGTTGAAATTCCCCCACTTCCCACTTCCCCACTTCCCCACTTCCCCACTTCCCCACTTCCCACTTCCCACTTCCCACTTCCCCACTTCCCCACACCCCAGTCATCAGTAAGGGGACTGGGGTTGGGTTTTTAGTGAAGTTTTCTTAATCCCTATCCCCTACTATTCCCTAATCCCTATTGCCTGTTCTTTAAATTGCCGCAGACAGATATAATCATCTCTATCTACCTAAAAATGATCCCTCGATCGAGACCCTGATTCTCAAAACCTAATCATTATTTAACCTAACTCTCAAAATTTATGCATCGTATTGCTCCCCAAGCGGGTGGTTGGACAGCAGATACCGAAGGGGTGATTATTATTGACCAAAATCCGGCCCCGATTGTTCTCCTCACCATGGCTGATACCGATATTCAAACTCTAGCGGCAGCTATCGACCATCTACCGGATAATTTTCCCGCAATTCGCGCCCTGAATTTATCCCAGTTACAGCAGCAATACAGTATCGATAACTATGGGGACAAGGTACTATCCCAAGCAAGAGTGATTATTCTTCGCTTATTGGGGGGACGGGGGAGTTGGTCCTACGGGTTGGAAGTAGTTAAGGAAATTGTCGAGGAAACCGGTGCGACTTTATTTGTCCTCCCGGGAGAGGATAAACCGGATTTAGAGTTGATGAGTCATTCCACTGCTTCCCTGACTACTGTTAACCAGTTATGGTGCTATTTCACGGAAGCAGGGATAGATAACTGGATTAATGCTGCTAAATTTATCGCGCATACCTGTCTCCATCTCGACTATCCTCCCTCTCCTCCTAGGGTTGTCCCTAGGTTGGGAATCTATTCCCAGATAACCCTATCCCAACCCCAAGCACGGACTTGGATACTTTTCTATCGTTCCCATTATCTCGCGGGTAATACCAAAGCTATCGATGCTTTAATCAGCGCTTTCACCCAAAGAAATATTGAAACTGTCCCCATCTTTCTCTCCTCTCTCCGGGAAATTGAAGTGCAAGAGGAACTATTAACCCTCTTTTCCCACCATCCCCCAGACCTAATTCTCGACACCACTAGCTTCTCTATCCAGCGACCGGAAGACAAACAAAATCATCACTTCTGGCAGTCTCTCAATAAACCCATCTTCCAAGTTATCCTCAGCAGCAGCAGTTTAGAAGCTTATCAACAGGGTTATCAAGGTCTTTCCCCCCGGGATGTGGCCATCAATATCGCTTTACCAGAAATGGATGGCAAAATTATCACCCGCGCTATTTCCTTTAAATCTGTCCTCACCCGACATCCCAAACTAGAAACGGAAATAGTTATCTATCAACCCCTCCCCCACCGGGTTGATTTTGTCGCTGATTTAACCGCAAACTATTGTCAACTCTCCTCCCTTCCCAACTCCCAGAAAAAAATTGCTCTCATTTTCCCCAACTATCCCAATAAGGATGGTCGTATCGCTAACGGAGTTGGTTTAGATACTCCCGCTAGTGGTTTAGAAATTCTTCGCGCATTACAAACCCAAGGTTATACCCTCACCGACCTCCCCGACCATAGCGATGAATTAATGCGATTGCTTATTTCCGGTATCACTAATGACCTGGAGACAAGGGAATTAAAACCTATCTATCAATCTCTCTCCCTAGAAGCATATCTAGATTATTTCTCCTCCCTTCCCCCCGATAATCAAAGCGCTATGCTTGACCGTTGGGGACATCCAGACAGGGATTTTCCTATCCCCGGCATCCAGTTAGGTAATGTCTTTATCGGTATTCAACCTTCTCGCGGTTATGACCTTGACCCGACTCTTAATTATCATTCCCCCGACCTGGAACCTACCCACAGCTATCTCGCTTTTTACCATTGGTTACGACAGGAATTCCAAGTCACTGCTGTGATTAATCTCGGTAAACACGGCAATTTAGAATGGCTACCCGGGAAGAGTCTCGCTCTTTCTCCCCATTGTTATCCCGAAATCGCTTTCTCGTCGCTGCCGAATTTTTATCCGTTTATTGTCAATGACCCCGGAGAAGGTTCCAGCGCTAAAAGACGTTCCCAAGCTGTTATCATCGACCATCTCACTCCCCCGATGACGCGAGCGGAATTATATGGGGATTGGGAAAAGTTAGAGTCTCTCATCGATGAATATTATCAAGCAGAATCTCTTGATCCTTCTCGTTTAGCTCTGATTCGCGAGCGGATTAGTGATCTGGTGGCGAAAACTAATCTCGATCGAGAGCTAGGCACGATCTCGCGTAGCGAGCGCGTTGCGACCGGTGCTTCCTTTGGTCAATTTCTCACCCTCGTGGATGGTTATCTCTGTGAACTCAAGGAAGCACAAATCCGTGACGGTTTACATATCTTCGGTCAATGTCCCCAGGGTCAGCAGTTAATTGATTTAATCCAATCGATCGCTCGTTCTCCTAGTCCCGACCGCCCCGGTTTAACCCGTTCGATCGCCCTTGACCTCCATCTCGACTGCGACCCCCTGACGGAATATAACGATACTACTACCTATCTGGAAAGTCTCGCTCAGGATTTAATTAGCCAGAAAATTGAACCTCTAGGCGAAAATACGGCAAAAGAATTGGTTTGGCTAGAAAATCAGTTAATTCCTGCTTTAAAACAAACCCCCGATGAACTTAGCTATCTCTTAAAAGGTCTCGCTGGCCAATACGTCCCCAGTGGTGCTTCCGGCGCTCCTACCCGCGGCCGTCCTGATGTTCTCCCCACTGGCAGAAATTTCTATTCCGTCGATACCCGCGCAATCCCCACAGAAACCGCGTGGGAAGTGGGAAGAAAGGCCGCAGAGGCACTAATTGAACGTTATACCCAAGAAAATGGCGAATATCCCCGCACTTTGGCGATTTCTATCTGGGGAACTTCGACGATGAGAAATAGTGGCGAAGATGTGGCCGAAGTCATGGCTTTACTGGGAATTCGTCCCCTTTGGGATGGTTTTTTCCGTCGGGTGGTCGGGTTTGAAATCCTTACCCCGTCTAGCTTAGGCCGTCCTCGCATTGATGTGACTGTTCGGGTATCGGGCTTTTTTAGGGACAGTTTCCCCAGCATACTACATCTTCTTAATTCTTGCATAAATGCGGTAGCTTGTCAAGAGGAAGAGGAAAAAATTAATCCTTTAGCGGCGAAAGTGAAGACAGAGAAGGAGTTTTGGCTAAATCAGGGCTTAGGAGAAAAAGAGGCGAAACTGAGAGCTACTGCCAGAATCTTTGGCTGCAAACCGGGTGCTTACGGGGCCGGTTTACAGGGGTTAATCGAGTCACAAAACTGGCAAAACGATCAAGACTTAGCTAATGCTTATATTAACTGGAGTTGTTATGCAATTGATAGTCAAGGAACTGCCCATTCTTTACCGGAAGTATTGAGAAATAGACTGCAAGAATTAGAGATAGTGCTGCATAATCAGGACAATCGGGAACACGATATTTTCGACTCCGATGACTACTATCAATTTCAAGGCGGCTTAACTGCCAGTGTCCGGGCCTTAACCGGCAAAAATCCCGTCACCTATTTTGGTGATCATTCCCGTCCAGAAAATCCCCGCATCAGAACCCTAGGGGAAGAAATTCGCCGGGTATATCGTTCGCGAGTAGTGAACCCCAAATGGATAGCGGGAGTGATGCGACACGGCTATAAAGGCGCTTTCGAGATGGCTGCGACCGTAGATTATATTTTTGCCTACTCTGCCACTACTCATCTAGTGGAGGATTTTATCTATCAGGGAGTAGCCGAAGCTTATTTATTTGACGAGAAGGTACAACAATTTATTCAGGAGAAAAACCCCTGGGCATTGCGAGATATGGCCGAAAGATTATTAGAGGCTCAACAACGGGGATTATGGACCCAGGTGGACCAGAAAACTTTAGATCGATTGAGGGCAATTGTCCATGAGGCCGAAGGAGCGATCGAATCGGGTCAGTAATTAGACCTCTGGCAAAAATCAAAAATCTTCCGTTAGAACGTAGGTTGGGTTGAAGCATGAAACCCAACGCCCGCTCCTGTTACGCTACCGCTAACCCATCCTACAAATAATTGTGTCTCCCTACTTAGAATCAGTCTATACTATATATTCTCCGGGGAGAAATTGCTCAAATTACTTTAGTAATGAGAAACGGGACTAAATAATGGCCGGAATTGAGGGATTGAGGATTAAAAATTATCGAGCGCTCAAGGATATAACCCTGGGCAAGTTATGGAATACTCAAAATCGAGATTCTCTGACACCGATGACGGCCGTTATCGGCAAAAATGGTGTGGGAAAAAGCACACTTTTTGATGCGTTCGGTTTTTTATCTGATTGTCTTAAAGGAGGAGTAGAAGAAGCTTGTGATGCGCGAGGTCGAGGCGGGTTTGAGCGTCTTCGTTCCCAGGGTCAGGAAGGAAGCATTGAATTTCAGATTTACTATAAAGAAGATTACAATTCCCGACCAATTACCTATGAGTTAGCTATTGATCTAGATACGGATAATAGACCTTATGTAAAAAAAGAAAGACTCAGACAGAGAAGAAAAGGTCAAAAGACCGGATGGCCTTTTTCATTTTTACTCCTCGATGAAGGGAAAGGAATCGTCTGGAAAGGAGAAGAAGAAGGGAAACAAGTAGAAGAAGGTCAAGACCATTTTGATTTATTTAAGTTAATAGAAAAAATTCAACGAGAAGCTGATGAGGAAAGCAAGGAAACCGAGTTAGTGGAACTGAATGATAAGCGCAAACTAGGAATTGCTACGTTAGGTTCTCTCAAACCGCATCCGAGAATTTCCCTATTTCGGAGATTTATTGAGGGATGGTATCTCAGCTATTTTACTCCCGATGCGGCCAGAAGTTTGCCCCTAGCCGGACCCCAGAAACATTTGAATATCCATGGAGATAATCTCGGTAATGTGGTGCAGTTTATGGAAAGAGAGCATTCCAAGAAATTTCAGAATATACTTAATAGTATTTCTCGTAAGATACCGGGTATAGAAAAAATTAGCACAGAAAAAAGTCCCGATAATCGACTACTATTAAAATTTAATGATCGGGGATTCCAAGACCCATTTTATGTACAACAAATGTCCGATGGTACTTTAAAAGTATTCGCCTATCTCTTACTGTTAGAAGACCCTTCCCCACCGCCATTTATCTGTATTGAGGAGCCAGAAAACGGCTTATACCATAAACTATTAGAAACCTTGGCTCAAGAATTTAGAAAACACGCCACAGGACAGAGAGGACATTCTCAAATTTTTATCACCACTCATCAACCTTATTTTGTTGATGCTCTCCAGCCGGAAGAAGTTTGGATTCTGGAAAAAGGTGATGATGGGTTTTCTCGGATTAAACGGGCTAGTGACAATCCCTTAATCAAGAATCTCGTCTCAGAAGGATTGCCCCTTGGTAGTCTTTGGTATAGTGATTACTTAGATGAGAGATAAGACCATGCACTTTGAAATTTTGGTCGAGGATTTGTCGGGAAAAAAAGCACTTGATATTCTAATTCCTAAGATTATTGACATGAATGCAGGTCATACATTTAGGGTTCATTCCTATAAAGGCAGTGGTCATATTCCCAGAGACTTACAGTCTGTTTCCGATCCTAGTAAACGGATTCTTCTTGAGCGACTACCTAAACTGATTCAAGGATATGATAAAACTTTTTCTAGTTACCCTGATAATTATGCTGCTGTACTGATTGTGGTTTGCGATCTGGATAATCGATGTTTTCGGGAATTTCGACAAGAATTAATCAATTGTCTGGAAAAATGTGCGATCAAATCCCAAATTTACTTCTGTATTGCTATTGAAGAAGGAGAAGCTTGGTATTTAGGTGATATTAATGCCATAAAAATTGCTTATCCCCAGGCCAAAAGTGCTATCTTGGATTCCTATATTAATGATAGTATCTGTGGCACTTGGGAAAAACTGGCAGATGCTCTATACAGAGGTGGAGCGAAACAATTATCTAAGTTAGGTGGAGCTTCTGTGGGTCAAGAGAAAACAGTCTGGGCAGAAAATATTTCTCCTCAGATGAATGTGGAGATTAATCGATCGCCCAGCTTTGGCTATTTTCGAGATAAACTACGTCATCTCAGTCAGGAAGAATCAAGATAAGCAATATTTTTTCAGGCTAAACTTTTAGGCATTTAAAATAATCGTCGAGAGCGGGCAGTAGGGGATATGAAGTATCTGGGTAAAATTATTTACCCATAGCGATCCTTGTCTAGCAAGGCTTTCAGCCCTCTGTGGCTGGTAATTAATTTTGCCTGACTACTTAAAGACTGATTAACAGAGGAATGTAGCGAAATATACGGAGCGCTCGAACCAATTTGTAATATATGTGGCCTATAAAATAGAATGATGCGAGCGTTGTCCATACTTGCATCGGGAGGGAACCGTGACGACTTTTCTGGCTTCGCTCAATTTACTGCTTTCTGATTCTCCCGCTGCTAATTTTCAGACTGGAGAACGAACTTTTCCCGCATTCTACTCGACTCTTGCTCCTGCGGCCCTAGCAGATTTAGTTTTTTCTCGTTACGAGATTGATGTACCGAAAAATTGTCAATTTTGGCATCGGGGTTTAAGTGATGTGTATCTCCTCGAAACCCTGACAACTCCCTACATTTTGCGCGTGTCTCACTGCCATTGGCGCAGCAAAATGGAAATCGACTTCGAGTTAGAATTATTAGATTATCTCGATCGCTCTCAGGTTCCCGTCGCCGCCCCAATTCGCACCAAAAACGGTGATTTATCGGTAGAAATTAATGCCCCGGAAGGGAAACGTTACGCCGTCCTCTTTCCCTATGCCCCGGGAGGAATTGCTATTGGGGATCTAGATATAGAACAAGCCTATCATTTAGGGGCGATCGTGGCTAATTTACATCGGGTGACAGCAGATTTTCAACCCCTAGCCTATCGTCATCCCCTCAACCTCAAATATCTTCTCGACGATTCCCTGCAAATTATCGCACCTTTTCTGCACCAACGACCGAGCGACCTAGACTGTGTTTTAGAAACCATTGGGGAAATAGAGGAAGAAACCGCTAAATTACCGACAGAATCTCCCTATTGGAGCATTTGTTGGGGCGATCCTCATAGTGGTAATGTGCATATCACCCCTGATAATCAGATGACCCTCTTTGATTTCGATCAGTGCGGTTATGGTTGGCGAGTTTTTGATATCGCTAAATTTCTGCAAGTTTCCCTACAATCCGGCTTAAATCGCCGGGTTCGCCACGGTTTTATCCAAGGCTACGATGAAACAGTGCCTTTAACTGATGGTGAATTATCTTGTCTTCAGTATCTCACCCAAGCGGCCTATATTTGGTCTTGGTCAATTAGCTTAAATAATCTGCGTTTAACCGATTATAGTCGTCTCTGTGCTAATTATTTTAGTAGCCGTTTGGCCATTCTCAAACGCTTAAGAACCCAAGAATGGGAATTATTCTAAAGCAGCTTCGATGCTGCTGGTGATCAAATATAGTTGCCAATTTCCCAATCACCGAGGCGGACTGAAAAATATAACTAACCAAGATCAACTTTCTTGCTGGTCAATGGCCAAACGAGGTATCGATCCCTGTATGCTGGTAGGTATAGATAATCGCTAGGTAAAGACTTTCTTCTCCATCTGCCAAAAGTGAAGCAAGCTTTACCGCTCTTGAATAGTCTCTCACAGCCTTACAGACAGATGGTATTATGTCCAGAAGAAAGAAGAAGTTTCCCTGTGGTCACAAGGGTTATGGCCAAGTCTGCCATCATTGCGCTGAACTAGATGCCGCTTGGGAAGAAAGAAAACGTCAAAAAAATGCTTGGGAAGCCACTTTTTCCCAAGATCCGATCGATCTGCGGGAATTACCGAAAAATGTCGTACTTAAAGCTAGGGAAATCCTGCAAGGATTGCAAGATCACCGCAATTATCGAGATTTCCACGGTAAACGATTGCGACACGATCGCTTTATTATCAGTATCCCCGTTACCCGCAATTATCGCCTCATCTGTCGCGACTACGGCAATCTCCTCGTTCCGGAAGCGGTGATCTCTCACGAAGATTATAATGTTTGTAAACCGGGTAGGTGAAGCTAATCTTTAGTTCGCTTGGGAAGATTTATCGCTGTTTATATCTCCCCAATCCGGCAGCCAATTTTGATCGAGAATCTCCTCTAGACTAGCTAACAATTCCCCGGGGAAAATACTGGCATCTAATCTGGTTTCGTCAATAAGCAGATTGCGAGCATCGAGATAACATTTTGCTAAAATTTCCCTTAAATAGGAATTTAAACTGGGACTATCTGCTAAAAGATCAGCAATTTGTAGGCGAAAATTCCTGATTTCTTTTTTCCATCCCGCTTGGTTGTAATCTCGTTGGGATTGCCAGTAGGTTAACTTCAGTAAATGTTCTAGGAGTCGAGTTAAGAGACTCTTAAGCGCTCGTCGATTATTTTTCCCCAAATCTGCCAACTCCTCTAATACATTCTGCCAATCTACCGATTGAAAATCCCCCCGACGCAATTGGTTGATAGTGTTTTCTAACCAAAGTTGATAATCGCTATCGTAGAGATTTGAAATAGTAATATTCATCATTTTAAAAATGGGTAAAAATCAGGAAATAAGGTGCAGGTATCTAAACTATAGAAGAAATTTGGGGCTAATCAATCAGCTAGTTTTGCCAGTTTAGCCGAATTATCCTCTCGATCACATCTAACTGCGAAAAAAACCGCCAAAAAGAGTGATAATAAACCTAGCTACTCCCAGAGTAACAAGGAAAGCCCGATGGTGAAAACAGTCATAGGTGTCGATTTAGGTGGAACCGCTATTAAAATTGGTAAATTTGACCAGGAGGGCAATTGTCTCGAATCTCTCACCTTACCCACTCCCCAACCCGCTACACCCAAAGAAGTCGCCCATACCATACATCAAGGCATTTGTCAAGTAAATTTAGATAAAAGTTGTCAAGCCATCGGTGTGGGAACACCAGGTCCTGGGGATGCTCAGGGGAGAATTGCCAAAATAGCGATTAATTTGGCAGGATGGCGGGATATTCCCCTGGCCGATTGGTTAGAAGAAAGTACGGGAATGCCGACAATTTTAGCCAATGATGCCAATTGTGCCGGTTTGGGGGAAGCTTGGTTAGGAGCGGGCAAACGGTTTCAAAACTTGATCCTGTTGACCTTGGGGACGGGAGTAGGAGGGGCAATTATCCTCGATGGTAACTTATTTGTGGGCAGTAAGGGAACGGCCGCAGAATTGGGCTTAATCACCCTCAATTTTGACGGTCCATTGTGCAATAGCGGTAATCAGGGTTCCTTGGAACAGTACACCTCCCTGCAAGCTATTCGCCGGATGACCGGCAAAGAACCGAAGCAATTGGCAGAATTGGCCGAAAAAGGCGATCAAGGGGCTTTACAATTCTGGCAGGGTTACGGTTGTTTAATGGGGGCTGGTATCGCCAGTTTACTCTATGTTCTCACCCCAGAGGCGGTAATTATCGGCGGCGGCATTAGCGCCAGTGCTAAGTTTTTCTTTCCCTCTCTCCTCACAGAAATCGAAAGACGGGTTTTACCTAGTTCCAGAGAAGGATTAGAGGTGTTAACGGCCGAGTTAGGTAATCGCGCCGGGATGGTGGGGGCTGCTAAATTAGCTTGGCAATTAGTGGACCGCAGCGGGGAGTCTATTATGGCAGGATCTGACTAAAATTGTCTGACTTGAAAGAGGGTGTAGGGTGTGGGGTGTGGGGAAAGAAACCTCTTTCATCTGTGGGGGTGAAAATTTTTTCATCAGGACTGACTTAATCGTGAATAATTAAATGGCGATCGCCATCGCTGCTCACCCATCCCTGACGCTGAAATTCGCCTAATAAACGCGTTACTGTTACCCTCGTGGTACCGATAGCATTGGCGAGATTTTGATGGGTTAAACGTATCTTTAAACGACTGCCCTGGGCGATTGGTTCTCCCATTTCCCGCTTTAATAGCTGTAGTAACTGCTGGAGACGTTCCTCCACTCGTTTGAGTCCTGCGATCGCAAGAAGGGATTCCGTTTGTTGTTGACGACGGATCATTTGATTTAACATCATCCTGGTTAATTCCGCCGAATTTTCCACTTCGGCGATCGTGTACCATTTTAGGTACAGTTCCGACAAGGCTCTGGCGTGATAGGATTCCAGATGGGTCAAATTTAAGCCAAAAAAGTGGGATGAATGAACCCAGCCTAGTAAAATTTCCTCTCCGTTCTCAGATACTTGACTTAGTTGCGCCATACCCCGATAAACTTGCCAGACTCCATCAACCACCAGAGGAATACTTTCCCCGCGATCATAGAAATGGAGCCGACGACTTTCGCTATAGTCTTCTCGGAAGGGTGAGGCGTCGGGATTATAGGTGAGCAACATGATCGAAGTTCTCCTAGGTGAAGGGATAGCAATTTTAACCCCACTTTACTGTATCAAGGTAAACATTAGGTAATCCCCAGATTAACAGTGAGCAGTTATCACTGAGTTGATAATCGCCTTGACTTCCAGATTGTAACTGCAACCTAAACCTTTTTCTAGGCTGATTTCTTCCTCTTGCTGATTGGGATGGGGAACGTATAGGGTAAATTGATAGGAGTCCTGTCAAGGGTTGCCGATCGCTTCTTCGTGTTCTTCTTGATAATCATGGTAAACTTTGCCTAGTTCTTGACCTACATGGCTATCTTGATCGCACATATTGCCCAGGAACCTATTAATGACTCCCTGCTCAAATCTTGTCTCTCCTAATACATTCATTTTCTCTCATTTCCTCCGCCTAATTAGTATCATTCAAATATGGGTAAATTAGTATTTATGTCAAGTTTTTAACAATTTTTTTGGGGAAAAAGCTTAAATTATTTTAAGTAATTTATCAGTTTATTACAATCCATGTCAAAATGGTATATACTTATCGCAAAAAGGAAAATTTCTGCTACCGATGGGAATGTTGATGATGATCAGATTTGAGTTAAGGGTTGCTGCTTCAGTAATCACTAAAAAAAGCTGGTCAACCTTCAGCTAATTTCTCTGCTTTTTTATCCCTGAAAACTTAATTATTTACCCAATCTAATTGCCATGGATGAGAGTCTATGAATCGATTTAAATCAAATCAAATTGTTAGTTTATCCTGTCAAAATAGCCAGCTATACGGAGAAGTAATTCAGGTGATCGAAAGTCGTTCTGCTCTTTGGGTGCGTCCTCTTTGGTTAATTGTGTCCGATAATTTTGAGACAATTGATGTGCGGGAAGGTTCCGATTTAATCCTACCGATCGACTTATTTAAACCCGCCTTAGATACGGAAGTTTTACCCCTATTTTCCCAAGTAGTTAAAGATAATTATATCACTAATATTTCCTATCCTCTCCAGGAATTTGTGCAGAAAGTTTGTCAAAATTATCCCGAATATTTTCAAAAAATCTATGATTGATGAAGGTTACGTTAAATATAATTGTACTTGGATTCCTGACCGTCCCTTAATAAGATCAGAGATTGCCGAATTAAATTATTGGCGCAATCGCCTCTATCGACTGGGATTAATCGGTCAATACGATAACGGAATCGGTTTTGGGAATGTGAGTCAACGAGGAAAAATAGACAAAGAAATTATTATTTCTGGCACTAACACCGGGGGAATCCCAGTATTAAATGAATCCCATTACACCACGGTTATAGACTACGATTGGAAAGAAAATCGGGTCACTTGTCGGGGAACAATTGCCGCTTCTTCGGAAACCTTAACTCATGGAGCAATTTATGAAGCGAATCCCCAGATTAATGGAGTGATTCATATTCACCATCGCCCCCTGTGGCAAAATTTGATGTATCGAGTGCCGACTACTCAAGAAAATATTGCCTATGGAACCCCAGAAATGGCCGCAGAAATTATCCGTTTATGTCAAGAAGATCGTCTAGAGGAGCAACAAATTTTAGTGATGAGTGGTCATGAAGAAGGAATTATCGCCTTTGGGCAAAATTTAGCAAAAGCGGGCAATTTACTATTATCCTATTACCGGCAATCTCAATCATCTTGAAAGTGACCTCCCCTCCAACTCAGCGCCAGGGAGACAAAAGTGGTTTTAATTTAGTCGTTTTTATGTTAACCTGTTTTGTAGATTTTCGCCTTTGAGGAATGCCATCGTGATCGACACCTTGCATCATCTATCTGTCTCGATCGACTTTTCCCCCCTTACCAATGTCTTGATGACTATTTCGGAGCAAGACGTGGATATCATCGGGAATGTCCAGAAAGCCTTCTCAAATTTCGTCAAAACTGGGCAAGCATGGGCCCTATTAATCGGTTTGATTGTCGGTTATATGTTTCGAGGTTTTACTTCTTATTAGCTTTTCGCCTATCGGTATTCAGCCAGAGTGAGCAATTATTGCTATTCTTATGCTTGTAGAGTTGGAGATTTTTCTAACCTGAAGCGGTAATGCTATCAGCACCGGATTATTCCCCAAAATTGTCCAGCATATTTTGGTTAACTTTATCCACAATCATCTAACGAAAACAGTGACAGCAAAGAAAACTTGGAGCGATCGCTTTGAAGGTAGTCTCCATCCTACGATCGTAGAATTTAACGCCAGTATTGGCTTTGATATCGAATTAATCGAGTACGATCTCACCGGATCGATCGCTCACGCTAAAATGCTCGCCTATACGGGTATTATCACCCCCGCAGAAGCTGATCGTCTCGTCTCTGGATTGGAACAAATTCGTCAAGAATACCGCACCGGCAACTTTAACCCCGGCATCGATCAAGAGGACGTGCATTTTGCCGTGGAACGTCGTTTAACCGAGATCGTGGGAGATGTGGGCAAAAAACTGCACACGGCCCGTTCGCGAAATGATCAGGTAGGAACGGATATTCGTCTGTATCTTAGACAACAAATTGATGATATTAGGCAAGAAATTCGCAATTTTCAGCAAGCTTTAGTCAATCACGCGGAAAACCATCTGGAAACCCTGATCCCCGGTTATACCCACCTACAGCGCGCTCAACCGATTAGTTTAGCCCATCATCTCCTCGCTTATTTTCAAATGGCCGAACGGGATCACCAAAGATTAGGGCAAATTCGCGCCAGGACTAATATTTCGCCCCTGGGATGTGGCGCTTTAGCGGGGACGACTTTTCCGATTGATCGTCATTACAGTGCCAATTTACTCGATTTTGAGCAGGTGTATAACAATAGTCTCGATGGAGTTAGCGATCGGGATTTTGCCATTGAATTTATGACGGCCGCTAGTCTGATTATGGTCCACCTGAGCCGTTTGAGCGAAGAAATAATTCTCTGGTCTTCCCAAGAATTTAGTTTTATCACTCTCACCGATAGTTGTGCCACGGGATCTAGCATTATGCCCCAGAAAAAAAATCCCGACGTTCCCGAATTGGTGCGCGGCAAAACAGGGCGGGTTTTTGGGCATTTACAAGCGTTATTGACCTTAATGAAGGGTTTACCCCTAGCCTATAACAAAGACTTGCAGGAGGACAAGGAAGCGTTATTTGATGGCGTTAAAACCGTGCGGATTTGTTTGCAAGCGATGACGGTACTTTTAGCCACCGGGATTCAATTTAAAACCGACCGATTAGCTAACGCGGTGGCGGAAGATTTTTCTAATGCGACGGATGTGGCGGATTATTTAGCCAGTAAGGGGATTCCCTTCCGAGAAGCTTATAATTTAGTCGGGAAGGTCGTTAAAAGCAGTTTGGCAGCCGGTAAGTTATTGAAAGATTTAACCCTGACGGAATGGCAAGAATTACATCCAGCTTTTGAGGCCGATATCTACGACGCGATCGCTCCTCGTCAGGTGGTGGCGGCCCGTAATAGCTATGGTGGCACAGGTTTTGAACAAGTGCGATCGGCTTTAATTCAAGCTAAAGCCATTCTCGATCATGATTGATATTGTTAGGGGTTTTGGGGTTTTGGGGTATTAGTTAAAATTTCCCTATCTCCCTATCTCCCTATCTCCCTATCTCCTAATTCCTATGGGTCGTGTTTGGTATTTTATTAAAAGTGTGATGGGAATTATCTTTCGTCATCCTGTAACTGGGGTGACAATAATTCCCCGGCTTGCTGATGGTACAATTGTTTTAATCCGACGCAGAGACACCGGCAAATGGGCCCTACCGGGGGGAATGATCGATTGGGGGGAAGATATTTTTAATACTGCTCAAAGGGAATTAAAAGAGGAAACGGGATTAAATTTAGTCAGTTTAGGGCGTTTAGTGGGGGTTTATTCCTCTTTTGAGCGTGATCCGCGCATTCACTCCATTTCATTGTTAATTGAAGTGACAGCGGCGGGGAATTTTCAGATCAAAGATACATTAGAAGTTAGTGAGGTGAGAGCTTTTAGCGTCGAAACTTTACCTCTAGGCAATCTCAGCCACGATAACGATCGCCAACTAGAAGATTATCTCAGGGGTGCCACTGTAGTGGCTTGATTTTGTCCTAGTATCTGCGACCCTAGTTTTTGAATATTTTGAGAGAAAACCCAAACTTCTGAAAAGATTCAATCCTATAGTTGTGAGAATTGACCAATTGCTTGCCGCTTGAAAATCACTGATCTGGCTTTTATCTTCCTCAAAAATTACATCTTTTACCCAATGTAACTGATTTTCTATTTTCCAATGTCCTCAAATAATTTCAGCATAAAAGCACCATTCGATCCCCCCCAACCCCCCTTAAAAAGGGGGGAGAAGAGTTCATGGTAGGGTGGGTTAGACGGCAACAATCTAGGGGGTAAAGTCAATCTAACAATCCGTAGTAACCCACCGCTTTAGTCAACAGAAAGGATATTTGATTTATGTTTGAAAATAAGATTGTTCAGGTTTTGGAGAGGATGTGATGACTAGCATAAAAGCGCCATTCGATCCCCCCCAACCCCCCTTAAAAAGGGGGGAGAAGAGTTCATAGTAGGGTGGGTTAGACGGCAACAATCTAGGCGTTAAAGTCAATCTAACAATCCGTAGTAACCCACCGCTTTAGTCAACAGAAAGGAGGTTTGATTTATGTTTAAAAATAAGATTGATCAGGTTTTACACGCGTTAAAGGAGAGGTTGGGATGAAGGAATCTACTGTATTTCCGATATTACCTCTGGGTAAGATTTGTATCTTGCATAGTGGGGGAACTCCTCGCCGTAGCAACAATAAATATTATGGCGGTAATATACCTTGGGCAAAAATCGCAGATTTAGATACTGAAAATGGAATTGTTGTAGATACTGAAGAATACATAACAGTTGAAGGATTACAGGCTATCAATAATCGAATTTTCCCAAAAGGGAGTATTTTACTGGCAATGTATGGATCTATTGGAAAATTAGCAATTGCAGGGCGTGATATATCATGTAATCAAGCAATTTTAGGAATACAAATTAAAGACAAAGAACATTTAGATATTAACTACTTAAGGCTATGGTTAACTAGCATAAGGGCTACTTTGGAGTTTCAAGGGCGAGGAGTAACGCAACAGAATATATCCAAATCTATTGTCGAGAAACTAGAAATCCCCCTCCCACCCCTCGAAGAACAGCGAAGAATTGCGGCAATTTTAGATAAAGCGGATGGGGTGCGACGCAAGCGCAAGGAGGCAATTCGGTTGACTGAGGAGTTGTTAAAATCGACTTTTCTAGAGATGTTCGGTGATCCCGTTACTAATCCGAAAGGGTGGGAGATAGCTAAACTCGGTGATTTTGGTAAAATATTAACTGGAAACACTCCTCCTCGTTCTGTCTCAGAAAACTATGGAGACGAAATCGAATGGATTAAGTCGGATAACATCACCACTCCTGAGCATTTTTTGACAGAGGCAGAAGAAAAGCTTTCGGCGAAGGGAAAGAAGATAGCTAGAACTGTCCCTAATGGTTCGATTCTAGTGACCTGCATAGCTGGAAGCAGATCAAGTATTGGACGGGCTGCCCTTACTGATAGAGAAGTAGCATTTAATCAACAAATTAATGCTGTGGTTCCAAATTCAGATGTAGATCCGTACTTTTTATACGGCCAGTTATTCGTTGCTCAACATCTTGTGCAAGCACAGTCTACTGATTCAATGAAAGGCATGGTCAATAAGAGCAAATTCTCAAGTATTGAGTTCATAAAACCCCCATCACAAAAACAGCAAAAATTTGGAAAGTGGTTTCTAGGTTTTCATAGATACTACATGAATTTGATCGGTGGAGAGGAACAATCCGAAAATCTCTTTAATTCCCTTTTACAACGCGCCTTTCGCGGGGAACTGTAGCCATGGCAGCCGGCGGATTACTACCATAATCTTGTGGGAAATGCCATTAAAAAAGACGGTTGGACAATTAACTAATACTAAATCCGGTTATTAAAAACTGATTATTTATTCCCTTTTTGCCTTTTGCATGAGTAGAAAACGGGTTTCTCGGAGAAACCCGTTTTCTGTGCGTTACTCAACGGATTTAAAAATTAGGTAAAAACCTACACTCGGCCCCCAGGAAAACCTTTTTCAGCATACCCTAAATACTGGCTTTCTCTCTTCAATGGCTGATTCTGCGAAGTTGCTCCAGAAGTTGATCAAGAATGTCTTCCATCTCTTCCGGGCTGCTGCCCATATTCCTGGCCGGTCCGCGCAGGAATTGTTTAACCGTTATCTTTTTATCGCGGAAGTCACGGACAAAATTATAGATTTTTTCGGTGGATTGAACTTGTAATTTCATCTCCTCTAGCATTTGCTCAATCGGGTCGATGCCATCCTTCTCACAAGCGCGACTGGCCCTCACCATCTCGCCTTCCGGGGTATTTCGCACCGATCGCAGTTCTCTTTTCAGGTTCTCGTATTGCTTTTTGAGTAGTTCGTTATTGGTTTCAACCCTCTCGCACTGTCGGTTGAGGTCGCTTTCCGATGAGCCTTCAACCTCGAAAGTGTCCCCCATTTGATGCTGTCGTTCGATTTCCAGCAGTCTGGCAATATCTCCCTCTTTATAGGCACGGTTGACTTCCTTCATAATCTCGTTGTGACGCATCCGAGTTTCGGGATCCGTAACCTTGTCGGGGTGAAAAATCTCAGCCATTCTCAGGAAAGTGCGGCGTATTTGTCTAGATTCAGGAGATTTAGGCGAGCTTTCAGGTGATAGCTCTGTTCCCTCATCGTGACGGCCATAGGAGTCTTCCCCAGAGAAGAAATCCTGCGCGGATTGCTCTGATGCTCCTTCTGGTTCTTCGTCTCCGAAAAGTTCGTCCAGTTCTTCATCTCCATCGTCAAATTTCGGGCTAATCACCCCCGTTAACTGAAGTGTCTGGTAAATTCCGAGAATCCTTTTTTTTGTCTGCTGCCCCAATTTTCTAGCAGTGAGGATTTCGTCAAAAAGGGCGTGTATTTCGCGGTCGAGGTCGGTAAGTTTTTGATAGAGGGGTTGCCCTCTCTGAAAAATCTCCGTCGCCAGGGAACGCATCTGGTCGAGGAATTTCTTCAGTTCGTTGCGCTTTCTGCCAATCTGCTTGAGGAGCCACTGATGCTCCTCCTCTAAAGCTTGGAGACGAAAATGTAGGGAAGACAGAGCCAAGGCAGGAGAGGTGGGCGAATCAGAGGAGTTCGGTGATTTCGGCTTTTTAGATCTGGTCATTACTTTGGGGTGAAAGATTAGGGGTCGAGAAGGTCGTCACCGACCTCCCCTCCCATTCAGAACCGTGCATGAGACTTTCACCTCACACGGCTCCTAGTTTGACTGTTCCTTTGTTAAGGATACAGCTTGACTTC
>SFAQ01000064.1:0-23268 GCA_007096525.1 Microcystis wesenbergii Mw_QC_B_20070930_S4 | reverse complement strand
TCGTCATTTTTGAAGATTATTGCTTTAATTTATATCTTTTATTTTAGCATTTTTCTAACTATTTAGGAATATTTAATAACTTCTTTGCTCTCAAGAAAAATTGATAAGTTTTTATTATTATTTCCCCTTATTAAGTATATATGTATTAAATAGTTCAAGGATTTTTGACCTTTTGTCATTTAGCGATCGCTATTGAATAAAAACTTTTCCATCTACTGACTATAGGGTGCTGCCATGAAAGCTTCTCCTCATTTCTTTTTCTCTATTATGTCCTAACTATCCCGCTCTTTGCTATACTATTAGTTTATTTGTTCTGTGTAAGATTTTGGCTAGAGCCAGCGATCGCTTGATCAGGAAAGCATAGGTGCGATCACTCAAAAGACGCTCCAGTTAACCTTCCGAGTCGATTGTAGCCAGTCAAGGGTAGTCGAACAATCGCCAAGACTACCTTGGGGTAAGGGTTTGATTATTTTTCTTGGGGGCAAGTCCAGTTATCCCTGCAAGGTTCTTGTATTTGTATTGTTTTATAGCGGTTTTCACAGAAGTGAGTCCCGATTGAAACGCTGAAACGCCTATCTATCAAGGGATTTACTATACCTTATTAGACTGAAAACCGCTATAGGTGCGTTCGCCCTGCCCTTCCAAATGGGAAGTTTTGCCCAGAAAAAAAGTTACTAGCAACGACTTTAACCCGTCTTTTATGAGAATTGACTACATTTCTTAAGCACAAAAATGAGAAATGACTACACACTTCTTAACGAAAAAAATCGAGATTAGATATTGACAACGACAAAACAAGGGTGTTATTCTTAAAATTGCGGAAGTGATGAAGGCAGAAAAACCAAATGAATTTCTGAATCCTCCATGATTTCAGCACTGTACAATTTCTATGAAAACAACAAAAAGGTCTATTACCATGGCAGTTGAAAAAACTAACTCTTCCTCTAGCTTAGCTGAAGTTATTGATCGTATCCTTGACAAAGGTATCGTTATTGATGCTTGGGCTCGCGTATCTCTGGTCGGCATCGAATTATTAGCAATTGAAGCTCGTGTAGTTATCGCTTCTGTTGAAACCTACCTCAAATATGCTGAAGCTGTTGGTCTGACCCAATCTGCAGCGGTTCCTGCTTAAGAATCTATCACAGATTCTCCCATCGGCTGAGTTAAAACCCTACCGGGTTTTCCAGATTCTCGGCTTTTCTTTAAATCCCTATTGAGTTTAGTTACCCCTCTCTTGGGGCGCAATAGTCTGTAATTGATCAGGTTGGCACGGCAACGGATAGCGAAAAAAAAGCTAGACCCATACAAATTATTTTTGTCACCGCAATTTTGACCTTTGTAGCTAGGTTTACCCCCTATCACCAGAGTGTGAGGCTCACTATTTTTCGGAATAGAAAGTCATTTTTGGGTGGGAAGCTGCGCCCCCTGAGATGCGGTAGTTCGATAGATCAATTTTGGGATCAGCGCTGTACACTCTCTATACAACTAACAAAAAGGTCTATTACCATGGCAGTTGAAAAAACTAACTCTTCCTCTAGCTTGGCTGAAGTTATCGATCGTATCCTTGACAAAGGTATCGTTATTGATGCTTGGGTTCGCGTCTCTCTGGTGGGAATCGAATTATTAGCGATTGAAGCTCGTGTAGTTATCGCTTCGGTTGAAACCTACCTCAAATATGCTGAAGCCGTTGGTCTGACTCAATCTGCAGCGGTTCCTGCTTAAGGATTGATCCCAGATTCTCCCATCGGCTGAGTTAAAACCCTACCGGGTTTTCCAGATTCTCGGCTTTTCTTTAAATCCCTATTGAGTTTAGTTACCCCTCTCTTGGGGCGCAATAGTCTACAATTAATAAGGTCGGCACGGCAACGGATAGCAAAAACAAAGCTAGACCCATACAAATTATTTTTGTCACCGTGATTTTGTCCCTTGTAGCTAGGTTTACCGCCTATCGCCAGAATGTAAGGCTCGCTACTTTTCGCAATAGAAAGCCATTCTTGGGGTAGGAAGCCGCGCACCTTGATCTGTGGTAGTTCGCTATCTCAACTTTTGGATAATAAGAAAAGTCGGAATCTACTGTCTCTCCCCCCAGTCCCCGTGAATGTTTTTTTCAACGGGTGATTGGGTCTAGTCCATTCCATAGTATTTAGTAGTTGAGGACAACCCCATGCCTGCTCTCATGGAAAAGTTCCGCCTGGAGCGTTTATCGATTGCTGAAGAAGTAGCTGAACTCTCGCGAGGAGTCCAATCTTTTCTGTTGGATGTCAAAACTGAAAGACAAAAACAAGCGCAAGAACAGGCAACTGCTTTGCGCGAGTCTTTCCAAAAAGTTCAACAAGACAGCCGCGTGTTTTTAACAGCTACCCAAAAACAGCGTTTAGCTCAAGCGGAAAAGCAAAAAGAGGATTTACGTCAATTTCAAGAACAGCGTTTAGCGGAAGCGAAACAGCTAGCTGACGACCTACGTCAACAGCGTCTAGATCGAGCCAAACAGCTAAAAGAGGATTTAAGTCAATTTCAAGAACAGCGTTTAGCGGAAGCGAAACAGCTGGCTGACGACTTACGTCAACTTCATCTAGATCGAGCCAAACAGGTGAAGGATGATTTAAGTCAATTTCAAGAACGACGTTTAGCGGAAGCGAAACAGCTAAAAGACGATTTGCGTCAATTTCGTCAAGAGTTGTCCCTCTACGTTTTTGGCAAATAAATCTCTAGGTTAATTCCAACCCACTTAAGCCTAGGGCTAGAGTAAAAACCCTCTAGTCCCTTTTCATGGCTAAACTAGAGTACTATCTGAAAATACCACAATGAGCCTTTGGTTTTAAACCTACCATTCTGACCCTGCTTTTTTAAGTTTCTAGACTCAACGTAGGAGTGGTGGGTTCCCCTCCAGGCTGCTCTAGGGCTCTGGTAAATTAAGAAGTATTATAAAACTTCACTTAGTTTATAGTTAATTTTCTCATTAGTAGTCTTTATATTGACAAAGGAGGTAAGGGAAAAGGACTGTATCTGGGCTTGTCAATGTTTAAGTATTGAAAAGTAATCTAGACAAGAATTTTAGACCCTTAGTCCCTTGACTAATGAATGTCCTGAAATACCTTCAGAATCAAGGTTCTAGATCTAAATGACAGTTCCTAATTTTTTGTGATATTATTATGAGGTAAGCCTTAAAAGCCAAAGACGATTAAACTTGCCGTAAAATTCGGGTAACACAAGCGTACTTGCCTACTCGGTTATTAAGGGGAAACCTAAACGGGCAGTTGTTAGCTCAAGAATACCCGTCGGCTTAAGGCGGGGATTATCAATGGTATTTACTAGATTTCAACTATGACAGTTACTGGAACTCAAACGAGAAGAGCCGTCCTCTGCCTTCGCCCCGGTCAATTCGTTGTTACTCCTTCGATTGATCAAATTGCCACCCGCGCCTTACGTTATCTAAACTCTGGTTTTTCCATTCATCTATGTGGCCCAGCGGGAACGGGAAAAACCACATTGGCAATGCATCTGGCCAATTGTTTAGCCAGACCTGTGATGCTGATCTTTGGCGATGATGACTTTACCAGTTCGGATTTAATTGGTAGCCAGTCTGGTTATACCCACAAAAAACTGACGGATAACTATATCCACAGCGTTCTCAAAGTTGAAGACGAGCTAAAACACAATTGGGTGGATTCTCGGTTAACAATGGCCTGTCGCGAGGGGTTTACCCTAGTTTATGATGAGTTCAATCGTTCTCGACCTGAGGTCAACAACGTTTTACTCTCTGCCTTGGAAGAAAAAATTCTCACCCTGCCGCCAACTAGCCATCAACCCGATTACCTACAAGTCAATTCTCAATTTCGGGCAATTTTCACCTCCAACCCAGAAGAATATTGTGGGGTTCATGCTACCCAAGATGCTTTAATGGATCGGTTGGTAACCATTAATATGCCTGAACCAGATCAACTGACTCAGACTGAAATTCTTGCCCAAAAAACGGGGATTGGTCGAGAAGATGCTTTATTTATTGTCAACCTCGTCAAAAACTTTCGTTTGAAAACTGCGACTGAAAAAACGTCAGGTTTGCGCTCTTGTTTAATGATTGCTAAAGTCTGCGCCTCTCACGATATTGTGGCCAACTCCGATGATGCCGACTTCCGTGATATCTGCGCCGATGTTCTCTTGTCCCGCACAAGCTTACCTATTGATAGCTCAAGAGCTATTTTATGGGAAATCCTCGACGACAATCTGGTAGAATCCTTATCCGTTGGAGAGGAAGAAGAGCCTTCCGATGCCCCAGCGTCAACTTCTGAGCCTTCCACAGGAAATCAATCGATCAAAGCCATTCAATCTTTACTGCGAACGAACTTGCTGAAGCAAAAAGACTAGATTTTATACTCTTATTGGGTGAAACCAACCGTGACTTCTTCCACTTTTGCTGGCTCGCTCAAAACCCAATCAAACAACTCCCTGAAAACAGCAACTCAAGGTTCGAGTTTGGCGGATATCCTTGAACGAGTTTTAGATAAAGGAATTGTGATTGCTGGCGATATTTCAGTTTCGATCGCCTCCACTGAACTTCTAAATATCCGCATTCGTTTGTTAATTGCCTCTGTTGATAAAGCAAGGGAAATGGGAATCAACTGGTGGGAAGGGGATCCCTACCTCCATAGCCAATCCCAAGCTTTACTAGCAGAAAATCGGGAACTTTCACTCCGACTCCAAACCCTAGAAACCGAGCTTGAAACCTTAAAATCCTTAACCCAATTGAGTGCAATGGAGAGCCATGATCCCAGTCCGAACGATGAAGCACATTCCTCAGATGCGTGAAATTCCTCACTTGAATCCTCAAAGGTTAGGAAATTTACACGAGACGATTGCCCCTCTTGATAAAGCAAGGGAAACGGCGATTAACGGCTTGCAAGGTTATCCCTACCTCCCTAGCCAATGCCAAGCTTTATTCGCAGAAAACCTGGAACTTTCACGCCGACTTCAAGCCTTAAAATCCTTAGCCAAATTGAGTGTAATGGAGAGCCGTGATAGCAGTCCGAACGAGCAGGCACATTCCTTATATACATTGAAATTCCTCCGGTAAGGAAGTTTATACCAGTTAACGATTGCCTCTGTTGATAGAGCAAGGGAGATGGCAATTAATGGGTGGGAAAGCGACCCCTACCTCCCTAGCCAATCCCAAGCTTTATTGGCAGAAAATCTGGAACTTTCACGCCGACTTCAAACCTTAAAATCTTTAACCAAATTGAGTGCAGAGGAAAGTTGACATTGTTTAATTACATCATTATTTTCCCTCAGATAAAATTTCTTGGCCAAGCTCCCCACTAGAGACTTACCGTCAAAAACTGCTCATTTACCAATTCCAACCATGACACTTGCTTGCACACCTTACGATTCTGATAATCAAGCCTTGCTGACCCGTCCAGAAAGTAACAGCCAAGCCGGTTTAGCCCCTTTACTGTTAACTGTCGTGGAACTGGTACGCCAATTGCTCGAAGCCCAAATCATTCGCCGGATGGAAAAAGGGGTTCTCAGTGAGTCTGATTTAGATAGAGCTGCCGAAAGTATCCAAAAATTGCAAGAACAAATTCTCCATTTGTGTGAAATTTTTGAGGTTGAGCCAGAAGAGTTAAATGTCCACCTAGGAGAGTTTGGAACTCTTTTACCTGAAGCAGGGAGTTATTATCCTGGAAAGGAGGGTATTAAGCCTTCTGTGTTAGAATTAGTGGATAGACTCCTCAGTACGGGAGTTGTTGTGGAAGGAAATGTTGATCTGGGTTTAGCTCAGCTAGATCTAATTCACCTCAAGCTTCGTTTGGTTTTAACTTCTCAGCCGCTTTAATTTGGGAGAATACTGATGACAGTGGGTCTTTATTTATATGGAATATTTCCCGAACCAGTTCCTGACGGACTCGTTTTGCAAGGGATTGATAATGAGCCAGTTCACAGTGAGATGATTGAGGGTTTTAGTTTTCTCTACTCCGCTGCTCATAAAGAGAAGTATTTGGCATCCCGTCGCTATTTAATTTGCCATGAAAAAGTATTAGAAACCGCCATGGAAGCAGGGTTTACCACCTTGTTGCCCCTGCGGTTTGGCTTAGTTATAAAAAACTGGGAATCGGTCACCGAACAATTAATTAATCCCTATAGAGACCAACTGAAAGAATTATTTGCTAAACTGTCGGGCAAACGAGAAGTTAGCATTAAGATTTTTTGGGATAATCAGTGGGAATTACAAGCGGCTTTGGAGTCTAATCCGAAGTTAAAGCAAGAACGGGATGCGATGATGGGTAAAAACTTAAATATGGAAGAAATTATCCATATAGGTCAACTCATTGAAGCCACTGTATTGCAACGGAAACAAGACATTATTCAAGTCTTTAGAGAGCAATTAAATCATCGGGCCCAAGAGGTGATTGAAAGCGATCCGATGACGGATGACATGATTTACAATGCAGCTTATTTAATTCCCTGGGAGCAAGAGCCGGAATTTAGCCAAAACGTTGAAGCGATCGATCAGCAGTTTGGTGATCGCCTAAGAATTCGCTATAACAATTTAACTGCACCCTATACCTTTGCCCAACTTATCTAAGGAGAGTATTAGTTATGTTTCTCGATCTTTTATTTCTTCCTGTTACCGGTCCTATTGGGGGTCTGATCTGGATTGGGGAGAAAATTCAAGAGCGTGCAGATATAGAATATGATGAGTCTGAAAACTTGCACAAATTATTATTATCCTTACAACTAGATTACGATATGGGCAACATTTCCGAGGAAGAGTTTGAAATTCAGGAAGAAGAACTTTTATTGAAAATTCAAGCCTTAGAAGAAGAAGAGGCGGCAGAAAACCAATCTGAATCTTCTCTCTAAAATTTTTCTATACTTCCCACGTTCAGAACTGGTAATCTTTCCCACCCTATAGCCCATGGACAAAGTAAGGGCGGCTTTGACAAGCTCAAGAACTCGTTGAAGCTCGGTCAGAACTAGCCCTTGATTAAGCCTTAATATTCTAGGTAAAAAGCTTGGAAATTACTAGAATTATTAGAGGAGTGGGCAACAGTTTTGGGGGAATCAGGTTTTTTAGCTACACTAGGAGGATTGGCTGTACGCAAATTTTGAATGCTTTGTTCTGTAGTCTCAATTTGCTCTGTCACAGATGTCAGACGACTTTTTAACTGCTCAATCTGCCGCTCCATCATTTCTAATTTTTCTTGGATACGTTGTTTTTCAGTGATTAACTTATAAAGCTCAAGTTGGTGATCTGCTTCAGACTGTTTCCGAGGCATGGTGCTAATTTTAGATCTAGTTGGTCTGGGTGGACGAGTGGTTGTCATAACAATCCCTGAATAACTTAGAATATTCTAGCATATCAACGCCCCCATATAAAAATTTGTAAAAAATCGTAAATTTTCTTTTGGTAAACTCTATGAAATTGTATAATCTATACACTTACGCTTTTTTGAAAACCCCAATAGAAAGCCTAACATTACCCGTTGGAATGGCTAACCCATTGTTACTGATAACTGGTGGAGACCTCTCGGCCGTAGTCGAACCCGAAGTTTGTTTAGACACTTTACAAAATGATGATGAACGCTTGATTCAATCGGTTTTATGTCATGATCGGGTCATCTGTGAATTATTTCAACAAACCACTATTTTACCCTTACGTTTTGGCACATCTTTTTTAGAGGCAGAAAATTTACTGACTCATCTTTATTCTCATGCCCAAGAATATCAAGATAAAATTGAACAACTTGAGGGAAAAGGAGAATATCTTTTAAAATGTATTCCCCGTAAGCTAGAGGAGCCTGTACTCTTTTCTGAAAGCAGGGGCAGACAATATTTTTTAGCCAAAAAACAGCATTATGAAGCCCAACAAGATTTTTATACTTTGCAAGGTTCAGAATGGCAAAATTTCGTGCATTTAGTCACCCAAAGCTATCCGTCAACGAGGATTATTACTGCTCCAGGTACAGAATCGCGAATTTATCTTTTAGTTAATTTTCAAGAAGAACCTTTACTAATCGAGCAAGTCTTGCATTGGCAGAAAGTCTGCCCCCGTTGGCAATTACAATTAGAACAAGTTTCTCCCCCCTATCACTTTACTTAACTTGATTTCTCTATGACTAACTTTAACTTGGTAAATAACTCTCTAAGTCGTTATGACACTCGACATTTAGTTATGTTTAGTGGCAAAGGAGGAGTGGGAAAAACTACTCTTTCCTGTGGATTTGCTCGCCGTTGGGCTAAATTATTTCCCGAGGAACAAATCCTATTAATCTCAACCGATCCGGCTCATTCTTTAGGGGATGTATTGCAAATAGAAGTTAGCGATCAAGCATCACCTGTAAAAGACTTATCCAACTTAAAAGTTAGGGCATTAGATGCGGAAAAATTGCTCTTAGAATTTAAAGAAAAATACGGAAAATTTTTAGAACTTTTAGTAGAACGGGGCAGTTTTGTTGAAGGAGAAGATTTAACTCCTGTTTGGGATTTAGACTGGCCAGGTTTAGATGAAATTATGGGTCTGTTAGAAATTCAACGATTACTTATTGACAATGTTGTAGATCGAATTGTTGTTGATATGGCTCCCTCTGGTCATACCTTGAATTTATTGGGAATTAAAGACTTTTTAGAGATTATTTTAAATTCTCTAGAGTTGTTTCAAGAAAAACATCGTGTTATTTCGCAAACTTTTTCAAAAACCTACAATGCCGATGATGTGGATGACTTTTTAGTGAAAACACAATCAGAATTAACCGAAGGCAAACGAATCCTACAAGATCGGGATTTTACCCTTTGTTTAATTGTGGCAATTGCCGAACCGATGAGTTTATTAGAAACCGAACGATTACTCAATAGTTTGCATCACTTAAATATTCCCTGCGGCAGCTTATTTATTAATCGAATTCTAACGGATCCTAATCAAAATTTAGATCGCTATAGTGAGCAACAGCAACTCCTCGATAAATTCCTAAAAATCCCAGGTCAAGAGACAATTTTCACCCTGCCCCAACAATCAAAAGAACCTCTAGGAGGTGAAGCATTAGATCAGATCATGAGTCAAATTAAAATCATCGAAAAAGTAGAATTTACTCCCCCACCTCCTATTCAATGGCCGCAAAAAATTCTGCCGAGTTTTAGTGATTTTATTGACGACAAACGCCAACTCATTATCATTGGTGGCAAGGGGGGGGTGGGAAAAACAACCGTTGCCGCAGCCATTGGTTGGGCGTTAGCTAATCGTCATCCCGAGCAAAAAATTAGAATTATTTCTATTGATCCAGCGCATTCTTTGGGAGATGCCTTTGGGACAAAGTTAGGACATCAATCCACACAATTAACTGATAATTTAAGTGGTCAAGAAGTTGATGCTGATATCATTTTAGAAAAATTTCGGGATGATTATTTATGGGAACTGGCAGAAATGATTAGTGGTGAAGGTAAGGAAGAAGGGAACATCAAACTAGCTTATACTCCAGAAGCTTGGCGACAAATTGTCGCTCAATCTCTGCCAGGAATTGATGAAATGTTATCCCTAGTAAAAGTAATGGAGTTATTAGACCAGAAACAACAAGATTTGATTATTTTAGATACGGCTCCTACTGGTCATCTCCTGCGATTTTTGGAAATGCCAACGGCTTTAGGAGATTGGTTAAGTTGGATTTTTAAGCTTTGGATGAAGTATCAAAATGTCTTAGGGCGTGTAGATTTAATGGGACGATTGCGAACCTTAAGACAACAAGTGATGTCTGCCCAGAAAAAACTAAAAGACCCCCAACATACAGAATTTATTGGAGTTTTGCAAGCCCAAGATGCCATCGTTGCCGAACAACTGCGATTGACAGCATCTTTGAAAAAAATGGGAGTCTATCAACGTTATGTCGTGCAGAATCGTTATCATGCTAATGAGGAAATTGATCGGGATTTATTCCCAGATCAAACTTTGATCCGCTTACCCAGTTTACCCCGGTCAGTAGAACCTCTAGCCCGGGTAAAAGGCGCGGCAGATCTGTTATTTTAAAGGTAATTAGTCTGATCAAGTCCGACTTCTTCACCCCATCTATCACCCAGTCCCCATCTTTCACTTGACTCAGGAGAAATTTTATGGCAGAATTATTCAAAGGCTTTGAGCAATTAGTCGAACTGGCGAAGATATTAGAAGAGAAACTGGAAAAAGGGGAAATTAAAACCGAAGTGCAATTTAACTCTCGTCCCTTGAGTAACATTCCCCGTTCTGGCGGTATTCCCCGTCCAGGAGGAGTTTCTCGCCCGAACAATGCTGGTGGGGATGATTTTGAGGTCAATCGCCATCGCTCATCCTCCACTCATTCAGGGATTGAAGACACTATGACACCGCCCGAAGGACCCACAACTGCTTCCCTGAAAGATGTTGGTGGATTGACGGAAGTGATTAAAGAACTCAAAGAACTAATTGCCATTCCTCTGAAACGCCCTGACTTGTTGGCCAAGTTAGGACTTGAACCTACTCGCGGCGTTCTCTTAGTCGGACCCCCTGGAACTGGTAAAACCCTGACTGCCCGTGCTTTGGCCGAAGAACTCGGTGTTAACTATATTGCCTTAGTTGGACCAGAGGTGATCAGCAAATATTATGGGGAAGCCGAGCAAAAACTGCGGGGAATTTTTGAAAAAGCCAGTAAGAATGCGCCTTGCATCGTTTTTATTGACGAAATTGATAGCATGGCACCCGATCGCAGTAAAGTTGAAGGGGAAGTAGAAAAAAGACTGGTAGCCCAATTGCTGGGTTTAATGGATGGCTTTGCCCAAAGCCAAGGGGTGATTGTTCTAGCGGCGACAAACCGTCCCGACCATCTTGACCCTGCCCTCCGTCGCCCTGGACGGTTTGACCGAGAAGTCCTCTTTCGAGTACCTGACCGCAAAGGCCGTTTAGAAATCCTCAATATTCTCACCCGTTCCATGCCCCTAGATGAATCAGTTTCCTTAGATCTGATTGCCGATAATGCGGTGGGATTTGTCGGGTCAGATTTAAAAGCCGTTTGCCAGAAAGCGGCCTATAGTGCTTTGCGACGCCAGGTTCCTACGATTGACTCCCAAATTCCAGAAACAATGACGGTGGTCCAAGCCGACTTTTTGCAGGCCCTTAAAGAAGTTAAACCGGCGGTATTGCGGTCTGTGGAAGTGGAATCTCCCCATGTGGACTGGGACAATATTGGCGGACTTGAACAGATTAAACAAACCCTACAGGAGTCCGTGGAAGGGGCATTACTCCATCCGCAATTATATACGCAAACCAAAGCCCAAGCTCCCAAAGGGATTTTACTTTGGGGACCCCCTGGAACGGGAAAAACCTTATTGGCCAAAGCGGTTGCATCTCAGGCGCGAGCTAATTTTATTAGTATTAATGGACCTGAGCTTTTGAGTAAATGGGTGGGTGCGAGTGAACAAGCGGTGCGTGAGTTGTTTGCCAAAGCTCGTCAGGCAGCACCTTGTGTGGTTTTTATTGATGAAATTGATACTTTAGCACCGGCAAGAGGTCGTTATAGTGGAGATTCAGGCGTGAGTGACCGGGTTGTGGGACAAATCCTCACGGAGTTAGATGGGTTGCAAACGGCGGCAACGATTTTAGTGATTGGAGCCACTAATCGTCCAGATGCCTTAGATCCGGCCTTATTGCGAGCGGGACGCTTGGATTTACAGTTAAAAGTTGATTTACCGAATGCCTCTAGTCGTTTAGCAATTCTGGGGGTTCATAATGATGAACGTCCTTTAGAGGATGTGGATTTAGGCTATTGGGCCGAGGCAACCGAAGGCTGGAATGGCGCAGATTTAGCGTTATTATGTAACCAAGCGGCACTGATGGCAATTCGTCGTTATCGCCATCAGGGGATGACTGACCCGGCTGAGATTCGCATTACAACGGCTGATTTTAATCATGCTTACCAACTGTTGGTTGAACAGCGTGCTAATTGATTTTTTTTCCCCCTTACTTCCTTACTTCTTTAGTAGGGGGGAGAATCTCAAATCAGGAAAACCATCCTAAAAAGAAAAATTTGCCAAAATGTCTGTATTGACTGTTCGTCGGTGCTATTGTCTAGCTTTTGAGCGTTTTTTCCAGCTGGGCTACCCTTGCTTTTTGTTGCTTCAAATCGGCTAGTTGTTTTAGTAATTGTTCTCTGACTTCATAGCGATAGGCAAAAAAATGCTCACCTATCCCTAGGGTCGCTAGATACTCTTCTAGCAGACGGGGTTTGACCCAGGCAATCACTGCCAGTTGCCACCAGAAACGGAACCGCGTCGGTCGGACAATCCCCTGCCGCCAGAGCAAGGAACGGAACAATTGCCACTGTTGCCCATCTAATTTACGGTTCGATTTGCCGCGCCATCCCCCCATGATCATGAAATGGTTGAAGGTTCGTTTCAGGTAGTTAACAGGATCGTAGATTTCCCAGAAAGCATCGATGTATTCTTCGGTAATCTCTTCCACCGGGCGAGTTGGCTCAAAGTTCATCATCGCTCCCTGATGGATAGTGCCCATGCCATCCACCAGACGACCTTCCCGTTGCAGGCGATTCCACAGGGCGGTATTTTTCAGTGCCTGGAGCAGGCTAAACTGCCCCTGGGGAATACTCGCCTCCATAATAAACTCTTTGATCCGCTGCCCTGCGCCAGATTTCTCGTTGTCAAAACCGATAATGAAGCCTGACATAATCTGCAGCCCCATGCGGGTAATTTTGTGACAGGATTCGATCAGGGATTGGCGGGTGTTTTGAACCTTGTTAATGCCCATTAAGCTATCGGTATCTGGGGTCTCAATCCCCATAAACACCAGCATAAAGCCGGCCTTGACCATTAACTCGATCAGTTCGCTGTCTTCGGCCAGATTAAGGGAAGCTTCCGTAATCAGTTTAAAGGGATACTGGTGTTGCTCCATCCAGGGGATCAACTCCCGCAGAAACACCTTGGCATTCCGCTTATTGCCAATGAAGTTGTCATCGACAACAAAAATGTAGCGCCTCCAGCCCAGTTGATATAACGTCTCCAACTCAGCCAACATTTGTTCTGGGGTTTTGGTGCGCGGTTTGCGGCCATAGAGGTTGATGATGTCACAAAATTCGCATTGAAAGGGGCAACCGCGAGAAAACTGCACGGTAATCGCCAGATAGGCATCCAGATCTAGTAGATCATAGCGGGCGATCGGTGTCATGGTTACATCGGGTTTCTCACTGGCTCTAAAGACACCACTCGGTTCACCCCGCTCCAGGGCCGCCAGGAACAGCGGGATTGTCAGTTCTCCTTCATCGAGAATCAGGTAATCTGCCCCAGCTTTTTGGGCAACTTCTGGATAGGAGGTGGGGTAAGGCCCGCCCACCGCCACTTTTTTACCCAACTGCAACCCTTTGGCAATCAATTCTTGAAAGTCCTTTTTCTGAATGATCATGGCGGAGATGATTACCAAATCGCACCACTCCCAATCCGAAGCCGTTTCTAATCGGACATTGCGATCAACAAACCGGATTTCCCAATCGGATGGTAACAGGGCTGCCACCGTAATTAAACCTAGAGGCGGATTGGTTGATCTCAAACCAGCTAGATCTAAAGTCTCTTGATAGGACCAAAAGGAGTTGGGCATCAGCGGCCACAGTAATAGGGCTTTCATTCAGGTGTCTCCAATGAAGAAGCTAGATGCTTTACATACTAGCCAGAAAGCCTAAGTTGATCAAGAATATTTTAACATCTTTTTTTACTAATAAATTAGTTCTAAATAAATCGTGAAAAAACAGCAATTTTATCGTAAAAAAACAGCAATTTTTTCGAGATCAGCAGAATTAAATGCACGATAGTTGCTAAAAACTCGTGTTTTCCCATGTTTATCAAAGCACTGTAGAGGCTGTCTGCCTCTTTTGGGTATTTTTGGGTAGGTTTACTAAAAAATGCTGATTCTGAAAAACCCTCTTAAAATTCGCAAGCAACGAATAGTAATTGTTTAGTTTTAGTCCCTAGAAAGTCTGTTTTATCGGTAAAACACCAGTTACTAGACATCTCGACAATGACTATTTATGCTCAGGTAAACATAAGCGTAATTACACTATTTTATACCGAATTGGACAAAAAATTTTCTCCTATTAATTTTCGTCTTTATGACAAGTGGGAGGGAAAAAATAAGAACGATGACTTGAGAGAAATGGTCAAGGAGGTGATGGAATGGGGTTAGTCCCCCCCATACATAACTGGGGACAGGTGCATCTGTGGTATTATTTGGGTGATCGGATAGTTGAGGTTCCTATCTCTTGAGATTTAAGCAATATTTCTGATGCGAAAATCGCTGCCGAAGTTGCCAAGAAATTTATCATGACTCAACTACCATAAAATATAGTTTATGTCTATTTAATTTTGGACAATGAATAAATTAAATAACTGGTAATATTGGTCATAAATTTGACCAATATTAATTATATTCAGCTAGTTGATCCGATTAATTCTCCTCCCTTAGCAGAGGAACAATCTCGCAGATATCCAGACAATCACACCCAAGGATGATTGTCTGGTTTTAACTAACTGCGGTAAAATTAACCTAAATTCTCTATCGGCAAATTCGATGACTTCCTTAACCACCTCCCTCGCTCTTTTAAGTCAATTTAAATTGGGAGATTTAAACTTAGAAAATCGTCTTGTGCTTGCTCCCATGACGCGAGCGCGAGCCGGAGAAAAACGTCTTGCTAATGAGATAATGGCCGAGTATTACCGGCAAAGGGCCAGCGCCGGATTAATGATTACAGAAGCGACGGTAATTTCTCCCCAAGCTAACGGTTGGCAAAATACCCCCGGTATCTACACCGATGAACAAGCGCAAGCATGGCAAATGGTGACAAAAATCGCCCAAAGAAAAGGAACACCAATTTTTTGTCAATTGTGGCACTGTGGTCGCGCTTCTCATCCGAGTTTTCAGGAAAATGGGGCCTTACCGGTTGCCCCTTCCGCAATTAAGATTAAGGGGGAGTTGCATACACCCATAGGTAAACAGCCCTACGAGACCCCTAGAGCCTTAGAAACCGAGGAAATCCCCGCAATTGTCGCCGATTACCGTAAAGCCGCTCAGAGGGCAAAATTAGCGGGGTTTGATGGCATAGAAATTCACGGGGCTAATGGTTATTTAATCGATACTTTTCTACAATCGGCCACTAATCAGCGTCAGGATAAGTACGGTGGCAGTTTGGCAAATCGCTATCGTTTTTTACAGGAAGTAGTCGAGGCAATTTTAACTGTTTTTCCCAGTCATCGGGTGGGGGTGCGTCTGTCTCCCAATGGGGTTTATAATGACATGGGTTCCGAGGATTTTCGAGAAACTTTTCTCTATATTGCCCAAAGATTAAATGAGTACAATTTAGCTTATTTGCATCTGCTAGATGGCTTGGCTTTTGGTTTTCATGAAAAGGGTAAACCGATGCTTTTATCCGAGTTTCGGGCTGTTTTTAATAGTGCTTTAATCGGCAATTGTGGTTATACAAAAGAAACTGCTGAAGCTGCTATTCAGTTAGGAGATGCGGATTTAATTGCTTTCGGTCGCCCCTATATCAGTAATCCCGATTTGGTGGAAAGATTCGCCAATAATTGGCCCCTTAATCCCGATGCTGAGATGAAGGATTGGTATTCTTTTGACAAGGAAGGTTATATCGATTTTCCCAGCTATAAACCCTAGATTTCATCGTCAAACCGGGGTTGGGACGAGGATAAAGTTTATCCCCTCACCCAACCTTAACTTACCAACGATTTAAGAAACTGCCACCATTACCCCAGCGCGGTCGGGAATTAAAGAAACCACCACCGTCAGACCAACCATTACGCCAGGGCTGCGCATTAACGAAACTACCCCCGCGACCATCTCCCCAACCACCGACACGACTATTCACCCAACCGCGACCGCGACCATCTCCCCAGCCTAAAGCTTGTAAACTAGGATCGGCAGTACCTTCCGGCAGTTGGTTAACCCGTTCGCGTACAGCGCTAGATAGACGACTTAAACGCGCTTCAATGGGATTAGCCTCGTCTGAGGCGGCCTGAGCGGTGCTAGTCAGACCGAAGGCAGATAAAGCGAGAAGAAAGCCGACTAAACCAGTTTTATTGCTGATATTCACCTGAATTTATGCTCCTATTTGGCTTCTTGGGGATTAATTTGGGCGTGTTCGATAACTTTGAAGGCAAAAAACCCCTTTAATAATTCTGGGGGGATGGGAACCATGCCTTGACTACCGAACCAGCGATCAATTTGACTAACGGTGGCCGTATCATTGGTGATGTAATCCTGCATCATTTTAACAATGGCATAGTTGACATCATCCAAAAAAGTAGAGTTATTTTCGGGAACCATGCAAGCAATGCCAAAATTAGCTAAAGCTTCTTCGGGGACGATTTCGTAAGCTTGAGGGTTATCTCTGAGGATTGTTCCCGCTAAAGAAATGCTATCCCCCGCTATTGCGTCGATTTTACCGGTTTTTAAAGCTTCGATCGCTTCTTCTACGGTGCTGTAGGTAGTAACAATTGTCGCTTGCGGTTGTACTAATTTAATCACATCGACGGCCGCAGAAGTGGGAACCAGGGCGATGCGTTTACCGATTAGGGATTGAGGAGTGGAGAGATTGCTACCTTTTTTAGCTAAAATCCTAATCCCAGAAATGCTGTAACTGGTGGAAAAATCGACAACTTTCGCTCTTTCCCAAGTAAAAGCCGTACTACAAGCGATATCGATGTCCCCGCTACGAATGAGATTAATTTTCTCTCCGGTTTGGTTAGCTTCCACCATTTGCAAGGTGACGGGACGACCGAGACGAGTTTCCAATCGTTTTCTAATTCGTTCCAACACATCCATAGAATAGCCGACTAATTCCCCCTTATCATTGATGTAGGAGTAGGGAATCGCATCAAAACGGGTTCCTACGGTCAAAAATCCCGTGCGAGCCACTTTTTCCACCACTGTTTCCGCTAAACTTGCACTAGCGAGGAACATAGGTAATATGCAACCTAGTCCCACTAACTGTAAAATTTTCTTCATAAATCGAGTGCTTGCTCCCGTACAAATATAACTATACTAGAATTCACTTAAAAATCTTCAGGGTTTTCATAATAATTTCTGTTAACTTTGACAAATTATAGCAACTTTCCCAAATCTGACTACAAAAGTTTACTATCCCTAAATCCCCCTTAAAAAGGGGACTTAAATTCGATAATTTGATCGGTAATTTTGGTAATGATTTGGTAGTAGAAGTGTGTAAAAAATCAGTCTTTAAACCTTTAGCTTGATGATGACTTGGCTCTTCTGGTTTCTGTGTGAAAACGAGGTCTATACTGATAGTTTTTTCGGCGAAATAGTCCTAAAAGTTTTGCCCAATAAGGACTTCACCATTCCATAGGCAAAAATCACGTTGGGGAACCCTTTGGTATTTTATTCATGACTACAATGCCCAAGAAAGCAAGGGTTTGAGCTATCATAAAATCACTAGCCAATTTATAACATTTTTCTTTATTCGTGGCAGGCATCTTTCACCCCCCCAACCCCCTTACGGCGGATTCAGGCTCGGTCTGGTGCGTCTTGCCAGGGAAAAGGCTTATCCCAGAAGGAGTTGTCTGTACCACATCGATAGAGTAACCGCCGTAAACACACCTAGAGCTTCAGGTTTGTCTTGTCAGTTAAAAGCCGATGTGCAATACTTGAGGCAGTGCGGTCTGAGGGTCTCCCCCAGTAGGGCAACAATTAGCCAAAGCCATAGCAGATATCGGGTTTTATGAGGTTCGGCGACAGATGGAATACAAGAGTCAATGATAACTGATAACTGATAATGTTGGTTCCCCTTACCCGTCAATCGATCGAGCAAATTGTCCCGATTATCGCCACAGGTCCCCAGTACGCTCACTATTGGGGTAAATGGTCTGATTTTCTGCGTCGTTTATTCATTTCTGTCATCGCTCTCACCGCAGCTTGGTTAATCGGTAATTTATTCGGCCCCGGTGGTTTAACGATTAAACTGATTTTCGACATTATCGCCGGTTTATATTGGCTCTGGGGTCCAGTTTATTGGGCCAGTGTTCGCAATAACACCTATCGTCGTCTTCCCTACGGGGGGTTTTGGCGCGGTCGCGTTTTCGATGCTTTTGTGACCGAGGAATTAATCGGGGAAGAAGAAAGGGTCAATAAACGCGGGGAATTAGAGATTATCGAAAATCGCCAACGCTGTATTAATCTGGAAATCGGTGATCAAACTGGCTTTTCGGCGATCGTTCGCGCTCCCCTCAAACGCATTCATAAATCGATCCGTCCCGGGATGGTAGCCGAAGCTTTGTTAATGTCTCGAGATCCCGATTTAGGCGATATCAATCAGCTTTCTGATGTTCATCTTCCCCAACTCGACCAGTGGATAGGGGAATATCCTGTCCTGCGACGGGATATTTTCCAGCAAGTTAGCCGCGAATTAGGGGGGGGAAAAGAACCCCGGCCAAAACCTTCTCGTTATTCTAATAATGTCATCCGAAGACGCAAAACCCGTTAATTGTTCGGCGATCGCTGAAAAGACACCAGTTTCTCGGCCATCTATATATGGTTTGCGGCAAAAAGTTTTTCGTCGGGTTAGGAGTCGGTCCTCAGTATTCAGTGATCAGATGCGGGTTTTCAGTTCACTGTTTACTGTTCACAGCAAAATACTCCCCACTTCCCCAATCCCCCACTTCCCTATCCCTTTTAAACAGGATTTAGTATTAGCCTGTATTAACATTTCTGATTGCATTGTTAAGTTTAGCTAATAACAGCTTATTCTTAGTTCCTTGTCAAGCCCCTATTATAATTTTTAATCTTTGACCTTTAGCCCGATTTAACATTGATCTTAAAAATCTGGTTTTTTGTAGCGAAGAAAACAGTTTTATTAACCATTATCTGCATACATAGAGGGAAATCGCGGAGGGCTGATAATCCTTGAAAGCCTTGTCAATACTAGCATTATTACCTCTCGAAATTTCACTAATTCCCTCAGTTTTCCTAACCTTGATCCCCTCTAGGACACAAAAAATTAAAAACCCTTCATATTAACTTGGTTTTTAGCGCAAGTCAACCCTTTATTTAAATTTTTGATTCTCTTTCCCGATAACGATATAAATTCTTGTAATGACCAACCGATTTTCCGTGATACGGTTGAACAGAACGCAACCAAGTTAGCTCTGCAAGCACAAAGGAATGTTAGCAAGTTCCTTTTTGCTTTGCATTGGGAACTTGCTAACGCACAATTAAGAAAGTCTATGAGTAAACAACTGATCAACAAACTACAAGCTGTAACCGTTCTCACCGTATTGGGGACTACAGCCTCGATAATTTGTTCCCAGACAGCAGGACACAGCAACAGCCTGACGGATATTAGCGTAGACCGTCAAACTGTTATCGAGTCAACTACTCAAACCGTTCTGTCCGCTTTTTCTAAAAGTCGAACAACTGATTCAGGTATTAAAGTATCACGTTCTGTTCAAGATAATGCTAACGAAATTCTGAAAACTTTGGAGTCCCTAGTGGACAAAGAAAATACCGTCCCTGCAAGCGTTACACCCCGGACCCAAGAGGCCATTCCTTCGACGATACAACCCCAATCACAACCCAATCAAGTCAAGCCGGCCCCGGCCAGCAATCCTGCCTCAGTCACACCGTCAGAGAAGCCGAACACAAGCCAAGGAGTAAAAACCAGCAGTCGCCCCCGTAAAAAGGGAATGGCCTCTTGGTATGGTTCCGGTTTCCACGGTCGTCGCACCGCTAGTGGTGAGACTTTCAACTCTAGTGGTTTAACCGCCGCTCATCGCTATTTACCTTTCGGCACCAAGGTTAGGGTAACTAATCTGCGTAACGGGCGCTCGGTGGTGGTGCGAATTAACGATCGCGGTCCGTTTAGCGGTGGTCGCGTCATCGATCTCTCCAGAGGTGCGGCAGCAATTATCGGTGTCTTCCAATCGGGAGTTGCCCCAGTTGTCTTGGAAGTTTTAGGCAGATAACTGTACTTTCGCCACTTTCTCCTCATCTACTGGGATGGGGAGATTTTTCAGTAATCAGTAATCACTGCTATAGTGATCCTATTGAGATTTGACTGGGTTTATGTTAGAAATTAGCGATTTATCGGTTAATTATGGCGGAATAAAGGCATTACAGCAGGTTAGCTTAAGGGTAGAAAGGGGGGAAATTGTCACCCTGATTGGAGCGAACGGAGCAGGAAAAACGACGACTCTAAAGACGATATCTCGGCTTTTAACGGCAAAGACGGGGCGAATAATTTATCAGGGTCAAGATATTACCCATTTACCGCCCCATGAAATCGTTAAGCGGGGAATTGCCCATAGTCCGGAAGGGAGAAGAATCTTAGCGCGTCAAACAGTCTTGACAAATTTGCAGTTAGGTGCTTATACGAGAAGCGATCGCCTAGGAGTAAAAAGTGATATCGAAGAGCAGTTGCAACTTTTTCCCCGACTATCGGAGCGCCGAGAGCAGTTAGCGGGAACCCTAAGCGGTGGGGAACAACAGATGCTGGCGATCGCCAGAGCTTTAATGAGTCGTCCCAAGTTATTGTTACTAGACGAACCCAGTTTAGGACTAGCGCCGCAGATAGTGCGAGAAATCTTCATTATTATTCGTCAATTAAATGAATCGGGAGTAACTATCCTATTAGTGGAACAAAACGCCCATTTAGCCCTAGAAACTGCCAATCGCGGCTATGTTTTGGCAGCGGGACGCTTGACTATCGCGGGAAAAGCCGGGGATTTACTCAAGGATGAGCGGGTCAAACAAGCTTATTTAGGTTAATCGATGCTGATGCGCCAACTATAGATAAAAGCCTATAGTAAAGGCAGGCCAAAAAATATTCACAAAATTTTACAAAGTCGCATAAAATGAACACATAACGAAATAGGTATTTTTTCTTACTGCCATGCTAACGGCTAACTTCCCCTGGCTCACTGCCATCATTTTGCTCCCCTTGCTTGCCTCCTTCCTGATCCCTGTAATCCCCGACAAAGAAGGAAAAACTGTTCGTTGGTTCGCTCTTGGAGTCGGACTAGCAGACTTTGTTTTAATGTGCTACGTTTTTTTACAAAAATATGATTTAAGCAACCCCAACCTACAATTAGTGGAAAAAATCGATTGGGTTCCTCAAATTGGTTTAAGTTGGGCGGTGTCGGTGGATGGTATCTCGGCACCGTTAGTTTTATTAGCAGGATTAGTGACAACCCTTTCTATCCTGGCCGCGTGGCAAGTGGACCGCAAACCCCGTTTATTCTACTTCCTGATGCTGTTGCTCTACGCCGCTCAGATTGGTGTTTTCGTCGCCCAAGACTTATTATTATTCTTTTTAATGTGGGAAATCGAGTTAATTCCCGTTTATCTACTCGTTTCCATCTGGGGGGGTCAAAAACGTCGTTATGCCGCCACTAAATTCTTACTCTACACCGCCGCCGCTTCTATCTTCATCCTCGTTGCCGGTCTAGCCATGGCCCTTTACGGTGGTGGTGCGATGACCTTTGATATGGCGGAATTAGGATTTAAAGATTATCCCCTCGCTTTAGAATTATTCCTTTACGCCGGTTTATTAATCGCTTTCGGGGTCAAACTCGCCATCTTCCCCCTCCATACTTGGCTCCCCGATGCTCACGGTGAAGCTTCTGCACCTGTATCGATGATTCTCGCTGGTGTTCTCCTCAAAATGGGTGGTTATGGTTTAATCCGCCTTAATATGGGGCTTCTACCCGATGCACATATCTACTTTGCTCCGATTCTAGCGATTCTCGGTGTCGTTAATATTATCTACGGTGCTTTCGCTTCCTTCGGTCAACAAAACATGAAACGTCGTCTCGCTTATTCCTCGGTTTCACACATGGGATTCGTCCTTTTAGGGATTGCTTCCTTTACCGATGTGGGTATTAGCGGTGCTATGTTACAAATGCTCTCCCATGGTTTAATTGCCGCCGTCCTATTCTTCCTTGCTGGTGTCACCTACGACCGCACCCATACCTTAGCTTTAAACGAGATGGGTGGGATTGCTCAAGCGATGCCGAAAGTCTTCGCTCTCTTTACTGCCGGCGCCATGGCTTCCCTAGCGTTACCCGGAATGAGCGGTTTTGCCAGCGAAATTACTGTATTTATCGGTGTCACTAGCAGTGACGTTTATAGCCAAACCTTTCGGGTTGTGACTGTCTTCCTCGCTTCCGTTGGTTTAATTCTCACCCCGATTTATCTACTCTCCATGCTTCGTCAAGTTTTCTACGGAGATGGTTCTTCCTGCGATATTACTAACATTCTCCCCAACAAAAGCAACGAACAAGCAGTTTGTTTCGGTACTAGCTGTGCTCTCCCTCATGAATCAGAATATATTGACGCTAAACCCAGAGAAATCTTTATCGCTGTCTCTTTCCTCGCTTTGATTGTCGCTATCGGTTTCTATCCCCAACTGGCTACCCGTATCTACGATGTGAAAACGGTGGCAGTTAACTCGGAAGTGCGTCAAGCTTACACAGAAATCGCCGCCACTCGTCAAAATATCTACGCTGAAACTCAACCGGACGTAAGCGCCAAAGTTGCCAGTATCCTCCAATAAATTGGCAAGTCTAAAGTGAATAGGTTATCGGGAGTAGAAATTCTGCTCCTGATTTTTTTGGCGAGGAAAAAGATGCGAGCATTTATACTAAAATCTAAGATAGCCGGTATAATACTAAATCCGTTGAGTAACGCACAGAAAACGGGTTTCTCGGAGAAACCCGTTTTCTACTCATGCACTCATGCAAAAAGGGGAATAAATAATCAGTCTTTAATAACCAGATTTAGTATAATATCGTCTCTGGGATCAAAACGGAAGCTTAGAATAGATAAAATATGTGGACTTTTATTGATTTATTTGCCGGTATAGGAGGATTTAGAATCGCTCTAGAGAATCTCGGTTGTCAATGCGTTTTTTCCTCGGAAATCGATCCTCACTCCCAAAAGGTTTACTTAGCTAACTATGGTCATTTACCCGATAATCAAGACATCAGAAAATTAGAGGCAAAAACTGTCCCTGATCATGATATACTGTGCGGCGGGTTTCCCTGTCAAGCGTTTAGTATCGCCGGCAGAAAACACGGTTTTGAAAATGCACGCGGAACCTTATTTTTTGAAGTTGCCCGGATCTTACACGAAAAGCAGCAATTCTCATTTTGAAAACAAAAGAAGATAAAGTTCTCTATGTGAACAAGAGAACTTCTGTCTAATTATCATTTTTTTTCAAGATAATCATCATAATTAGCTTCAAGAGA
>SFAQ01000063.1:0-7914 GCA_007096525.1 Microcystis wesenbergii Mw_QC_B_20070930_S4 | reverse complement strand
TACTCTATATACTCACTTCTCTGCGATGCAGTCGCACTCGCGGGAGCGCATTTTGTAGCTTCCTTAAAGCTTTGTTTCTGTCTGTATCACTTGTTACTTTTTAAAATGAGAATTGCTGATGGAAAAGAACTTATACGAAAAAGATTACTATCTCTGGTTAGATAAAACCATTAATTTACTGGAAAATCATCAATTTTCTGATTTAGATTTAGAGAATTTAATTGACGAAATAAAATCTATGTCTATCAGTCAACAGAAAGCATTAAAAAGCAATCTGATCGTGATTTTATGGCATTTACTAAAATACTTACAAGAGCCAGAAAAACAAACCAGAAGCTGGGCATTAAACCTTTTTGAGCATCGCGAAAGAATCGAAGAAGATTTAGAAAACAGCCCTAGTCTTAAGAGTTTTTTAACAGAAGAAAATTTTAAAAAATGCTATAATAAAGCCAGACAAAAAGCCGCTATTGAAACAGGGATAAACCTAGAGAAATTCCCGAAGGATTGCCCATTTACTTTGGCAGAAGCCCTAGATTTTGAATTTATCCCTAATCAAAACATTTGACTTTTTACCAAAAACCTACTATAACCTAAAAGTGCCATAAGATCCAAGTAATCATGTCCTTACATTTAGTTAATTCTTGCCATTCGATGCCCATTTCCCCAATATTTAATCCGTCGGGAGATGATGCGATCGAAAACCGTTCGATCTGGTTTGGTAACACCACCAACCTGATGCAATTAAACGATGTCCGCTACACCTGGGCGGTGGGTTTATATCAACAAATGCGCGAAAATTTCTGGATCCCGCAACGCTTAGATATCACTCAAGACGTGACTGAATACGGGCATCTTACCGACGAAGAAAGATATGCTTATGATGGTATTTTGTCCTATCTAACTTTTCTTGATTCCGTGCAAACCTGTAATATTCCCCACCTAAAAGGTAGCGTCACTGCGCCAGAAATTAGTCTTTGTATGGCGGAACAAATTTCCCAAGAGGCTATGCACAATCAAAGTTATCAATACTTAATTGAGACGATTATTCCCTCGGATCGCAGAGGCGAAGTTTATGACTTTTGGCGCACTGATAAAGTCCTTAAGGATCGCTGTGAATTTATTGCTAGTCTCTACCAGCAGTATATCGACAAACAAACTACTGAAAGCTATTTTATCGCCCTTCTTGCCGATTATTTGCTAGAGAGTTTGTATTTTTATAACGGGTTAAATAATGATGTAGCCCACTAGCATCGTGAGGTGTTAGTTAAAACTCGCCAAATTGCTGGGAAGCCCTAAAGCCCTTAGGCCAAAGCGAAGTCTGAAAAGATAAGCGTAAAGGAGCGAGAGCAGAAAAAAGTTAAGGGATTTAATAAAAGCCGTAAGGCAGCTATTAAAAACAATGGGTAATCAGCAGCCAAGCCTCTGTTTTAAAGGGGAAGGTTCAACGAACAGAGGGTGAGTATCTTCTTGGTAAATACCCTATAAAAGGTTCAAGAAGATAATGGTATGTTCTAGCCCCACTCTGAAAGGATGGGTAGTTGCGTCATCTTTTTCTATAATCTCGCTTCTCGACAGCTAATGTCCGGTAGTGCTGACGTTTTCAAAATGATCAACCGGGACGAATTAAGTCACGTCCGTTTGTATCAGAAACTTATTCCCGAAGCCATGGCAATTTTTCCCCATTCCGTTGAACAGATTTATGAAATGTTCGATACGGCCGTTAAACACGAATGTCGCTGGACAAATCACATTGTTGGCAACGACATTTTAGGTATTACCGAATACAGTACCGAACAGTACACCAAATACCTCGCTAATATTCGGCTGAAAGCGATCGGACTTGCGCCTTTATACAAGGAAGAAAAGTATAACAAAAGTCCCTATAACCATCTGGAACGCTTCTCCGATACCAAAAAAGAAGGCCACACCAAAGCTAACTTTTTTGAAGCAACCGTTACCAGTTATGTTATGTCTTCTGGCTTAAGTGGATGGGATGAAATTTAAAATTTAAGGGACAAAAATGACCCTATTTCTGATCGGAAAGATGTCCCTCCCCTCCAAATCCACCAAGCTGCCTTCACGGGGTAATCCTTATATACCCCGTAGGGTTAGGGTCGGGAGTATTGTCAAGAGTCCTAATTATGACGATTGCCATCATAATGAATTCTCGCCCCGGCCCATTGTAATTTTTCCTGTAGAGTCTGATAAAAAGAATAGCTTTCCCGCAGGATAACAAATTGGGCGAATTTTTCGGCCTTGGTAACTCCCACCCATTGCCCGGGCCAAATGGAAGTGGCTAAAGCGCCATCCATCCAGAGTTTAGTATTTAATTCGTAGTCTCCCAGGGGCCAAATACTGACCAGAGATGCCGGGGGAATGACAATCGGCCGACTGGAGAGACTCAAGGGACAAATCGGGGTGACAGCGATCGCTTCCATGCCGGGGTGTATAATCGGACCATTAGCGGAAGCGGTGTAACAGGTGGATCCCGTGGGAGTAGCCACTAATAAACCGTCCCCTTGGTACTGATCTACTACTTCCCCGTCCACTTCGATTTCGAGGATTGAGGTGGGCATCCTATCGATACTAGCGGGTTTCACACACATCTCGTTTAGGGCATAAAATGCCTCGCTCACTGGCTGCGGGTTTCTTTTATCCCCTTCATAGATTCTGGCCGTTAACATCATCCGTTGTTGTACCGCATAGTGATCGGATTGTAAACGCTCCCACACCGTCTCCGTATCTTGGAAAATCTCCAAAGGTTCCGTTAAAAATCCCAGATGGCCGCCAACATTCACCGCTAAAATTGGAATGTCTTCCTGAGCTAAATAGCGAGCGGCGGCTAAAATGGTTCCATCTCCCCCCAAAACGATGGCAAGGTCGATTTTTCCCGATGCTGAGGCTAAAAATACCGGATAGGGGTTATCTTTAAAGCCACTGGGTCCCATTAAAACTTTACACTGACGGGCTTCTAACTGTTTAGCGCATTTTTCCGCCCATGCTTTACTTTGGGGATGGTTGGCCTTATGGGCAATGATGACTTGTTTTAACTGCACAGAGTTGAGACCTGGTTCGGAGGTTCTATATTTTTAACAATAGCAAGACCGGGCAGATCGGGTGACAAGTAAAAAGTAAAAAAGGGGTTGGGGGAAGAACCTCGGCCTGACTGTAGCCAATTTGACAGAATTAATCGATAGATAAGGGTAGATGGAATTAACTAGGATAAGCTGGCAGGTTTTAGCAATCTTATCCCCTTTTTTCCCTGTAACTGCTGTATCTATGCGGCTTTTTCCCAATTATCTCCCTCACCCCTACCACTTAATTTCCATGCAGGGTTATAATTTTATTAAGATGTGTAACAATTCTCTGGCAAACTCTTGACAAAGGATAACAAATCTGCTCTCCCAAAAAACAGGAAAGGTTTTATTTCTATGACATTAATTCAAACCGCCCAATTATCGCTAGAAACTTTGGCTTTAGCCTTTTTTAAGCAGACAGAAGGACGCTGGCAATCCCAGAGACGTTATTACACCCTCACCCAAGAAACGGAACCCCAAGAAGTTATCAGCGCCATCGAGATTAAATATTTACCCCAGGGCAGCGAACCATTAATTCAACTGGCCCGTTTACATAATCTGGAAGATACAACTTTATTAGGTGGCACGGAAGTGACTTGGCAAAGTAATTATCTCCGTCCCCAGAGTAAAAAACCCTCCAACGGTTCCACTATATTCGGTATTTTAGATAATATTCTCTATCGCGATCGGGGATTTGCGACGGATAAACCCGTTAGTGCCATTTATACCTTTCCTAACCCCTCTACTCTCTGTCTGAGAACAGAATACGCCGGTTCTGTCTTTGAAGAAGAAATTAAACTTATCGGTCAACAATATCGTACTCGACAAACTATTATCTCTCGCGCTGGTCAAGAACTGATGATCGGTCAATATCTGGAAAAACGGGTCAATTAGTCAAAAAATGGCGGCTATTCCCATAATTTTGACTTTTATCCTAGGAATAGGGCTGAAATCAAATCAGCCCTTCCCATAACTCCCCTTTAAACTGGGGTTAAATTGTCTTGATTCTGACTAGCGAGAAACTTCTCTAATTCCGTAATTGCATCGGCATCGACCTTAGTTTGCATCGGACAGAATTTCGGTCCACACATCGAACAAAACTCCGCAGTCTTATAGATATCTGCGGGTAAAGTCTCATCGTGGTATTCCTTAGCGCGATCGGGATCCAAGGATAACTGAAATTGACGATTCCAATCGAAATTATAACGAGCAATTGAGAGTTCATCGTCACGATCGCGCGCACCAGGACGATGACGGGCGATATCTGCCGCATGAGCCGCTATTTTGTAGGCAATTAAGCCATTTCGCACATCTTCAGCGTTGGGTAAACCGAGATGTTCTTTCGGGGTGACATAACATAACATCGCCGTCCCGTACCAACCCGCCAGAGCCGCCCCGATCGCCGAAGTGATATGATCGTACCCTGGGGCAATATCGGTGACAAGGGGACCAAGAACATAGAAAGGTGCTTCACTACACTCCTCCATCTGTTTTTTCACATTAAATTCAATTTGATCCATGGGAACATGGCCCGGTCCTTCCACCATCACCTGTACATCGTGTTCCCAAGCGCGGCGCGTCAGTTGGCCGAGGGTTTTCAATTCCGCTAATTGGGCTGCATCGGAAGCATCGTGGGTGCAACCGGGACGTAGGGAGTCACCGAGACTAAAAGAAACGTCATAACGCTTGAAAATCTCGATAATTTCGTCGAAATGGGTATAGAGAGGATTTTGCTTGTGGTGGTGTAGCATCCACTTAGCAATAATACCACCACCCCGGGAGACAATCCCGGTCAGACGGGTTTTGACTAAAGGCAGGTGTTCGATGAGGATTCCCGCATGAATCGTCATGTAATCTACCCCTTGCTGGGCGTGTTTTTCGATAATATGGAGGAAATCTTCGGGGGTGAGTTTTTCAATATTGCCGTGAACGCTTTCCACCGCTTGATAGATGGGTACAGTACCGATGGGGACGGGAGAAGCATTGATAATCGCAGTGCGAATTTCGTCCAAATTACCGCCACCGGTGGAGAGATCCATCACCGTATCCGCGCCGTATTTGACCGCTAGGTGTAATTTTTCCAGTTCTTCGTTAATATTCGAGGAGTTAGGGGAAGCCCCGATATTAGCATTAACTTTACACTTAGAAGCAATACCGATCGCCATAGGTTCGAGATTGAGGTGATTGATATTAGCCGGAATAATCAGTCTTCCTCGGGCGATTTCGCTGCGAATCAATTCGGGAGAGAGATTTTCCCGTTTTGCCACATAAGCCATCTCTTCGGTAATTATCCCCTGACGGGCGTAGTGCATTTGCGATACATTTGCTTGTCCGCGCCGGGGGGCAACCCATTCTTGTCTCATAATTTTATTTCCTCTGTAAACAGCTTCCCTACGCTGGAATTACCCAGTCTCAGGTTCTAAGGGTCTTTCTCAGCCTGATTGCCTCAGACACCCCTAGCTATGACGGCAATTGTATCACCGTTGAGGACTGAGGAGATCAAGCTTAAGATTGTTGTTTGATTAGGCGGTTATCAGTTATCAGTTATCAGTTATCAGAACTAAATCCGTTGAGTAACGCACAGAAAACGGGTTTCTCCGAGAAACCCGTTTTCTACTCATGCACTCATGCAAAACGGAGAATAAATAATCAGTTTTTAATAACTGGATTTAGTATGATTACTGTTTACTGTTCACGGCAAAAAACTCCCCACTTCCCTATTACCGCTCAACCCCCACTCCCTTGCTGATTCCGAAAAAAAAGGGCAGGCAAAGGCCTACCCTAGGATTGATGATTATTCAATCAAACCTTAGACATCGTAGTAGAGAGAGAACTCGTAGGGGTGGGGACGTAAGCGCATCGGGTTAACTTCGTTATCGAGTTTGTAGGTGATCCAGTTTTGGATAAAGTCTTCGGTAAAAACACCAGAATCGGTCAAGAAAGCGTGATCTTTTTCGAGACTTTCTAGAGCCGCTTCTAGAGAACCGGGGGTAGAGGGTATTTTTGACAATTCTTCGGGACTGAGTTCGTAGATATCCACATCGAGAGGTTCTCCCGGTTCAATTTGATTTTTAATCCCATCGATACCAGCACAGAGCATGGCTGCAAAAGCGAGGTAGGGGTTAGAAGTCGCGTCAGGACAACGGAATTCTAAACGTTTAGCTTTCGGGTTGCTTCCCGATAAAGGAATCCGAATCGAAGCGGAGCGATTACCTTGGGAGTAGGCTAGGTTTACGGGGGCCTCAAAACCGGGGACGAGACGCTTGTAGGAGTTGGTGGTGGGGTTAGTTAAAGCTAAGAGTGCGGGAGCGTGTCTGAGCAAACCCCCGATATAGTACAGTGCCATTTGGCTAAGTCCGGCGTATTTATCCCCAGCGAACAGGGGTTGACCGTCTTTCCAGATAGACTGGTGAACGTGCATCCCGGAACCGTTATCGCCAAAGATAGGTTTGGGCATAAAGGTGACGGTTTTACCGTATTTCTTCGCCACGTTCTTAATGCAGTATTTGTAGGTCATCAAGTAGTCGGCGGCCCGTACTAGGGTAGAGAATTTAATCCCTAACTCGTTTTGACCACCGGTAGCGACTTCGTGGTGATGTTTTTCGATGGGAACTCCGCAGTCGGCCATGGTTAAGAGCATTTCCGTGCGAATATCTTGAGAGGTGTCGGTGGGACTAACGGGGAAATAACCCTGTTTGTAGGCGGGTTTATAGGCAAGATTTCCCTCTTTTTCGTCTTTACCGCTATTCCAACGACCTTCGACACTATCCATGTAATAATAGCCGGCGTTGGCGGTTTGGTCAAAACGAGCGCTATCAAAAAGGAAAAATTCTGCTTCTGGTCCAAAAAATACGGTATCACCTAAACCAGTACTGCTAAGATAATCCATCGCTTTCTGGGCAATAGAGCGAGGATCGCGGCTATACCATTCACCAGTTCTCGGTTCTTTAATGCTACAGATCATGCTTAGGGTAGGTTCCTTGTAGAAGGGATCGATCCAAGCAGTGGTAGGATCGGGAACCATGGCCATATCAGATTCGTTAATTGCTTTCCAACCGCGAATACTGGAACCATCGAAGGCAACACCATCGCTAAAAGAGCTTTCATCGATTTGATCGTAGTAGAACGAGCAATGTTGCCAGATACCAGGCATATCAATAAATTTCAGGTCAATAATCTTAATATTGTTGTCCTGAATCATTTTCAAGACTTCTTGTGGCGTTTCGGGCATGGAAAACTCCTTTGACGTATGGATCGGTTCTTAAGCTTCTCAAAAAACCCATCCTAAACAGTCACTTTCGCAGGTTTTGTATTTTTCGATACAAAATCTTTGATCTTAGCTTGAAAAAATCTGTAATTTCCTTGTTCAGGTCGGTAATGGCTCCGAAGGGCGATTTGCCCATCAGCGGTTCCCCCATTGCTTGTGTCGTTTTTTTTCTTTATCGGTCATTATCTATAACCGACATTCCGCACATCTTCATATACTTTTATATATTTTTACATTCCCCAAGATGTTTTGAGGAAAAACCTTCATTGTAGAAACTACTATTGAGAACATTTTCAATAATTGATTTTTTCTGAGAAAAAAAATTACAATTCTTCACCTTGATAAAAATCAATCATTGTAGCTATAGTCCCTACTGGCAATGGGTTTTAAGCAATATATTAGTAAAAATTATCAATTGAATGTTAAGAAGTGCGGAAAGTGGGCTATAACACAGAAGTGTTGAATCCTGCAATAAAACTTTACAATGTTTGGGTTTCACCCAGGTAAAATCCCTTGTTTATTGAGAATAGAGTCATTAACTGCTCAAATTTTGTATCATCAATGCCAATG
>SFAQ01000062.1:0-4414 GCA_007096525.1 Microcystis wesenbergii Mw_QC_B_20070930_S4 | reverse complement strand
TTTTACGCGGAAACCTATTACAACTTTGGAGAAACTATGACAGAGCATAAAGGAAACGTCAACATCAGCGGCGTACAGGGAAACGTGAGCGGAATTGCCGCCGCCGGCGAAAACCAAACCATGACCGGGGTTGCACTCGGACAAATTAGCGGTGCGGTCACTAACAGCATCGGTCAACTGCAATCGACGAATACCCCTGAAGCAACTCAACTGGCCACACTGCTCGAACAGCTTCAATCTGCGATCGAACATGAATCCCACCTAGCACCAGAAGACAAAGCAGAGGCAATGGAACAGGTCAAAACCCTGGCAGAAGCGGGACAGAAACCCGAAGATAATGCACTCCAAAAAGCGGCAAAAACTGCCTTGAAAATCCTCAAAGGAACGATTGCTGGTCTGCCCGATGCCGCCAAACTGGTCGAGTCGTGTGTAAAACTGCTCCCCGCGATCACTACTTTGCTATCATTGATTTAGTGCGATGCCAAAGGCACTGCGTAGCAGATCGCCATTGCCATAGATCATGTTCACTCATTAAAGTTGTGAGTTTGAGCAATCTAATCAGGGTCAACGCATCCTAACAATCCTTGACCAAATGAACTTTGTGTGGGTTGCTTGCCCAAAGAGCAATTCAGAGTAACCTTTCGGGTGGTTGGGTTTCGCTTTTTCCAGCGAATTGAGCTATTTTCGACCCAGTATTGTTTCGCTCAACCCAACCTACAAGCGATGCGCTCTGCTACGCAGTGCCTTCGGCATCGCACTTATACCATTTTTCAAAAGTAATGGCAGAGATAAGCTGCCCGCGCATTTAAATTGCTTGTTGAGACGAGGCAAGAGGCACTCTTGCAATAGGCAACCCCCTTGCCCCCCCCGACGTCGGGGGGGGGGGGCAAGGGGGGGTAGGATGTCTGCCACTAATAAAGAAAAATGGTAAGCAGTATTAAATGGCAGTAACAGTGCTGTCTTTTCACTGATTACTGTTTACTGATAACTGAAAAGTCTCCCCCCCCCTAAACCCTAACGCTGCCCGATTTTGCTAGGATAAGAAATGTAACAAGAATCTTTCTCAACAGTCGGATAATTCATGGGCAACGATACCATCACCTTACTCTCCTCCCGGGAAATTGAAAAAATGCGTCGAGCTGGACGATTAGCGGCTAAACTGTTAGACCATCTGGCAGATATGGTTAAACCGGGGGTAAGTACCCTAGAAATCAATGACGAGGCAGAACGTTGGACTTGCGCCCATGGAGCCAAAAGTGCGCCTCTAGGATACCATGGCTTTCCTAAGTCCATATGTACTAGCATTAACGAGGTTATCTGTCACGGCATCCCCAGCGCCAATCAAATCCTCAAAGACGGCGATATTATTAACATCGATGTCACCCCGATTTTAGAAGGTTATCACGGCGATACTTCGCAGACTTTCTTTGTCGGTACTCCCTCCCCCTTGGCCAAAAAGTTAGTGGAAGTGACCAGAGAATGTCTGCAAAGAGGCATAGATGCGGTGCAGCCAGGGGGTAAAATCGGCGATATCGGCGCGGCTATCCAAGAATACGCCGAAGGACAAGGATTTTCAGTGGTTAGAGATTTTGTCGGTCATGGTATCAGTAATGTTTTTCACACCGGTCCGCAGGTTCCCCACTACGGCATTCGCGGCAAAGGCAAAACAATTCGCCCTGGCATGGTATTCACCATTGAACCAATGATTAATGAGGGTACTTGGCAACATATTCTCTTAAAAGACGGTTGGACTGCTATTACTAAAGATGGTAAACTTTCGGCCCAATTTGAACACACCATTGCCGTCACCGAAACCGGTGTCGAAATTCTCACTTTACCCGATTAAATTTAGGGAACAGGGAACAGGGGATAGGGAATGGGAGAATGGGGAAATAGAGAAGTGTCAACTAATACCCCAAAACCCCAAAACCCTAAAACCCCATCTCCCCACTGATATAGTCATTTCAGATAAGTCTGATACACTCTAGACCGACAAAAACCTTATGAACTCTGGGATTGATATTCTCAATCTTAATTGAAATGACTATAAGTACCTAAGCAAAATTAATTACACATATCTAACCCCCCCTTGCCTCTTGCCTCTTGCCTTTTGCCTTTCTTCACTAGGAAATTTATTTTGCACGACTACTTAACTGATAACTGATAACTGATAACTGATAACTGATAACTGATAACTGATAACTGATAACTGATAACTGTTCACTGATAACTGATAACTGAATATATGCAGTATCGTCGTTTCGGTCGCACTAATCTACAAATGCCGGTGTTTTCCTGTGGGGGAATGCGCTATCAATTTCAGTGGCAGGATTTGCCAATGTCGCAAATTCCCGACGAGAATCAGAGCAATTTAGAGGCAATCATTAATAAATCTCTGGAAGTGGGGATTAATCACATCGAAACCGCTAGGGGTTACGGCACTTCCGAGATGCAATTAGGCAAAATTTTGCCGCAACTACCGAGGGAAAAGATTATCGTGCAGACGAAAGTTTCTCCTAGTCAAGATGTGCGGGAATTTCGCCGTAAATTTGAGCAATCCCTGCAATTTTTACGGTTAGATTATGTGGATTTGTTGGGCATCCATGGCATCAACACGGCTGAAATTCTCGATGATACTATGGCCGAGGGCGGTTGTTGGCAAGAGGCGAAAAAATTACAGCAACAGGGAAAAGTTCGTTTTATCGGTTTCTCCACCCATGCACCAACTGATGTAATTGTCAAGACTATTGCAACAAATTGTTACGATTACCTCAATCTGCACTGGTACTATATTTTTCAGAATAACTGGCCGGCCATAGAAGCGGCAAAACAGCACGATATGGGCGTTTTTATCATTAGTCCCTCCGATAAGGGTGGCCATCTCTACAATCCTCCCCCTAAGCTCGTCGCTCTCTGTTCTCCTCTCAGTCCGATGGTTTTTAATGACCTATTCTGTCTCAGTCATCCGGCCGTTCATACCCTGAGTATTGGTGCAGCGCAACCCACAGATTTTGATGAACACCTGAAAACTTTACCCTTACTCGATCGAGCCGAGGAGATTTTACCGGTAATTATCGAGAGATTGCAAGGGGAAATGATCAACTGTTTAGGCGATAATTGGGTAAAAACTTGGTCTTTGGGTTTACCTAGCTGGGAAAATACCCCCAATCAGATTAATATTCCTTCTATCCTCTGGTTACGCAATCTCGCTATCGCCTACGATATGATCGACTTTGCCAAGGCCAGATACAATCTCTTGGGGAATGGGGGTCATTGGTTCCCCGGTCAACAGGCAAAAGAGGTGGAAAAACTCGATTTAACTGCCTGTTTAGCCGCTAGTCCCCACGCTGATAAAATTCCTTATATTCTCGCCGAAACTCATCGATTATTGTCGGGAGAGACGGTACAACGCTTAAGCAGTAGTTAAAATTCGATGCCGGGTTGCGCTTTCACTCCCTGTTGACGAAAGGGATGTTTAATTAACTTCATTTCCGTGACTAAATCCGCTATCTCGATTAATTCGGGTAAAGCTCCTCTACCAGTGAGAATAACGTGACAATTAGCGGGTTTTCGGGCTAAACCAGCGATAACTTCCTGAATATCCAGATAGCCGAATTTAAGGGCGATATTGATCTCATCGAGTAAAATTAATTTATATTGGGGATTTTCGAGAAAAGTTAGGGCTTTTTGCCATGCTTCTTGGGCTTTCTCTATATCTCTTTCTCTGTCTTGAGTTTCCCAGGTGAAACCTTCCCCCATAGCATAAAACTCGATTTGTTCCCCCCAAACACTAAAAATCTTTTGTTCGGCAGGTTCCCAAGCACCTTTGATGAATTGTACCACCGCCACTTTGTAACCATGACCGAGGGAACGTAAAACCATGCCGAGGGCTGCCGTGGTTTTTCCCTTACCATCGCCGGTATTAACGATAATTAAACCTTTTTCGGCGATTTTTTCGGCTAAACGTTCCTCTTGGATTGCCTTGCGGCGCTGCATTTTTTCTTTGTATTGTTCGGGAGTCAGTTGCATTCGGGTCTATCCAGTCAAATCAAGATAATTGTAACTCAAGGGTTTATTGATGGCCGTTTGCAGATTTTAACCGGCTAAATTGTCTGGGGATTGATGCCTAATTCTCGTAATTTTGCCGCTAATTTTTCCTTAGCTTGTCGTTCTTGTTCTTTTTCTAAAAGAGCTTGTTCTTTTTCTAAAAGAGCCTGTTCTTTTGCCTGGCGTTCCTGTTCTTTTTCTAAAAGAATCTGTTCCTTTGCCTGGCGTTCCTGTTCTTTTTCTAAAAGAATCTGTTCCTTTGCTTGTCTTTGCTGTAATTCAGCTTCTTGGGGAGTGGGAACCAGTTGACCATCGACGGTAAAATAACGCAGTTTCCGGTCAAATATGCCTAAATATAATCCTAACT
>SFAQ01000061.1:0-31293 GCA_007096525.1 Microcystis wesenbergii Mw_QC_B_20070930_S4 | reverse complement strand
GTTCTGATTGTGGCAATATTGTCAAGAAAACATTGTCTGTAAGAACTCATATTTGTTCTTGTGGTTGTGTCGACGAAAACGCCGCTATCAACATTCTCGCACGCGCAAATACTGTCGGGACGTTCGGCGAGACTTCGGCGTGAGCTTTTGTCGAACGCTCAGTCGAGCTGCGGACAGAAATTCAAGCCCGACTACAGACTACCCACTGTCTATTAAGTGAAAGCCTAATAGATAAGGTAACTGGATGAACAGGGAATCGGGAGCATGAGCGCTTCGGGGAGCGTCAAAGTTATTCCGAAACGATGGGTGGTGGAACGAACCTATTCTTGGTTTGGTCATTATCGACGATTGAGTAAAGATTATGAATTTTTGCCCACGACTAGCGAAATGATGATTTTTGCTGCTATGGTACATTTAATGGTTCGACGATTAAAGCCTAAATCTCAAGCTGGTTAGGCATTCCTTTAACTTTTCAAACAGCTTCTAAGTAGGGAGGCACAATTATTTCGATTTCTCAACGTTTGTTTCTGGCACTTTTTTGACTAAAAAAGTCGCAAAACCCTTTTATAGCAAGGGTTACACTGATATTCAGCCAGCCCTATATAGGGTTTGCGGCAAAAAGTTTTTCGTGGGGGTAGGAGTCGGTCGTCGGTCGTCGGTCGTTTCAGGCTTTGTTGCCCTCTTTTTTAGTACCAGTTTATGTACTAAAAAAATGATAATGCCAGGTTTTTGAAGGTCACAATCTTATTTTCGCAGCATGAACATCGGATTTTAACAGGTCAAAAGCCTTATTTTCAAAGGGTTTTACCATTATTCAGCCAGCCCTATATACAATCAAAAATACTAAATTTAGCGAATAAAATAAGGACGCTGCCAATTGCGTCCTCAAGGTATCTGGAAAAGGCTTTTTTCCTAGACTTTCCGAGAGTAGTATTCCACTACTAACAGTTCATTAATCGAGAGGGCAATCCATTCTCTTTCCACAACGCCATTCACTTTGCCCACGAGGGTGTTTTTGTCAAATTCCAAATGACTCGGCAGGTTGGCTAAACCGGGGTATTCCATATTTCTTTTGACTAGATCCTGGGAACGCTCTTGATTTCTAACTCCAATCACATCACCCGGACGGCACTGATAACTGGCAATATCCACAACTCTACCGTTAACAGTGACGTGACCGTGATTGACTAATTGTCGCGCCCCCGGAATTGTCCCAGCCATACCGAGACGGAAAACGGTATTATCCAGACGCATTTCTAAGAGTTGCAGCAGCACTTGACCAGTGGAACCAGTAGCCCGGCGAGCTTTGCGGACATAGCGAATTAATTGTTTCTCGCTGACACCGTAGTTAAAACGCAGTTTTTGTTTTTCTTCTAGACGAATGGCATATTCTGAACGTTTTTTGCGGGCCTGGCCGTGTTGCCCCGGTGCATAGGCACGACGGGCATTTTTACGGGTTAACCCTGGTAATTCCCCTAAACGACGCACAACGCGCAAGCGCGGTCCTCTATAACGAGACATAAAGACAGTCTGCTCCTATTTAAATTTATCCCAAAACTATTATCATAGCACAAATTAAGTAATTTAGTTGGGGTGTGGGAAGTGGGAAGTGGGAAGTGGGGAAGTGGGGGAATTTCAACTAAAACCCTAACACCCTAACAGCCCAAAATCCCTAAACCCCTAAACCCCTATCACCCTATCACCCTCTCACCCTCTCACCCTATCACCCTATCACCCTATCTCCTGTCTCCTGACTCCTATCTCCTGACGGCAGGTGATGTATTTTTTTCGTTAAAGATGAGGCTAATCTCCCCCATCTTAGGGCATACTGTGAGTGTAACCAAGCACTATATTATTCAGGTTGCTTTCCCACTCCTTCCCTAGCTGAGTCTCTATCTTGGAGAAGCCATAGTCATGATCGAAATGAAAGTCGCTGGAATTGCCCTAGACGCTATCACTCGCAGTCCCATTGTACTGCTCAAGGATGGTTCCGAGCGTCGCGCCCTACCTATCTACATCGGACAAGATCAGGCTAAGGCCATTATCACCGTCCTCGAACAACAAAAACCCCCTCGTCCTCTCACCCACGATTTGATCGCTAATATTTTTCAAGCTTGGGACATGGATTTAGAAAAGATTATCATCCATTCTCTCCAAGATAATACTTTTTATGCTGTTCTCTGTCTCCAGCGCGGCGAAGTCAAAAAAGAAATCGATTGTCGTCCCAGTGATGCGATCGCCATTGCCCTGCGTACCAACAGTCCTGTCTGGGTAATGGAAGAAGTGATCGCTTCCGCTTCTATCCCTGTCGATCGTGACGCGGATGAGCAGGAACGTCAAGCTTTTCGCAATTTCGTCTCCAATCTTAGCCCCTCAGACCTGATCCAACGTCACGGTGATTTTAGTGATCAGTGAACATTCAGGAGATAGGAGTCAGGAGTCAGGAGACACGAGATAGCTTTTATTTATTCTCCCCATCACCCCCCGCAACGCGCACGCAGTGACCACCCCATTTCCCCATCACCCCATCACCCCATCACCCCCACACCCCATCCCCCAATACCTTCTAACTAACAACTGACAACTGGTAACTGATAACTGATAACTGATAACTGATAACTGATAACTGATAACTGAATCAATGCGTTATCGACGATTTGGCCGTACTAATTGGCAATTTTCGCTGTTTTCCCTGGGGACAATGCGCTGTTTGTCCTCAGAGTCGGTATTTGCCGCAACACTCGATCGCGCCCTAGAATTGGGGATTAATCACCTAGAAACGGCCAGAGGTTACGGTAATAGCGAAGTTTTTCTCGGTCGCTATCTGCAGCGTCAAGGGGTGCGGGAGCAAGTTTATCTGACTACGAAATTAGTCCCCACTCCCGATCGCCAAACTATGGAAAAAGCGATCGCCGAATCCCGAGAACGATTACAATTAAATTACCTCGATTGTCTAGCAATTCACGGTATTAACACCCGCGAGCATTTAAACTGGATTAAAGACCCACAAGGCTGCATGAAAGCCGTTTTTATGGCCCAAGAAGCTGGAAAAATCGGTCATATTGGCTTTTCTACCCATGCACCCCTAGAAATTATTCTGGAGACGATCAATACAGATTTCTTCGCTTTTGTCAATATCCATTACTATTTTTTTTGGCAAAGACAGCAACCAGCGATCGCTTTGGCCCAGGCAAAGGACATGGGTGTGTTTATCATCTCCCCTGCTGATAAGGGAGGTGGTCTCCACAGACCTCCCAAGAAGCTAGAGGAATTATGCGCTCCTTTTTCACCCCTAGAGCTAAATTATCGCTTTTTATTGAGCGATCCGCGCATTACTACCCTCAGCGTCGGGGCAGCGATACCGGAGGAATTAGAGGCAATTATTAACGTATGCGAAGGAGATCAGCCCCTAGATGCGGCAGAAATTGCCGTTTTTAAGCGTTTAGAGACACATTTAACCGATAAATTGGCCACAGATTTATGTAGCCAATGTTATCAATGTTTACCCTGTCCCGAAAATATTAATATCCCTGAAGTCTTAAGACTTCGGAATCTGGCAGTAGCTTACGAAATGAACGATTTTGGTCAGTATCGCTATCGAATGCTGGAAAATGCCGGTCATTGGTTCCCCGGACGCAAGGCGAATAACTGTACTGAATGCGGTGATTGTTTGCCTCGCTGCCCGGAAAAATTGCCGATTCCCCAGCTGCTATTTAATACACACGAACTACTTAAAGGACCAGCGCAACGGAGATTGTGGTCATCTTAGGACGAAACTGGGAAAAATTTTTTTTGGGGATCGTCAAAGTGTAAAAACTATCTTAAGATTAACAGGTAAGAGAATTAACTTTCTTGAATTTAAAGAGACAAAAAACAAGAAATAGATTAAGGAGTAAAGGATATGGCACTCGTCCCCATGCGGTTATTGTTGGATCACGCGGCTGAGAACGGATATGGCATCCCCGCTTTTAACGTAAATAATATGGAGCAGATCCAAGCGATCATGCAAGCGGCGGCAGCCACCGATAGCCCCGTTATCCTGCAAGCTTCTCGCGGTGCGCGCAAATATGCAGGGGAAAACTTCCTGCGTCACCTGATCACCGCCGCGGTGGAAACCTATCCTCATATCCCCATCGTGATGCACCAAGATCACGGTAATGAACCCGCCACCTGCTACTCGGCGATCCGTAACGGTTTCACCAGCGTCATGATGGATGGTTCCTTAGAAGCGGATGCTAAAACTCCCGCCACCTACGAGTACAACGTTAACGTTACTGCTGAAGTAGTAAAAGTTGCCCACTCGATCGGTGCTAGTGTGGAAGGGGAACTCGGTTGTTTAGGTTCCCTAGAAACCGGTAAAGGAGAAGCGGAAGACGGCCACGGTTTTGAGGGAGAATTAGATCACTCGATGCTGTTAACCGATCCCGATGAAGCGGTGGATTTCGTCGAAAGAACCCAAGTAGATGCTTTAGCAGTAGCCATTGGTACTAGCCACGGCGCTTACAAATTTACCCGCAAACCCACCGGCGAAATTCTCGCTATTAGCCGCATTGAAGAAATTCATAACCGCTTACCCAATACTCACTTGGTTATGCACGGTTCTTCCTCGGTTCCTGAAGATCTCCTCGAATTAATCAACCAATTCGGTGGCGCTATCCCTGAAACCTACGGTGTTCCCGTGGAAGAAATCCAAAAAGGCATCAAGAGTGGTGTGCGTAAAATCAATATCGACACCGACTGCCGTTTAGCAATTACTGCCGCAGTTCGGGAAGCGCTATTCAGCAACCCGAAAGAGTTTGATCCCCGTTTCTTCCTGAAACCCTCGATAACCTATATGCAGAAAGTTTGTGCCGATCGCTATCAACAATTTGGTACCGCCGGTAACGCCAGCAAAATCAAACAAATGTCCCTCGATGACTACGCAGCCAAATATGCTAAAGGGCAATTAACCCAAGTCAGCAAAAAAGTTGTGGCTGTCTAGTAGCTGAACAATTAAGCGATCGCTTAATAGCACCGATCTAGGAGAATTTTTTGGGGTAGTTAACCATAACTACCCTCTTTTTTATGGGAGTGCCTTCAAGGGAAAGAGTTGTCAGATAAGAATCGATTTCAGAGAAAAGACTATACTGAAAATAATCAGCAGATCAGCACTTGATTTATAAGAGAAGCAAGATGAGAAAAAAATCTTTGTGGGTGGGATTATTAGTGGGATTTTGGTTTTGTCTAACTTGGATGGCATGGACACCCACAGCAGCCGCCTTTAGCGAAGAACAAAAATTATTACTACAATCTTGGCGATTAGTCAACCAATCTTATTATGATGACACATTTAATCATCAAAACTGGTGGCAGGTGCGGGAACAATTCATCAAAAAACCCCTCAACGATCGGACGGCGGCCTACAATGCGATCGAACAGATGTTAGCCACTCTCGATGAACCCTTTACCCGTCTCTTGCGACCGGATCAATACCATAACCTACAAATTAGCACCACGGGGGAATTATCGGGGGTAGGACTGCAAATTAATATCAATCCCGACAATGGTTACTTAGAAGTGGTTGCCCCCCTTGCTGGTTCTCCTGCTGAGGCCGCTGGTTTAACTAGCCACGATCGCATTTTGTTTATTGATGGTATCGATACCACTACTTTAACCCTCGATGCGGCAGCAGCCAAAATGCGCGGGACCGCCGGAACAGAAGTTTCCTTAGTCATTCTTCCCGATCAAAAAAGTCAACCAAAAACCCTATCTTTAACCCGTCAACGCATTTCTTTAAGTCCAGTGGTAGCGGTTTTAGATAAAAATTCTAGTTCCTTGCCCATCGGTTATGTGCGCTTAAATCAATTTAGTGCTAACGCTGCCAAAGAAGTCTCGGAAGCGGTGACAGATTTACAAAAACAAGGGGCAAAGGGTTATATTTTGGATCTAAGAAATAACCCCGGTGGTTTACTGCAAGCGGGCATAGAAATCGCTCGGATGTGGATTAATCAGGGAACGATCGTTTATACGGTTAATCGTGAGGGAATTGCCGATAGTTTTGCCGCTTCTGGTAATGCTTTAACTGACGCGCCTTTAGTCGTTTTAGTCAATCAGGGAACCGCCAGTGCCAGCGAGATTTTAGCCGGAGCATTACAGGACAATCAACGAGGGGTTTTAGTGGGAGAAAAGACTTTCGGTAAGGGATTAATTCAGTCCTTATTCGAGTTACCCGATGGGGCAGGATTAGCGATTACCGTAGCCAAATATGAAACTCCCGCTCACCATGATATTCATAAGTTAGGAATTATCCCGGATCAAGTGGTGGCACAGGAACCGATCACATATCAGGAAATCGGCACCGAAAAAGATAGTCAATACCAAACGGCGATTCAGTTTTTAAACCAGAAGACCATTTTAGCCAAAGCTTCCTAAAGTGGGGTTTTCAGTTATCAGTTACCAGTTATCAGTTACCAGTTATCAGATGCGAGTTTTCAGGATTCTTCGTTACTTGGTATAGTTCAATCGGGTGGCATAAATCGACTAAATCCTTATCTGGCAAGAGACTTAATTGATTAGTTCGTTAGAGAGGGAAAACAATTGACAAAGATCGCATCAATGTCTTTATATATAAGGGTTTTATCCCTTATAGCCCTGTTTATTGCCTAACACAAACAAAAAGAACCGTTTTCAGTTTACTGTTTACTGATCACTGAAAAAACTTCCCACACCCCACACCCGACGGCATAGATCGAACAAATTAGCCATTTTTTCTATCAATATCTAAATTAAGATGGAAACCTGTTTGATTTGGAGAGAATGCTAACATCGATTAGAATTTTCCCAGTCCGGGCTTTTCAGTCTTCCAACCTTGACTTATCCTTGATCTTACCGCCATGCAGAGATATATTCGATCGCCCCTAGCCCTAACCCTGAGCATCAGCCTCTTAGCTAATTTTTTAACCGCTTGTAATAATGCCCAAACCCCCGATAACACTGCCTCTAGTCCCACCACCACTGCTCCCGGTGATGAGGGACTAAAATTAGGGGCTTTACTGCCCATTACCGGAGATTTAGCCGCTATTGGTCAAAATCTGCCCGAAGCAGCCGCCCTAGCGGTGGAGACTATCAATGCCTGTGGTGGAGTCAATGGCAAACCCGTCACCCTGGTGAAAGAAGATGACCAAACCGATCCCGCCGCCGGAGCTTCAGCGATGACGAAACTAGCGGAGGTGGATAAAGTAGCTGGTGTGATCGGTTCCTTTGCCAGTAGCGTCTCAGGAGCAGCCGTGGATGTGGCGGTGAGAAATAAAGTTATGTTAGTCTCTCCGGGTAGCACCAGTCCTGTCTTTACTGACAGGGCGAAAAAAGGCGATTTTCAAGGTTTTTGGGCGCGGACGGCTCCCCCAGATACCTACCAAGCTCAAGCTTTAGCTGTCCTAGCTAAGAAAAAGGGTTTTCAAAATGTTGCAACTGTCGTGATCAATAACGATTACGGAGTGGGATTTGAACGGGAATTCGTGGGCGCTTTCGATAAATTAGGCGGCACTATCACTAATAAGCAAAATCCCGTTCGTTATGACCCGAAAGCTGCCACTCTCGATAGTGAAGCGGCGGCTGCCTTCGCTAACCAACCGGATGCTGTAGCGGCAGTCCTTTACGCTGAAACGGGCAGTTTATTACTGCAAGCCGCCTATAAACAGGGGTTGACCAAGGGAGTTACCGTCCTCCTCACCGATGGGGTTTATTCGGAAGATTTCACCAAACAGGTGGGGAAAGGAACCGATGGTAAGTCAATTATTGCCGGCGCCCTAGGTACAGTCCCCGGGGCCGACGGTCAAGCTTTAAGCGCTTTTACTACCCTCTGGAAAGAAAAAACTGGCAAGGATGTCACTGCTTTTGTTCCCCATACTTGGGATGCGGCGATTTTATTGATGTTAGCAGCCGAGGCGGCTAAATCTAACACTGGTGAGGGGATTCAAAGCAAGATTCGTGAGGTGGCTAACGGTCCGGGGACGGAAGTAACCGATGCTTGTCAAGCTATGGAAATGATTCGCAAAGGCGAGGATATTAACTATCAGGGGGCCAGTGGCAATGTGGATATCGATGAAAATGGCGATGTGGTCGGTAGTTACGATGTCTGGACTGTTAAGGATGACGGCACTCTCAAGGTTATCGATAAGGTGACACCCAATCAGTAATCAGTAATCAGTAATCAGTAATCAGTAATCAGGAGATTGCTTTTATTTATTCTCCCCACTACCCCTATCATACTTTGGGCTTTTTGTCAAAAAAACTTTTTTTTTGCAATAAAACTACACAAAAAAAAGATCATCGTTGTGGGTGAAATTGACTCATTTACCTGTCTTAATTAGGATTATCTTCTAGGTGTGGCAAGGGTTTCAAGCGTTGATATCCAAAAAAGCACAAGATACCCCATTATGAAATTCAGTAAAATCGCTGTAACCATGATAACATCGTTGTTAAATAAAAATCTTTCTCAATTAATTTTTAAGAATTTGTAAATATTGCGGAATGTTAATTTAAATATTCTCAACTTTCTGGAGTCAATGAATAAATTTTGCTTATACCTTTTCCGATTAATATCCTGTCTTTTAGACAAAAAATCTCTCCCTAAAGAGGAGAGAAGTCAAAAAAGCACGAATAACAATGGGGAGAGGTGGTTTTTATAGGTCACCACCACGAAAAGCTAGTAGGAAAATGACAAAGGGGCCAGCTAACATGATTAGCGCCACGAAGGTGAGTTGAAAAATGGGTTCTAAATTGAGAGCCGCAAATAATTCCATGATGTCTCCTAACCTGTTTACAATGATTTAAAAGGCTAATCTGGTGAAAACCATTGTCTATCATACAGGGGATGATTCGCTGGTTTTCCTGATTCGATACAAAAATACATAAAGTTTTGTTGCAATTCTGAATTTTCCCGCTTTTCTATTTCCTTCCCACCGAGGGACCATCTCAATGTTCAACTCTCTGGCCACATCTCCCGACTCGTTAACCCAGATTTACACTGGTTTTCAGGCACTCTCGGATCCCCTACGGCTGCAAATTCTGCAACTGTTGCGACATCAGGAATTATGCGTCTGTGAATTGCGCGACCATCTCGATATCGCCCAATCTAAATTATCTTTTCATCTAAAAACGCTAAAAGAAGCCAATTTAGTCCGCAGTCGTCAAGAAGGTCGTTGGATCTACTACAGCCTAAATCTATCTCAATTTCTTCTCCTAGAAGAATATCTATCCGAATATCGTCGTTTTGCTGCCCTTGCCCCGGCCCGTTCCTGCGAGGAAAATAAGTAACCAATCAAGATTTTTAGAAATATTAAAGCTTTATAACTCGCTTTACCCATTGACACATCAACTTTTTTTGATATATGATCGGGTTATTCGATCGATTGTCTGTTATGCCGAAACCCTTCTCGATCGCGCCTTGGAGCCAAACTCGCTCATCTTTTCGTCTCTTAAAACGGTCAGGTGTGCGGGAATGTCTAGCGGAATGTTTGGGGACTTTTATCCTGATTTTCGCGGGAACAGGGGCGGTAATGGTCAATCAAATCAGCGATGGTGCAATTACCCATCTCGGTATCAGTATGGTTTTCGGTGCGGTGGTAGCTGCCCTGATTTATGCTCTTGGTCATATCAGTAAGGCTCATTTTAACCCCGCCGTGACCCTGGCCTTTTGGACAAGCGGCTTTTTCCCAAAATCTTGGGTAATTCCCTATATTATCGCCCAGTGTCTCGGTGCGATTCTCGCTTCTGCTACCCTTGTGCTTTGTCTGGGTCGAGTGGGAAATTTGGGCGCAACTCTGCCTTTGCAGGGAAATTGGGGACAAGCTTTCTGTATTGAAACCATTCTCACCTTTATTCTCATGCTAGTGATTTTAGGCTCTGGGTTAGACCGTCGTGCGCCTATTGGGTTTGCTGGCATCGCTATCGGTTTAACCGTGGCCCTAGAAGCGACTTTTATGGGGCCGATTACCGGTGCAAGTATGAATCCAGCACGTTCTCTGGGGCCTGCTTTCGTGGCAGGAATTTGGCAACACCATTGGGTTTACTGGATAGCCCCCATTTTAGGCGCTCAATTAGCTGTAATTATTTACGGCCTACTATCCGATGGTTTCCGAGACTTAAAATAAATTCTGCTTGTTGGTAATCATGATCCAATCGACTCACAAACCAAGAATTCTTTTTCTGTATGGTTCTTTGCGGCAACGTTCCTACAGTCGTTTATTAGCAGAAGAAGCTGCCAGAATTATCACTGAATTGGGGGCAGAAGTGCGCTTTTTTGATCCCCGTGAATTGCCGATTTATGGCAGTGTTCCCGATACTCATGCCAAAGTACAGGAATTGCGAGAATTAAGTCAATGGTCCGAGGGTCAAGTCTGGTCATCTCCCGAACTTCACGGTAATATTAGCGGCATTATCAAAAACCAAATTGATTGGATTCCCTTAAGTATTGGTGCGGTTAGACCTACCCAAGGCCGCACTTTAGCAGTCATGCAAGTAAGCGGAGGTTCCCAATCTTTTAACGCGGTTAATACTCTGCGAATTCTTGGTCGTTGGATGCGAATGTTTACTATTCCTAATCAATCTTCTGTGGCTAAAGCTTATCAGGAGTTTCATGAGGATGGCACGATGAAAGATTCCCCCTACCGAGATCGAGTTATTGATGTGATGGAGGAACTTTATAAGTTTACCATTCTCCTGCGAGATCAGGTAGATTATCTGACTGATCGCTATAGTGAAAGGAAGGAAAAAGCTGCCCAAGACATAGCCACAATTGCCCATAAAGCTATTAATTAAATCAATTTCTAGGAGTTAAAATCATGAAAAAAGTCATGTTTGCCTGTAGAAAAAATTCCTGTCGTTCCCAAATCGCCGAAGGTTTCGCTAAAACTTTAGGTGCGGGTAAAATTGCCGTCACCAGTTCCGGATTAGAAGCGGCCAAAGTTCACCCCGGAGCAATCGAAGTTATGCAGGAAATTGGTATCGATATTACTGACCAAACTTCTAAATCAATTAGGGATTTTAATCCCGAAGATTACGATGCCGTTATATCCCTATGTGGTTGCGGTGTCAATCTGCCGGAAGGATGGGTTTTACAGGAAATTTTCGAGGATTGGTTAATTGATGATCCCGATGGTCAACCCATGGAAACTTTTCGCCGAGTTCGCGATGAAATTAAGGCTAAAGTTGTCGGATTAATCGAGCAATTAAGTTAAGGAGTTTGACAGGTATGAATACTATCAATCTGGAAATTTTGGGGACAGGTTGTAAAAAATGTCAGCAGTTAGAAGCTAATGCTAAATCGGCTGTCACCGCTCAAGGTATCACTGCTCAAGTATCCCATATTACCGATCCGATCGAAATTGCTAAACGGGGTGTAATGTCCACCCCCGCTTTAGTAATTAATGGTAAAGTGGTTAGTAAAGGTCGGGTTTTATCCCCCGAACAAATTCAATCTTTATTACCGTAATAATTCTCTTTTTTCGGGGTAATATAATTATGTTTGACCCCTTCTATCCCTTTGATTGGTTAGCGACGCAATTAGTAACGAGAATCTTTGGGTTATCCCTTGATTATTCCCTCGGTTCGTCGCTACGTTTCTTCTTCTACGATGTACCAAAAGTTCTGACATTATTGTTAACAATTAGCTTTTTTGTGGGAACTTTGCAAAGCTTTCTCGATCCGGGTAAAGTCCGTAATTTCTTGGCAGGAAAATTCAGCTTTTTGGGTAATATTTTGGCGGGTTGTATTGGTGTTATTACTCCCTTTTGTTCCTGTTCTGCTGTCCCTTTATTCATCGGGTTTTTAGAAGCGGGTGTCCCTTTGGGAGTAACTTTTTCCTATCTAATTTCTGCTCCGATGGTCAATGAAGTTGCCGTGATTTTACTTTGGGGTTTATTCGGTTTCAGAGTGACTTTGTTGTATATTGGCTTTGGCTTAATTTTAGCGATTATTTCCGGTTATCTTATCGGTCAATTAAAACTAGAAAAATGGGTGGAACCTTTTGTCTGGGAATTACAAAAAAGTTATCAACCTCAAGAGGAAGACGAGGAACTTTCTCTGACTTGGAAACAACGTTTTCAACAGGGACAATATCAAGCGGTAGAAATCTTTAAATCCGTGTGGTTATATGTGGTGATTGGTATTGCTGTGGGTGCGGTAATTCATGGTTATGTTCCCGCCGATTTTATCGCTAATTGGGCAGGAAAAAACAATCCCTTTGCTGTGCCTTTAGCAGTGGTGATGGGAGTGCCATTATACGCTAATATTGCGGGAGTTTTACCCATAACGGAAGCACTGGTTAGTAAGGGCATTCCCCTGGGTACAGTCCTAGCTTTTACTATGGCTGTTACTGCCCTATCTTTACCGGAAATGATTATCTTGAGAAAGGTGTTAAAAATCCCCCTCTTAACAGTGTTTATCTCCCTTGTCACCGTCGGTATTATCGGGGTGGGTTATTTGTTTAACCTGTTAGGAATTTGAGCCTATCCCTTCGGTGAGAAAAATAATAAGGGGAACCACAGTTGATGAAGAATATCTTCATTAATCCGACGCACTGCTAACCATTCCAACATATTAGAACGATGGCAGGTGGCCACTGCGATCGCACTGATATCATTTTCTTCTGCTGCCGTCAAAACTTCTAATACAGGTGTTCCTGATCGCACTTCGCTCTGTACTTGCAAACCGAGTTTTTCTAGTCGCGCTTGCACCGATTCTAATTCCCGATGGGCATCATTAAAACGGTATTCGGTGACACCGGGATCGCGACTGATATTTTCCACTACCCAGACGAGAAGACATTGCTCAAAAGACCCGGTGGCGCGAGTTTGGGCGTATTTTTCTATCTGTTCAATTAGATAAATTGCGTCGGGACTGCCATCGTAGGGAATTAATAAATGTTTCCAGAGATGCTGACAGCGCAGGGCTAATTCATCGCGAGTATAAACTGATAATAATTGCGGTCGGAAAATCAGCAGCGGAATATCGGTTATACCTGCGATCGCTAAACTGGTACTACCGAATAATTTTTCTTGGACAGCACCGCGCATGGGATTTCCCATCAAAATCACGTCAATAGAGTGATGCGCGAGGATTTCCCGCACGGCATCCACGGGACGACGGTTAGAGATTTCGACAATAACTGTCATACCGTCGGGAATATTTGCTAAAGCTGGAGATAATTTTTCTTTGGCCGCGTCAATTTTTGCTTGATCTACGGCAGCTAGGGTGGGTTGTTCCCAAATCGGAATACTGTGGAGGAAGATAACTTGTTTTAAGCCGCTCAGGGCTAAGTGTGGCACACAATGGACAAGACGATGGAGACCATCGAAAAGATCTGTACAGATCAAAGCGCGCTCGAACATAAATTAACCCCTAGCAATTCGGTTATTCTTCCCTAAGAATAGCTAAAAAGGTGAAGAAATGCGCCCCGCATCCCTAGCTCGTTTCTGGAGAAACCCAGCCGGAGAAAGAGGTCGCCCGCAGGGGTGAAATCAGTTACTGGGAAGCCCAGGGATTAGAATCTAGGCCCCACTGGTGTTTGAGAAAAGCTTTGTACATATTTTCTCTGACCATCATTTGTTCGTAGAGCTTGATCAGGAAGTCCTGCGCTTGCTCCTGACTCATTTTTTCTACCTGAGTCTGAAAAGAACGAATGTTGAACTGTTGTTCTAAGGAAAGTTCGATCGGTTGAGACATGGTGTTCCTCCTCGATGAAGACAGTGGTTGATAACAAGCGAGATGGGTGATCGGTATCACCTCTTTTCTTTAACTAATGTAACAAATACTTGACAAAGTGTCAATGTATCTGTAAAGGGGGTTTTGCTTTTTCCCTCTCGTTAGCTAGGATACCCCGCCGCGAAAAGGAAAGAAGCATATAATGATACATTTAGCAAGAGTTTTCATAAAATTTTGCTTACTGTGAACAAATACTTAAGTAGTTATACTTAGGTAGCCCAGAGCGAGAGAAAATATTTGACAAATTGTGTAAACATTCTGTAATAATCGAAGAGAGCGACATAAATCGGGTAAGTTGAATGATTAGGCCTGTTAAAAGCTAAAAACGTAACCCCTAGATCCCGTCCCTCTCGTTGAAATCGTTAAGGATAGTCAAAATTGACGGCCACAGCCGCTATCGTGCAGAAACTACAAGCTTATCGCTGGGAAATATCTTCCTTAGCTCTGTTTGCCTTAAAAAAATCAGCATACAGGCACGGAATGTCGCACAAGTTTTTACATCACCCTATACTTGGAGGAATCCATCATGTCCGTTCGTCTATACGTTGGTAATTTGCCCAAAGAATCCGTCGAGCGCGAAAAATTACAGGCGCTTTTTGCCGATGAAGGGGATACGATCACCACTAAAGTCATCAAAGATCGCAAAACCGGCAAATGTCGCGGTTTTGCCTTCGTTACCGTCCCTAGCGATGAACTAGCTGACCAGTTTATCGAAAAATACAACGGTCAATCCTTCATGGAAAACCCGATCAAAATCGAGAAGGCTCTCCCCCGCAGCAAGGGAGGTAAAGAAGAAGGAGAAGAAGCAGAAGGCCCGGAGGCCAGCGTAGAAACCCCGGAAAAAGTCGAAAGACCGACTCCGAAACCGACGACGGCAGCACCGCGCAAATCCAGTGGCGGTGGCGGCGGCAAAAAACGCAAGGCTGAACGGGGTGGCAGCAGTACCCCGAAAGTTACCGGTGATGGTGACGCTTTACAGCCAGATCCCCGTTGGGCCAATGAATTGGCCAAACTCAAGGAAATGTTAGCAGCTCAGGCCACTAATCCCTAATTCCATTGACAACAGGGCAAGGGATAGCCGATAACTAAGAGGTTCAAAACATCGCTTTTAGGAATGTGCATCATGACAGCAATCGATCCGATCATTATCATGAAACAGGAGGTCGGTAAGGCCGCCGCTAATCTAGTTCAATCTAATTCGGTCGTCGGATTGGGAACTGGTTCAACGACGGCCTATGCGATCGAATATCTGGGTGCTAGACTGCAAAGCGGGGAAATCAGCAATATTGTCGGGGTTCCTACTTCTTTTCAAGCGCAAGTTTTGGCTAGGAAGTACGGAATTCCCCTCACTACCCTCGATGTCATCGTGAAGATGGATATCGCTATCGATGGGGCCGATGAGGTGGATCCCCAGAAAAATCTGATTAAAGGCGGCGGTGCTGCCCATACTCAGGAGAAAATTGTCGATAGTCTCGCCGATATTTTCGTCGTGGTAGTGGATGGCAATAAGCTGGTGGATAAGTTGGGATCGACTTTTCTTTTGCCGGTGGAAGTGTTACCCATGGCCATGACTCCGGTGATGCTGAAATTAGAGGCCCTCGGTGGTAAACCTTCTCTCCGCATGGGAGTGAAAAAAGCTGGCCCCGTGGTGACAGATCAAGGCAATTTAGTTATCGATGTTAAATTTGATAGTATCGATGACCCGGCTGATTTGGAAAGAACTATTAATAATATGCCGGGGGTTTTAGAAAATGGTTTATTTGTCGGGGTTGCCGATCTGATTCTCGTCGGTGAAATTATCGACGGTAAGCCGGTAGTCCGCGAGATTAGGTAGGATTAATTATTCTGAAGCTAATAGTGAAACAGGCCGCAGGCCTGTTTTATTAAGTAGTTAGGTGTTAAAAACTGTCAGACACCCCCCTTATTAAGGGGGGATTAAGGGGGGATCGAATTATGGGTATATACAGACAAAGAGCAAAATAAAGAGAGGCTATATGCTAATAAAAAATCTGTCCCTTTTTGACAGAAAATATCTGGGAAGATTGCAACCAGCGAGACTCAAACGAACTGAGATGAGTGGTGGTAATTAAAGTTTGAAAACGATCTTCGATCGCATCTAATAATTGATTTTGTCGTTCGATATCTAATTCCGCTAAAACATCATCGAGGAGTAGTAGGGGAGGTTCCCCGATAATCTGCTCCAATAACTGTAATTCCGCTAATTTCAAGGCTAAAACTAAGGTTCTTTGTTGTCCTTGGGAACCGTAGGATTTAGCGGGGTTTTGGTTAATTAAAAAATCCACTTCATCTCGGTGGGGACCGACTACCGATGTCCCTAGTTGTTTCTCGGCCAAACGACGGGTTTCAATCTTATCTAAAAAAGCCCTTTGTACCCCATTGACATCATCTTCTACCCAAGGCACATTAGGGATATATTGTAATTCTAAAAGTTCGGTTTTTCCGCTAATACTTTCGTGCCATTTTTGGGCTAAAGGAATTAATCTTTGCAGGACTCGCGCCCTTCTTCTCGTTACTCTTGAACCTGTTTCTGCTAGTTGTAAATCCCAGAGTTTTAGTTGGGATAAATCCTCATAAACTTTTCCCTCTAATTCCTGTTTACGAATCTCTTTTAAGAGAGCATTTCTTTGTCGTAAAACCTGATTATATTGCTGTAAAATATGAACGTATAGGGGTTCTAATTGAATTAATAAAGTATCTAACCAATCTCGGCGAGCTTCCGGACCACCGCGCACTAAATCCAGATCGAGACTAGAAAATTGTACCGCATTAATCACGCCCAAAAAATCGAGATGACGGCGCAGGGGTTGACGGTCACGGATCACGGTGCGACGACCAGAAGAACGGAGAATTAAACTTAATTCTGATGCCCCATAAAGACGATTAACCCTAGCAAAAATTCTCGCCTCCGAGTCCGATTCTAGCACCAGATCCCGATCCTTGCTGACTCGATGGCTCTTGAGAGTGGCCAAAAGTTCGATCGCTTCTAGTAAATTGGATTTTCCCTGAGCATTATTGCCCAATAATATTGTTTTTTTGGACTCGAATTTTAGCAACTGTTCGGCATAATTTCTAAAACTGTGAAGGTGCAGGTGTTCGAGATACATTGCAAGTTGGGGGTTAAGTGTTGGGGGGTGGGGAAGTGGGGTGTGGGGTGTGGGGTGTAGGGTGTAGGGTGTAGGGTGTAGGGTGTAGGGTGTAGGGTGTAGGGTGTGGGGTGTAGGGTGTAGGGTGTGGGGTGTAGGGTGTAGGGTGTAGGGTGTAGGGTGTAGGGTGTAGGGTGTAGGGAAAGAAACCTCTTTCATCTGTGGGGGTGAAAATTTTTTCATCGGGACTGTCTCCTGTCTCCTGACTACTGACTACTGATTACTGATCACTGATTACTGATTACTGATCACTGATCACTGATCACTGATCACTGATAATGGCAGCGGTTGAGGGTTAAGTGAATTTGCTATAATTCCTCTTGACAATCAATATTTTATAGTAGCTTTTACTTTGAAAATTCCTTTTTTGCCTTTAAAACAGATTGAAAGTCTATCTAAACTCGCTTTGATTGCTATACTCGCTTTTGATGCTTCTGTCTCCCTCGCAGGACAATTTCCCGATGGCAGAGTATTTTTTGAGAGTTCTCCCACTCTGGTTAATTTCTCCGCTACTTTCCAATCCGTGCGTACTTGGGGAGCCAAATACTATCTTACCATCGCTCTGCCGCCGTCTCTCGGGGCGCCCTTGGGCAAAGTAACCATACAACAGCAACCTAATATTCAAACTATTGCTTTTCTTGTTGATCAAACTTTTGCTTTTCTTGGCGATCGCAATCAGCGAGGCGAAAAATTAATCCTAAAATCCACTACTTTTGACCCCAATACTCAGACGATTACGGTCATTTTTGATCCTCCTGTCCCCCCCGGTAATACCGTTTCCATCGGTCTGAAACCAGTACGAAATCCCGATTATGGTGGTATCTATCAGTTTGGAATCACTGCTTATCCCCCCGGGGACAATTCTCCCGGATTATATCTAGGTGTCGGACGTTTAGCAATTTATGAGGCTGGCGATCGCTGGTAGTCCGTTCCGCATCTAAAAACAGTAAACAGTAATCAGTAAAAAGACAGTAGGAAACGCTATATTTAATACTGCACAATTAAAAACTCACATCTGATCACTGTTAACTTACCCACTGATAACTGATCACTGATCAATAGGAATAGGTGCAGCCTTAAACCGAAAACTATAACCCCTAAATTATCATCGGCAAAAGTTCCCTGACTTCCTTGTACATTTAAAGTCAGGGATTAAGCGTTTACTTGACATAAATGTATATCTCGACAACCCCAGAGTCTTATGATTTCCACCCTAACCCTTGAAGAAATCAAAACCCTAGTCTATCAACTTCCCCTCTCAGAACAAATTTCTCTCTTAGAAGACCTCGAAGACAAGCTAGAAACCCTCACCCTCATGAAACTAGCAGAAACAGGTTTTCCAGAATGGAACGACCCAGAGGAAGATATTTACAATGTCCAACCCTAAAGCTGCCGAAATTTGGTTAGTTCGCTTTCCCTTCAGCGACCTTAGCACCACAAAACTCAGACCCGCGCTAGTTTTAGCTGTACATCGAGAAGAACAAATCATCCTGGGAATCTTCTCCAAAATCCCCCCTGGAGAGTGGTGGGAAACTTGGATACTGGTTAGGGAAGGACATCCCAACTTCTCACAAACAGGCTTAAAAAAGACCTCTGTAATCAGAACTGACAAGATTGCGACGGTCAACCAGTCCGTTTTTCAACAGAAACTAGGCATTTTACCCTCAGACATCCTAAACCAAGTTCAAACTGCCCTCAAAAAATCCTTAAATATTCCCTAGCATTGATTTTATCCAATGATTAACTTTCCTAAAGCGATCCCAAAGACTTCCTTAAATTTCCCCTGAGCAATCCAGAAAGCTTCATTACTATACTACTATACAACTAAACAATCACTCAAATCTAATTCTCCGGAGGCTTTTCAATCATGACATTAGTAAAACTGATTGATTTTGCGGGGGGGGTAAGAAAAACTTATTAAAAGTTGCGATCGCTTCCTCTGTTTTAGCTGTTAGTACCTTCGTGATTGTACCTGTTCAAGCTGCAACTGTTAGTAGCACATTTGATACAGATGCCGAAGGGTGGACAACAGTTTATTATCAAAACTCAGCAAGTAATAATCCTCCCAGTACCCCTGCTAACCTTACCTATTTTGCTACTGGTGGCAATCCAGGAGGATATATTGCAGCTTCCGATTTTTCGGCGAACGATTTAACCTTTATTGCTCCTTCTAAATTTTTAGGAGATAAGTCTACTTTCCTTAATGGAAGCCTAAGTTTCGATCTTACAACTTCCTTTATTATCCCTGGAGGTTATGGTGCATTTTTGAGAGGTGCAGGATTGACTCTTGCATCATTCATTTCGACTCCAAATCCTAATCAATGGGAAACCTATAGTTTGGCTCTTAGTAATACCAATCAAAATGTGTGGTTTAATATTCTTCCAGACAACTCGACCTTTGTGCCTGCCACTAATGCAGAAATTCAAGTAGTTCTTGCCAACTTAACTTCTCTAGAATTTAATGGTGACTTTCAATTTGGAACTGATACTACCACAATAGACAACGTTTTTCTCGTATCTCCATCATCACCTCCTGTTAGTTCCGTTCCCGAACCTTCATCAAGTCTAGGGTTACTGAGTTTAGGAGTATTAGGAATAGGTGCAGCCTTAAACCGAAAACTGTAACCCCTAAATTATCATCGGCAAAAGTTCCCTGACTTCGTTGTCCATTTAAAGTTAGGGATTAAGCGTTTGCTTTACCCAAATTCGGAATTGTTTTAATGCCATGGCACTACCTATTTTTTGACTATTTTGTAGCGTTTCTGGAATTTTTTCTATTAGATTAAATTGAGAAAATAGTCGGCTTTGGCAAGATTCAACATATTCTGATCCTTGCAAAACATTGATTTCCAGTCTCTCTCCATTATATCGCCACAATTCAGGAACACCCAATCGCTCATAATTATTAAATCGGGTTCGCTTAGTGATATCAATCTCAATTGCTAAATCGGGAGGGGGATCAATCGCCAAATCAAGGCGCGTTTTTCCCCGAATAGCAGCACAATTTTCGATATAAAAAGACTCATCTGGTTCTATTCCTTGATCCATTTGCTGATTTTTAAAGGTTGTTGATCCGGCGGGTTCATAGTCTAACTCTAATTCATCCAGGAGAACTTTAACCAAATCCCCGATTAAAACTTTGGTATTTTCATGAATAAAAAGAGGAGTCATTGCTTCTAAAGTTCCCTGACTATAAGATAGACGAATTGACCGTCGCTCTCCCAATTCGTCAAGAATTTTTTCATAGTCTTGCCAAGTGAGTGAAGTTAACAACAGGCGATCGCCTGGGGTAACAGTTAGTTGTTTTAATGCTAATAACATCAGAATTTGTCGGCTCAGTTGTTATAATTGGGCAGTTTAGTCAGTATTTAACTTTTTTCTACCTTAGATTATATTATATAGGGTTTGCTGAAAATTACTGGAAGCTTTGCTAGAAAACAGTTTTGGGACTTTTTCAGCCCAAAAAGTGCAATAAACAAACGTTGAGAAATCGATCCGAGGGACTCAAAACCCTGGCACTTTCGCTCTTCGATTTCGAAGGGTTCCGCTTCCAGACCTGCGAGGTCATTCTGTTATTCTGACTTCCCCGACCGACTACCGACTACCGGCCACTGACTCCTAACCCCACCAATAAACTTTTTCAGCAGACCCTATTTAATACTGCACACTTAAAAACTCATATCTGATAACTGTTAACTTACCCACTGATAACTGATCACTGATAACTGATCACTGATAACTGATCACTGATCACTGATCACTGATCACTGATAACTTCCCACCTCACCCTTGAGATAACGGCCTCAACTTTCCTGTCTGAGTTTTAGAAAAATTTAACTTTATTCAATCCATGAACATCTGTTCAGATGTTATACTAAAGTCAGTAAAGAAGTTCAGAGGTAGTAACCATGATCGCTGTCACCACCATGAAATGTGCTTGTGAATCCTGTTTGTGTGTAGTATCGATCGCCGATGCCATCGAAAAAAACGATCAGTACTACTGTTGCCAAGCTTGTGCCGATGGTCACGTTAACGAAAAAGGCTGTGGACACAAGGGCTGTGGTTGCGGTTAAATTTAGTTATTGGGGAGAAGGGGACAAGTATCGGGGTTGAAGATTCGATCGATACCTCCCTTTCTCAACTTTTCCTTAATAACCGATCGGGAAAAAACATGGCCATAGAGAAAATAGCGCCGGTTTGTGGGGAATCCCATCACCAAGAGGCGAAATTCCAGCACTTGCAGGGATTAGAAATCGAAAAAGCCCAAAAAATGGCCGAATTTTTCAGCCTTTTGGGGGATGCCAACCGCCTCAGAATTCTGTCGCTTTTAGCCAAACAAGAATTATGTGTTTGTGACTTAGCCGACGATTTAGGGATGAGTGAATCGGCCGTATCGCACCAGTTAAGAACCCTAAGAGCCTTAAGATTAGTTAAATACCAAAAACAGGGACGGAGAGTCTTTTATCGTCTTGCCGATCATCATGTTCTTGACCTTTATTATGCGGTCTCGGAACATTTAGAAGAGCCAGCGGACGAGGACTAAAACAGTCCCAAAGCGGGTAAAACGAACTGTAAGAGCAGAGAACCAATCCCCTGCACCATTTGGTCTAATTGAGCGTTGCCACCACCTTGTTCTTTCGGTTTTAGGGCGATTTCCATGCCTTTAATAAAATTCTCTGCTGCTTCGTAACCGGGGGTGTTACCTTGCTGTTCAAAGAGGGTCGAAGCCATTTGAGCGTCCTGGGCTGCTAGAGCATTTTGTCCCAGACGATAGTGAGCCATGGCCCGGGCCAGATAAGCTGGAGCATATTCTGAGTTAATTGTCAAGGCCTTATTAAAATTTTCTATAGCGGCGCTGGTGCGTCCCTGTTTTCCTTCCACCATTCCTAGACCATAGAATAGTTCAGGAGTACCAGCACTACTGGGAATTCCCACCGCACCCTGCACGTATGCAGTATCTAGCTTAGTGTTGTCGAGGTTAGCATTATTGAGATAAGCGCCTCTTAAATCCGCACCCGTCAAGATTGCCCCGGTTAAGTTCGCTCCAGTGAGATTAGCACCAAAAAGAGAGGCACCGGTTAAATTTGCCCCACTCAGATCCGCCCCACTTAAATTAGCTTGACTAAGATTGGCCCCGACGAGATTGGCCCCATTTAATTTTGCCCCGGTTAGATTCGATTGCACCAACCCCGAACCGCTCAGATCGCATTGGGGACATTTTCGGGTGGATAATAATTGCTGTAGGTGGTTTAAATCTTCCCCATAACCAACTAGGGACAAGTTAAGGGGAAGACTGAGGACGAGGGTTAAGGCGATCGATTTGTACATAGTTGAAAAATAACTCTATTTATTATTATTGATAATAACCGTTCGATCGGGGCTAATCGCTGAACTAGATTTTGCTTGAGAAATCAACCCTTGTCCACTAAAATAGAAGATTAGAGGCTCTTAACGTCAGAAGAGGCGACAAAATCGAGATTTGTTACCTTTTCAACAGCAAGTTTTTTAGAGGAATTTCCCTATTTCATAATGACTACTCTACACGGTAATTGGCTGATTGGTTCGCAGGATAGTGTTTTTTTTCTTTGGGGTGAACAGTGGCAAGGGAAGGAATTAAGTGAAACAAAGGAAAATCATCCTTTTTGTCTAGAATCTGGGGCATTAGCCCAATTTATCGAGAAATTTTCCCCTCAGCTTGACCGCTATTCTCCAGAATCAATCAAGCTCAGTCTGCCTAGTTATTCTCCCCCAAGAAAAAAAAATTTTTTACCGCTGCTGTCGGGGCAAATTCTCGAACCCACACCTAAATCCTTATCTTGGCAACCATGGCAGGTATCGGGATTAACTTTTTCTGCGGGGATGATAGTGCAGTTATGGGAGAAATTACCCCTAGCTAAGGCCGAATTTATCGGTAATGATCTACGATTTTGGCTGTATTTGCACCGTTGGAGTTTAGATTTATTAGCAAGGGGGAAATTTTTAGCGGGAATAAATCAAGGTAAAAGTTGCTGGTATCCCCTGCTGGATAGTACCATCGATCGCACTCGTTTAGCTAAGTTTATCCAAACCATCCCCCCGGTTTGTCTTGCTTATCAAGAAAATAGCGAACCACAAACAATTATTCTCGATTGCTTGAAAAATATTGTCGATGCTCGTTTGCGACAAAAGATAGATAGTGGTGTTAATATTTCCCCCTCATTGATGGTGAAACCCTGGCTACAATCTTTAAGCGGTGATAGTCATGACATTGCTTTAGAAGCCAAGAATTTACAGCGTCTAGAAAATGCTTATAATAACTGGGTGTTTCCTATCCAAGAAAGTTTAGTTAATGGCAATAATCGCCAATTAATCGAGAATCAATACCGTGTTTGTTTATGTTTACAACCTCCCAGTTTAGGTACAGCGTGGAAACTCACCTATTATTTACAAGCGTTAGATGATCCCGAATTTCTCATTAGTGCCAAGTTGATTTGGTTAGAGGGGAAAGAAAGTTATCATAGTTATCAAAGAGTTGTCAATAATCCCCAGGAAATTCTCTTAAAAGGATTGGGATTAGCAGCGCGATTGTACGAACCGATTAGAATTAGTTTAGAGCAGAAACACCCAGAGGAATGTTCTCTTGATTCGCTCGAAGTTTATCAGTTTATTCGCTCGATCGCTTGGCAATTGCAAGAGCAGGGATTAGGGGTAATTTTGCCAAGGGGTTTAACTGCTGGTAGTAGTGAACAAAGATTAGGAATTAAGATTGCTGCCAGTGTAACTCCCAAAAAAGGAGAAAGATTAAGTTTAACCAGTTTGTTAAACTTTCAGCTTAAATTAGTGGTAGGGGAACAGGAAATATCGAAAAAAGATTTTGATAAGTTATTAGAGAAAAAATCGCCAGTGGTGGAAGTGGGGGGCAAATGGTTAATCCTACAACCCACCGATGTCAAAGCAGCTCAGGCAATTTTAAATAATACCATCGCTCCCCTTAATCTCTCGGTGGAAGATGCCCTGCGCTTGAGTTCAGGAGATAATAATCTAATTGCTAAACTGCCGGTAGTCAATTTCCAAGCGGAGGGAGCATTAAAGGAATTAATTGATAATTTAAATAACAATCAAGGGATTCAATTGATCAACCCACCGAGGGAATTTCGGGGGGAATTACGTCCCTATCAACTCAAGGGAGTTAGTTGGTTAGCTTTCCTAGAAAAGTGGGGTTTAGGTGCTTGTTTAGCCGATGATATGGGTTTAGGAAAAACCCCGCAATTAATCGCTTTTTTACTAGCATTAAAAGAAGAGGATATGTTAGTTAATCCTGTGTTAGTGGTGGCTCCCACTTCTGTGGTCAATAACTGGGAACATGAGTTAAGAAAATTCGCTCCCACCCTGGCTGTTTTTGTGCATCATGGCGAAAAAAGATTAAAAGGTCAAGCTTTTGCTCAAGAGGTAAAAAATAAATCGGTTGTTATTACCAGTTATCCTTTAATCTATCGCGATCTGTCCACTTTGGAAGCAGTACAATGGCAAGGGTTAGTTTTAGATGAGGCTCAAAATATTAAAAATTCTGCGTCTAAACAATCCCAAGCAGTGCGAAAAATACCCGCAGGATTTCGCATTGCCTTAACGGGAACTCCCGTAGAAAATCGCCTGACGGAATTATGGTCAATTTTGGATTTTCTCAATCCCAATTTTTTAGGAACTCAAGCCTTTTTTCAGCGTCGTTTTGCCCTTCCTATTGAAAAATACGGCGATCAAGAATCCCTGCACAATTTGCGTTCCCTTGTCCGTCCTTTTATTTTAAGGAGATTAAAAACCGATAAAAATATTATTGAAGATTTACCAGAAAAACAGGAAATGAATGTCCTGTGTGGTTTATCAAAAGAACAGGGACAACTTTATCAACAATTAGTCGAGAAAACCCTCCAGAAAATTGAAGAAATTCAAGGAATTCAGAGACATGGATTAATTTTAACCTTGCTAATGCAACTGAAACAAATTTGTAATCATCCCGCCCATTTTTTGAAAGAAAATAGTTTAGAAAGCAGTCAAAGATCGGGAAAATTATTACGCTTAGAAGCCATGGTAGAGGAAGTGATAGCAGAAGGCGATCGAGCTTTAATTTTTACACAATTTGCCGAGTGGGGAAAACTCCTACAAACCCATCTCCATCAAAAATTAGCCGAGGAAATATTATTTCTCTCCGGTTCTACCAAAACAAAAGATCGGGTAGAAATGATCGAGCGCTTTCAAAATGATCCCCAAGGACCAAAGATTTTTATTCTCTCCCTCAAAGCAGGGGGAACAGGATTAAATTTAACCCGCGCTAATCACGTTTTTCATATCGATCGCTGGTGGAATCCGGCCGTAGAAAATCAGGCCACTGATCGCGCTTTCCGCATCGGACAAAAACGCAATGTTCAGGTACATAAATTCATCTGTACGGGAACCCTAGAGGAACGCATTAATGAGATGATCGAAAGCAAAAAACAATTAGCGGAACAAACCGTAGATGCTGGGGAAAATTGGTTAACAGAATTAGATACCGATCGCCTGCGAGATTTATTATTATTAGATCGAGCGGCAATTATTGATGAAGAAGAAACCGATTAGAAGCGAACGACCTGATAAACCGTGGAACCATTCTCAAACAGGGGCCGATAGTAAATGCCGCTGCAATTGTAATAAAGCGTATTGTCAGCCGTAATTGTGGTGCAGCCGTCTGGGAGATAGGTGACAATTGCGCCGATTGGAGGGGCCACCACCGTGTAGGAACTACCGTTAGGTTGAAGATAGATGCCGTCCGAGTAAATGTAGGAAGTAGAACCCACATAGACGGTATTGTAGTAGGGGGGGAGAGTAGCGATCGCTGAACCGATGACTAAGCCGGTGGTCAAACCCACCCAACCCCAACCCGGGGGGACGTAATAACCGCCACCGTACCAACCGCCACCACGCCAGTAACCGTTGCGATTATCGTCAATAAAGTTCTGACGGTTCTGTTGGCGATCGCTAACCTGCTGCTGCCGTTCCCCCTGTCTTTCGCTACGTTCCCCTTGACGGATATCGGTTCTTTCGGTGCGTTCCCCTTGACGGTTTTGTTGATTAGTTTGTCTTTCCCCCTGTCTTTCGGTGCGTTCCCCTTGACGGTTTTGTTGATTGGTTTGCCGTTCCCCCTGTCTTCCAGAAAAATCTCTGGAAGGTTGGGAACGATTACTAAAATTCCCCCGGTTTTGCAGATCACTACTGCGGCTAACCCGTGGGGAAGCTCCACCACCGCCACGACTACCACCACCACCGCCACCGCGAGCGTCCACATAATCCGTTACCAGTAAACTTGTACCCAAGAGGAGGGCAGCAAGAACACATAAGTTTTGACGTAAAGATCTTTTCATAGCCCGGACTCCTTGATTTTTTTATTCGCCTTGGCTGCTTATCTTCCCAGATTATTTTCTGCAAGCGTTCGACGGTTTCTGGTGCAAAAAAAACGCTCTCCTGTTTCTACACGAACTCTGGCGGGAACATTTTCGATAATTTTGAGTAAAGAGCGAGAGGGATAGCTACAATGGATGTGTAAGGCTTTTGAGAATGTCCCGATCAGAACAGAATCGGCTTAATTCTTCTGAGAACATCCTGGAGCAACTGTTCTGGACACTTGCCGATAAAGCTCGCTTTTCTCGCTCGGAAGTCCAACGATCGCAGTTGATCTACCATGATAACTCCTGTCACCACCTCTCCATCTGGAATCTTGACGTAGAAAGGGTTCTGGCGTTGCGTATTGCTCACCGGGCAGACAAAGGTAAAACCAATCTTGCGATTAAAATCAATAGGGCTTACCACCAGTGCTGGACGATTACCCATTTGCTCATGCCCAATTTGTGGGTCGAAGCTCAACCGCAGGAAATCTCCACGTTCTGGAATGTATGTCACCAAACCTCCTCTCCCATTGGCCGTCCCCAATCCACTTCCGGCTCCGGTGATTCAACAACCTCAGCCAGTAGTTCTTCTAGGCTTAACTCAGGCAAGGCTTGAATTAGCTCAATTACTAGCTTTCCGTTTTCCACAGAACATTCAACAACGTCCTTAGGATTGAGGTTCAGTGCCTCCACCGCATACTTGGGAATCCGAATCGCTAAAGAATTACCCCAGCGTCCAATCTGCGACTTCATGATCCCACCTCGAATTCGTTAGATATTCAAAGTATATCAAAACGCTGATTTAGGGGAATACCGACGAGCGATCGCATTTGATGAACGGGCTTTACGGCTGGGATTGATTATCCCTAGGGGGTAGAAGTTCGATAGGGATCGACTCTGACCCCGGTTGGAAAGTGAAAGTATCGGCGGGTGTACTAGGCTTAAAATTCCAGTCGGATAATATTGCCGTGTACTGGGGTGAACCGGGTAGAGTTTTATAGGTGATAATCGCTTTCCTCAGTAGGGGGGTGGCATCCTGCGTGACCCAGATTTGATAATTGCGATCGCTACCGATCAGCAGCAGGTGATACATCGGTTCGCGGTTGACCATGTCGTTGCCGATAAAAATAATTTGCCTGACATCGGCCTTTAGATCCGCACAGGGATCGTTCGCTGCCAGATTTGACATGGGAATAGTGATTCCGTACCTTTGCTCTACTTGGTCTAAGGCTTCATCTAGAGTATTCGGTGCCGGTTTCGTAACGTATAAATCCCGTTCCAGATCCGCAAGGGTGAAGGTTTTACCATCGTAAAAAAAGCGGGTAACTCGTTCGTCCCCAGTGTAGTCCGAGCGCAGGCGATCGGGTTTCTCTACCCAGATGTTTTGATAGGCACTGTACTGAACTTTCGCCCCGGATTCGAGTACATCGTCATAGGTGACATCCATAGGGACGGTGAACGATCGCTGTTTGGTTAAATTAGCACAGAGCTGCTCGATCACCTGTTCCGCCGTTTTTGGGCGGATTTCCTGGGACAGAGTCGGTATTTCCGCCAAGACTGCCGCGGCGGTGACCCAAGGCAAAAGTAAAGAAAGAATCGGCATAAAGCGGCGCATAATCATCTAATATTCTCCAAGGCGCTGGATTGTTTTGGTTAACGACCATTGTGTAAACTGACTAAACGAGCGATAAAAACGGCGGGATAGAGAACTCCAGTCATTCCTTCTAAATTGGCTAGAACTCTAGCGACTTTACTGGTAGGAACTATATCACCGTAACCAACCGTGGCCAGGGTAGTAAAGCTGAAATGAAGTAGATCCGCCTGGTTGACGGTTTTAGGGGCGGAGCTAAAGGAATCGGGTTCAAAAATCTGGACGATACTATAAGCGGATGCCCAGAAAAATCCTAGGAGAAAATAGACACAAATTCCCCCTTTGATGATATCGGATGTTACCTGTTCGGCGGGAATTAATTCTCGTAAAATCGAGTACACGCATAAACTAACAAAAGCTAGAGAAATTAATGTACTAGACAGATCGAACCAACCGGTTAAATCCCTATAAATAGGGATAATCGTGCCGAATACTCGCAGGATGAGGGCAATTACAAACAGACCGATATTACATCTTAAAGCCAATTTACTTCGATCGATCTGATAGACGGCGATGATCAGAGAGAGGGAGAAGAAAAAGAAAACTAGCAAATCTCCCAGGGGTAGATATACTAAAAATGGGTAAATAATGTAGAGCGAGAGTAGATTTGCCAGCAGCCGATTGTATTTATTTTCTGTGGCCTGTATCAATTGACGGAATTTCATAGCAGCGAACCTTTAATTGGCTTAACCATATATCAACTATCGCTTTGAGCGCTTTTCTCTCTATTCTAACTCTCCTCCTCTGACAGAAGAGCGATAGGTTAGCTCGTAGCCTCCAGAATTTAGCATATAGTACAAGTAACCCGTGTAACGTTATCGATAACATTTTTGTTGTTTTCTTTTTTAAATTCAAGTGCAACAATCAAATGTTCACGAAGCCAATCTAAACTCTCATTATTGCCGTTTTCGTGATAGTCTTTGTATTTGTCAAACCAAGTTCCGATGTAAGCAAAATAAACTAGAGAAAACCGGGTTAAACCGGCGAAAAAGTATTCCTGCCGCTAGTTGAGCGGGAGGCGAGATTTTCGGGACATTTGCGATGACAGGAGAAGAGATGAGGATGCCTACTCGATTAAATTTTTCTAGGGAGCGGTTTTCCCTACCCGGGTTAAAGCGTCTGCGCTCCTATCGCTCGGCCTGGTTGCGGGGGGATATCATTGCGGGGATCACCGTGGCGGCCTATCTCGTTCCCCAATGTCTGGCCTACGCAGAACTGGCCAGAGTACAACCGATCGCCGGATTATGGGCGATCCTACCGCCTATGCTTATCTATGCGCTGCTCGGTTCCTCACCACAACTCTCCGTCGGGCCAGAATCGACGACGGCAGTGATGACCGCCGCCGCTATCATGCCGCTCGTCGCCGGGGATAGTAGCAACTACGCCAGTCTGTGTAGTCTATTGGCCTTACTCGTGGGGATCGTCTGTTGCTTGGGAGCCTTCGCCCAGTTGGGATTTCTCGCCGATCTCCTCTCCAAACCGATCCTCGTCGGCTACATGGCCGGGGTGGCGGTGATCATGATCGTCGGTCAGTTGGGAAAAATTAGCGGGATGTCACTGAAAGCAGAATCGCTTTTCGGACAGATCGGGGAATTTTCCGGACATTTATCCGAGATTCACCCACCAACTCTGATTCTCGCCGCCGGTGTTTTAATTTTCCTGCTATTGGTACAACGTCGCTTTCCCAATGCCCCCGGTCCTTTACTCGCGGTTCTACTGGCGACATCGGCAGTATATTTGTTCCAGCTGAACGAGCGCGGCATCGCCGTGATCGGGGAAATTCCCGCCGGTTTACCGAGTTTGAAAGTACCGAGGGGTTTTTCTCCCCAGCAGTTCGTCTATTTACTCTCCTCGGCCATCGGTATCGCCCTCGTCGGCTATTCCGATAACGTCTTGACCGCGCGCGCGTTCGGGGCGAAAAACGACTATCGCATCAATGGCAATCAGGAATTACTTGCGCTGGGAGCGGTGAATATTGGCAACGGGATAATGCAAGGCTTTCCCGTCAGCAGTAGCGGCAGTCGCACAGCGATCGGCGATTCTCTGGGCAGTCGATCGCAACTGTTTTCCCTCGTGGCTTTTCTGATCGTGATTTTGGTACTTTTGTTCTTGCGCCCGCTGCTTTCCCAGTTTCCGAAAGCAGCCCTGGGGGCGATCGTGATTTACGCCGCGCTCCGTCTGATCGAGAGCTCGGAGTTCAACCGTCTGCGTTGTTTCAAAACCAGTGAGTTCCGACTGGCGCTCGTCACCATGTTCGGTGTCCTGGCCACCGATATCCTCGTTGGGGTAGGGGTTGCCGTGGGGTTATCGGTGGTCGATCTGTTCACGCGACTGATGCGGCCGCACGATGCGGTTTTGGGGGAAGTGCCGAATCTGGCGGGCCTGCACGACATCGAGGATTGGAAGGGCGCGACGACGATCCCCGGATTGGTTCTCTACCGTTACGATGCGCCCCTCTGTTTCGCCAACGCCGAGAATTTTCGCAAACGGGCAATAGCGGCGATCGAGGCGGAGAAAGTTCCCGTCGAGTGGTTCGTTCTCAACGCCGAAGCGATCCTAGATATCGATATTACGGCGGTCGATATGCTCAAAGAATTACATCGAGAATTAATCGGCAGTGGTATTACTTTCGCCATGGCAAGAGTGAAGCAAGATTTATATCAGCAATTAAAAAAAGGAGACCTATCCGAGATGATCTCGACCGAACGTATTTATCCAACTCTAGAGGAAGCGATCGAGGCGTTTCATCATCGTAACTCACCCCCATCATTCCCTTCTCAAGATTGACACTTTCACCGCTCATTTCTAGGCAATCTAGGGGAAAATTCTCGGTTCACAGACCTAAACTAATACGACCGAATCATTACCAAAAAAAATAGACCTCTTGCAAAAATCCCAAATCTGACCTTAGGTGAGGAGTCTCCGAGCCAGTAGTCAGTAGTCAGGAGAATTAAGAATGAGCATTAATCAATTAAATGCTCTATTTAGGAATTTTACGCAATTTTATGCCTATTTTTCTCATTTTTGCCCTCTCAAAAATTAATTATGCAAGAACTCTAATAAACAGAAAACTTCTTATTTATAAAAGTCGGGCAAGGGGGAAATTTTCACCTTTAACCTGGAATATACCCCCCTTTTCCCGACAAAAGAGCGAGATTTTAGCCACTGGCTGAAGGCTGACCATTAGTTGACACTCCCCGAAGCACTCATGCGAGGGATTCTTAGTGGGACTTAAACAAATTTCAAGCCCAAATAAAGCCTAAACTGGCTTTGTAAGCGGCAAACACATCCCGATTCTCGGTCAGCCACTCAAAGAAACGGAAAGACATCGCTACTCGAA
>SFAQ01000060.1:0-4612 GCA_007096525.1 Microcystis wesenbergii Mw_QC_B_20070930_S4 | reverse complement strand
TTAATTTTTGGTGATTGCTATCAGATTACAACATCTGCTCGAAAACTTGACAGACGCGGGTTTGAAAGCGCTGACGATGTTTTATTTTTAAAAAAGGGCGCATAAATTCGAGATAGCGAGGGGATAAACCGGAAGTATCGATGACTCGAATTGATCGCAATGTGCCTAATTCTAATTCCTTTTGAACCATCAATTCAGAAATACCGGCAGCTGCCGAACTATTCTCGATGATTGCCTTGACCATTTCTCCCGTATTTAACAGCAAAGTCACCTTTAATGTGCGTAAATCGATGCCCCAATTCTGTAAAGCTTCCTCGAATCTTTGTTGAGTTCCCGATCCCGATTCTCGCATTACCCAAGTAGTTTCCACTAATTCGGGTAATTCGATCGCTTCTCTTTTATACCAGGGATGAGAACGTCCGACAATAATTAATAGGCGATCGCTGCCGACGCTCTCCTGTTCTAAACAATGTGTTAAATCACTCTTGACTTCTCCCTCGATTAATGCTAGGTCAAAACGTCCGTTAGCCGTACCCAGACAGATTTCTTCCGTATTGGCCAGGGTGCAATTGATCTTAATTGCCGGATAGCGTTCCTGAAAATCGCTAATTTTTGCCGGCAGCCAATAGTTACCAATAGTCAAACTCGATCCTAATTGCAGTTCTCCCCGTTGCAAGTCGTTAAGTTCCCGCAATCCCCTTTCTGTCAAAGCTACCTGGGTAAAAATGCGTTGCGCTTCTAATTGCAATAAACGTCCTGTTTCCGTGATCTCGATATGACGACCGACGCGATGGAATAATTTCACCCCGTATTCATTTTCTAGGGAGGCAATGGCGGCACTGACAGCCGGTTGGGTGATATATAAAGCTTCTGCTGCTTTGGTGAAGTGGAGATGTTCCGCAGTCGCTAGAAAGATTTCCAGTTGATCTAGGGTCATTCTGGCCATGGCAAGGGGTTTTCCGTCTCTATTGGTCTTTCCATCATTTTAATTTATTAAATCAACAAGAAAGAATATTTGATTTTATTAATGGCTCTTTCTAGAGTGGAAGTAGGGCGATCGAGATCAGAAGACCCGATTAAGGAAAAAATCCTATGACTACCATGATTACTGCCATATCCACAGCAATAGCGGCCTTTATTGCCACCAATCTCGATGACATCCTGATTTTGACGATTCTTTTTACCCAAGTCAATAAACTTTTTCGCCGTCGTCATATCGTTATCGGTCAGTATTTAGGCTTTATCCTGCTGATTTTGGCGAGTTTAACTGGCTTTTTCGGGAGTTTCTTAATTCCGGCTCAGTGGATTCGTTTTCTCGGTCTGTTACCCGTGATTTTCGGGATTCGGAGTCTCTGGCAGCGAGAGGAAACCGAGACGGATAATCATCTGGAGGTGACTGTAGAATCAGCAGTGTCTTCTCCCTTGGCGGCCTGGTTTTCCCCTCAAACCGGCGCTGTGGCGGCAATTACGATCGCCAATGGCAGCGATAATATCGGCATTTATCTGCCGCTGTTCGCTAGTAATACCTGGCCAAATTTAGTCACTATCGTCAGCGTTTTTCTGATCTTGGTGGGTGTTTGGTGTTTTACTGCTCATCAGTTAACTCAATTACCGGCGATCGCTAGTTTAATTACCAGTCACGGCAGCCACGTTGTCCCCTGTGTGCTGATCGGTTTGGGTGTATTTATAATCAAGGAAAGTCTTTCCCTCGCTTTCTTGGCCTTATCCTTAAGCTATGGATGGGCGCTTCTCCAGCAGCAACCCAAATCTATTTAGGGTTTGCGGCAAAAAGTTTGTTGGTGGGTGTAGGGTGTAGGGTGTAGGGTGTAGGGTGTAGGGTTTTACCCATTTTCAGGGAAAAAGTCCAGGAATTTTCCCCTCGATCGCTCCAATGGCCGGTACTTTTGGATTTCAAAAAGGTCTAAAAGTCTTATCGAACAATGTTTTTAGATTTATTCAGCAAACCCTATTTAATTTTTGATTCAATACAAATACATCTAAAAAGAGATTTTAGATTTTTTCCCTACCATCTATAACTCAAGTGCCATAGAATAACATCATCTTCTTGACCGTAGCCATCTCGATCATGTTATTTTTTCTCAAATCACCAGTGACGGAAAGCAAGACCAGCATTGAACCGAAAAAAGTCAATCCCAATCGAGTCCGGGATCATTTGGCCAATGAACGCACCTATCTGTCTTGGATGCGAACAGCGATCGCATTAATGGGTTTTGGTATGGTTATTCTGCGCTTACGGGCCTTTCATCCTCCCCTGGTTCCCCGGCCCGGTTATGGCTGGAAATTGGGATTAATGTTTGCTTTAGTGGGTTTATTGACCGTATTTTTGACCACAGCCCATTATTTTACAGTCAGACGAGATATAGATGAAGATACCTACGAACCAGCCGCTCGATGGGTGCTACTATTTAGTTTAGCGATCGTTATTCTCGGTGCGGGAATTATCTATTTTGTCGCCACCAGTCCCGATCTGTTGATCGGTAGTATGATGACTTTCGAGTAAACTCCGGGGATTAGGTGGGTTGGAGTAAGCGCCAACTGACCGTGACTAGAACAGTATAAAGCAGTATTTTTAGGGCATTTTTGGGCAAATATTCCGATAATCTTGCTCCCACTACCACCCCCGGTATCGCACCCCACCAGATGGGAAGTACCAGATTCCAATCTACCGTTCCTAATCCCAGATGACCGATGGAAGTACAGGTTAAGAGGATGGACGCTTGCGATAGATCTGTACCGACTAATTTGCGAGAATCAAGGTGAAAAAAGGTCATCAAGACCAATGCAAATAAGGAACCACTGGAAATACTGGTTAAACCGACCAAATAGCCTAAAATTGCCCCTAATACCGTTGTTTTTATCCGACCCGATCGAGTGGTTAAATCTAATTTTGGCCAGGACAAAGGGGACAAATCGGGAAAAAATAAGGAGATTAGTAGTTCTAGGGCAGCTAGAACGGTCACGATCATCAAGACAAGACCGATGATATGAGGCAACCATTGCTCGAGATTGAGGGAGCTATTCTGCTGAAAATAGCGAAAACCGACTAATCCTAACAGAGAACCGGGTACACTGCCAATTACTAGCCATTTTACCACCTCTAACTCGATCGTTTGCTGTTGCCAGTGACGAACGGTGCCGACCACTTTCATCAACCCGGCCGCTACCACATCGGAACCCACTGCGGTGGTAGCGGGAACCTGAAATACAAAGATCAATAGGGGGGTAATCAAGGATGAACCGCCAATTCCCGTTAATCCCACGATAATTCCGATAAAAAAGCTAAATATTGTCAATAAAGAATAGTCCATTTTTGCCTCAGTTGTCTCTTTTCTCCGCTGCGTTTCTGGTGGTTAGGGGACAAAATTAGTTAATTAAGCCTTTAAAAGCGTAAAAAACAGTAATAGTAAGCTTTTATCGCTGTTTAATCTTTTTAGTCTCTGTTTATAACCAGTAATCTCCCGAATCGAAACTTAATTTTCTTGCTATCCTGTAAAATGTAATCGTATTTTAATACGATTAAGATTAAATCATAGTTGAAATACGGTCAACCCCTATACATTGTTTTGCCAGAGGATTAGCCACCGTGAGTATCATCATCGAGCGAGTATCGAAAAAATTCGGCACCTTTACCGCTTTAGACCACATCAACCTAGAGATTAAATCGAATCGTCTGGTGGCACTGCTGGGGCCGTCCGGTTCAGGAAAAACCACTCTCCTGAGAGCGATCGCAGGATTAGAACCCCCCGACACAGGCAAAATTATCATCAACGGCAAAGACACAACCCATTTAAACGTCAGAAAAAGGAATATTGGCTTTGTTTTTCAGCATTATGCGCTTTTTAAACACCTGACGGTGCGTCAGAATATCGCTTTCGGTTTAAATATTCGCAAAGCTACCCCCGACTATATTCAAAAACGGGTGGAGAGTCTCTTGAGTTTAATTCAATTGCAGGGATTAGGCGATCGCTATCCGGCCCAACTATCCGGAGGTCAACGTCAACGGGTTGCCCTGGCCCGGGCTTTAGCGGTGGAACCGGAAGTATTATTATTAGATGAGCCTTTTGGGGCCTTGGATGCCAAAGTTAGAAAAGAGCTGCGGGTTTGGTTGCGACAGTTACACGAGGAGGTTCATGTCACCAGTGTTTTTGTCACCCACGACCAGGAGGAAGCCATGGAAGTGGCCGACGAGATCGTAATTTTCAATGAGGGTAAAATCGAACAGGTGGGGACTCCCGATCAGGTGTACGATCATCCTGCCTCTGCTTTTGTGATGAGTTTTATTGGCCGGGTGAATGTTTTGCCACCGACCTCGGCTGCACTATTCGAGCAGCTGGGGGGGGGTACTAACGGAGTCAAAATTTTTATTCGTCCCCACGACCTAGAAATTCTGTCTTCTCCCAATGGGTCTAGTATTGCGGCAAAAGTTGAGCGCATTATCCATCTGGGTTGGGCCATCGATGTGGAATTAATTCTACCGGATCGCTCTCTCCTGATTGCCCATCTGAATCGAGAACAACTGACTCAACTGCATCTCAAAGTCGGGGAGCAAGTTTATGTTCGTCCTCGGGATGCTCGCGTTTTTAGTTAAAAG
>SFAQ01000006.1:0-55393 GCA_007096525.1 Microcystis wesenbergii Mw_QC_B_20070930_S4 | reverse complement strand
TTCAGGTACTTTTTCCCCGAAAATTAGGTAACTGACCACCTCAAAACTGGTAAAACCCTACACCCCACACCCCACACCCCACACCCTACCCCCAGGAAAAACTTTTTCAGCAGACCCTACTTAGGAAGTGCGACAGCTGATAGCTAAAAAGCTGATTTAAGACATGAATCTTCTTGTGTGGGGTTTTTAAAACCTAGACCCAAACTAACTTTTGGATAGGATGCACGGTTGACATTCATACCCTGATTCAGCAACGCCCAAAAACTCTCGTATTTTTGAGCTTGTCAGGACAAATCAGGGTGAAATAGGGAAGAAAAGCCGAAAAAATCCTGATAATTTTGATTTATTAACTATAATATCCGAGTTTAGCGGTATTATACTGGAAAAAACCTATTGCTTTTAGCCTATGGATGTTCGAGCGGCAGTTGCCCTAGAAGCGGGAAAACCCCTAACTATTGAAACGGTACAATTAGCAGCACCGCAAGCGGGGGAAGTGTTAGTAGAAATCAAAGCCACGGGAGTTTGTCACACCGATGCCTATACTCTCTCTGGGGCCGATCCTGAAGGCTTATTTCCCTCAATTTTAGGGCATGAAGGGGCCGGAATCGTGGTAGAAGTGGGAAAGGGCGTCACTAGCCTAAAAGTGGGTGATCCTGTGATTCCCCTATATATTCCCGAATGTCGTCAATGCGAATACTGTCTCAGCTTTAAAACCAATCTCTGTCAAGCAATTCGTCTTACCCAAGGTCGAGGAGTAATGCCGGATGGAACCAGTCGTTTTTCCCTCGATGGTCAGCCTCTTTATCACTACATGGGAACCTCGACTTTTGCTAACTATACCGTGCTGCCGGAGATTTCCCTAGCCAAGATTCGCCCCGATGCTCCCTTTGAAAAAGTCTGTTATATCGGCTGCGGAGTCACTACAGGTATCGGTGCGGTGATTAATACCGCTAAAGTGGAACCGGGGGCAAAAGTGGTGGTTTTTGGTCTGGGAGGTATCGGTTTAAACGTTATTCAAGGGGCCCGTTTGGTGGGGGCCGATATGATTGTCGGGGTCGATATCAATCCCCAGAAACAAGCTTTAGCGACCAAATTCGGGATGACTCATTTTGTTAATCCCCAAGAAATTGAGGGGGATTTAGTGGCCTATCTGGTGGATTTAACTAAAGGTGGGGCTGATTATAGTTTTGAGTGTATCGGCAATGTCCAGATTATGCGTCAAGCTTTGGAATGTTGCCATAAAGGTTGGGGTGTTGCCACTATTATCGGTGTAGCCGGGGCCGGCCAGGAAATTAGTACCCGTCCTTTTCAATTAGTCACCGGACGGGTCTGGAAAGGTACGGCTTTTGGTGGGGCAAGGGGTCGTACAGATGTACCAAAAATAGTCGATTGGTACATGGACGGCAAGATTAACATTGATGATTTAATCACCCATGTTCTACCTCTGGCAAGAATTAACGAGGCCTTTGACCTGATGCGACAAGGAGATTCTATCCGCAGTGTGATTACCTTTTAAGCAGGGATAATGTTACATTAGGTTAAGAAATACTTGACAAAAGACTCTTAAACTATATGTCTGCGCCAGTTTCCTTTCCTGAAATCTCGATCGCCGGTATCACGGAACCAATCATCTATCGCTATTTTCAAAGGCTAAACGCGGGCGAATTTGCCAAAACTGCTGGATTATTCGCCGAAGATGCCATTTTAATCGGAACTATTAGCAATTCCTATCAAAGCTCTGTGAGAGATTCTTACTGAGTATTTTTTAAAAATCAAGGTCAGTTAACAAAAGTTAAAATTCATCTGATCATTTACTCCTATTTTGTTAATATATATTGCAGATTACCTTAACTTTAGTAAAGAGAGGAGCTAAATCACCTAGTATTGCGTCCTTTTCAGTAAGCAGTAATCAGTAACCAGTGATCAGTGAAAAGACATTAGGAAAGTGCTATTTAAAACCGCTCACTTAATACTTATTACTTAAAACTCAAATCTCATAACTGATAACTGACTCCTCAATTCTGCTGTAATAACTTTTAAACTTAACTTTTAACTTTAAGCAAATGCGTAATAGCGGACTCCTATCAAAAACCAAAGTCACACTGAAACGGAAAAAAACCCTCCCCGCGCTGACGCGGCCAGCACCAAATAAATTACAGAATAAAATCAAAGATAAAGAGCGTCTAGTCGGTCGTCAGCGTCAGTCCTGGCTAATTATGGGATTAATTAGCATTGTCCTGCTAGGAGGAGTTGGCTCACGATTGGCATATTTACAACTGCAACAAGGGCAAATTAACCGAGAAAGGGCAGAAAATAACCGGATTCGCATTCTTCCCAAACCTCCAGTCCGGGGCAACTTATTCGATCGCAATGGCAAAGTTTTGGCCACGGCCCGCTTAACCCATGCGGCCTATATTTGGCCCAAATCCCAGCGTAATCCCGCCCAAAAACTCAATCTTGACCGTTTAGCCAGTATTTTAGACATTCCCAGAAGCGACCTAGAAAAACGCATTAACGAAGCGGACGAAAACCCCTCCACCCTGATCCGGATTGCTAGGGGTTTAACTCCGTCCCAAATTATCGCCCTAGAGGAATACAAAGACGAATTAACCGGCATTGAAGTGGACGTGGAATCAGTGCGCTACTATCCCAATGGCAAAATCGGGGCGCATATTCTCGGTTATACCGGGGAACTAACCCCGGAGGAATATCAAGCCAAAAGATCCCAGGGCTACCGATTGGGAGATGTCGTCGGTAAAATGGGTGTAGAAGCCGCCTACGAGTCAAAATTGCGGGGAGAATGGGGGGGAATGCAGTTAGAGGTCAACGGATCGGGACAAGTAATCCAAATTCTCGGCCAAAAAATTGCTAAACCGGGGCAAGATGTCACCCTGACACTAGATTTAAAACTCCAAAAAGCCGCCGAGGCCGCTTTAGGAAAACGCAAGGGTGCGATCGTGGCGATCGATCCCCGGGATGGTTCCGTGCGGGCCATGGTCAGTTATCCTAGTTTTGATCCCAATGTTTTCTCGGCCCCAATTACCACCACCACTTGGAAAAAACTACAAGCGGAGGGCAACCCTTTTGTTAATCGCGCTCTCCAAGGATTTCCCCCCGCTTCCACCTTTAAAGTCGTCACTGCCACTGCCGGCATGGAATCGGGTAAATTTCCCCCAAATACGGTCTTAAATACCTTTGCCGCTCTTCATGTGGGGGGGACAGCTTTCGGGGAATGGAATCACGCCGGTTTTGGTCCGATCGGTTTTGTCCGGGCCATGGCCATGAGTAGTAACACTTTTCACGGTCAAATTGGTCGCGGAGTGGGGGGACCGGCTTTAATTGCTATGGCCCGGCGCTACGGTTTCGGTCAGAAAACTGGGATAGAATTAGCGGAAGAAACTCCGGGGTTAATTGCCGATCGCGATTGGAAACTGCGTAATTTTAAAAACTGGGATTGGTCCGTAGGGGATACGATTAATATGTCGATCGGTCAAGGATTTACCCTCGCAACTCCCCTACAGGTAGCTGTGATGTTTGCTGTCCCCGCTAACGGTGGTTTTTTGGTGAAACCGCACCTTTTACAGGATGCCCGCGATGTTAAGGAATGGCGAAAGTCTTTGAACATGAAACCTAGCACCCTAGACACCCTGAGAAAGTCCCTGAGAGCCGTGGTAGCGGAAGGAACTGGTCGGGCCCTATCGGACCCCGCTTTACCGCCCGTAGCGGGCAAAAGCGGTACGGCAGAAGCACCTCCAGGGAAGTCCCACGCTTGGTTTGGAGCTTTCGCGCCCTTCGACAAGCCCGAAATTGTCGTGGTCGCCTTTGCGGAACATTCCGGCGGTGGTGGTGGTAAAGTGGCCGCACCTATGGTGCGTCAGGTAATGGAGGCTTATTTTAATGTCAAGCCGAAAGAAGAAAAACCGAAGCCTTAGAGACCTGTGGCGGTAAGTGGCACACAGCGTACGGTAATTCCCGTGGCCTTGGCCATTTTTTGCGCCCAAATTGCCAATATTTCAGCGTTTACCGGTTTGAGAATTTGCATTCCGTCGGCAGCGGTGAGGGGATTATTACCGCGGGTTTCTAATTGTCTTTGTCTGGCCCGGGGACGGGTCGGGGTGTTAAGTTGAATTTCATCCGGTTGTAGCTGTTGCATCAAATCGATATACTGGTCTTGATCTTGGGGCGACCAAGAGGCCAGCAGCATGGTTTGAATTGCTAGTTTTCCCGACCATTCTTGGCGAAATTGTCTTAATCCCGACCAAAGAATCTGCCAATCCAGGCCGGGGACTGGACGGTTAACCCGTCGCCATTGGGCCTCGGAAACAGCATCGATTTTAGCTGCGACGATATCAGCTTTGCTCAAGTCTTGACGCACTTGGGCATCTCCCAAGAGGGTACTATTGGTTAAGACCGCCACCGGTCGCCTGGTCATTTCCTTGACGGTGGCCAGTATTTCCCCTAAATTGAGGGCGAGGGTGGGTTCCCCGCTACCACTGAGAGTGACTATATCCACGTCCCAGGGAGCAAAAGACCTTAAGTCCCTGCTAATTTGTTCGCTGGTGATAAAAATTTTTCGTTGCTCGGTTTTTTGCTCAATTTCTCCTAACTGACAGTAGGCACAGTTAAAGGAACAGGTGGAAACTAAACCAATCGGATCGATGCCCAGGGAACTGCCGAAACGCCAAGAGGCAACCGGGCCATATACGGAGCAGAAATAATCTTGGCGAGCAGTCATCGAACATACCGAAAGAAGACGGAGAGGGAGGGATTCGAACCCTCGGTACGGTCTTACGATTCGTACAACAGATTAGCAATCTGCCGCATTCGACCACTCTGCCACCTCTCCAAGATGACATTATTTTATTCTAACATCAAATGCCGATTTTTGGCAAGTAATTTTTTTGGGCAGTTAATCGCTTAAACGACCATCCTCCATATTGACAATACGAACGGCAAAGCCGCGCCAAAGGCGATCGGCGATGTCGAGAATCCGGTTATCGTGGGTGACAAGTAAAATCGTGCAACCTTGTTCTTTTGCCAATTTCTGCATGATTTCCACCACATCGCGCCCGGATTGTTTATCTAAGGCCGCGGTCGGTTCATCAGCGAGGACTAATTTGGGATGACTGACGAGGGCGCGAGCGATCGCAACCCGTTGTTTTTGTCCCCCCGATAGATCATGGGGATAATAATCAACGCGGTTGCCTAAACCTACCGACTCCAGAATTGCCGTGGCTTTTCGATCGAGATCTTGTTCTAAAAACTCCTCGTGCAGTTCCAAAGACATCCTCACGTTTTGTTTCGCTGTCAGGAATTTTAGTAAATTATGTGCTTGAAAAATATAGCCAATTTGACGGCGAATTTTCAGCATTTTGCCCTTACCAATTCCTAACATTTCTTGGCCGAGAATTTTTAAACTGCCCTCTTGTGCCGATCGCAAACCGCCCATTAAACTCAATAAAGTAGTTTTCCCCGATCCCGAAGGACCAGTCATAATTACTACTTCCCCCGCTTTAATTTCCAGATCGATATCGTATAAAACCTGTTTTTTTAATTCTCCCGTGCCAAAATAGTGATTTAAGCCTTTAATGGCAATTACGGGTTCATTAGGGCTAAAATCGCCTAATTCTCGCTCTTTTTGAAAAATCAGCATTATTTCACCCTTGATAGTTTAAAAAATATCGGCCGGATCTGCTGTCCTTAATTTGCCCATGGCGACAATTCCAGAGGCAATACACATGATAATTGTCAGGATTAAAACTTCGATCGCCCTAGCAGTAGTCATCACTATAGGTAAAAGTGTAGCGGAGGAAGCGAGATGATAAACACCAAGAGAGACGATAAACCCGGGTATATACCCCAAAACCGCTAGTAATAAAGCCTCTTGCATCAAAACCCCGACTAAATACCAATCACCGTAACCCATAGCTTTTAGGGTAGCGTATTCGGGTAAGTGATCGGTGACATCGGAATAGAGAATCTGATAGACAATGACGATACCGACGATAAAACCGACTACTGTACCTAAACCAAAGATAAAACCAATGGCTGTACCATTTGCCCAATAGGTTTTTTCCCTTTCAGCAAATTCTTCTAAAGTAAGGACTATTACTTCATTTTTAGGTAGAAGTGCCTGTAAATTGGCTTTTACTGCCTCTATATTTGCCCCCGGTTGCAGTTTCACCAGTCCTAGATCGATTTCGTGGGGTTGGCGTTCGGGAAAGAGCCTTAAAAAGGTAGAATCACTGCTAATGACGTTACCATCGGCAGCAAAGGAGGCACCAAGGGTAAAAATTCCCGCTACCTGTACCTCTTTTCTATTTAACTGGACTGTCAAATCGGGGTTTTTCTGGAGTAAATCGGCAATTGGACCGAATTCTGGTCTTCCTGCTTGATCGTACAAGACGCGATTTAACATCTTTAGATCACTGGATTTTTGATTGACTTCCGGGAGAGTAAAAACCCGTTGACTGGGATCAAAACCAAAGACTAAAGTAGTTCTTTCTAGGGTAGTTTCGGGATTGCGCCACTGGGCAGAAGCAATGTAAACTGGGGCTAAAGATTGAATGCCCTCGACTCTTTTAGCTTGGTACAAGCGATCGCGAGAGAAACTTTTCACAGCAAAGAGGGTATTGAATTGGGGATTAATCAGGACTAAATCCGCATTGAGGACATAATGGGGTTTAACGGAAGCATCAAACAAGGCATCCCGAAACCCCAACTGCGTGAAAATTAGGAAGTCAGCAAAAGCAATCCCGGCAATAGCCACGATCAAACGGGTTTTCTCTCGCGTCACCTGTAACCAAGATAGGGGCGTTTTTTTGAATAGATGGGTTAGTTTCATGGAAAACCTACTCATTGATAGTTACAGTTACTTGGGAATTGGTTAAACCTGCCACTTTTTGACTGTTTTCGCGATCTAAGGCAATGCGGACAGAGATCACCTTGCGATCGAAGTTTTCTCCCGGTTGATTGCTGAAGATATTTTGTTGGTCAACTTTTAAAGCAATTAAGCGCACTTTTCCGCTAATTTCGCCCTTAAACGCCGATCCGGTAATCGTGGCAGTTTGTCCCTCGCGAATTTTCCCGATATCGCTTTGATAGATTTCGGCAATTACTTCCATGCGATCGGTTTCAGCGAGGTCAACAATTCCTTGATCGCTGATTTGTTCCCCGATACGGGTATTGACTTTAATCACTTTGCCGGTAATTGGCGATCGAATATAAGCCTGATTTAACTCGGTTTGGGCCTTTTTAACGGCAACTAGGGCAGCATTTACCTCCGCTTCGGCTGCCCGCACATCGACTCCCCGCACTTCCGAGACTTGATTTAAAGTGGATCTGGCCTCTTTGAGCTGCTGTTGACCGGTGGATTCAATCCGGGCTAGGGTAGTCTTGGCTTCTTCTATCTGTTGTTTACCGGTGCGTTCAATCCTCTTTAGGGTAACTTTTGCTTCTGTTAGTTGTTGATTACTGGTTTCTAAATTCAGTCTTTTACTATCAAAACTAGAGGCGGAAATTGCCCCTTCTTGATAGAGTTTTTCGTAGCGATCAAATTCAGCTTTAGCATTGCGATATTCTGCTTCTAATTTAGCAATTGTCGCTTTTTGGGCAGCCCTATCCCCTTCTAATTGCGCTGTTAATCTTTGGATAGTTGTCCTTTGGGTTGCTTGATCTCCTAACCATTGTGCCTCGATTTTCCGCACGTTAGCAGCATTAGCATCGATTTCGCCGACTTTTGCCCCAGCTTTCACCTGTTCTAGTTTGGCTGCGGCTACTTTCACCTGTTCTTGCGCCTGTTGCAGGTTATCCTCTAATCTTTTCTGACTTTCGAGAATGGCGATTATTTGTCCCGTTTTGACGCTATCTCCTTCATCGACTAATAATTGCATGACTCGATCGGAATCAAGCAACATCGGGGCAGATATACTGATAATTTCTGTCCTTGGTTCAATTCTGCCTAAAGCGGTGATTTTTTGCGGTGCGGACGACGCAATTACAGGGGTTTTGGTTTCGGGTTTGGTGGCGACTTGGGAAAGACTATAAAAGGTGGTTATTCCTAATAATCCTGTGCCTAATACTATTAACCCGATCATTAACTTTTGATTTGGTTTCACAAAAGTTTTACCTTTCATAATTTTTTAGTTAATAAGTGATTGTTGGTGGTTAACAGTTTTTCCGCAAATAAGTAGTAAGAATTTTACCTAATAATTCCATTTGTTCATCGATCGCAATCTGTTCATTGCACCACAGGCGCTCTAATATCAGTCCATTAATAACGCTGACAACTAACCAAGCTACACTCGGATCGCTAATACCTAAAATCTCGATTACTGCCTGATGATAGCGGCGATCAACGCGCTCAAAAAGTTGACTACGACTCAGTTCTTCTCGTCCTTGGTATTGAGAATAATCAATCCATAAGAATAATTGTTTGATGCAGGAATCCTCGCGATTAGTCATAAATTTTCCGAGAATTTTTAGCTTTTCTATCAGGGTTTTTCCTCGATCAATCTCCGATGCGGCTAATAAAACATCCTCTCGGCACATCTCCTCGATTAATTGCTCGAAAAGTGCCGCTTTACTGGGAAAGTAGTGGTATAGCGTTCCCGTGGACACTCCTAATCCTTGCGCTAATTCTCTCGTCGTCATGTTAGCATAGCCTTTCTCGGCAAAGAGTTCGGCACTTTTTAAGAGGAGTTCTTTCCGGTATTGTTCTACATCTACTATCTTAGGCATAAATTTAATATCGAACGTTCGTTATATTTTAGCTTAACATTACTATAGATGGAGAGCGGTCGTCCCTTTGCCTGTATGCTATAAAGAGGAGCTAATTCGTTATTGAGCGAGCTTTTTCGCAAGGATTGACAGTATGGGTAATATTCACGAGCAGTTATTAGAGGAATTAGCCGAAGTGGAATGGAGCGACTTGATCCCCCATGCTCAAAGGGATGCGCTGATCGTGGTTTCCGATTCCCTCAATTTAATCGAAGTGGCAGAAGCGATCGCCGGTGATCAGGTGGCTCAAGTGCAGAATTGGATCGGGGAAAAACTACTGGAAAAACCGACACAAGAGCAGTTAAGCGATTGGAATTCCCATCCCGATAACCTTTTTAATGCACTAATCGTGCAACCTTTTGTGTTAATTCAGACCATAGTTTAGAATTTGAGTTTTCAGTGAGGTATTGAATGGCATGAACAGGGCTGTCTTTTCACTGATTACTGCTTACTGATCACTGAAAAATCTCCCTTCTCCCCACTGATTACTGATGACTGTTCACTAATCACTGAAAAACCCCCAATCCGTCTAAATGTTAAGTTAAGTATCGAAGAGCGGCAGTTTCATCACCCAGTAGTAATATAATCACTAAGTTATCAATTTTTATCCTTGAGTATGACTGCATTCACCACAACCCCCACCCTTAGCAATTTGCCCGCTAGTGACAGCCGTAGCCGCGTCAGTGAATTTATGAAATCCCTACAGGATGAAATTTGTCAGGGATTAGAAGAAGTGGATGGACAAGCAAAATTTATCGAAGATAGTTGGCAACGGTCTGAAGGTGGCGGCGGACGTTCGCGAGTTTTGCGGGAAGGGGCAATTTTTGAACAAGCAGGGGTGAATTTTTCGGAAGTTTGGGGGAAAGAATTACCTCCTAGTATTGCTAAACAACGGCCCGAGGCTGCCGGTCATCAATTTTATGCCACGGGAACCTCGATGGTCTTGCATCCTCACAATCCTTATATTCCCACGGTTCACCTCAATTATCGCTATTTTGAAGCAGGTCCAGTTTGGTGGTTTGGCGGTGGGGCCGATTTAACTCCCTACTATGCTTTTGAAGAAGATGCTAGTCATTTTCACCGCACTTTTAAACAGGTTTGCGACCAACATCATCCCGAATATTATCCCGTTTTTAAACGCTGGTGTGATGAATATTTTTATCTCAATCATCGTCAGGAAGCCAGAGGCATCGGCGGAATTTTCTTTGATTACCAAGACGGTTTAGACCCTCTCTATCGGGGTCCCTTTGCCGAAAGTGATGCCGCTATCTATTCAGAAAAATTATCTCCCCAACAACCGCGCAGCTGGGAAGAAATTTTTAGTTTCATTAATGACTGTGGCCGAGCTTTTTTACCCGCTTACGTTCCCATTGTCCAGAAACGGCGCTCGACGGAATACGGTGACAGAGAACGTCAGTTTCAACTCTATCGTCGCGGTCGTTATGTAGAATTTAATTTAGTTTATGATCGTGGCACAATTTTTGGGTTGCAAACTAACGGTCGTACCGAGTCGATTTTGATGTCTTTACCTCCTTTAGTCCGTTGGGAATACTGTTATCAACCTGCACCCAACACCCCAGAAGCAAAACTCTATGATGTCTTCCTAAAACCCCAAGATTGGGTTAATTGGCAGGGTTAAATCAGTTATCAGTTATCAGTTATCAGTTGTCAGATTTGAGTTTTAAGTGAGTGGTATGTATTAAGTGAGCAGTATTAAATAGCAGTTTCCTACTGTCTTTTCACTGTTTACTGATCACTGTTCACTGAAAATACTTTCCACACCTTTGTCAAGTAAATAAATCTAAAAATTTTGGCTAATTTTTGGACACCTCTCCATACTCGTCTAGAAACCACGGTGAAAAAGGGAGAATTACTACCTAAAAATGCGTCTCTGTTAGTGGCATTCTCGGGAGGTCAGGATTCCCTCTGTTTAGGTCAATTATTGCTGGATTTGCGCTCTCGTTGGGGTTGGCAACTAGCGATCGCTCATTGTGATCACCGTTGGTCCTGCGACCGAGGATTAGTGGATCATGTGCAGAAAATCGCCGAAATTTGGCAATTACCTGTTTATATTGCCACCGCACCCCCCATGGCGGAAACGGAAGCCAAGGCCCGACAATGGCGTTATCAAGCTTTACAAACAATCGCCCAAGAACAGGGTTTTAATTATCTTCTCACGGCACACACGAGGAGCGATCGAGCGGAAACTTTCCTTTATAATCTCATGCGCGGGGCCGGTAGTGATGGACTTTCTGCCTTAACTTGGTGGACAAGTTTAACCCCAGATATTTTTTTAGTCCGTCCCCTCTTAAATGTCACTCGCGGGGAAACTTTCGCTTTTTGTCAAAGTCGAGAATTACCGATCTGGTATGATCGAGCTAATGAAAATTTACGCTATGCTCGCAATCGCATCCGTCTGGAATTATTACCCTACCTGCAAACTAATTTAAATCCCCAAATCGAAAAACATCTCGCCCAAACTGCCGAAATTTTGGAGGCAGAAAGCGATTATTTAGATAGTATTGCCCGGGATATTTTTCGTCAGGTTATTGATCTAGATCAACAAAGACTCGATCGCTCCCCTTTACAAATTCTACCTCTAGCGATACAAAGACGAGTTATTCGTTTATTTTTAGCTCAATATTTACCCTCATCGCCTAATTTTGCCGAAGTTGAGTCAGTGGTTAATCTCATTACTGGTGTTAATCGCGATGCCACTTCCTCCTTAACCGGTAAAATTCGGGTAGAAGTACAACAAAATTGGCTACATATCAGTGATCAGTGATCAGTGATCAGTTATCAGTTATCAGTTATCAGAACGTAGGTTGGGTTGAAGCATGAAACCCAACGCCCTTCGCTACTGTCTTTTCACTGATTACTGTTCACCGAAAAAAACCATCTCCCCATTATAGTTATCTCTAGCTAACTTTTACAGCAATTGGTTTAAGAAGAAACTATAATTAGTAATACAATTAAACTAAAAATAAAATTAGCGTGGCATAATGAGCGAAACTAAAGCAATTAATCGAGAAAATTTACTGGTCAATCTCCGGCAACAACTGCGCGCAGGACAACAGGAATTGGCCGATTGGCAAGGGGGAAAAATGGCCATTTCTGCGGTGCCGGGGGCAGGAAAATCCCACAGTTTGGCCGTAGCTGCCGCTATGGTTATTGCTCGTGAGCAACTGCACGCTAAAAAACAGTTAATTATTGTCACCTACACGCGCTCGGCTGCCGCTAGTATTAAAGCTAAAATTAAACAACGTTTGCAAGATTTACAACTTTCAGCGCAGGGTTTCAGCGTCCAAACTCTGCACGGACTGGCTCTACAATTGGCCCGTCGTTACCCGGAATTATCGGGATTAGACCTCGAATCTTCTACCTTAGTTATTCCGACTCCTAGCCACAGAATTATTAGAAACTCGGTGGAAAAATGGCTAATTGCCGATCCAATTCGTTATCAAAAGTTATTAGAAGGAGTGGAATTTGATGGGGAAGAAACCGAAAGATTACGCCGTCAATCGGTGTTGAGAACCGAAATTTTACCTAGTCTTGCCTATACGGCCATTCATGAGCTAAAAAGTTCGGGATTATCACCGCAGCAAGTCTGGGAATTAAGCCACTACACCGACGATAATTATCAAATTCTCGCTATTGCTAGTGGTTTGTACCAACAGTATGAAATCCTGATGCGTCAGAAAAACTATATAGATTATGATGACATGATTTTAGGAGCCTTGCGAGTATTAGAGGAAGAAAAAATTCGCCGACAATGGCAAAAATCTGTCTTTGGAGTTTTTGAAGATGAGGCACAGGATTCTAGTCCTCTCCAAGAAAAACTAATTACTATTTTAGCAAAAAATAATGACAGGGAAACACCTAATTTAATTCGCGTCGGCGATCCCAATCAAGCGATTAATTCTACCTTTACTCCCGCAGATCCTGTTTACTTTAATTGGTTTTGTGAAAGTTGTCAAAACGAAGGCAATTTATCGACTATGAACCAAGCAGGTCGCAGCAATACTAAAATTATCGAAGCGGCTAATTTAGTGTTACAATGGGTCGATCGAGATTGGAAACAGGGGAAAGATAATCATAAAGTTACCGAGGCTCCTTTTCGGGTTCAAGGGATTATTCCCGTCAGTGCTGAAGATCCCCAACCTAATCCAATCAAGGAGGGAAAAGGATTAGAAATTTATCAACCCGATGACATTTATCAAACAGTGGAATTAATTGAAAAACGTCTAGTTAAATTATTCCAAGAAAACCCTCAACATAATGCCGCTATCCTCGTTAGAGAAAATCGACAGGGACACTTTTTTGCTCAAAAATTTGCCCATTTTTATAAAAGTTATCAAATCAGAATTTTTGAAGCTAACGAGATCGATCGCTTTTCCCAAATTCCCGCCGAAATGCTGAAACTATTAGCTTTTGTCGAACGTCCCCACTCTCCCGATTATCTCAAAGCGGCTTTAGAAGTGCTACAATTTAGGGGTTTAATTACTGCCCAAGACTTAAATCCTTTAGTTACCTATCCCGAACAATTTCTTTATCCCACTCCCCTCGATCCTGAACTGAAATCTAACGAAAAAATTGCCCGTCGTTATTGTTGCAGTTTACTAAAAGCTAGATTAGAATTACCCCATTATCAACTCCTATCTTTTTTCGCTATGACTCTCCAATATTCGGGGTCGGAATTAGCTACATTGCAAAAATTAACCGCTCGTATTTATCAGGAAACTGCTGGTAATAGTTCTCTGAAAAATACAATTAATACTCTCAATGAAATTATCGCCTCTGAGCGCTTTGAAGGAGTGGAAGAAGATAACGATGATTGTTATACTCGTCCCGGACAACTGACGATTATTACTATGCACAAAGCCAAGGGTTTAGACTGGGATTATGTTTTTATCCCCTTTCTTCACGAAGATATTATCCCTGGTAAACCTTGGGTTCCCAATGGGTCAAAATTTTTAGGAGATTTTACCCTCGCAGAAGTGGCCAGAGCGCAAATTCGAGCAGCGGTTCATCAACGCTATTTAAACCCCGACAGAATACCAATTATTCCCCCACCTTTAAGCGCTTGGTTAGAAGCTGGACAACTTAAAAAAGCTGAAGAATACCGACTTTTGTATGTAGCGATGACACGAGCAAAAAGACTTTTATGGATGTCGAGTGAAAAAAAAGCTCCTTTCCGTTGGAACACTTTTCGCGGAGATGAAAGTAGTCAATTACAGGATAAAAATCCCTGTCCTGTCTTTCCTGTTTTAATCAATGCTTTCCCCGATTCTTTCTGTGTTTAACTGTTGCTGCAGCGTCCGCGGATAAAGAATTAGGAAGACAAACCACCAAAGGAGTATGGGAATAGATAGGAGTAGGGTTAACCAGAGACGCTGAGTTAAAAACCAACACCCAGCAATCAGGGTAATTCCTGTCAACAAAATCGACCAAGGTTGACACCAACGGGGTTTGTGATCCCAAACGTTATCGGATTTCGAGTTAGACATTAGTTAAGGTTCGGTAATTTACTACTTGATTTTATCCTACCTGACTATTCAGATCACTGCTATAATTTTGGGTAATTCTATCCATAGATTTTCTTATCTCTAGACAAACTAAGCTAAATTTTCCTATGATTGATGTCTTTTATCCGATTCCCAAGCTGTTAGATACTATTCTGACGGAGATTTATGCCGAAAATCGCCGTAAACATGAAGAAAGAATGGCAGAATTACAAATAATCTCCAATTCCTCCCTTCGCGATGCCTACGCCCAACAGCTATTATTAGATCGATTTCTTGCACCCGTGGAAAATGCTCAACATAGCATTCAAAATGCCGCTAAACACGCTCAGTATATGGCAGAAATAGTTAATTATTATCATCACGATCACGGCTGTAGTCAAGAGCAAGCTCAAGAAATATCCCGTCAATTTCGGGCTTTAGCGGTTAAAATTTCTCAAATTGACTCTCTTTACGATTTAAAAATCATTTATCAAGTAGTTACTGTTTTCACCCAGCAATTATCAAGATTTAAACACCGAGAAAGAAATTATTCTTGGGAAAGGCAAATCAGAAAGTGTATTTTAGATCCATTAAATACCTGCATTGCTGTGGAGAAAAATTTTCAAAGACGGATAGCTTTGATGACTGGTGAACCCGCATCAGCTAAGGTAATGGGATTATTAGAGTCAGAATAGACAAACTGACTCTAGGGACATTTTTGGGGGAGTTTTAATACAAAGTTCCCCCAATCATAGCTGCTAATAAAATAAAACCGACCCAAACATTTTGACCGAACATTTGACCATAAACTGGTTTAGGTAAATCCGATTGACGTAACAGCCGGTATTGACGCAACCAAGCGATCGCCGCTAGACCCAACCCTAGCCAAAAAGAGGCTGATAACTGCATTTTTTGCCCCTCCCAAGCCAATAGACCCACTGTTAGGGCAAAAAAGACCCCCACGGCTTCTGGGGCGTATTTGCCGAAAAATATGGCACTAGAGTTAATACCAACCTTGAGATCATCCTCTCGATCGGACAGAGCATAAATTGTATCAAATGCCAATGTCCAAAAAATCACCGCTCCCCATAATACAAATGTATTACTATTTAACGACCCGGTGACGGCACTCCAACAGATTAAAACCGCAAAACCCCAAGCGAGAGAAAGAACCAATTGGGGTACAGGAAAAAAACGCTTGGCTAGAGGATAGCAGATAATCAAAGGAACGGCAGCCAAACATAGGCAAAAACTCAGGAAATTCAGATATAAAGCTAAAATTGCGGCGCAAAAGAAAGCAATCAGAGCGATAATCAAACCAACCTTGATCGATAAAGCTCTGGCCGCTAAAGGACGGTTACGAGTGCGATCGACTTGTGGATCGATATCCCGATCCCAAAGATCGTTAACCACACAGCCGGCAGCGCTAGTAGCCAAAGTTCCCAAAACGATCACCCCGATCAAGGGTAGTGGTGGCACCCCGTCTGCCGCCAAAAATACCGCCCATAAAGCGGGAATCATCAAAATTAACCTACCGGCGGGTTTATCCCAGCGCAAGAGGCGAATAATCGTCATCCAAGTGGGTTCTAGATCGGGTTGGGATATAGTCATAATTTCTCGTCAAAAGTAGAAACTAGGAGTTAACGGGGGGTGTGGGGAGATGGGAGAACAAAGCTGCCTCCTGCCTTTTGCCTCTTGCCTTTTGACTTTTGCCCCTTCTGACAGGTAGCATAATGCTCAAAGGACTTAACCTGATTACCAGCCCCAACTATTGGGAACGCCTTTAAACGGACCAACCACATCGGAGGTTATCCATCCCCCGTAAAAGTTGCCCGGTTGCGGTTGTACTAATTCCCCGTCGGCATAACAAGCGGTCATTTTGGCGGGATAAAAAGCCAGATAATCCTTAATTGCCTGAAACTCTGGTGTCGGGTCCGGATAATACCAAGCGGCGTTAATTGCCTGTTGATCCCCAACGGTGATATTGTAATATCCGGCTAGACCTTTCCACTCACAAAAAGACTTTTCTGCTGTGGCTTGCAGGTATTCCATTTTAATATCTTGGGGCGGTAGATAATAAACTGGGGGATGACTGGTTTCTAGAACTCGATAACTGCTTTTAGTATCGGCAATTATCACCCCATTAAAGATAATTTTTAGGTGTTTAGGCGATAATTCTAGGCGCGGGGGACGCGGATAATCCCAGACGGATTCCTGTCCTGCTTTTGCTGGTATCGGTTGGGGACGAAACATAATTTTTCAAGTTTATAGTATTCTCCGAGTCAGTATTCAGTTCACTGTTTACTGATCACTGAAAAGAGTTTTCTCAGGGTTTCCACTCGTTCTCGATTGACATTTAAATCCGATTCTCCTAACCGGGAGGCCGAGCGAACATCGATCGCATTTTTGCTAGGATTAAGAGAAAATTCCAGATCATCGACAAATCCCATCCATTGACTGCTAAATTCGGCGTAGAGATAGTTACTATCTTGGTTAATAATTTTAGTTCTCGGTTGGGAAGCGATAATTTTAGCTAATTGCTCGATCGCTTCTTGGCCGCTACCCTGATAACTAAGGGGTTCGATCGAATGAACCTGATCCTGACTCTGACTACTAACACAATTGGGAGTGACCGGACAAGGGGCCAGTTTACCCTCCCTGACTCCCAAATAATCGGGACGAGTACCAGCGAATAAACTGACGCTATCGGGAGCAATTAACCTAATTCCTAGCCAGATGAGCAGTATTCCTAGGAAAATAAACGGGGTTAGCCGGAAAGTTTTTTTCGCTGTGTCGGGAGTTTCAGTCATGCTAGTCTTACAGAATCACTTTAATTAACTTAACATTGATAGGTGTGGCAATATCAGGAGATAGAATAAGATGTTTCTCGATGAATTACAACCCGTTGTTAAAGAACTGATTCAACAACCGATCGCTTTTTTCGGTGGTTTTGCCTCGGGATTACTGCGCTTGAAACTTTCGGACGATCCCCTCAAAAAATGGTTGGAACAGCAGGGATTAGTCAGTTTTAATGACAATAATCAGGATAACGGTAACGGTCCCCAGTCGATCTCGATCGATTAGGGATCAGGGGTTAGCTGTCGGGGATAAGGGTATTCTCCCATCCCCAACACCCCCCGCTTACCACCCCATCAGCTTAACTTTCGGCTGAAAGTAGATAAATTTCCTCGGCTACTCGTTTTAAGCGTCTTAATTGCGCTTCCATATCCTTTTTAGTCCATTTGGCGGCGAATTGCTGGAATCCCCACCCCACAACCGGATTAGGAATGGCAAACTCAAAACGATTGATTAGACAAGTGCCGCTGTCATTGGGTTGACATTCCCAGCGATCGCATCCGCGAAAAAAGCCTTCAAATTGCCAGACAATTAATCCCGGTTCTCTTTCAATCACCGTACTTTTTAGCATTGGCTGAATTAGGGGAATTTGAATCAAAAAACGACTTCTCCCACCGATATCGGTCTTCCAATCGCCGATAGGTTCACAAACTAACACCGGATTCAACCAACGACGCATTAACTCTAAATCCGTGATACAACGCTCCACCGTCGTGGCACTAGCTTTAATCTGAATTGATTGTTCAAATACTTGACAAGATGACATTGATCTGCTTATAAATTGCTGGCTGGAATTAAATATAAGATGAACGTAGGTTGGGTTGAAGCATGAAACCCAACGCCTGCATGGGTTACGAAGTGCGCTAACCCATCCTACAAATAATTGTGCCTCCCTACTTAAATTGCTGGCTGAGAATTTCAGTAGTCGGACAAAAATAAAGTTAACTGTGCAGACAAGGCAACAGTAAGGGTTTTGTACTTGGTTACATTTCTTAACATAGTCTTGTTTATAGCCTTTCTCATCAAGATGAAGTGTAACCTAATTTGCTATGGACGACCGGCGATTGACTCCCCAAAACGAAAACTTCCTACCTCACCATTAAGATAACTGCTCTCAGGCTCACTTTTTCACTAGCTTGAGCAACTCTCGAAAACGTTGGCGTAAACTCTCGATATTAACTGATAATAACATTGGTATCGATAACAAAGCGTTTAGTCATCTTCATTTAAGAGAGATTCTAAAATTTCAGGGTTTAATCCTCTCTCTTGTGCTTTTTGTCCAATAGTATCCATCGTTTTATATAATTTTTCCAGAGATTCTTTTCTAGATAAATTTGAAGATTGAACATAAAAAGCGATTTTTTTCTCTATTTTTTGACGCTCTTCTTCCGTTGCATTCCAATAAGTTTCAGCAACATCTAAAGCAGAAGTGCAGATGCTCAATTAGATTCACTATTGAGAATGGAGTCAATAAGCAGTCCTTTTTGGTATCATCAGAGCGAATGCATAACTTGGTCATGATCTTCAAAATCTTAACATTCAACACTTCTGCATCTAAAGGGACTTTGATTTGGATTTCTGTTTGATAGTTTGTCATAATTATATTTTCTTGGTTTAGTGGGTGGGTGGAATTAAATATAAGATGAACGTAGGTTGGGTTGAAGCATGAAACCCAACGCCCCGATGGGTTACGCTACCGCTAACCCATCCTACAAATAATTGTGCCTCCCTACTTAAATTGCTGGCTGAGAATTTCGGTAGTCGGACAAAAATCAAGTTAACTGTGCAGACAAGGCAACAGTAAGGGTTTTGTACTTCGTTACATTTCTTAACATAGTCTTGTTTATAGCCTTTCTCATCAAGATGAAGTGTAACCTAATTTGCTATGGACGACTGGCTACCGACTCCCCAAAACGAAAACTTCCTACCTCACCATTAAGATAACTGCTCTCAAGCTCATTTTTTCACTAGCTTGGGCAACTCTCGAAAACGTTGGCGTAATCTCTCGATATTAGCCGATTTCCCGCCATAACGCCAATCAACGTAGGCGCGAGCAATTTCCTCGATAATATTCGCCACTGGCGGCGGTTGGACACTGCGGGCGGCGGCGGCGTATTCTAAAGGAGTTTGAGCGGGATGTTTGCCATAACCGGCTTCTGTTAAGATTCCTAACATTTGCTGGTATAAACGCTCGATTGGTGGTAGTTTTGCCAACCTGCGACCCCGACGCCAACGATGGAACTGTCCCCATCCTAACCAACCAGCGTAAGCGAAGACGACCCCCACTAAACCGCCGAGAATTCCCCCGAAAAGACTGCCGGAAATAAAGCGCCATAACCAGGCCGATAACTGACCGATAGTAACGATAACATTTTCCCAAATCAGACCGAGAAAACCCGTTACTGGAGAGGGCAACCATCCAGCTACCCATTGCCAAAATTGCTTGAGGACACTAAAAGGTTCCGCTTCCTCAAAGGATGGGGGAATTAATTCCCGGCCCGGTATAGGATCGAAAGTGTACCAACCGTAACCAGGGAAAAACACCTCTGTGATGGCGTAAGCGTCCGTATTTTGGACAACATAAAAGCCAGTGAAAGGATTAAACTGGCCAGGGGCAAAACCGGTGGCTAATCGGGCAGGAATACCGATCGAGCGTAACATAATCGTTAACACGCTGGAAAAATGATCGGCGTAACCCCCCTGAAAACGAAACAAAAAGGCCGAGACTAAATCCTCATTTTCGGCTAAAAAGGGCAAATCGGTTTTTAATTCATAGTTTTGCTTTAATGCTTGGGCCAAATATAAGGCCTTCTCGTAGGGAGAGGTTAAAGGTGTGGGAGATTTTGCCAGCAATTCCTCGGTTTTTCGGCGGACTTTCGGGGCAATTTCGGCAGGAATTTGTAAATAATACTTGAGAATAGCCTTCGGGTAAGTTTCTGGGGCCGATCGCAGTTGGCTGCGATTGCGTTCCGGCACTTGTGAGATTACAGTATAAGTTAGCCCTTCCGCTAACCCCCCCGGCGACCTTAAGCTATTTTCTCGGTCTAAAGATACCTGTCGGGTAGGAAAAAAGAGATACTGGGGCGAAGTAAGAGCGGGGATAATATTCGGTAAACTGGAGACAATGCTGTAACTTTGGACTACCTGATGGGTTTTCGCTTGGGTTGCGGGTAGCGGCACAAAAAAGCGATAGGACCAACTACTGCGATTTAAATCCTCTACTTCTTGATCTCGCGAGATTTGCCACCCTTGACCAGTATAGCGATCAAAGGCCATCGCCCGCCAGAATCCGGGGGCTTGAGAACGTACCCGCATGACTGTCTGGGGAGTCATACTTCCCCGCAAATTTTGGTTCATTTGGCTGTTAAAACCGTAATAAAAGGTAGGATCTAGCTGTCCTGACCCTGTAGTGGGACTATTACCGCCATTTACGCCACCATTCCCCGTTTCACCCTCGCGCACATAGCCGGGGTTAACGATTTGTCGGTCTCCCTGTTCAAAATCCTGATTTTCCATACCTCCTGGACTATTGACGGGAAAAGATTGAATTTGATAACCCGGAAAACGCGGCATCAAAGCAAAAATTGTCAATCCCAAGAGGAGAATTGTCAGAAAGAAAATCCCGAAACGTTTGGGAGAAAGGGGAGAATTTTGCGGGGAAACTAATTTTTTTGTGGCTAGACGCGGGGGTTTCCTTGAGAAGAAAGGGAGACTCTGATTGAGATTATCTAAACCTAAACGAGAACGATAGTCTAAAACTAGGGTAGGTAGGGATAAAAGCAGAAAGAGGATTAACCAAGGCGCAAAAGCGAGGGTTTGGGAGATTGTCCCAGCGACTCCCAAGAGAATTAAACCGATTACCATAGAATACCCTAAATCTTTGCGTCGGGGCAGGTCAAAACTATGGAGAATTTGCAGTTGAATTAATAATTGTGTTAGCGCAATGCGACTATCCTGCATCGCAACGATATTACCCAAGAATAGCGCCAACACCACTAACATTCCGATCGCTATACAAAATTTTGCCCCAATATTGCGCTTTTTCCTGCGTCGCCAACTCCAGATTCCGCCGATAATACTGAGAGGAACCGCCCAAATACTGGTATAACTATCGGTAGCCACATCGGTGGCGATAATACCCACGATTACTAAAGCTTGCACCAGAATTCTTAAAATAATCGATTCCTCGGTTTCTGGCAAGGGAGAGGATTCTATCTTTTGCCAGAGGGTTTTTAAGGAAGGTCTTGGACGAGCGGCACTGCTAACCATAGGCTAAATTGGGAGAAGGACAAAGAAGTTATTTTTATATTTCCCAGTTCTAATCTCGATCGCTCCATAGGGTAAAGTGGATTTTAGATGTCAGGAGATGGGGAGATGGGGAGATGGGGAGATGGGGAGATGGGGAGATACGGAGAAGGGAGACTGATAACTGATTACTGATGACTGATTACTGATTACTGACCTATGATAGCCGTTACCAAGCCTGAAATTTTACCGTTACTTCATCCCCTGATTGGACAATTAGCCACGGCAATTCTGTCCGACTGGGAAAATTATCTTGATTTGTCGCCCTTTGAGTTGCCGGAAGGTTTAGGCTATGTGGAGGGACGTTTAGAAGGGGAAAAATTAATTATCGAGAATCGCTGCTATCAAACTCCCCAGTTCCGCAAAATGCACCTAGAACTGGCTAAACTGGGCAATGGTTTGGATATCCTTCACTGTGTCATGTTCCCCCGTCCAGAATATCCGCTGCCGATGTTTGGATGTGATATAGTCTCCGGCAAAGCGGGAATCAGTGCCGCTATTGTGGATCTTTCTCCCACCAGTGGCGATAAAACTCTCCCTAGTGCCTATAATCAAGCTTTAGCGGCTTTACCGGCGGTCGATTTCGCCCAAGCTCGTGATTTGCCCTCTTGGGGTCATATTTTCTCCCAATATTGTCTGTTTATTCGTCCCGAAACCGCCGCCGAGGAACGACAATTTTTACAAAGAGTAACAGATTTCTTGACAATTAACTGCAAATGTGCTAAGGAAAGTCAGCCTCTTTCTGGGGAAGAAGCGCGCATTTATTTACAGGGACAACGGGATTATTGTAGTCAACAGCAGAAAAACGATAAAACTCGGCGTGTACTAGAAAAAGCCTTTGGTTGGGAATGGGCAGAGCGTTATATGACGGGTGTTCTCTTTGATTTGCCCGATTAAACTGAACTAGGGTAGGCTGAATATTACTGGAAGCCTTACTAGAAAACGATTTTGGGACTTTTTTTCAAGAAAAGTGCCAGAAACAAACGTTGAGAAATCGATCCGAGGGACTCAAAACCCTGGCACTTTCCGGAGGCGATTACAAAGGGTTCCGCTTCTAGGCACGCAAGGTCATTCTGTTATTCTGACTTCCCCTTCTGACTTGAAAGAGGGTTTAGGGTGTGGGGTGTAGGGAAGGAAACCTCTTTCATCTGTGGGGGTGAAAATTTTTTCATCGGGACTGACTCCTAACCCCACCAACAAACTTTTTCAGCAAACCCTACATATCAGGACAGGCACTCATGCAACAGGCAAGAGGCAAAAGGGTGAATAAATAATCAGTTTTTAATAACCAGATTTAGTATAAGAGACCACAGGCTTGAATTTCTCTGATAGATTGATGTAAATATTTAGTCTCTGGATGCCCTGACGTTTCCTTGTCGTCGAGATAGTTAACTTTTCGGTTATGAGTCCCTCGGATTAATAAATGAGAGTTAGGACTTCTTGATTGGTCAAATAAATCAAATATGTCTGCCTCACAATCTCCGATTGTTACTACTTGAATATCTTCGGGTATTTGTTGTTGTGTTTCTGACCAAGAATTTAACCATCGTTGACTTTCTTTTTCTTGGGTTTCTCTTTTTTGCGTTGCTTGGCAATCCCTAAATTCTTTTCTTCTCTTGCCCAGACATATTGATTAATTAGTCCTAAAGGTATTCCGACAGGGGACACTCCTAATGTGGTATGAACTTTGAGACCAAAGGATGTTTGACAATCTAGATAACCCATGCCTTTTTTGGCTTTTTGCGTCGTAAAGTCTAAACTTGTTGTGTCTTGAACTGCCAAAACTATTGGATGTTCTTTGATTCTTTCTACTGTACTTTTAGCCTGGGCGGCAATTATATCTGAGGGGTGAAAATAGGGGGAATTCCAAAAGTCGGATGTGGCACTGGCGGCGGCTAGATTTCCCGAAGCTTGTGGCACTCTTGTACTAGGTTGGCTGGCCAAATTTTCCACGATACTGATTAGCCTTTTCTTTCTTCTGGTGTCCCCTAGGTCTGCATACTGTAATTCTTGGGCTGCCCATTTCTCCATTTTTTTGCTCACCTCCACCTTAATTCCTTCTTTCAAAACTATGCCTATCAATCGTTTCCCCTTTTTTTAAGTTTCTTCTCTTTTCGTTAAGAAAGATCTGACTAATGGATAGCTTAATAAGGGGGGATTAAGGGGGTATCCCCTCTTAATTTCCCCTTAATAAGGGGGTATCTGACAATTTTTAACACCTACCCACTTACGGCGATTCCTCTATCCATCTGGCACAGACAACTCCTTATTGGATCAGCCTTGACCCTTAGAAGATGTACCAGACTGAGCCTGAATCCGCCGTAGCAGTTATCCTAATAGTGAAGTAGGAAGTTTTCCTTTGGGGGAGTTAGAAGCCGATCGCCGGTCAAGGAAAAACCCGATAATTCAACCTATTCCCTCGGATCAAAATCTGGCAGCGTCCCCAGCTTGCGAATGGTCACTTTAACATCCATCGACAAAAAGTCATCGGCATCACCAAACCAAGAACCGGAAAGAGGTATGATTTGACCGGGATGACGAGCGATCGCCACTCGAATTAAATCAAAGCCGGCGGTAATTTGATTAGTCGGATCATAATTACGCCAACCGGCCCCCGGTAGATAAACCTGTAACCAAGCATGGGTAGCGCCAGAGCCAGTCATCCCCACTTCGCCACCGTCGAGGGCAGCATCGTAGAGATAGCCACTGACAAAACGACAGGCTAAACCCAATCTTCGCAAAGCTTCGATCATCAACCAAGCATAATCGCGACAAGTTCCCGACTTTAGCCGCAGGGTTTCTCCGGGGGATTGAGTTCCTTCACTCTCCCGGGATTGGTAAGTAAAATTATCTTTGATAGCCGCCATCATTCTTTCCATGACATCGAGGGTATCATCTTGGTCCCCCGCTACAAAACTTTTGGCCCAAGCTGCCAGGCTGCCGTCGGCATCCTCGGCGTGGGGACGCATAAACGCCACTAGATCTAACCATTCATCGGGGGTATATTGGACAGGAATTTCGATCGCCCGTTGAGCGAGGGGAAAATCAGCGATCGCTTTTAAGCCAAAATGTTCTGCCCGTAATCGACAGGTAACGATTAATTCTGACGCTGCTTCGGCGAATTCAAGCCCTACCACGTTGTTAGATAGAGTATCCATAGTCCAGCGCGTTTTGGCGGCAATATTCGCTTCTACAGAATAACTGATAATTCTTTCACCGTGACCGGCGCTAGGCAAAAAAATCGCCCGATGTTCCCCAAAAGTTACCAGCCTACGATAATGATAGGTGGTGATGTGTTCCAAGTCGTAGATGACACTCATCCTGATTATCCTTAATAAAGTAGCTGGTTATAATTAAATTGAAGATAAATCCCCCCTTAATCCCCCCTTAATCCCCCCTTTAATCCCCCCTTAATCCCCCCTTAATCCCCCCTTAATAAGGGGAGTATCTGACAATTTTTAACACCCACCCACTCAGTCACTGATAACTGATAACTGATAACTGAAATGACCTCTGACCCGTTCCTCGATCGAGCTTGGAATACCGAAGACCTAGAACAAGCGCTTCGAGGTGTCGGCACTATTCAAGAAGAACTCAACTATAATCAGGCACGCAATTCTCTGAGCAAACTTGTTGAGCGTCTGGATCTTACCTCGATCGAGAAAATTGGTCTAGAAGCGGAGATCGATCGCCTAGTGGCCCTGCTAGAAAAACTCGATCGATCCCTGATTCAAATTGCCGCTTTTGGTCTGGTGGGCCGGGGAAAATCCTCGATTTTAAATGCTCTGGTCGGTCAAGAAATCTTTACAACCGGTCCTCTACACGGAGTTACCCGCACCATTAAAGGGGTAAATTGGCAGTTAAGCAGCGATGATACTTTCCCCAATCTAGCGCGTCTGACCCTGAACGGCCAGGGTAATGCTCAGGTGCAATTGCTTGATACTCCTGGTATTGATGAGGTAGATGGGCAAACGAGGGAAATTCTCGCCTGTCAGGTGGCGCAGCAGGTGGATTTAATCCTTTTTATCATCTCCGGTGATATGACCAAAGTGGAATTTTCCGCCCTGGCCAAGTTGCGGGAAGCGGGAAAACCGATGATTTTGGTCTTTAATAAAATCGATCAGTATCCGGAAGTCGATCGCCTCGCTATCTATGAGAAAATCGCCTCAGAACGGGTGAAAGAATTACTCTCCCCCGATGAGATTGTTATGGTGGCGGCCTCTCCCCTCTTGGCGGAGACGGTTAAAGGGCAGGATGGACGGCTAAAAACGCAACGATTTCGGGGAAAACCCCAGATAGAAGCTCTGAAACTCAAAATTTTGGAAATTCTAGAGCGAGAGGGTAAATCGCTGGTAGCACTCAATTCTATGCTGTATGCGGACGAGGTAAACGAGCAAATTGTCGCCCGCAAAATGGCTATCCGTGATCGCGGTGCTAATCAATTGATTCAAAAAGCGGTGATGATCAAAGCATCGGCGATCGCTCTTAATCCAGTGACGGTGTTGGATCTGTTTACGGGAGCAGTTATCGATCTAGCCATGATTCTCGCTCTTTCTCGCTTATACGGCATCGATTTAACTCGTCAGGGGGCGATCGCTCTTTTACAAAAAATTGCCCTCAATATGGGGGGTATTAGTGCCAGCGAATTTTTAGCGGTTTTGGGCTTAAGTTCCCTCAAAGGACTGCTTGGCCTCTCGATTCCTGCCACTGGCGGCATTTCTCTCCTTCCCTATACTTCGATCGCCCTGACTCAAGCGGGGGTTGCCGGTGTATCCTGTTACGCGATCGGCCAAGTGACGAAAACCTATCTCGCTAATGGGGCCACTTGGGGACCCGATGGCCCGAAGGCAGTGGTAGCCAGTATTCTCGATTCCCTCGATGAAACCTCGATTCTCAACCGGATTAAGCGGGAATTAGGCTCAAAATTGGGGGGTGGGGGACTTTTCAGTGATCAGTAAACAGTAAACAGTAAACAGTAAATTGAAAACTCAAATCTGACCACTGATAACTGATCACTGATAACTGATCCCTGACTCGATCAATCCAAGAAATGCTTACTATGGACGATCGCCGCTATAATAACTACTGATCCTTGAATTTGATAGATCAGACGGTAGGCATAGGCAGACTTTTCTCGGATGGTATCATCGCTAAATTCGGCGCATTTTTTCGCTTCTAGGGGACAATTTTCTAAAGAATAGCTTATATCAAGAATTCGACGCACGACGGCCGCCGCGTAGGACGGGGAATCTCGACTAATATAAGATGCGATCGCATCCACGTCTTCAATTGCTTTGGGCGACCAGACAAGGCGATAATTCACTCGATCAGCCATTTGTTTAAAAGACCCTCAACTTCTTCTTGGGGGATTGTATTCTCTAGAGAAGCAGCGCTCAAACTTTGACGCACCTTCTCCAGAACGTATAAATGATACTGAATATCTTCAATTGAACAATCATCCGGTAATTGATTCAAGAGGGATTCGATTTTTTGTCTAATGCTATTCATACAAGTTTGACCGAAGTTTTTAAGGAAAAGTATAAATTTAAATTATCTATCAACTATCATCTATAGCAGTTATCTTAATAGTGAGGTACGAAGTATCTGGTTTTAGGGAACAGGGAACGGTTAACAGTAGCTGGTCGCCAAGAGATAAGGCCAAATTCTGTCATACTTCATCTTTATGAGAAACGCTATATCATAGATAGAAAACTAATAGTTACGCATCCTATCTTATGCCATAGTCCCCAGAAAAGCGAGAAAAAGTTAAGAATAGATAAGGTGATTATCTAGCTTTTGTAACATTGGGGCGGGTATTCTGTTAAGAATACTTAATAATTCTCCTATCTGCTCAATCCCCGCAACTTTTAGAGATTATTGGCCAATAAGCATCTAGCGGCCACAAGACCCCCCCCATCGCAGCAATTTTTTGTTACATTAGTTTACAGTTCCCTCAACACCCCAGTGGGTTATTAATTTTAATGTCTTCTTCGGTTCCTTCGTCGGATTTTATGCCCTTAATCGGTCAAGAAACAGAAATCTTTAACTGGGCAAAATCCCATTATCGTAACCATACCTTTGCCAAAGATGAAAAAGTCGCCACACGCCCCGGACTGTTATACTTTGTCGAATCTGGGGCGATTCGTATTGTTGGTAAGGCACAAGTTAACGTTATCGACCAAAAATTTCCCCGTCAACTACCTATTGCCGATAGTGAGGAAGTATTTCTCGGTTTTGTGGGTGCAGGTCAACCTTTTGAGATTGTTTCTCAATTTCCCTTTCAATTACAAGCCCAAGCTCATCTAGACGGAACCGAGTTAGTCTGGTTATACTGGGAAGACCTAGAACAATGGCCGCAATTGCGATCGGCTATTATGGAAACTTTTCGCCATCAATACCAGCGTAAGTTATTTTGGTTGAGTATTCTCGGTCAAAAACGCTCCCTCGATCGATTAATGGGGTTCTTGGTTTTATTATTGGAAGAATACGGTCAACCCTGTGTAGAAGGCTATTATCTCCCCTATCCCCTAACTCACGCTCAAATTGCCAGCGCCATCGGCACTACCAGAGTAACAGTAACAAGATTAATCGGTAAATTGCGACAACAAAATTCGATCTTTTTTAAGCAAGATAATCTTATCGGATTGCCCAGTTTATTCTTGAGTCAGAATTAATTTTTCTGCGGTGTTGCTGACTCAAGCTACTTGCCAACCGTGCATCCTATCCAAAAGTTAAGTAGGTAGGCGTTAAAAATCATCAGATACCCCCCTTATCAAGGGGGGACTAAGGGGGGATCAAACCTAAAATTCATTTTTAATTTAATTATAACCAGCTACTTAGTTTGGCTCCAGGTTTTAAAAACCCCACAGAAGAAGATTCCTATCACAAATCAGCAACGCCAGAAATCTATTATGACCGCACAAACCCCGTTATCGCTCTCCGTTCTCTACGAGGAAGATTTTGTTCTCTGGACAGAAAAAACCGCCGAACTTTTAAAGCGAAAAGAGTTTGATAGGGTGGACTGGGAAAATCTGATCGAGGAAGTAGAGTGCATGGGAAAAAGCGAGCGCCAAGCTGTCGAAAGTTTATTAACTCAACTATTAATTCATCTTTTAAAACTGAGTTATTGGACAGCAGAAAGAGAACGAAACGCGCGTCATTGGCTAGGAGAGATAGCCACTTTTCGAGTGCAACTGAAAAAAAAGATCAAAACCCCAACCCTGAAAAATCATGCCATCAATTCCTTTGGGGAGGCCTATTCAGACGCAAGACAAACCCTAATTGATGGGAGAATTGTCGATAAAAATACAATTCCCCTAGAGTCTATATTCACTCTCGAACAAGTATTAGACGGAAATTGGTTCCCCATCGATATCGCACCTTTTTTTATGGAAAGTTGAGAGCCACTGGTACTTAGTTCGAGGTTATCTCAAAATAATCTGGAGGACGAGCTTTTCCCTCATGTCTGATGTTTATCTAATTGCTGGCCCCAATGGTTCCGGGAAAACCACCGTCGCTAAAAAAATTTTACCCAACTTTTTAGGCGTTATCGACTACGTTAACGCCGATGAAATTGCTGCCGGACTCTCACCTTTTAATCCTGAGTCGGTTGCTATCCAAGCAGGAAGGTTGATGTTAGAAAGGTTGGTAACGCTGAAGTGCCAAGGAATAGATTTTGCCTTTGAAAGCACCCTGGCATCCCGACATTTTGCCCGTTTTTTGAGAGACTGTCAAAGTTCTGGCTATAGGCTCAATCTTATTTATTTTTGGCTACAAAGTCCAGAATTAGCTTTAGAGAGAGTTCACAGAAGGGTAGCCAGTGGCGGTCATAATATTCCTGAAGATGTGGTTCGTCGTCGTTATGAGCGGGGACGCATTAACCTCATGCAGTTGTATTTACCTTTGTGCGATACTTGGGTTATCTATGATAATTCTGGGGATGAACCGCACTTAGTTGCTGCGTTAGGATTTAATCAACCTCCTATTATTTATAACCCAGACACCTTCCGAATCATTACCAGAAACCAAAATGACTGAACCCACCTTAACGGAACTGCATCAGAAAATCGATACAGGTGTTAGATTGGCAATCGCAGAAGCAATTGAAAAACACCGTCTCTTAGGAGAATCTATCAGCATTTTCAAAGATGGCCAAATCGTCACCTTAACAGCCGCGCAAATTCCGCCAAAATTTGCCAAAAAAACGGAGGTGTAAAAAATTGGTTGACTGTCTCAAATTTCACTATTCATAGAAACAGTTTCACCTATCCGAGGTATTTATATAGAGGTCGATTTTAGCAAATTCCCGTTACTCGAAAACTGGGGAACAGAAAATCAAAAGTATATGGTATAATTGTACTGTTGTTTATTTTTCAAGGCTTAAATATGAGTTTAACAGAAAAACAAAAAAACCTTTTGCGATGGATAGTCAAAGAAGTACGGGCTGATAATCTTAAAGAGGACAGTATTTGGTACTATGTGACTCTTGCAGGTTATCGTTGGGTAGATTACAAGGGTTCTGATATCTGTCCTGATGTCGAATTCGCAACGCTCGGTATATTAGAAAAGTATGGTTATGTGGAGTGGGAAAAAAAAGACCCAGATCAATACAAGGTCGCTCTAACACAAAAAGCTTATGAAGCGGTTGATTCTAACTTTGCTGAACCCGATCGCTCGGCTATTCCTCATCTAATTCCCTTGACTGAAGTTGAACATTTAGACTCCGAACTATGGGAGAGAGTCCGTTTTTCTGTGAGTGCGGGTGGAGATAATCCAAAAGCGTGGGATACTGGGATTCGCAATGCGACAGTGGTTTTAGAAGACCGCATGAGGAAACTGGGAAATATAGATAATATTAATCAAAAAGCCACGGGTAATGGTATTGTTAACCTAATTTTTGGAAGCAATAAATCTCTACAAAAAGATAAGCTTCCATCAGAAGAATTAGAGGCATACCGTGATTTATATTCGGGTACAATGAAGCTTTTTCGTAATCGTTACGCTCATCGATTCATCGATCCTAAACCAGAGGAGGGTGGGGCAATTATCCTATTCATCGATTTATTGTTGAAGATGCTAGATGATTTAGATTGGGAGACAGAAAACGAGAATACATAAATCTCTAATTCTTGTCTGGTTTAACGGTGGATTACGCTGACGCTAATCCACCCTACTGTAGGATAATTGTCTTCTAGCTTCGTAGAGGATGACAGCAGTAGCGATCGCAACATTTAAAGATTCCACACCACCAAAGAGGGGAATTTTCACCGTTTCATCGGCTAAAGTCGCTAATTGGGGTGATAAACCGGCCCCTTCATTGCCTAATAATATTAAAGTCGGACGGGTAAAATCAATCTCCCAGTGGTTTTTGGTGGCTGTGGGTAAAGTCGCGATCGCTTTTACCCCCTGTGCTTGATATTTTTTCACTAAAGCCGATAAATCCGATTCTACCACTAGGGGCGATCGAAACCATTCCCCGGCGGAACTGCGGATCACTTTCGGGTTATCGATTTCGACGCTATCGAGACTTAACCAGATACCCTGTACTTCCGTAGCCACGGCAGTGCGGATAATAGTGCCGAGATTACCCGGATCTTGCAATCTTTCCAAAACTAAGCCCAATTGTAGCGGATTTTGGGGGATTGGATGAAGGTGATCACGGGAAATAGTGGCAACCACACCATCGGGATTAACCGTTGTCGCTAGGGAAGCGAGGACTTCCGGGGAAACTATCTCGACTCGTTTCGCTTGATTTTGAAGCTTTTGTGCTAATTCTGCCTGTCTTTGCCGCCACTTTTCAGTATAACAAACTGTCTCCAGGGAACAATTCACCGCTAAAGCCGTCTCTAGTAAGTGGGTTCCCTCAATTAAGGACAAATTCTGCTCCTGTCGCTCTCTAGTGCGGTGTAGCTTGCGAATTTGCTTGATTAAAGGGTTTTGAACACTGCTAATCATAGCCAACCGGATTTTTTACCCCGCTAGGGCTACGCTAAACAACTGCGTCTTGAGGGAGATAATGCGGAACTCGGGACTTGAACCCGAAAGTCTTTGCAGACACTAGAACCTGAATCTAGCGCGTCTACCAATTCCGCCAGTTCCGCATTTTTCTTTCACAACCTTCTATTATACTATCGGACAATCCATAAGTCAAGATGGTTCAGATAATTAAGACAAAAATCGCTTTTCGGGGTAGAATCACCGATAATTCGTTCAAAAATCTGATAAGATGCAGTCTAATTTTACCGAAGCTTTCCTTAGCCAAGACTCCCAACTAAGATAAATGAATGATCCTATGACCATCGATACCGAGCATCCCTATTTAGAAATTCAAGGTCGTCACTCTCTCAAGGGTGAAGTCAAGATCAGTGGTGCCAAAAATGCCGCTCTAGTGATTATGGCGGGAGCTTTACTCTGCTCCGACGAGTGCCAGATTAGTAATGTACCTGCCCTGGCCGATATCGAGCGGATGAGTCAAATTCTCTCGGCTTTGGGCGTGCCGGTCCGTCGCACCGGAGATAGACTAGAGATTGATGGCAGAGACCTCAAACAAGCTCAAGCGCCCTACGATCTCGTCTCCCAGTTGCGAGCCAGTTTTTTTGCCATTGGACCGATTTTAGCCCGTTTAGGAGAAGCAAAAGTTCCCCTCCCTGGCGGCTGCGCCATTGGGGCCAGACCAGTGGATCTGCACGTTAGGGGTCTCCAGTCAATGGGTGCAGATGTATTAATTGATCGTGGCATGGTACACGCCCGCGTTAAAGGTAATGGTCGTCTGAAAGGGGCGAATATTTATCTGGATTATCCCAGTGTGGGAGCGACGGAAACCCTAATGATGGCGGCGACTTTAGCGGAAGGGGAAACCATTCTCGGTAATGCGGCCCAGGAGCCGGAGGTGATTGATTTAGCCGATTTTTGTGTTTCCATGGGTGCAAAAATTCGCGGTGCCGGGACCAATACAATTGTCATCGAGGGAGTTTCCCGTCTGCACAGTACCGATTACAGTATCATTCCCGATCGCATTGAAGCCGGGACTTTACTGATAGCTGGGGCGATTACCCGCTCAGAAATTAGTCTTTATCCCGTGATTCCCTGCCATTTAGCTTCGGTAATTGCCAAACTGCACGAAATCGGTCCGGAAGTGGTGGAAGATGGTCCCAATCGTCTGCGGATTATCCCTAGAGACTTAAAAGCCACCGATATGGAAACCCTACCCTATCCCGGTTTTCCCACGGATATGCAGGCCCAATTTATGGCTCTATTAACTTTAGCCGAGGGCAGTAGCGTGGTTAATGAGACGGTTTTTGAAAATCGTCTGCGTCATGTGGCGGAATTAAAGCGTCTGGGAGCAGATATCAAGGTCAAAGGAAATGTGGCTTTAGTGCGCGGTGTGCCTTTCCTCTCCGGAGCGCCGGTGATGGCCACGGATCTACGCGCTTCGGCAGCTTTGGTGGTAGCAGGATTGGCAGCCCAGGGGACTACTATTGTGCAGGGACTCCATCACCTCGATCGAGGTTACGATAATTTAGAGGGTAAATTAACAGCATTAGGGGCAAATTTACGCCGGGTTGATCCTTTAGCCGTAGAATTGGCTACCCTGTCCCCATCTTCATAGGATGATTAGTTATCCGTGGGCAACAATATAGGACAGTTTTAATCATGCTTGGCTGTTCTATATTGACGGAATCTTTCATCAGCGATCGCATTCACCAAATCTTAGCCATTACTAATACAAACCCCGGCAATTCTGGATCACCACTAATAGTTTCAGGAGCATTTAAAATCTCCGGTTCTCGATGGGGACGATAAATATAGACTTGGCGATTTTGGCGATCGATTAACCAACCCAATAAAGTACCATTGGCAATATATTCCTCCATCTTTTTCTGCAAACTGGATACTGTATCACTAGCAGAACGTAATTCAATGACAAAATCGGGACAGATGGGGGCAAAAGAGGCTTTTTGTTTTTCTGTTAAAGCATTCCAGCGTTCTAATTTAATCCAAGCAGCATCGGGTGAACGAGTCGCACCATTGGGCAGCGTAAAACCCGCACTGGAATCAAACCCAAGCCCCGTTCCATCTAGTTCTGACCAACTCCCCAGTTGCAGAGCTATATTAAAATTGCGATTACCCGTATCTGAAAAAGCAGGGGGCATAACGATCACTTCTCCACTGGCACTGCGTTCAATGCGTAAATCTCGATTGGCTAAACAAAATTCATAAAACTGCTCCTCCGTCATCGGCATAATCCAAGGAAGATCAATCATCAGAGGAGCCGAGGTCGCTTGTACAAGTAGTGTCGTCATGAATTACACGAATTAACAACTGAATGCCCTTCAATCTTAACTTAGCTCTTGTCATCGGCATTGTTGACTACTAGAGATAGAATGCGATCGCTCTTAACCTGGCCCAAGAAGCCTGACGGAGAGGAATGTAAATATTTATAAAACTGTAGCTTAGGATACAGTTGTGGGGGGGGGAATATGTATTGTTTTGTTATTCGCCTTTGGGGTTGGGTTGGGTTGTTGCTTGACCTGGCTGCGAGGGACGGCGATCGCATTTAAAACAAAATTGTTGGGGGAAGTACAATGGAACTTAAGTCATGTTCTCAAGTAACCACTATAGCTTTTGGAATAAGCAGTTCGATTCTCTTTAGTGTTAGTTTTGTATCACCTGCTTCAGCAGTTAATCTGATTATCAATGGTTCTTTTGAAGAAGGAGATTATAACTCTAATGTTGTAGATCCTAATTTTGCACGACTAAGTCAGGGAAGTTCTGCTCTTACAGGATGGACAATAGGTGGTGCAGGCGTTGATTGGCACAACAGTAATGATATGAAATTTCCAATCGAGGGAGATTTAATTATAGATTTAAATCTTGATGGGGGAAGTAGTGGAACTTTATCTCAGACTTTCTCTACCACTATTGGACAATTCTATACTTTAAGTTTCTCTCTAGCGGGACCAGACTTGAGTGCGACTAATCCTTCTTTTCCTAATCCTCGTCAAGTTAGTGTTCAAGTTGCAGCAGTTAACCAAACCTTTTCAACATCCGCATCTGACCACTTAGATCTTCAATGGCAACTACACGAATTAAGTTTTCAAGCCACTGGTAATCAGACAACTCTAACATTCTCAAGTCTTGACAACTCAGGATTTTGGGGTCCAGCTTTAGATAATGTCACTGTGGTGAGTAATGCCGAATCAGTCCCCGAACCCTCCTCAATCCTAAGCATACTAGTCCTCGGCACACTAGGCGCAGCCTCAACCCTCAAGCGCCAATTGAAATCCTCTAAATCCTCAGAAAAAGAAACCACAAAAGTATCTTAATACCATCAATAAAATCCGACAATTCCCCTTCATTAATTGGAGGGGTTTTTATCAGTTGTCATACTAAATCCGTTGAGTAACGCACAGAAAACGGGTTTCTCCGAGAAACCCGTTTTCTATTAATGCTTGGGGATAGTTATTGATAGCTTAGGGGGAGTGAAAGTTTAATTTTCCCTGAATCTTTCTAACAGTTCTGAGCGAGATAAATTAGCCAGAGAAAGAAGTAACCCGGTGCGTTCCGAGATAGGAAGTTGGGCAATCTGTTCCACCAGACCAGATAATTCTGCATCTAGGCTGCCAAACCGTCCTTCCAGAAGACTGGTTATCAGAGAATACCGTTCTTCTAAACTACCTTGTTGTATCCCTTCTTGTATCCCTTCTTGTATCCCTTCTTGTATCCACTCTTCCCTTTGTTTTAGATAAGCTGGTGATAGGTTCATAATCTCCTCCTGTTCTTCGGTACTTAAATTATCTCTTAATTCCAAACTCTGCCGCCAGTTGGCCAGAATTTCCAGTAAATTCTCTTGGAAGGGATTACCTTCAGGCAATTGCACTAATTCTTCTACTGCTCGTTTCTGTGTCCCTCCTTTCCCTAGTACCCTCAACCATAAAGTCTCCTCATTGACTGGTAATTGATGGATGGCGACAATTCCTGTTTTGAACAGCGTGGGGGAAAAATAAACTCCTTTTCCCCACTCCTCTTTCATCCCCTCTTCCGGTAGGAATGAAGGGGGGATTCCCACGAATTCTTCAATCATTCTCGCTGAAAAAGTAGGCGTTAAAATCCAGAGAACTGGTAGTTCAGCTTCAGTTAGAGTTTTGCTTGTCCGTTTCGCCTTCCTCAAGACCTCGCCATGAACCGCATATAACTTTGAGATGCAACTGCGAATCTCTACCTCGGAGGGTGGGTTACGGAAAGGTTCAAATAAGCAGCAAGTCGCCGCCATTTTACCCAGTAACCCCAAGGGTAATTCAGTCCTTGATGCTGAACTGGCTGGTTCAAACCAGACATCGATTTCTTGGACTTCACTCTTGACTTTCTTGCTCTTTTTAATCGTTCCCAGAGACGCTAAGAGTTCTTCTAAATATTCCTTGGCAAATTGGTCGTGAATTTGGCGAGTCATTGCAGGGGATAATTAAGCCGAGAAAGTGCATTAACAATCTTGTTAGATCATAGCAAGTTTTGAGAATTTATCGGCTCTTCTAGGTTCTGTGTAACAAGTTTAACTTAAGTAGCTGGTTATAATTAAATTAAAAATGGATTTTAGGTTCGATCCCCCCTGCCCCCCTTGATAAGGGGGGTGTCTGATAACTTTTAACGCCTACCTACTTATATAGTAGCGATCGGTCTTTGTGTCCTTTGTGTCTGGTGTGGTTCTTTACACTCATTGCTTAAAGGCCCCTTCAAGTTCCCAGAGCTTAGTCACCAATATTCCGAAAGTGACGGAAAAGGGATAATCTTCCACTCAATTGCCAAAAAAAGGCTAGAATCGAAATATAGTATCGATCGCTAGAGATTTTTGATGAATTACAAAAAATTTTGCTTGGCTTTTTTGCTGTCCCTTATCCTCATCAACACCGGATTAGTTATGCCTAGTTACGCAAACGAAAGAGAATTGAGAACAATTACCGTGACGGGAGAAGGAATAGAAAATATCGCCACTTCTAAGGCAATAGTGCGCTTAGGGGTAGAAGTTCAAGGCAAAGAAGCGGGCAAGGTGCAGCAGGAAACCGCCAATCGTAGCGACGCGGTGGTTAAATTTCTCCGTTCCCGTCAAGTGGAAAAATTGGAAACCACCGGCATTAGTTTACAGCCCAATTATGACTTCAGCAACAATCAAAGACGTTTAATTAGTTATATCGGGGCTAATTTGATTAGTTTTCAGGTTGATATAGCCGAAGCGGGGGGTTTAATCGATGAAGCGGTGAAAGTCGGGGCAACACGCATCGATGGGGTAAGTTTTACTGCTGGAGAATCAGCGATCGCAGATGCCCAAAGAACCGCTCTCATCAAAGCCACGGAACAAGCTAGAGAACAGGCGACAATCGTGTTACAGGCCCTCGGTTTATTGCCGAAAGAAACTGTTTCTATCCAAGTGGGTAATACGGGTAATCCCGTGCCAATAGCTCGCTCAGAAGCGGTTTTTCGGAGTGCCGATGCTGCCAGTAGCCCGGTTATCGGAGGGGAACAAACCCTGCGGGCTGCTGTCACCCTCGAAATTAGCTATTAAGATCTGTAGCTAGAGACAATTAACTACACATATCTAAACACCTCTTGCCTCTTGCCTCATCAAACTTTCGCCCTCATCCGTGAATTATCCTAACTTTTTACCCACTTTTAGCGAGGGATTGAGCGAAGATACCTCCCTTGCTCTCCTCCAAAACATCCAACAAATTGCCATCGATAGCCCCATCTATCCTCGATCGATTCTAACCACCTATAGTCAACAAGGGCAAGGTCAACCGCCTTTTCTCCTCCTGCACGGTTTTGATAGTTCCCTGCTGGAATTTCGGCGTTTATTACCTTTGCTCTGCCAAAATAGGGAAACTTGGGCGATAGATCTACTCGGCTTCGGTTTTACTGAGCGATACCCAGATTTAGAAGTATCTCCGAAAACTATTAAAAGCCATCTTTACCATTTCTGGCAAACTGCGATCGCCAAACCGCTGATTTTAGTCGGTGCTTCCATGGGGGGTGCAGTGGCCCTCGATTTTGCCCTCTCCTACCCAGAAATAGTGGCGAAATTAGTCCTGATTGACAGCGCAGGACTAGCTAATCCCCCAGTTTTGGGTAAATTGATGTTTTCTCCCCTCGATAAGTGGGCAACTAATTTTTTAGCCAATCCCCGCGTGCGTCAAAATATCAGTCGTACTGCCTATTTCGATCAAACTTTGGCCACTGTTGATGCTTGCACCTGTGCTAATCTGCACCTGAATTGTCCCCACTGGAGTGAGGCTTTAATCTCCTTTACCAAAAGTGGTGGTTATGGGGCATTTTTACCGAAATTAAGCCAAATAAACCGAGAAACTCTGATTATTTGGGGAGAAAATGATCAAATTTTAGGCACAAAAGACGCGGAGAAATTTCAGCAGGCCTTACCTAATAATCAACTGGTTTGGATTCCTCGCTGTGGTCATGTTCCCCACCTCGAAAAACCAGAACTTACCGCGGACGCAATCGTTAAATTTGCGAGCTAAAAACTTATAATGAGATTATTTGACCCTATAGTGCCAACTTTTATGAAATTTTTGCCGATCGCTCTCGGTACATTCAGCCTTCTGAGTTTATCTGTCAATATTCCTGCTACTGTGGCCACACAACAGCTTTTTTGTCAAGGCCGCATGAATAACGGTTGGTCCTATTCGGCAGAATTTCTCAATGGACGTTTTGAGCGCATTCGCTGGACGCGTTCCGGTCAACCTCCGCAAGTTTCTAGCCTCAGCTTTAAAAATACTAACAACAAAGGACAACCGATTTATCGTGGCAGTTTATTCGCCGCAGTCAGTGTGACTCTGATAGACTTATCGAAAGGAGATGTCCGTCCCGGTTCGCAAATTTCCGTGGGAGTGGAAGAATGGGGTTGGTCGCGGGGAAACTGCGGTCTTTCTAACCGATAATTCCGGTTGTTAGCGGACAGTCAAGATTAAAATTATCTCAGGGAGATAAACTGGAGTCGATTTGAAGAGCTACCGACTCCTCCGGGGTCAGGGTAAAGGCATCTCAAAGGCTATTGACAATTGGCCAATTTTGTCGGCTGCTTGCTGTGTAGGCATTTCAAATGCTACCAGTCAATCAGAATATTTACGAACTCGACCTATGTATCTTATGCCTTTGATAAAATCAAAAATAATGGCGGACATTGGTTGGATAAATTATCTTTTTTCAGCTATATTCAGGCTGCCTAGAGTTATTATTAACTACAGTATTAAGTTTTTTGAAGGGAGGGAATGCTCCAGAATCGCGACTATAATGAGTAAACAGATCATTCCTGTGTCGGCGAGAGCGAGAAAATATGTCTGCCACTGAATACGAAGCAATTATCGGTTTAGAAACCCACTGTCAACTGAACACCAGAAGCAAGATATTTTGTTCCTGTCCCACCAACTTCGATAGTCCCCCCAATACTAACGTCTGTCCCGTCTGTTTGGGTTATCCGGGGGTATTACCCGTCCTTAACCAAGAAGTCCTAGCCAGTGCCGTTAAACTGGGATTAGCTATCGATGGTAAAATTACACCTCATAGCAAATTTGATCGCAAACAGTATTTTTATCCCGACCTGCCGAAAAATTATCAAATTTCCCAGTATGATCTCCCTATTGTCGAACAGGGTCAACTAGAAATCGAGATCGTCGATAAAAAAACTAAGGAAGTTAGCCGCAAAATTATCGGCATTACCCGTCTGCACATGGAAGAAGATGCGGGAAAACTGGTTCATGCGGGCAGCGAACGTCTCTCCGGTTCCACCCATTCCCTCGTGGATTTTAATCGTACAGGTGTACCATTATTAGAAATTGTCTCGGAACCGGATTTACGCACCGGCACCGAAGCGGCGGAATATGCCCAAGAATTACGGCGTTTAGTGCGTTATCTCGGCATCAGTGACGGTAATATGCAGGAAGGTTCCCTGCGCTGCGATGTCAATATTTCCGTTCGCAAAAAAGGCGCTAAAAAGTTCGGGACTAAGGTAGAAATTAAAAATATGAACTCCTTTAGTGCTATCCAAAAAGCCATAGAATACGAGATCGATCGACAAATTGAAGCGATCAAAAATGGGGAACTGATCGTACAGGAAACCCGTCTTTGGGAAGAAGCTACTCAACGGACGATTAGTATGCGGAAAAAAGAAGGTTCTAGCGATTATCGCTATTTTCCCGAACCGGATTTACCCCCCCTAGAAGTTTCCCCCGAACAGTTAAAAGCTTGGGCGGAAGAATTACCGGAATTACCCGCTCATAAACGTCGTCGTTATGAAGAAGAATTTGGTCTTTCCCCCTACGATGCCAGGGTTTTAACCGATGATCGCACCGTGGCTGAATATTTTGAAACTGCCGTAATTGCCGGGGCAAATGCGAAATTAGTCGCTAACTGGATCAGTCAAGATATCGCCGCTTATTTGAATAATAATAAGCTGACGATCACGGAAATTGCCCTGCAAGCAGGAGACTTGGCGGAATTAGTTAAACTGATTGAAACGGGAACAATTAGTGGCAAAATTGCTAAGGAAATTTTACCCGAACTTCTCACCCAGGGCGGTTCACCCAAAGCGCTGGTGGAAAAGAAAGGATTAATACAAATCTCTGACAGTTCTGCGATCGAAAAACTGATCGAGGAAATTATCGCTGCCCATCCAAGCGAGTTAGAAAAATTCCGGGCGGGTAAAACCAATCTTAAGGGATTTTTTGTCGGTCAAGTCATGAAAAAAAGCGGCGGTAAAGCCGATCCTAAATTAACTAGCCAAATCTTAGATCAAAAACTTTCTGGTTAGTTATATTCAGTGATCAGTAATCAGTAAACAGTAAACAGTAATCAGTGAACTTAAAACTCAAATCTGATAACTGATAACCGATAACTGATAACTGATAAGTAGCTGGTTATAATTAAATTGAAGATAGATTTTAGGTTCGATACCCCCTGCCCCCCTTGATAAGGGGGGTGCCGGTAGGCGGGGGGATCCCCCCTTAATAAGAGGGGCATCTGATAACTTTTAACGCCTACTTACTTAACTGGTAACTGATAACTGAAAATGACCTCGCAATTAAAGCCTAATATCCCGAAAATTCTCGCTGTTGTTAACGGTAAAGGTGGTGTGGGTAAAACCACCACTGCGGTCAATTTGGCGGCAATTTGGGGACAGAATCAGCGTGTTTTGCTGGTGGATGCGGATCCGCAGGGTTCCTCCACTTGGTGGGTAGAAAGAAATCAAGCGGGTATGGTATTTGATTTAGCCAAGCAAATTAATACAGAGAAATTAGGAGAATTGCGTCAAATTATCGAGTACGATCTGATCGTGATTGACACACCACCAGCTTTGCGTTCCGAATTACTTACGGCAGTAATAGCAGAATCAGATTATTTAATTTTACCGACTCCTCCCGCACCGATGGATTTAATGGCTTTAATTGACACGGTACGCACGGCAGTTAAACCCCTAGGAATTTCCTATCGGGTTTTATTAACAAAAGTGGATTCTCGTAGTCTTAAGGAAACTTTAGAAGCACAAAATACTTTATTAGAATTAGGTATTCCTGCCTGTCATGCTTTTATCAGAAATTATAAGGCCCACGAAAAAGCCGTTTTAGACGGGGTTGCTATTACCAATTGGCGCGGTAAAAATGCCCAAGAAGCCAGCGCCGATTATCGTCGTGTAGCCGAAGAATTAGAACGGGATTGGTAGATTTATCGACAGGTTTTCTAAGGACAATATTTTTGTAGTAAAGAAATCACTAAATCTAGACCATCGGGCTGAACTTGAACAGTATAGGCTTCGGCTTCAATTTGTCTGCTAAAACCCTGATAATTCATAAAAAATCTTCTGGTCATTGCCGGGGGTTCTATGGGTAAATTAAGAGCTTTAACTGTTTTGCCTCCATGACAAAGTTGAGCGGCATGGACAGCTTCATGAATTAATGTTGGTCGGGCAATACCTAAGTCAAAAACTAGGGGATGAATCCAAATAATTCTAGTTTTACTATCAAATAAACCGTAGGCTCCTCTCACTGGTGGCGGGGCAATTTTGACGATAAAATTGTGTTTTTCTAGAGCTTTTTGCAACCGTAAAAAATCAGGATTCGCCGCCGATAAATTTTCTCCTCCAGCTAATTGCATCCCTAGAAAAACAGCAGCAATTGTGTAATAAATGCCCATCGGGTGATAGTTCCTATTAAAGAAAAATCAAAATTAGCAGGAGGTTATTCATTGATGAATCGAACCATCGGGGAGAATTGTTCCCGTTAAAATAGCCCCAGTTAGTTTCACCATAATACGCTTACCGAAGCCAATTTTTGCCCCGCGTAAATCCGCCGCCGACAGATCCGCCCCGCTTAAATCCGCGCCGATGAGATTGGCTTCCTGTAAATTTGCGCCTTTAAGGTTAGCTTCGAGGAGATTGGCGCGAAAAAGATTAGCTTTGTACAGATTAGCTTTTTCTAGGTTAATTTTGTGCAGGAAGCTATCGCTTAAGTCGGCATGGCTTAAATCTGCCCCGATGAGACTGCGACTAGAGAAATCTTTTTCCTTCAGGTTGGCTCCCTGTAAATCGGCTCCGTTTAAATCCCGATAGTGAGGGCGCCAGGTGGCATGATTGTGAACCTGATGGTTATTCTGGGAGTGGCTGTGTTGACTATGGGTTTGTTGACTATGGGTTTGTTGACTATGGGTTTGGGAATTTTGGCCGGGTTGGCTAGGGTGAGGCTGATAGGGCGAAGCAGTTTTATAAGCGTGGGCGGGCTGTTTTTCAGGTTTAGGGGCGTAATTGGAGCGTTTAGGAGAATTTTGATGAATTTGCCGCAATTGTTCCCTAGCTTGGTTAATTTCTTGCAGTTTAGCGGTGGCTTTTTCCAAAAGACGCTGATTATCTTTGGGAATGCGATCGGGATGCCAAATAAACACTAAATCTTTGTAGGCTTGATTGATCTCATCGAGAGATGCCCCATGATCTAACCCTAAAACTTTATAGTATCGCTCCAATTCTTTCATCATCGAAGTCCTAGTACAAGGATAAAAGCATTAATGGCCACAATTTTTCTGAGTCTGGTCGGATTTTCTGGGAGAGGATTTCTTTCAGGATAATTTGACTCTGGGATAGTTGCCATAAAATTTGAGAAAATGTCTGGTAATTAAGAAAATCTCGTTTTTCTATCCTGTTTTGGGCTGTAATTGTATAGCATATAACAGCAAAATTAGCAAGTTATCGATACAAAACTTAATTTATGCTGTTAGGGAAGTGGGGAAGTGGGGAAGTGGGGAAGTGGGGAGGTGGGGAAGTGGGGAGGTGGGGAGGTGGGGAGGTGGGGAAATTGAACTAAAACCCCAACACCCCAAAACCCCAACACCTAAAACCTGCCGACCGCCGACCGCCGACCGACTGCTGTATGATAAAACTTGTCCCGATAGGATAAATCAAGGTCGTGAAATTTGGTCAGTGGGTGGGGTTTATCTGTTTAATAATGGCTCTGTATGTATTGTGGCAGATTCGACAGCTGTTATTATTGATTTTTATGGCGATCGTGTTTACCGTAGCCTTAAATAGATGTGTAAAAGGATTGCAGAGATTAGGGATTAAAAGGGGGTTGGCTATTTTAATTACCCTGCTGACGAGTCTAGCAATTGTGATTTTATTTTTTGTAATTATCGTTCCCCCCTTTGTTGAACAGTTCCAAAAATTAATTGAACTTTTACCGCAAGCTTGGGATTTAGTCCGCAATAACTCGATTCGATGGCGACAACAATTTCAATTTGATTGGTTGCCATCGCTGCCTAATTTAAGTGATTTAGTCCAGCAGTTACAACCTTTAGGAACCTTGGTTTTTAGTAACTTTTTTACCTTCTTTTCTAACTCAGTTGCGGCAATTTTGCAATTATTATTCGTGCTGGTGTTAGCCATTATGATGTTAGCCAATCCCCAACCCTATCGACAAGCTTTCTTAAAATTATTTCCTAACTTCTATCGTCGTCGTGCCGAGGAAATTCTTACCCTATCGGAAGCAGGTTTAGGTAATTGGTTGTTGGGAATTGCCATTAGTTCAACTATGGTAGGATTATTAAGTGGTTTCGGTCTTTTGGTTCTACAAATTAATCTAGTTCTCGTTCATGCTATCCTAGCAGGATTGCTCAATTTTATCCCTAATATCGGACCGACTGCTAGTGTGATTTTTCCGATACTCATTGCTGTTATCGATGCACCTTGGAAAATTGTCGCTATTCTGATTCTCTATTTTATTATCCAAAATGTCGAAAGTTATTGGCTGACACCCACTGTCATGGCTAAACAGGTATCTTTATTACCGGCAATTACCCTAATTGCTCAAATATTCTTCGCTCAAATATTTGGCATCTTAGGTTTATTATTGGCTTTACCTTTGACAGTGGTAGTAAAAACATGGTTAGATGAATTATTATTCAAAGACATTTTAGATCAATGGGATCACGATCATAACAAATCTTAAATAATCTCGGCAAAAGTCATGAAATTAATCATTCTTACTCTCGTTATTTTATCTAATTTTTTTGCTGCTCTCCCAGCTAAGTCTGAAACGGTTCTAGAAAAAATTAAACGCACGGGATTATTAGAAGTAGCTATGAGAGAAGATGCGATTCCGTTTGGCTATCGAGATAGTAATAATAATTTGCAGGGATTATGCTTAGATTTTATCCAATTGCTTAGAGAACAACTAAAGCATAAATTAAACCTCCGGATCATCAGTGTCAAAATTTATAAATCAACTTTATTTAATCGCTTCCAGTTATTGGAAAATAAAACCGTTGATTTCGAGTGTGGTCCTAATAGTATCAGAAAAAATATACCTGATGGTGTCAGTTTTTCTCGTCCTTTTTTTGTCACGGGAACTCAGTTTTTAGTTCGGAGTGATAATCAGAATAATTTTAACTTTTCCTCGTCCTTAGAAGGTATAAGTATTGGAGTTTTGCGAGATACCAGCACTCAAGAATTATTAAGACAAAAATATCCTCTTGCTACCTATCAAGAATTTCAAGGAGTGACGGGAAGACTGCGAGGTATCCAAAGTTTAAGAAGGAATAGAATAGATGCTTTTGCTAGTGATGGTATTCTGCTAATTGGAGAAGCTGTTATCCTCGGTTTATCCTTAGAAAAAGATTATCAACTTATCCCGCGCAATCCTTTAAATTGTGATTATTATGGTTTCATTCTCCCCGCTAATGATCCCCAATGGCAAGAGTTTATTAATGGGGTTATCGTCACCAGTGAGAACAGAAATATTTTTAAAGCATGGTTTACTGAAGTTGCTTCCTATTTTATACATACCTGGCAGTATTGTCGTAATAATCCCGAAAAATCCCAGTAAAACTTAACGATTATGCCCAAAAAAAATCATTTATTTTGGTTAGTTGGTTGCAGTACAATAATCCTGTTTATTTGCAGTGCTATCAGACATATTTTATTTCAATCTAATGCTCTCGATCTTGGTTGGTTCGATCAAGGAGTTTACTTAATTTCTCAAGGTAAACCACCGATTATATCTTTTGTTGACTACCATATCTTAGGCGATCATATCGCTTTTATTCTCTATCCTATAGCCTTACTTTATAAAATTTATCCTAGCGTTTATTGGCTGCTTTTCTTACAAGCGTTTTCCCTTTCTCTTGGTGCTTTTCCCCTCTGGCAATTGGCTATACAAGCGGGATTAAAAGAAAAACAAGCTTATACATTAGCCTTAGTTTATCTGCTCTATCCCCTGATTTTTAATGTTAATCTCTTTGATTTTCATCCCGAAGTTATAGCAGTTCCAGCCATTTTTTGGACAATTTTGGCAGCAAGATTAAATAATCTCTGGGGATTTTGTCTAGGAATCATTATTATTCTCGGTTGTAAGGCAATTCTCTCTTTAACATTGTTGGGAATGGGTATCTGGTTACTTCTCTGGGAAAAGAAAAAAATCCCAGGAATAATTGCTATTATTAGCGGCATTCTTTGGTTTATTATCGCCACGAAATTATTAATCCCTCTCCTGACAGGAAAATCAGCAGTTATTGAAATGGCTGATTCTCGATATAGTTATCTAGGAGATAGTTTACCGGCAATTATCTTTAATCTTTTCCTCAAACCCGATCTTGTCTTGGGAAAAATCTTTACTGGCAATAATCTAGAATACCTCATCCTATTAATTATTCCCTTAGTTTGGGGTTTATCCTGGCGCTATTCTGCCCCAATAATTGCCGCTATTCCCGCACTCGCTTTAAATTTATTGGCAGATCATGCCCCACAAAAAAACTTAACCACTCAATATTCCCTGCCAATTTTGCCCTTTTTATTTCTAGCGGTTATCGCCACTTTAGCCCATAATAGTAACTGGTTAAAAAAACCTAAATGGATAATTACTTGGGCAACTATTGCCTTTCTTGCCTTAGCTAAATACGGCTATTTTTGGTCACTATATTTAAATTCCCTCGATACTTGGTCCGCCACCCAAAAAGCTCTAACCCAAATTACCACCAGTGAGAGTGTCTTGACTACTTCTAGAATTGCCCCCCATCTTACCCATCGAGAAATGATCAAATTAGCGATCGAAGGTTCCCAATCCCTCGATTTAAATCAATTTAATTATATCCTACTCGATCGCCGTCATCCCGGTTGGTCTAGTTCACCAGAACTAATTGATGATCACTTAAATAAACTGAATCAAAATGAGAACTTTCAGTTAATCGTTAATCAGGATCATGTGTTTTTATATCGGGCATTGACAACCCCTCAAGAAACAAAATAATTTGTCGTTCCACCGATTTCAATAAATTTTCTTTATCGATGGGAAACCAGATAATATCAGCATCGGCACGAAACCAAGTGCGCTGACGTTTAGCAAATTGACGGGTGTGGAGGATAATTAGATCGATCGCCTGTTCTAAAGAAATTTCTCCGAGGAGATATTGCTTAATCTCTGCATAACCCAAAGTCTGCAAAAGTGGCAAATCCCAACCGTATTTATCCCCCAAATGCTGCACCTCTGCTACTAATCCCCTGGCGATCATTTGATGAGTACGAACAGTGATCCGCTTGTCTAAAATTTCTGGGGAACAGTCTAAACCAATTTGTAAAATCGGATAAGTGGGGGGATTTTCTCCCTGCTGACTAGATATAGGTTTTCCTGTCAGATAAAAAACCTCCAAAGCGCGTAAAGTCCTGACCTGATCATGGGGATGAATTTTTTTAGCAGCCTCTTCATCTACCTGCATCAGAATTTGATAAAGATAGGATTGTCCTAAAGCTTGTAATTGCTGTCTTAAATCCGCTTGAGGAGAAACCCTCGGTATTTTTAAACCTTTGACAATGGACTTGATATAAAGTCCCGTACCACCGACCAAAAATAGAGGAGAATAGTGGAGATTGCTGATTAAATCCTCAGCCTGTTCTTGGTACTGTGCTAGGGTAAAATTATCTTGAGGATCACAAATATCAATTAGATAATGGGGAATCCGCTGACATTCTTCTAAGCTAGGTTTAGCAGTACCAATATTAAATTCTCGATAGATTTGTCGGGAATCGGCACTGAGAATTACTGAATTAAACTTTTCGGCCAATTGTAGTGCCAAACTGGATTTTCCCGTGGCAGTTGCCCCACAAATAACAATCAGAATAGGTAAAGAGGAAGTAGTCATCGATGCTACATGACAGTGAACAGTAATCAGTGAACAGTAATCAGTAATCAGTGAACAGTAATCAGTAATCAGTAATCAGTGAAAAGACAGGACTGTTAAGCTAAGTGGGTGGGTGGAATTAAATATAAGATCAACGTAGGTTGGGTTGAAGCATGAAACCCAACGTCCGCTCATGTTGCGCTACCGCTAACCCATCCTACAAATAATTGTGCCTCCCTACTTAAGACGCATTTAAACAGGGTATTGTGAAGCTGATTAACAGGGGTGCATCCCACATTAATTATCAGTGACTCTTAAATTATTACAGATATATCAGCAGCTATCTGTAAGCATCCCACCGAAAAACTAATGCGCTTCCGGGTTTGGGTAGGGTTGATTCATGAATCAACCCTACCTTGAATCAACTTTAGGAGAAAGTTTCCGCTTAAAAATCCCAAATTACATGAGTAGAAAACGGGTTTCTCCGAGAAACCCGTTTTCTCTGTGTGGGATTGACAAAAATTGAGATGCACCCGATTAACAGCTATTAAGTTTGTCATTAATTTTCGTTGAACAAAAAAACAGCACCCATCAGGATGCTGTTTGTCAAGAAAATGTTACAAAACTTAAGCTAAAGCCGCCATTTTCACATCGTTATGAGCGAGGATATTTTGTAACTCCTCCGCATCCACGGTTTCTTTTTCCACTAACATTTGCGCTAACTGGTCCAAGATGGCGCGGTTATTGACTAAAACCTCTTTAGCGCGACGATAGGCCTGTTCCACTAAGCTACGCACCTCCTCGTCAATAGCTGCCGCAGTTTCATCGGAAAAATCTCGATCGGAAGCGATATCACGACCTAGGAAAACATTACCATTTTGACGACCTAAGGCCACTGGACCCAGGCGATCGCTCATTCCGAAACGAGTGACCATTTGCCGCGCTACTCGTGCCACCTGTTGCAGGTCATTAGAAGCACCCGTAGTCACTTCCTCCTCACCGAAGATAATTTCTTCAGCTAAACGACCCCCCAAAGCTACAGCCATCTGATTTTGCAGATAAGCGCGAGAATATAACCCGGATTCCATGCGATCCTCGCTGGGAGTGAACCAAGTTAAACCCCCAGCGCGACCGCGAGGAATAATACTAATTTTCTGGACGGGATCATAATCCGGCATTAAAGCACCCACCAAAGCATGACCAGCTTCATGGTAAGCAACTAAAGTTTTGCGTTTTTCACTCATGACGCGATTTTTCTTCTCAGGACCGGCCAGGACACGATCGATCGCATCGTTGACCTCATCCATGGAAATTTCGGTTAAATTGCGACGTGCCGCTAAAATTGCGGCTTCATTGAGCAAATTAGCCAGATCCGCACCAGTAAAACCGGGGGTACGACGAGCGATTTTATCGAGATCCACGTCTTGGGCCAAAGTTTTGCCTCTGGAGTGGACATTAAGGATTTCCTTACGGCCAGCGTAATCGGGACGATCCACCACCACTTGGCGATCAAAACGACCCGGACGTAATAAAGCGGCATCCAACACATCGGGGCGGTTAGTGGCGGCGATAATGATAATACCTGTATTACCTTCAAAACCGTCCATTTCCGTTAATAATTGGTTGAGGGTTTGTTCCCGTTCATCGTTACCCCCCCCTAAACCGGCACCCCGTTGACGACCGACAGCATCAATCTCATCGATAAAAACTATACAAGGTGCATTCGCTTTCGCTTGTTCAAATAGGTCGCGGACGCGAGAAGCACCCACCCCGACGAACATTTCCACGAATTCCGAACCGGAAATGCTAAAAAACGGGACTCCTGCTTCTCCAGCTACTGCGCGAGCGAGCAGGGTTTTACCTGTCCCCGGAGGACCGACTAAAAGGACTCCTTTGGGGATTTTTGCCCCAATTGCCGTGAAGCGATCGGCATTTTTCAGGAAATCTACCACTTCGTTTAATTCTAATTTTGCCCCTTCAATCCCGGCCACATCACCGAAAGTAACCTGGGTTTGGGGTTCCATCTGTACTCTTGCTTTCGATTTGCCGAAGTTCATCGCTTGGGAACCGGGTCCACTTTGGGCGCGACGGAGCAAGAAAAATAGACCAACAAGAAGCAAAATGGGGAAAAAGAGGCTACTGAAGGCTCTTACCCATACTCCTTCTTCTCTTTGGGGCAGTACGGAAATATCAACGTTATTTTCTGCCAAGATGTTGATTAATTGCGGATCGTTGGGTAGGTTAACCAATACGTTTGTACCGTCTTGAGTGGGTACGATCGCTCGCTGCCGGTCGGCACTTAAGCGCACGGTTTCTACTTTACCTTCCCGTACTTCCTGTAAAAATTCACTATACTTCCAAGTTTGTTGCACTGCTGGCTGGCGATCGAAGAAAGCTGAGGCCAAGGCAAGGACTACGATTAACAATAGGGCATATAGTCCCGCATTGCGCCATTTTTTGTTATTACCGTTTTTGTTCACGCTGTCGAACTCCTGATAAATTGAGGATGATCTTATCGGTTGTCAAGGGGTTGTTAACTTATGTTAACGTTTCTCAGGAACAGTGGACAGGTTTTTTTTAAAGATGCCCCTCGTAGTCCTCCCTGGGGGTTAGCTGTTGGGGGTTGGGAGTGGGTAAAAAAGCCATTTACTGTGGCTCTCCTCGACCGAGTACGATTAATTTGTAACAAAATGCCAAAATACTGCATAAAAGCTGGAAGTGGAACGATAGACAGTTTAGTTGACCTCCACGGGGAGTAGCTAGATGAAAAAACGAGAGACTTTGCTGGAGAAGTTTTGTTGCTTTTTAGTTTTGCAGCAAAATAGGACACAATGGAATTGCGATCGGCGTTTGCGTCGTAACATGGAAAGCTATGGCCAAATTGATCCTAATGTCGAGTCCGAGGATTATTGGTCCCTATTCTTTCACCAACAGTATCAGAATCCCGGTTCCAAAAATCATCTTTTTCGTGGGCATTTATACGCTTATTTGCAGGAACCTTGCTACTGGGCAGCTGCCGAAATCTATCAAAAATATCAAGCTAAACTAGATTATCAGATTGAAGACTACTTTAACGAAGGAATTCTGGACTTTGAGGCTATCTTAGCTGACTTTAAGCCTTTATTCTCGACTCGCTTCGATAATTTTGCCACTCAGAGGATTAAATATCGCTTAATCGATCGCATCCGTCAGATTAGTCAAGCGTTCGGCCATAATACTTGGAGCCTACTACTTAATTCTACCGGAGCGCGTCTCACCCAAGCTCTCCGGGCGAGGGGATTAGTGGGGGAAACTCTCGAAAATTACCTTTTAGCTTGGGATTACTATCAAGAAATTTATGCCCAGGCAAAAATAAAAACCGATGGTAAAATTCAGGAACCTAGTCCAGAAATCTGGCAAAAAATCGCCGCTGCCTATAACTTGGATAGCCACTCTACCATCAAAATCAATTCCGCGACAATTTCCCGATGGTTAAAGGATGCAGGACAAGCTATTTTTGATTATTTATTTCCCCAAGGAAAAACAATTTCTCTACAGCAACCTTTAGGGGATGGGGAAAGTAGCACGAGGGAAGAAATGATCGAAGATACTCTCCATGATACCCCTTGGCAGCAATTAGAAGCGGCGGAAAATTTTCGCGAGTCCCAACAAAATCACCAAAAAATTCTAGCTTGGCTGCAAGGGGAAGTTAAACAACTTTGTCAGCAGCCGCAACAGGCAAAACTGCATCCGCAAATTCAGTTAATTCTAGAGATGACTTATGGTTCAGGGTTGGGACAAGTGGCAATTGCCGCTAAGATTACAGAAATTACCAAGGTAGTTATCAAACAATATCAGGTTTCTAGGGAACTGGATAAAGTTTATCGTCACCTCGCTAAAAAGTTTTTACCCTGGGCCACCGAAAACCTGCATATTCCTTCCCAGTCTCACGATAGAGAAGTTATTAGTAAGGCAATAGAACCATGGCTAACATACTACTATCAAACCAGCGCAACAACTCAGGAGGATTAATTATGGTTAATGATTGGTTAGAACTAACTCCTGATAGCATTTGGCTAGAAATACCCGCAGATATTCAAGAGATAAGTTGGGCAAAAAGTACAGCTTTTACTGATGCCAGTATTCGTCAGAGATTTTATATTAATTATCTCTGTCAACAAGTTATTTTTAACTATCTCCAGTCAGGGATGCCTCCGGTTAGTTTAGTGGAAAATCAAGAAGATTTCTGGCAACTAGGAGTTAACGGTTTTGCCGTTAAATTAGGCGAAAAGTCAGTAATAGTTATTGCCAGCGAAACTCTGGATCTAGAAGCGATCGAAATTCCTCAAGAATGGGTAGATATTCCTCAATTAATTGGTGATTATTATCTAGCGGTACAGGTAAACACTGCCGAAAGTTATCTGAGAATTTGGGGTTCTACTACCCATAAAGATATTAAGGAAAAAGGACAATATATTAAGCGTAATCTTAACTACTCTCTACCGAGAAATCAACTGCAATCAGGATCAGATTCTTTGGATTTATGGGGAGAGTGTCAATTACAACCAGTTAAGATTGAACGGGAAAAGAGGTCAGAAAAACTATCTTTAGATAGATTGACAACCTTACTAGACATCTTAGCTAATCCTCAGTTAATCTTTCCCAGAAAAGCTATTGCTTTTCAAGAATGGGCAGCAGTTATCGTCAATAGTAACTGGAGAAAAGTCTTAATTACCCGTCGGCAAAAATCCCCCGTCAAGTTAACCAATTGGTTTACTGATAATTTCCCCATTGATTGGCAAAGTATCCTCGATTTTAGCTCACTGTCACTGGTTCCAGCTTTCAAAAATACAGAAATTAAACGCATCAAAGATTTAGGAGTAGAATTACTGGGAAATCCCCTCGCTTTGATGATTACTATCGCTAAAACTGAAGAAATATTTAGCCTGCAAGCGACTGTTTACCCCACCGGAGAAACAAGCACTTTACCCCCGGAATTAAAATTAAGTATTCTCACCGAAACTGGCCAGGTTTTTCGAGAAGTAATTGCCACAGATAACGATGAATTTATTCGTTATCGATTTGATGCTGAATTGGGGGATAAGTTCTTCATTGAAGTGGCTTTAGAATCGGCAAAAGTAACCGAATATTTACAAGTGTAAGCGAGGAAAAACTTAATGATTAAACTCTTAACTCTCGAACTAGATGGCACATTTGATCGGGGATTTAAAGTAAAATTAGAAATTCGTCCCGATCTTAATTCTCGTCCCCAAACTGTGATCAAAGCAAGGCTACCAGCTAATTTAGAGTTATTAACTCTTTACCGTCAATGGCAACGTTACTATAGTGAATTAGAGGGATTTTTTAAAGTCTTAAAAGATAGCAATCCCCAACAAATTACCAATAGTTCTCAGCAGAGTTTAGTTTTTAAAAACTGCCAAGAAAAAGCCAAATTATTTGAGGATAACTTAAACAAGTGGTTGAATAATAGCCCAGAATTTGAACCGATCAAAACCGCAATTCTGCTCTCTGGGAATAACTTTCGTATCTGGTTACAAACCGATAATATTTGGCTGCAAAGATTCCCCTGGGAAAAATGGGAAATTCTCAAAAATATCGGCGCAGATATAGCAATTATTGTCTCAGAATACGATACCTTAGCCAGACAATTAAAAAATCATGAAAAAATTCGGATTTTGGCCATTTTAGGCTATGCCACCGACTTAAAATTTCTCGAAGAAGATCGCAAAACTTTAGACGATATTGCGGGAAAAGCAGGAGCCGAAATTATCTGGGAAAAAGCCCCACACCCGCAAAAATTAAATCAGTTATTGCGTCAAGAAACTTGGAATATCCTCTTTTTTAGCGGTCATAGTGCCAGTACAGAAGATGGACAAGATTGCGAAATTCAACTAACAGAAACTCATAAATTAAAGATAGCTGATTTTAGCTTTTCCCTGGGAGAAGCCACTAAAAACGGGTTAAAGTTAGCGATATTTAACTCCTGTGATGGTATCGGTTTGGCACAACAACTATCACGGGAAAAAGGGATGGCATTACCCCATCTAATCTTTATGCGCGAGAAATTACCCGATCCCGTTTCTCCCAAATTTCTGCAATACTTTTTAACCGCTTTTACCAGTAATAAATCTCTCTACAGCGCCGTACATGAAGCCCAAAAAAATCTCCACGATGACTGGGAAAAAGACTATCCCTGTGCCAGTTGGTTGCCCGTAGTTTGCCCCAATCCCACCGAAGAACCCCCCACTTGGCATAGTTTCAGTAACTCCCCTCAAAAACAACAAAATTGGCGACGATTCGCTCTAACTTTCGGTTTAGGTTTAGCCGTAGCGATGACAGTCTTGGCAATAAGAGAAACGGGAATTTTAGAACCCTTAGAATTAAATATTTATGATCGCCTGATGCAACTAAAACCCAAAGATAAACCTGACGAAAGATTATTCATTATTACCATTGATCGCCAAGATTGGGCATATCAAGATCGCATGGGTATGAAAAGACCAACAATACCCGGAAGCGATCGAAAACGTTCCCTCGCAGGAGAAGCATTATCGCAGCTTTTAAATAAATTACTACCCTACCAACCGCAAATTATCGCCTTAGATATCCTCCGTCCGATCGCTGCCAGCCAAGATTATCCACCCCTAGCCAACCAATTACAAAATACTCCTAATTTTATCTCGATTTGTCAGTTCAATAATTACCCGCAACCGGACGGATTTCCCCCACCCCCGGAACTGCCAAAAAATCAGAGTGGTTTTAGTAACACAGTGCCAGACGAAACCGTTGCCGGAGTTCCCCGAATTCGTCGTTTTTTGTATCAGGCAAAACTCGATCGCACCTCTCCCTGTCTTCCCCCAGATTCTTTGGCCAAAGTTGACTCAATGTCCTGTAATTTTAAAGATTATGCTCCTAGTTTTAGTCTCCTAATTGCCAAACGATATCTAGAATCCCAGAATCAAGATTTTGACTGCAATAAACTGCAGCGGGGAATTCTAGAAATTAATATCGGGGATACTCATCTCGGTGACTGGCTACAATCCAACCGCGGCCCCTATAAAACCCGTCAATCCGATACCCGATCCGGCCGTCAAGTTATGCTCGCTTACCGTCGAATCGCCGATAATGGCATCGATGCGATCATAAAAATTGCCCCGAAAAAATCCCTCCGACAGGTTTTAGATCCGCGTTTTAATCCCAAATCAGTCCGGGAAAAAATTGTTCTAATTGGAGTAACAGAACCGGGGATCGATGATTTTTTAACCCCCTTTAGTCGCAACCCATCGGAAGCAATTCCGGGGGTTTATCTGCACGCGCACGCAGTCAGTCAAATTCTCGATACAATGACGGGAAAACGAGCCTCGATCGCTTTCTGGAATCCCCTACAGGAGACTTTCTGGGTGCTGAGTTGGTCCCTAGTGGGGGGATTATTAACGTGGCGTTTTCTTCGGGTAAAAACGGTACTTTTGACAGTAGCGATCGCTGTGATTTCCCTCACCGGTATCGGTTGGCTTCTCTTTAGTTATTTCGGTCTTTGGGTTCCGATTCTCCCCCCAGCGATCGCACTTCTCACCACCTCCGGTATCTTCTTTTTTCTTCGTTCTTGCTACTTGAAATAGCTAGGTAACAGCCATGATCAAACCTTCGATCGCCCTCATCCTTCTTTTCTCCCTACTGCCTCAACCCGGATTAACCCTTGTCACCCCGGCTGCCGGAAATATTTCTAACGATCGCATTCTGACGGCACAGGGCGATCAGGCGCTTACCGAGGAGCAAATCCTACAACGAGTCACCGTTCGGATTACTAGCGAGATAAATCGGGGATCGGGGACGATTATCGCTAAAAAAGGTGATAATTACCTTGTCCTAACCAACGCCCACGTTACCCGCAGCGCAAAAACCCTACAGGTACAAACCTACGACGGCCAGAGCCGTGCGGCCCGCATTGTCCCCAATGCCCTGCTAGAGTTTAGCGATACCAGGGATTATGCGATCGCCACCATCGCGGAGTTTACCATCAATCAAAACAGCATCGGTTTAGAAGTGGTGGCTGCGGGATATGTTGCCGAAACGGGACAGTATCGGACGACAAAGGGAACCCTTGAACAGGTGAGCGATCGACCCCTCCGGGAGGGCTACAGCGTCGGTTATAGTGGGGAGATCGTGCAGGGAATGAGCGGCGGCGGCATTTTTGTCGAGGGGGAGTTAATCGGCATTAACGGGCGATCGGCCTATCCGATTCTCTCTAACTACATCTACGAAGACGGTACAAAACCCACAGACGCAGAAATCCAACA